>JAKOMP010000141.1 GCA_022241785.1 Cyanocohniella sp. LLY | reverse complement strand
TCATTATCTCGATAAACATCGCCAGCGCATTATCAATTACGAATACCATCAAGCTGAGGAAATTTGTTCAATTGGTTCTGGGTCGGTTGAATCTGCCGTTAAACAAGTTGACCGTCGAACTAAGATTTCTGGAGCGCAATGGAAGCGCGAAAATGTGCCTCAAGTCCTTGCTCATCGTTGTGCCTACCTCAATGGATTATTATCGGTTTGAGCTACTTCAAAAAATGAGATGCTCCCGTTGGGTATCGCTATCACTCCACTCAACCTACAAATTTTGAATATTATTTAATCCCCGATATTAAATCACAAAAACTAATAAATCTATAGGCTCTAAGATTTTGCATCAGTTTTCCTACATGATAGGAAAAGTCATAATATAAAAGGCGATCGCAGTTTCTTTAAACCTGTAGAATGTAAGATGTTGCCTATAGCCCAACATTCAACTAAAAACTAACTAAATTTCCATTTAACTATATGAGTATTAAATTGCAACCACTATCAAAAAACACAGGTATCCAAATTACAAATAATGATAGTGTTAGTCTTTTAGAATTGAACCTAGAAGAAATTACAAATTTATTCCAATCCTCTGGTGCATTACTTTTTAGAGGATTTGAAACTGATATTAATGTTTTTAAACAATTCAGCAATTTATTAAGTACAGATTTTCTCGATTACACTGGCGGAGCTTTTACTAGAAGAATCATTGATGACGATCAGACTATTTTAAGCGTCAACGATGATCAGTTTGAGATTAAGTTACATGGAGAAATGTATTATCAGAAAACAAAACCATTAATGTTGTGGTTTTTTTGTGCTAATCCAGCATCAGAAGCAGGACAAACAACAATATGTGATGGCAAAGACTTTTTTGAGCAAATTAGCGTTTCAACTAAAGATTTATTTAGCAACAAGAAACTCAAATTTTCTGTATATATGTCTAAAGATAAATGGCAGATAAAATATAAAACTGATGATTTAGATAAGTTACAAGAGATGTGTATAAATAACGATATGTCTCTGAAAGTTAACGCAGATAAATCTATTTATATGGAATACATTTGCCCGGCAATTATTCCTAGTAAATGTGGTAAATATCAAGTTTTTATCAACAGTTTGTTACCAACTAAACAGTTACACCCAGAGATTTTAAAGTTTGATGATGATTCAGAAATTCCTCATGATGTGCTTACAGAATTAAATGAAATTGCTGAAAGAATAACAATAGAGATTTCTTGGGAAAAAGGAGATATTTTAATGATTGATAATACTAGAGTTATGCACGGTAGAAGGGCTTTTTCTGACAAAACAAGGGACATTTATATCAGGCTATGCTCACCAGCTTTTGAATTTTAGAAATCGGACAATCATTAGACCTCTGGCAAAATTACTTTTATGAGAAAATATCAGCAATTTTGAGTAGAGAATTTAACCTAAAAAGAGCTTGTAAGCAGGGTTCTGACTTTCATCCCAATAACGATAACCGAGGCTATCGAGAAACACTTGCCACTCCTGCATCTCATGAGGGGGTACTTGCATCCCGACAACAATTCGTCCATAATCTGCCCCATTGTTACGGTAGTGGAACATACTAATATTCCAATTGGGACTCATAGAACCAACAAATTTCATTAATGCGCCGGGACGTTCGGGAAACTCAAAACGATAAAGTAATTCATTATGCGCTAGGGGAGAATGTCCACCCACCATATGTCGCAGATGTAATTTTGTCAGTTCATCATCTGTTAAGTCAATGGTTTGGAAACCACAATTTTCAAAAGTTTCTACCATTTTTCCGGCATCGGCACGGTTTTGGATTTGTATACCTACAAAAATATGGGCTTCTTTTTCGTCGGCAATGCGATAGTTAAACTCGGTAAGATTGCGTTGACCAATACATTCACAAAACTTGCGCAAACTACCCTGTTCTTCAGGGATTGCTACAGCAAAGATAGCTTCACGGCGTTCACCAAATTCTGCCCGTTCTGCCACAAAGCGGAGACGGTCAAAGTTCATATTAGCGCCACAAGCAACAGCGATTAATGTTTGTCCCTGGATTTGTTCTCGTTCGGCGTATGCTTTAGCTGCTGCGATCGCTAATGCACCAGCTGGCTCTAAAATAGAGCGTGTATCTTCAAACACATCTTTAATGGCTGCACAGGTGTCATCTGTATCGACCAAAATAATTTCATCTACATAGTTCTGACACAGACGGAAGGTTTCTTCACCCACTTCCCGCACCGCTACCCCGTCAGCAAATAAGCCCACCTGGGACAACCTCACTCGATGTCCAGCTTTTAATGATTGAGACATGGCATCAGCATCCACAGGTTCAACACCAATAATTTTAATTTCCGGACGCAACCGTTTAACATAGGCAGCAATTCCCGAAATTAAACCTCCACCACCAATAGCCACAAAAATTGCATGGATTGGTTGCTGGTATTGCCGCAAAATTTCCATGCCAATTGTCCCTTGTCCAGCAATCACATCTGGGTCATCAAAGGGGTGAATAAATGTTAAATTCTTTTCTGCCTCTAATTGACGAGCATAAGCATAAGCATCATCGTAGGTGTTGCCATTTAACACCACCTCTCCTCCCCTGGCTCTGACTGCATTTATCTTTACTTGAGGAGTAGTCACCGGCATCACAATAATCGCTCGCGTACCCAATCGGCTAGCAGCCAGAGCCACACCTTGGGCATGGTTTCCCGCAGATGCGGCAATTACACCCTGGGCCAGCATCTCAGGCGACAAGTTCACCATCTTGTTATAAGCACCTCGCAGCTTAAAGGAAAAAACTGACTGCATATCTTCCCGCTTTAGCAGTAGTTGATTATTCAGTCGTGCTGAAAGGTTTGGGGCATATTCCAGTGGTGTTTCCTGGGCAACGTCATAGACACGGGCAGTCAGAATTTGAACCAGGTAATCACAATACATGTGGTAAGCAGGAGGGCAATTTGGGGATGAATGTTAATTTTACCGCTAGTTGGGTACCTGTTTGACTTGACACTCTCCGGGCTAAAGCCACGGAGATTCTTGATTCAACGAGTCCACTTAGATAAGACCCCTTGCGGTATCTCACCCAGAGGTGGTTCTCTCAACGCCAGTTGCTTCAAGTCGGCGAAGCCGCCCAACGCACTGGCTCCTCAAGCGTTAACTTTCGGTATGCCCTACCGTAGTTGGATGACTCCAAAATTTGTTTGAGTTAACCCTTCGGCTTCGCTCAGGGTTAAAGCCGAGCGGAGTCGAGGCTTTAAATACTGCTCGTCTAGTCTCCATGAAAATTTTACCTATTCCTGGAAAAGAGCTAGAACTATGGAATAGAACCCCATATTTTCAATTGTCAAGGTGCAGCGTAGAGCCTTCCGGCAACATCGGGTTTTTATACAGGTTGATTACCCTTCCTGTTAAACTGAGTTTAACATCAAAGCACCCTCAAGGGTACAGCTAGCTTTCATCGAGTGATTTTTTGATAAAACCAGGACTTACGTAACCAACCACGTATTTTCGTCATTGCGACCGTAGGGAAACAATCTCAAAGCCTTGATTTTCATAGCGAGTGCGTAAGTTTTGGGTACTAGGACGTGAAGAATATGTTATTTCTCGTCTTTCATTTCTTGACTTTTCAAGTCGTTGTTATCTTTATTCATCAAATTTGCTGCTTCTTGTAGAAGTTCTTTTTGTTCTTCTTGAATTACTCCCAAACGATTAATAATTTCTCCTAATCGCTGTTGTTTATCTGGATAAATGATTTGAGATTTTGGAGGTAACAATTGTAGCTTATTATTTATTTTCTGGTCTGTTGTTTGTTGAATAGCGAAATCATACATTTTTTTAAAAGAAACAAAACTGTTTCGGATGACAGATTGAATTAGTTTTAATGGGAGTTGTATAATTGACCAACTTGCTGTTTCAATCAAACGAATAATAGCTTTGATAATACTCCAAATAAAAGCAATGCTGAATAGTAAGAATACTAAACTCAAAATTGGATGATTAATTGCCCAAGATAAAATTTGTAATAACCGCAAAATTGCCGGATGCTGTGTTAAAGAATCATTTACATAAGAAGCGATCGCTGTTTTAATTGCTAATGATGTTGTATTGTGAATCTGTTCAGCAGTTTGCCATGTCTGTTCTATAGAACCTTTAGTTTGTTCAAGGGTATTGGTAACTTTATCAATTGCTATATCTGTTGTTGTAGCTGCTGTTTCTTGTAAAGACGAACCAACTTGCTGAACTGAGTTAGTAAGAGTCTCAACTCTTTTTTTGACAATGCTTTTGGCAGTTTGCCAGGTTGGAACTCCTGCTAAAAAATTGAGATTTATTTTGATGCTTAGTATTTTAGACATACAGTTTATGTATATTTTTACTAATCACAATCAAGACTAAAATTTATCTTTGTATAGAGTTTTATTATTCAATAAACATCAATCACAATAAATCCTTGGTTAAAATTGATAGTATTTTTGATTGAAATATGAGATTTCAAAGAGGTTGTTTAGACTGCTTTTTAGATACTCTACTAATTAACAATATCTTAACTATTCTATGTTTTAATCTAAATTATCCACAAACAGGATGTACAGCCACAAGGTTTTCTCTTTCATCTAGTGTGATGCGCGCTAGTCTAAATTGTTCAATTATGGCTGCATTAGTTGTTAAATGTGTACTCAACTCAGCTACTCGATACTGACTTTCATTGGTAGCTAAAACAGCGGGTAGTAATAATTGATCCGCTAAATGTTCATCTACTGGTGCGCCAGTTTGATGAAATCTCATCAGTTGTTTGCAAGCAATTTCTGCCACTTTTTCTGATGTCATCCGCAAACGCCCAAATCCACCAAAACCAGTTAAACTATTTTGATATTCAGCAGTTAAGAAAATACCTGCCCCTGGTGCTACACCCTTTTCTCGCAAAGCCTGTATATTGACTTTTAATCCTGCTTCTTGCAACAAATTTTCGGCCCGATTCGCCATGCGTTGGGGAATATGTGCAGGTAGTTGCGTGACTACCGCTAGTCCCCGTACTTGCTGTAAATCTCCACGTTCTACCAAGTTGATTCCGCTAAGTTTCCTGTCACCCTTTACCCGCAGCTTAATTTCTCCCCCACCTTGGGGATACCACCCCCAAGCACCTAATTGAACTTCTGCTTCTATCCCCATACGCTGGAGTATTGGTAGATAGACTTGTTGAATATATGTAATTGTGGGGCTGAAGTTGACATGAGTTCCACCCCGTAGCGTCACCAAAGAATCACCGGAGGCTAGGGATAAAGGTAAGAGGATAGTCTGTAAAACTAAAGTAATTGCACCAGCTGAACTACCTTGTCGGGCTTCACTGACATCAAAGGTATAATTTCCCGCTTGTACATAACTATTGGGAATGAATTCTAAGTTCAATGAACCTAAAGCATCACCGTGCATTTGGGCGTGACAAACTCTAGCAGCTGCGTGAACAGCTGTTAAGTGTTGCGCTGCTAATCCTGGTTTTTTGCGTTTGGCGCGAATCCCTACAATGCGTATCGGTTGGCCAGTGATGGCGGCTAAACTCAAGGAAGTACGAAGAACCTGTCCGCCTCCTTCTCCGTAGGAACCGTCAATTTCAAGCATGGGAGATGATGGATATTGGATTTGAGGATAGTCTCCACGGTTCTGGAAACATACCATAGATAAACACAGATTAAGTATGATCTGTGATTTCTTAACTTAATGTGAAATTTGGCATTGCAAAACTTTGCTTTTACCAGGATTCATCAATCCATAAGGGTCAACCATTTCTTTAAATTTTAACTGCTCAGGATCAATAATTTTTCTCCCGCCATCTTCAATAATGTATGTGTGAGGATTGGCAATGAATACACCTTTAGCCTCGTGATAGCGAATAATTTCATTGAGGCGTTCTTCGGTGCTGTAACGCACAAGCTGTAAAGCACCAGGAGTTACTCTACCATTCACCCGAATAAATTCTAAGTGCATCATTACTTCATCACCAAAATGATGATACATATGCTCCACCAGTTCTAAACTGGTATCAGCAGGGAACATACTTTGTAAGTAGGTGATGGAAGTATCGACAGTCCGGGCGTGTAAGGTGGTGTGGTTCCAAGTAAATTCTCCTAAATTCGCACCTTTATCATGTGCTGGTTTTTCATAAGTAATTTTGCCACCGTATTGCTTTACTAAACCAGGTAAGGATTCCAAATTGGGTTCACCCAGCATTAATAATACTGGGTGAGTACCTTCAGGAATGTACTGTTGTAAGGGATGAAAATATTGGGTTATTGGCGATGCAAAAACAGCAATTAATTTTTTCATCATGCCATCGGCATTACCCAGGGCTTGTCCAAACCTGGCAGCTGCCATAAAGTCATCAAAGGTAACAATGACTTCGGCCCAAGGATAAGCTGGCCCTAAGGGAATTTCTATTTCGGTGATGATGCCATTAATTCCCCACGCATGATTGACCTTTTGCACATCATCGCCGCGTAATTCGATGACACGGGGTTCATCTTCTAAAGTTACAACTTGCAGACCTAAAAGATTACCGCGATCGCCTAATAACCCATATTGTATTGAGCCAATTCCCCCACTCCCACCAGCAATAAATCCGCCAATTGTGGCTGTGCGGTATGTGGAAGGTGCCATGCGGATTTCCCAACCGATTTCTCGCGCTTTTTTATCTATAGCTGCCAACTTTACGCCAGCTTCTACCCGCGCTACCCCTGGTTTTACCCAAGGAATATTTTGCATTTTGGTCATATCCAGAATGACACCGCCATGCAAAGGTACGCATTGCCCATAATTACCTGTTCCCGCACCCCGCACTGTTAGGGGTATTTTATGTTTGGCGCAAGCGGCTGCTACTGTGATAACTTCTTGTTGGTTAGCAGGACGCACAACAATATCTCCCACTTTTCCCTGTAGCTTTGGTACTAAAACAGGGCTAAAGGTGTGGTAATCCTGAGATAATTTGGCTACTTGAGGCGGATCTGTAATAATTTCTATGCTTTGTAGAGAGCTAATTAATTCATCTAATTGCGTCATAATTTATTTCTTATTTTAAACTTATAAAAGTGCTTTTGGTCATCAAAAAACCATCGTTGGCTTACAGTAATAACAACTAAGTGACATTAACAGCCGTAGAAATATAAATAGGTTAGCCTTTGAGGTTGGGAAGGGTGTTAATTGCTGTGTTGGGATGGGCTATGAGACATTGCGGGTCTTTTTGAAAGATGGCCGCTACAGTAAATTTGGGGATTCCTTGGGCTATGGAGTTTTAGGTATCAATGCTGTAACTTATAAAAAAGGTTACTTTAGGTACAACCAGCTAAAACACTGCTACCCATGTAAATGAAAGCATGTTCAAGCAATGATGACAACTCAAGCAATGGTTGCAGTGGACGTTAGTGCGATCAAATCCATAAAACAATAAAATCAACTTCTTAACACCAAGATTGGTGCAACTACTGGTTTAGCTGAGTCTGAGTGTACATTCTAAAATTAATTTTTGGTTTACCAAGGAATAAGGCTGAATTTCTAAAGCGCGCTTAAAGGCTTTGATTGCTTGACTATATTTTCCTAGTGCGGCGTAACACAAGCCCATGCCATGCAGCGCTCCAAAATGAACTGGATTAATCTGAATCACCATTTGGCAGTCTGCCAAGGATTGTTTATAGTCTCCCATGCTGTAGTAGAGAAAAGCACGTCGATTCCAGGCTTCGGCAAAATCTGGTTGGTCTTTGATGAGTTCTGTCAACATGACTTTGGCTTCAGCTGTTTCCCCAGCATCAAGTAACTTTTGACTCTGGTCAATTCTCTCCAGCCCATAAATTCCCTTTTGTTGAAACCAGATCCGCCAGAGTTTTTTGGTAGCTTGGTCTCTAACAGTGGCGTCGGGGTTTTTCAAATCTTCAAGTAAAGAACTAATAGATAAAGAATCCATGAATTTGAGATAAGTGATTATATCTTTGTATCTTTGTATAAAGGTATCAACTTTCCTAGGAAATCTACTAAGTCTTTTTTAAAGTCATCTTTAAAATTCTCAGCCCGGAATTGTAAAGTCAGCAATTTCTGTGCTACTTATTGTATTAAGCAATACTATTAACCCTAAAAGCAACCTGTAAAGTAATGAGTGATTATTCGTTTAAATATCAACATTTTAAAAACAAAAACTAACTATAAGTAGTTGACAAATCACTGGTGACTAATAGTTTATAAAAACATCACAAATAAACCTATGACTATGCCAAAGCAAAATAGCGTTTCCAGGCATATTGTTCTCACTTCCCATCCCAGTAGCTTTGGCCCCAAGCCAATTGCCATTAATTGGGGAACCGCAGAGCCGATGCAACGTGGCCCGGTGATTGCTACTTTGACCCAACAAGCACATCGCAACGTGATTGGTACCCACTCTGGCAGTTATGCAATTTATCGCGCTTTAGCAGTGGCTAGTGGTGCTTTACAGACAGATCATCGAGCTGACTTGACTAACACTTCCCCAGTAACAAATATTGGGCCGCATCCTAGTTGGGCTGACCCTGATAAGATTGTCTCACTAGACCCATTCGGTGCGATCGCCTCTGAAGTATTTGCGTCTTATTGTCAACAGGGTTACGATATCCGCCCCACTATCGCCATCACCACGGCTCATATCAATATGCCAGAACTGCAAGACGCTGTAGCAAAAGGACGTTTGCAAGCGGATGGTCGGATTATGAAAGCAAACGGGGATTTGGTAGTCACTAAAGCTGCTATCGAGCCTGTGTGGTATTTACCGGGAGTAGCTAAACGCTTTGGTATCGCCGAACAAGATTTGCGCCGGGCTTTATTTGAACAAACTGGGGGGATGTTCCCCGAACTGGTGACACGTTCAGATTTGGAGGTATTTTTACCACCCATTGGCGGACTGACAGTGTATATTGTCGGAGATCTCGCAGCCATTACAGATCCTAGTAAACCCGTAGCTGTGCGAGTACATGATGAATGCAACGGTTCTGATGTCTTTGGCTCGGACATTTGCACCTGTCGTCCTTATTTAGTACACGGAATTGAGGTGTGTATCCAAACGGCACAAGAAGGCGGTGTGGGAATTATTGTTTATTTCCGCAAAGAAGGCCGAGCATTGGGAGAAGTCACCAAGTTCTTAGTTTACAACGCTCGCAAGCGTCAAGAAGGAGGCGATCGCGCTGATGCCTATTTTACACGAACGGAATGTGTCGCTGGTGTGCAAGATATGCGTTTCCAAGAATTAATGCCCGATGTGTTGCATTGGTTGGGGATTACCCGCATTGACCGCATGGTGTCGATGAGTAATATGAAGTACAACGCTATTACTGAAGCCGGAATTGAAATTGGCGAAAGGGTAGCAATTCCCGAAGATTTGATTCCTCAAGACGCACGGGTGGAAATGGAAGCTAAAAAGGCTGCTGGCTATTACACTACAGGGGATGTTTTGGATGCTGGCGGTTTGGCAGATGTGAAGGGACGTTCTTTGGAATAGAAACATGAGGGGGATGGAATGTAGCACTAGCTTAAAATATTACCCAGTCCCCAGTCCTCACAATTTCTTTAGGAGTTGCAGCGTGGAAATACGTAGACGCATAAGCGACGTGCCACAGGCTACCGCGAAGACGCAAAGAGAAGAGAATCAGATTGCATATCTTCGTTCTCCCATAGCTATTCGGGAGCGTTGTGGACAGGTGTTTGCATGGGTATGTGAAGGTAAGTCGCATTATTTTAGTTGTGATTTGGCGCAGTTGGGACGGGTGGCGGATTATGTGATTGAGGTGATGCGCTGTGATTACCCGAATCTGCAAGTTCCGTTTCACAGTCGTTGGCGACATTTTGAGGTTGGGGGTGTGCCACGATTAGATCAACTGAATAATCAATTGGCAGAACTCACTTCTTTAGAAAGGGCGATCGCTAAGTTTGATTTGGCAATTGTGAGTGTGTTGTTGGATGCTGGTGCTGGTGAAGTTTGGCGTTTTTATGAACAGTCTACGGGATTGAGTTGGGGACGTTCTGAAGGGTTGGCTATTGCGAGTTTACAAATGTTTTTTCAGGGAGGTTTTTCTAGTAAGAATTTACCGCAAGTAGATGCACTGGGATTACAAGCGTTAACAGCAGCAGAATTAGCAACTCAGTTTCAAGTAAATGAAAAAAATCCACTTGTGGGTCTTGCTGGACGATGGAGTTTATTACAAAAATTAGGGCAGGTATTAGTCTCTTCACCGCATATGTTTGGAGGTGAAAACCCCCGTCCCGGTAATTTAGTAAATTATTTATTAGACAAATTAGAAAATGGACAGTTAGCGGCTGCAACTGTTTTAAGTGCGGTTCTAGAAGGCTTTAGTGATATTTGGCCGGGCAGATTAGAAATAACTGGGGTAAATTTAGGTGATGTTTGGCAACATCCAAGCATTGCAGATGATCATTTAGTGCCATTTCACAAACTATCCCAATGGTTGACTTATTCTTTATTAGAGCCACTGCAAGAACTGGGTTTGGAAATCATTGATTTAGATGCCTTAACTGGATTACCAGAATATCGCAACGGTGGATTATGTTTGGACTTAGGATTAATTAGTGTTAAAGACCCGGAAATTTTACAATTATCCCACTCTGTAGACTCAGAAGTTATAGTTGAGTGGCGTGCTTTAACTGTGATTCTTTTAGATCGAATTGCTACTACTGTGCGCGAAAATTTAGGGATGAGTCAGGAAGAATTACCCTTAGTAAAAATATTGCAAGGTGGAACCTGGACTGCGGGACGCAAAATTGCTGCTGAACTTAGAACAAGTGGTAAATCCCCCCTAGCCATCGACAGTGATGGCACTGTATTCTAATTTATCAGTCAAACAATTTTAGATTTTAGTCAACAGTTCCCAACCTGTTAGCTGACTAATAATTAATAACTAATGATTAATCAAGTAAACATAATTGAGCATCCTTTGATTCAGCACAAACTAACGCTTATGCGTAAAGCTGAAACTAGTACAACAAAATTTCGTAACCTCCTCAAAGAAATTAGCTTATTGTTAGCTTATGAAGTGACACGAGATTTACCTTTAAAATATGAGTCGATTAAAACACCACTAGCTCCCATGAATGCCCCCATACTGGCACCTGATAAAAAATTGGTGTTAGTTTCTATTATGCGGGCAGGACAAGGTATTTTAGATGGAATGCTAGAGTTGATGCCATCGGCACGGGTGGGGCATATTGGTTTATATCGTGACCCAAAAACTTTGATTCCTGTTGAGTATTATTTTAAAGTTCCCCATGACGTTGAACAACGAGACATGATTGTGGTTGATCCAATGCTGGCGACTGGTAATTCGGCCATCGCAGCAGTGGAAAGGCTCAAATCAACGAATCCTTTATCTATGAAGTTTGTTTGTTTACTCGCCGCACCAGAAGGTATTGAGCATTTTTGTGCGGTACATACTGATGTGCCGATATATACAGCAGCCATTGATGACCATCTGGATGAACATGGTTATATTATTCCGGGATTGGGAGATGCAGGCGATCGCTTGTTTGGTACACGCTGATCACTGTATTTTTGGAAAAGTTACCGGAGGTTCACAACGCATCTATTCGCAATGCAAATTTGAAGTACTTAGCCGATGGAGATGGCGATTAATAACTATTTTTAATCTAATTAAATCATAGGGTTTTGTAATATAATCATCAGCACCTGTTAAGCAAAGACAATTAATATTTTGTGCAGAAGCTAAAGGTATTACCGAAATTATCGGAATAGTTGCAGTTTTTGTGTTGTGTTTGAGGTAATCAATTACTTGACTGCTATTTAAATCACATAACATCATATCTAAGATAATTAAATCAGGTTGATGAGTTTGTGCCAATATCATTCCCCTCAATCCTTTGGTGGCACAAATACATGAGAAATTTAATTTTTTCAGGTAAGAATCTAGCAGTTCTAAGTTATTCAGGTTTTGTTCTACAACCAAAATTAACGGTTGTTTGTGCATAAGTAAATATTCGCTCTTTTTGAAAGGTCATACACCCAGAATTAATTTTTTAGGTGGGGATGTACGAGGTTTCCTTCAGGCGGCAGAATGGGGCTTGAAATAGACTAGCTCGTATCAAGTTTACTAGGTTGTGTGCTTACGCTCATCTTGAGGGTAGATGTTAACAAACTAGTATTTATGTCAAGCAAATACCACCATGAATATCATAAATTTAAATTTAATCAAGCAGTAATTTTTCGTAAATAAAGTATTAATTTTTTACTAAATGCTTATTAATACTTAATCTTGGAAAAATTAGGCAAGTCAGAACAAAATTGGCATGAAACACAATATATCCTGAAAGCAAGGAAAAACAACAGTAAATATACGCTAATATTTTGCTGACACCATTAATCAAAGATATTGACAAACTTCGCGCTGATCCTGGCTGCGGGTAAATCTATTCGTATGGGTACTTGTAAAACCTCCCTACCTTGGGGCGGTAAAACATTATTAACTTATCAAATAGAACAGTGGTTAAGTGTAGATTTTATCCCGGTAGTTGTGTGCGGTTTACACAATATAGCGGTTCTCAGTTGGGTGCAATATAGTAACAGCAGTGGGTAAACCATCCAATAATGTCTTTTTTAGTTACTGCATTCAGAGCATTTGTAATGGCCTCGTCTAACTGTTGATATGTTCTAGCAGCTTGCGATCGCAAAAACTCTTTCACCTTCGACCAACAGTTTTCAATCGGTGAAAAATCAGGAGAATAAGGAGATA
>JAKOMP010000140.1 GCA_022241785.1 Cyanocohniella sp. LLY | reverse complement strand
GGATTGTGCAGGTAGTTCTGCGACCGGAACAGACCAAGGGCTTTGTCTTACTCAAAAAACGTTGGGTAGTGGAGCGCACTTACGGTTGGTTGATGGGCTGTCGGCGATTAGTCAGAGATTATGAGTTATTGCCCGAAACATCTGAGACTTTTATCTACCTTGCCATGATCCGTATTATGGTGAGGCGACTGGCTTAATTTCTGACCCCCTAAAACTTTTCAAACATCCTCTAAGGCTGACTCATCTACAACTGCACCACGACCGACATTGATTAAATAAGCATGACTGGGTAGCGATCGCAATACTGTTTCATCAATTAAGGCTTTGGTTTCTGGTGTCAGAGGTGTGGCTACAACTAGATAGTCAACTTCTGGTAACAATGAATGCCATTCATTGCCAACGACGATTTTATCAAAATTGGCTAGAGGTTCAGGACGACGACGACCACCCCAAACTCTCGCCCCAAATGCTTTAAGACGAGATGCGTTGGCGTAGCCCGCCGAAGGCATCGCTTGACCTATATTTCCAGTACCGAGAATTAACACTGTTGATTTTGCTAACTCTGGTAGTACCAACCAGCTTTTTTCCCATCTGCGTTGATTATGATCTGCTTGTAGTTGTCGTAACTGTTTGGCGTAATAGAGGATCAAACTTAAGACAAATTCGGAAATGGGAATCGCATGAACTCCCGCGCCATTGGTGAGAATAATATCGTGTTCAAGAAAAATAGGTGTGAGGATGTGATTCACACCAGCACTAGGAGTTTGTTGCCAACGTATGCCAGGAGCCGCCTCTAGAACTTTATGTAGAGTCGTGGGCTTTAATTTAAACCCATTTACATAAATTTCAGCATCACTAGGATCACCATCAAAATTACCATCACTATCTACCTGTACAAATTTTGTATCTGATGGTAGCTGTGGGGAAATCTCGTTAGCAAGCTCTACAGGTAAAATTAGTTTGACCACGGTTTAATCCTTTATACCATGTTAAATTGTGAATTACTGAGGATATGGACTACGAGTAAGTAGAACAGGGTAAATAATTAAAAGTTTGTAGTCAGGACTTTAGTCCTGATTTGAGAACTAAAGTTCTCACTACGAACTGATCGCCAATATAGCCAACAGTAAGTGCCGTTGCAGGTTCATATCCATCAGGAATCTGGTATTCTTTTCTCGCAATATCCACATTAAACCCTGCTATCTGATGCACATATAAACCCAAAGCAGTTGCTTGAAATATCAAGTTTTCAATTGCTAATCCCACATCATGAAACGCGTGCCGATTGTTCTTACCGTCGTTATTAATAGTTTGAGCCACAGCGATAATCAATACAGGAGCATTCTTCGCCCAACCCTGATTAAACTCAACTAAAGTACTGAGTAAACGGTTATATTCCGTCGGGTTATCTTTGGTGGCAACAATAAAACTCCAAGGTTGATGGTTGTAAGAAGAAGGGGCCCAACGAGCTGCTTCTAACAAAGAAAGCAATTTATCTTGTTCAACTGGTTGGTCAGCAAAGGCTCTGGGACTCCAGCGACTACGAATGAAATCATGAACAGGGTGTTCTGTTTGTGTAAGTTTTTCAGTCATATTCAGGGATTTCTTGGTAATTATTCTATTTTTGGAGTCTAAGCAGACTTGATCTGGAATGAATTTCCATGATACTGTGCATGAACTACAAAATACTGGTTATCGATAGATTTACTGTAGTTTTTAATATATCACAACTTGCTAATCACTTTAGTAGTGTGAGAGTTTGTCTGAAATTATGAAAACCCGGCGTTATTTTTTTTTAGCGATCGCCACCTGGTTGTTATGGTGGCTGTTAACTTTCAAAAGTTGATTCCGAGAACTTTTCAAGTGAAAGACGCTATTTGGAAACCTGAGTAAACTTGTCTCACAGAAAAATTGAAGATATGACGAACACTGCATTGATTGTTGGTGCTGGTAACGGACTGAGTGCATCCCTCGCTCGTTTATTGGCGAAAAAAGGTTTTAATGTCGCTTTAGCAGCACGGCAAATCGATAAACTCAAGGCATTGTCTGACGAAATTGGAGCCGTTAGTTTTACTGCTGATGCTTCTCAATTAAATCAAGTTGAACAACTATTTACAGATGTCGAACAAAAACTAGGAGTACCAACATTAGTTGTATATAATTCTAGCTGGCGAGTCCGGGGTTCATTTGTGGAACTTGACCCAGCCGACGTTGCCAAAACACTAGAAATTACCGCTTACGGAGGCTTTTTAGTTGCACAAGCAGCCGCAAAACGTCAATTAGCTGTAGGTGGAGGGGCGATTTTTTTTACAGGTGCTTCCGCCAGTGTTAAGGGTTATCCACAGTCTGCACCCTTCGCTATGGGTAAATTTGCTTTGCGGGGTTTAGCTCAAAGTATTGCCCGTGAACTTGCTCCGCAGAATATCCATGTGGCGCATTTTGTCATTGATGGGGCGATTCGTTCTGCTACGCGGATAGAACCAGAGGATCAACCAGATAGTTTACTTGATCCAGATGCGTAGGCGTAGCCCGTCGTAGACATCGCCCAAACTTACTTGAATATTCTCCGTCAACCCCGCAGTGCTTGGACTTGGGAAGTGGAATTGCGTCCTTGGGTGGAAAAATTTTAAAAAATACCGGAAAATTGAGGACTGCGATCGCCATTACCGAAAAACGCATACTTTTAGACACTAACCAAACCTATGCTGATAACAGCCGGAATGGAGGCAGTATTTTGTGTTTGACTTAATTATTTTTGATTGTGACGGAGTGTTGGTAGATAGTGAATATCTAACTAATACAGTTTTTGTTGAAATGCTGAATGAGCTGGGAATCCCTTTGACGTTGGAGGATATGTTTGAGCGGTTTGTAGGAAACTCGATGTCTCATTGTTTTGAGTTGATACAGCAACTTTTAGGAAAGCCAGTCCCCGAAGGATTTATCACGGAATACACAAACAGAACAACAATTGAATTAAAAAAGAATCTAAAACCAGTAGATGGAATTGTAGAGGTGTTGAGTGTGCTGGAAATGCCATACTGTGTTGCATCAAGTGGTGACCATAAAAAGATGCAGACAACACTTGGAATAACAAATTTATTAAGTCACTTTGAGGGAAAGCTCTTTAGTGTGACAGAGGTGGCGCGAGGAAAACCATATCCTGATGTATTTTTATATGCTGCGGAAAGGATGGGAGTTAAGCCAGCCAAATGCGCTGTGGTCGAAGACACTCCAATTGGAGCCAGGGCAGGTATAGCAGCTGGGATGAAAGTCTTTGGCTATGCGAAACTTACACCTGTACATAAACTAGAAAAAGAGGGCGCTATCCCATTTGACGATATGCGACAATTGCCATATCTACTGAAACAACAAGGCATTAACTAAACTTCTGCACCACAAAAAATCTCTGAAGCGGAATAGAACATGGGGTATCTGTTGAGCCACATAGGCTACTTGATAATCAGGAGATGCAAGTAGCTTTTTCAAGATATCTGAAGCACCTGGTACTGCTTTCACTCCATCGCGTGCTTTTGCACCATCAATTAACAATTTCAAAAAACGTTTTTGGAATGTCTCAACTTCTATAGATGAAGGAAAGTAGCCAAGTTGACTTTGATAAACTTCCTGGAATATGCAAACATCAGTTACATGAGTATATGATGTCCAATCATTTGAGATTTGTGAAAAGCCGAATACTTCATGCAATGCCTGTAAATATGATTCATCATCTAGACTATTTGACTCAGTAAGAGTGCCATCAATGTCAAACATCACTAATTTCATTTTTGCCTGATCTAGATATACATAGCAAAGTAATCATTGTAGATTTCCGTATTAGTCGTGACTGTGCGTTCTATTTGTTTTTGTTCTTCATCTGTGACTGAACTCATAGCCAGTTCTAAGCTTTCTTGAGGAATAAAATCACCACAGTATTCATTGGCTGGTACTGTTGCATTCATCTTCTGGGGATAACTCAATTTGAGATTATTCATGATGGTAATGAATTGATCACGACTGCGGTTACTAAATCTGGGATTAAGCCGCTTTTCTTCCCCAATGGTGGAAACTGTGCGCCCTTTGTAATCGTGAGCCGGATAGACTAAAGTATCGTCCGGTAAAGTGAATAAGCGTTGTGTCACCACGTCGTATAAAGTTCCAGGATCACCGCCTTGAAAATCTGTACGTCCGCAACCACGAATAAATAAAGCATCACCCGTTAACAGATGAGTTTTGTTTACCAAATATGCGATGTGATTGGCGCTGTGTCCTGGGGTGGAAATTGCTTCAATAACTACTGATCCCACTTTCAGGATTTCGCCACCCACAAGAGAACGATCAGCTTTTGTCACAGCAGGATTCTGGGGAACGATCACCTGAGCGCCTGTTTTTTGCCTGAGTTTCCCTGCTCCTGTAATGTGATCGGCATGAAGATGAGTTTCTAAGCAGTAGCGGAGCTTTAATCCCAGTTCCTCTAATGATTCTAAATCGCGGTCAATTTGCTCTAATACAGGGTCAACTAAAACAGCATCTCCTGTCTGTTGATCGGCAATTAAATAAGTGTAACTACTGGTTTCTGGGTCAAAGAATTGACGAAATAGTAAAGTTGAGTGGGGGATCTCTGGAGTGCGATGGTCGGTTAACAAGGGCAACGTCGGAATAGCACGTACACGCACTGGTAGCGATTGCAATAATGCCTCGGATAATTCCTGCGCCTGTCCCCGTAATTCTGGAACAGCAATAGTTTCCCACAGGTCGCCTTTACGCGGAGTTCCCAAGGTATAGAGAAGTTGGGAAACTTCACCATCTGCTGTATATAAAGCACCCGGAGTATCTGTATCTAATCCTAAACCGATGGCATTGGGGCGAATTAGATTTTGCGATCGCAACTCAGCAATCAAAGGATGAGGCGATCGCCGATAATCTGCGGCTACCCCGGTACAATTCACCACCCGACTGACCTGTAAGGTATGATTAACGTGGGTTTTACGCTGGCATACATTCACTGCCACACCGTCAGGCAAAGCTTGATATTCTTGAATCCTCCCGGCGGAAATAGTGAGTTGACCAGAATCCAGCATTTTAATAACCACATCTGCCACTTGTGGGGCAATACGGTGACGATGTACGTCCCAATAGGGTGTGAGATGACGCAAAAAACGTTGTTGTTCTGAAGTTGGTAGTTGTTGCCAAATTTTCTGAGTGATGGGACGTAGAGAATCAATCACCGCTCGCCAGTCGTAACCTTGGCTAGTAGCAGTTTTCACCTCTATACGCAG
Organism: Cyanocohniella sp. LLY; assembly: GCA_022241785.1. Lineage (GTDB taxonomy): Bacteria > Cyanobacteriota > Cyanobacteriia > Cyanobacteriales > Nostocaceae > Cyanocohniella. The sequence goes on along the minus strand of JAKOMP010000140.1, from coordinate 7,581 downwards.
CAGATGCAACCATCCGCGCACAGTTTTTGGTGCAGTTTCTGGGGTCAAAAAGCTGGGATAAGGTTGAGCCGCTTGATGTTTGATGGGAGATAAGCCGCGTCGAGACACAGCATAAATTTTACCTCGATGCTGGCGATCGCTCAAAGATAAAACCATATCCACCATCGTCAGTCCCGTACCAATTAGCAACACAGGCGCATCGGGATCAAGGTCTGCTAAGGCATCGGCTGACCAAGCATTTCGCAGATAACTTTGATCATTATTTTGAATTGCGGGGGGTGCAGAGGGTGAGTTTCCCAATGCCAATACAACTCTATCTGCTGCAAAACAGCGACTACTACGCAGAGAAATCATCGCCCCTTTTTCTTCAGGCTGTACTCCCACCACCTCATCAGTAAAGCGTTCTAGTCGGACATCACTAGGTGCTGTAGCTTCTGCTTCCGCCAAAATCGACTGAATGTATAAGCCATAAACCTTGCGGGGAATGAACGTACTAGGATTAACTTCTTCCGCAAAAAATCCAGCTAAATCATCGCGGTTGTATTGCAGCCAACGCAGCAGATGCCCCGGATCATGAGCAAATGCACTCATGTTACCTGCTGATACATTCAGCAAATGACAGTTATTATTCGTGCTGTAGGCAATTCCCTTGCCAATTTGATAACTGCGCTCAATTAGCTTGATGGTCAGAGGTTGAGTAGCAGTTTTCAATAGGTGGGTAGCAACTAGAGAACCACTAAAGCCTCCGCCAACAATTGCGATCGTAGTGGGAGTATGGGCAGTCGAAAAACTAGATTTCATAGCGGTTGCAGTTAAATTCAATAGTTACGCCGATTGAATAAAGTCTATTTACTGGGATTAAAGGCATTTCTCAACCAGATGAAAAATTCGATAAATTCCTATAATACTCTGCTTTTCAGTAGAAACTACACTTAATTGATAAATTAACCGTAGTTTCTGATTAAATTCTAGTTTAAGGAGTAGGCGATCGCTATTTTGCTGAAAAATTAGGTATGATAGTGACACTAAGTAATAATACGGATTTGTCACGTTGTAATGTCAAAAATAAAGGTGAACAAGAGAACTCGTGCATCGGTGAGAGCGATCGCCTGTTAATATATATCGATGGCAATTTTACTTACCAGCCCTCAACACCTGTTCAGCCATCAGTTTCAACAATTAATTTCACGTGGATGTACTACTGTAATGCCAGGTATGCCTGAGAAATCATTTGGATTAAGGGTTAAAATGTGACTGATACCAGACCCAAGCATAATGGCAACGATACGAGCATCATGAGTGCGTTTACCCTTTATTTGATTTTCAGTTACCAGATTTAACCATGTGGGAAATAATTGTAATACTTCCTCCGCAACTGGGAAACGGTCAAGTAGTTGATCAATAATATTTCGCGTTTGCTCAATCGACCAACCCAAGCCATTAACATCAATAGGACGTGTAGCTACCACCCAAAACTCAATTAAAACTTGCGCGGTTAGGTAGCATTCATCTGTCTGTGCTAGTAAATTAGCAACTGTGTGTGTAACTAATCCATGTTGCCCATCAGAGGGGTTACTAAAACGCAGAATAACATTAGTGTCCAGCAAATACTTGGTCATTATTCGTAAATGCTGCCGCGATCAAAAGCTTCGTCCGGGAGGCTTATGCTTGTCTTTGGAAGTTGCTCAACCCACCCTCGAAAATCCTGCGCTCGTTCTGCTGGAGTTGCACTTTGCCAAAACGGTAAACTTGTAGGTACGAGTTGAGTTTGGAGTTTAACTGAAGCAATAAAGTCGGCGATTATCTTCAGTTGACTTTCGTTCAGTTTATCAATTTCTTGTTTGAGAGTATCCCGGAGCATAGCAATAAACTTTCCACTGCTGCAAGGTTTTGAGCTTTGCGTTCAAATTTTTCTGTCATGTATAGACTTATTTTATCTTGCGGTCATACTGAATGCGATCGCATTCAGTATGACTTAATTGACTTTGTACTCATACCGTGCCACAAAATAAGGACCAACTTGTTGATCGCTATGGTGATGAAACCCAAAATTCTCATAGACTATTCTTAAGCGAGAACGATCTGCTGCACAGTCTAAACGTAAGAAGTGTTTGCCCAAGTCTCGACTCTGTTCAACAGCCCACTGCATCAGCGCTGTTGAAACTGAACCACCTGCAAAGCTTCGTCGCACTGCCAACCGATGAATAAACGCGGAGTTCTCTTGAGGAATATCTGACCAAAATACTAAATCTTCAGTCTGAAACTTAACGACACCTGCTGCAATGTCTTCATAAAACGCAATATAAAACAAGCCCAATTCAATGTCTTGGCAAATACTCTTTGTCGATATCTCATTCTCCTCCCATAGCGTCATGTTTTGCTGTTTGAGCCAGAAAGCAGCTTCAGATAAAATGCTTGCAACCGTTGACAAATCGTTTAAAGTAGCTTGACGGACTGAAATAGGATGCATTGATTGGAACTAAATGAACTGAAATTTATTTGTGCCTACCTACTTATCTGGAATGATTAACTATGCGTGTTAGTTATATTAAATACTTTTGGCTCCAGTCGGCAACAAAACCTAGTTATGGGACAAGACTTGATTTTGTATAAATGTCTATGATACTCTTTCCTTAATTCTAAACTACAACTACTTGATAGATTAACCGTAGTTTGCAATTACACAATGTGCATCAAATGGGAATCGCCCCCTATGCCGAAAGATTGGTACGAATGGCACGACCTCTACAACACTGAGCCAAAATTGCAGCAGCGTCTAGAAATCGTGCAGGAATATATTGCTCATAGCTTGAATGCCTTCCCGTCTGGAGCTATCCGAATAGTCAGTGTTTGCGCGGGTGATGGACGAGATTTATTAGGAACTTTAAAAAATCACCCCCGGATAAATGACGTATACGCACGACTGGTTGAACTCAACCCCCAGTTAGTTGAACGCGGACGCGCAACTATAGAATCATTGGGTTTAACTAAGCAGATTGAATTTATCAATGGTGATGCAACTCTTTCCACTAACTATGTAGGCGCAGTACCAGCAGATATTGTGATTGTGTGTGGTGTTTTTGGCAACCTAGCCGAAGAAGCTGAACTCAATCGCTTACTAGATAACCTGAGTTTTCTAAGTAAACCAGGTGCTTTTGTCATCTGGACTCGCGGACACTCTAACGGTATTCCCTACTCGGAAACAGTACGAAAAATTTTGCGTGCGTCTGATTTTGAAGAAGTAAACTTTCAACTCACGGCTACAGGAGATATGGGTATTGGTATTCATCGTTACCTTGGTGAAAACTTACCTCAACCCAAAGAGCAACAGTTATTTGTGTTTGCTGGCATCCCTAGTAAAGCGAGGTAAAAAATGTCTATTCAAACCACAGTATCCACTTGGGAAGAACTTTTAGAAACTGCTAGAAAAAACACTCCGGTGCGGAGGGTAAAAAGGCCAGGACAATCTCCCTCTACTGCACCCATTCCTAGCAGTCTCCATAAACTCCCCCCAGATACACCACCGCCAGTCCTCCTTTACCGAGATAGTAATTCTTGGTGTCCTTTCTGTGAACGGGTGTGGTTTGCGCTGGAAGAAAAAGAAATTCCCTTTGCAACAGAGTTTATTGATTTAAGTAATAAACCCAAGTGGTATACCGATTTGGTGCCGACAACTCTTGTCCCAGGGGCAAAAATTGAGGGAGAGTTAGTATATGAATCCAAAGATATTCTCTTGGCTTTAGAAGCAAAGTTTCCTAGTCCCGCATTATTACCGGAAAATCCAGAGGAAAATGCTGTTGCTAGACAGTTGTTGGAAGAAGCTGAAACTAATGATTTTAGAAGTCTTGCTTTCAAATTCCTGAGAGAAGCACCTACAGATAGTGACGAGTTAGCAAAATTACAAGCAGAGTTTGAGGCCAAGTTGGATGAACTTGAGCAAGCTTTGGCTAAATATCCCGGCCCTTTCTTTGTCAGTACCTTTAGCTTAGTAGATATTACCTATAGTCCCCATCTGGATAGATTAGCGGCTAATTTACCTGTGTATCGGGGATATCACATCAAGGGAAATCCTCGCTTTCCTCGCATTAATGCTTGGTTTGATGCACTAAATCAGCGTCCTGCTTATCACAGAGTAAAGTCGGATAATATCACTAATAATTTGCTTTTGCGTCGTCGATGGGGTGCAGAACCAATTGGTAATCCTTTACCTCTGGATGCAGCAGATAGTGAGAACATTCAATTTCGAGCGGAAGCGGCTGAGAGATTGAGTGATAATCGGGAGGTTGCTATAGGGGATATTCTTAAAAATTCTGGTGTACAAGCTTTGGCTGTAGATGGTGATATTACTACAGTTAAAGAAAATGTTGACTTTTACCTGCGTCAATTGGCTGATTATTTAGTTAATGGTAATGGTGATATTTTGCCTGGTGGTCGCACTGGGGGGAAAGATAGCACTGTTGATCCTATTTTTGCGGCTGTGGGGGCGATTACTTTGGCTTATGTGCGGAATCGTATTTGCGCTCCTCGTGATATGAGTGCTGGTGCAGCTACGGCGTTTCGGGGGGCGATAGATAAGGTTTTGGCTGCTATTTATTGATTTTGGGGGTTTGGAAGAACGTTCGCGAAGCGCATACCGCAGAGGCGCAGAGGTAACAGAGTTGGAGAAAAAGAGGAGATTTTCATAGTACTTTTTGTTGTAGTTCGGGAAATGCTTTGGATACTTTGTTTAAGAGATATTCGCCGTAGGTTCCGCGAAATTCGTGGACACTTGTTTTATCCCATCTTTCTTCTTTGTTATCTTTGATTACTTGATTTAGTTCTATTGGTTTGACTTCAATGTTGAAGTTGGGATCAAAGAAGAATGGGAATGAAAGGCGATTAGTTGTTGATAGGTTTCTTACCCGGTGGGGTGTTGAGCGATATAGTCCTTGGGTCATGCGATCGAGCATATCGCCAATGTTACAGATAAAAGAATCAGGAATAGGTGGTGCGTCTATCCAACCAGATTTGGATTTGATTTGTAATCCACCTACATTATCTTGTTTAAGGATGGTTAATACTCCATAATCTGTATGTTCACCAACGCCCCATTCAGTTTGAGATGATGAATTAGGAGGATAATTGAAAATCCGAAATAATATTAATGGATCTTTTGTATAACGGTCTGCAAAGTAGGATTTTTCTAATCCCAAACTTAGAGCAATACCAGTCATGAGGGTGTGTCCGAGTTGAGTCATTGACTGTATATATTCCAGCACTGTTTCCCTGAATTGGGGAATATGAGACGGAAAAAGATTGCGACCGTGCATCGGTGTACTCGCTGTTACCAGTGGGTGATCTTCTGCTAGTTCTGTACCGAAGTAAATACCTTCTTTTAAGTCTGGCTTACCTGATGTTAACTCGTTTCTCACAGGAAAATATCCTCGCCATGCTCGACCACCAAGAGCCATACGAATTTTCAGTTTAGTTTCTACATCCTGGGCGAAAAATTGTTGGCTGATATTTTCTAACTGCTTTTGTAGTTGTTGATCGACTCCATGTCTAACAATATAAAAGAAGCCGTAATTTTGGCAGGCTTGTCTAATTTGGTCAGCAACCATATCACAAGAGTTGCTAGTTGGAGAAACCAAGTTAATAATATCAATGATGGGTAGTTGGGAAAAGTTTTGATCCACAATTGGTAAGACTGTCATTCTGAAATTATCCTCTTCGACTTGGTGCTAATTACTAAACTCTGAAAGAAATTATATCGATTATCCAGGTAAATTGATTTTGCTCATCTGCGGCTTGTGAAAATGCAGTAAAAACTCATCACATTGACCAAGTATGAATTGTCAACTACCAAAAAGGAGAACAGGAAATTGTTAACAGTCCATAGTGAAAACGAACTACAGTTAATTGCTGATGTGCTGGTAATTGGTGGTGGTCCGGCGGCAGCCTGGGCAGCTTGGGCAGCAGCATCTCAAGGTGTTAAAGTTATCATTGTTGATAAAGGTTTTCTGGGTACAAGCGGTGCTGCGGCTGCTAGTGGTAATGGCATTATGGCTCCTTCTCCAGAGAATTGGGATAAGGTTTTATCAGAGCGTTATCGTGTCGGCAAAAACCTGGCTAATTTACGTTGGATTGAGCGTGTTATTGAAAAAACCTGGCTGAGTTTACCCCTAGTAGAAAGTTGGGGCTATGGTTTCCCCAAGGAAAATGGAGAATCTGTACGTCAGAGTTATTATGGCCCTGAATATATGCGGGTACTTCGCAAAAAACTTTTGCGTATTGGTGTACAGATTCTTGACCAAAGTCCGGCTCTAGAGCTTTTATTGGCTGACGACGGCTCGGTAGCTGGAGCCAGAGGTGTGCAGAGACAACATCAGCGTACCTATAGCGTTCGTGCTGGTGCAGTAGTCTTAGCCAATGGCGGTTGTGCATTCTTGAGTAAGGCTTTAGGTTGCAATACTAATACTGGTGATGGAATGCTCATGGCTGTGGAAGCAGGTGGGGAACTTTCTAGTATGGAAGCTTCTAATCACTATGCTATCTCGACGGCTTTTAATGCCACTGTCACTAGGGGGGTTCCTTTCGGTTGGGCTACTTATACCGATGAGGCTGGTAATGATCTGGGTGGCTATGTCAATGGTCGCCGCGATCCTGCATTTTTGCCTAATGCTCTGCTAAAAGGCACTGTTTATGCTCATTTGGATAAGGCTACACCTGAAGTCAAGGCAGTAATTGAAAAGTCTCATTTCATCTCTTTTCTACCCTATAAAAAGGCTGGTATTGACCCCTATACAGAACGAGTACCCGTGACGCTGGTTCTGGAAGGTACAGTCCGTGGTACAGGTGGAATCAGGATTGTGGATGATAGTTGCGCGACAAAGGTTCCTGGGCTATATGCTGCGGGTGATGCGGCATCGCGGGAGTTTTTGGCGGGTTTAGCTTCTGGAGGTGGTGGACCGAATGCTGCTTGGGCAATCTCTACAGGGCAATGGGCTGGGGAAGGGGCTGCTGCTTTTGCCAAGGGTTTGGGCGCTGATGCTGATAAACGGGTTGTGCGTCCTGCTGGTCAGGTGGGATTACGTTCTTCGTCACCTACTGCCGAAACATTCGATAGCGAGGCAGTTGTACGTGGTGTACAGGCTGAGATGTTCCCGTTGGAGAAGAATTACTTGCGTTCTGAGCAAAAACTTTTGGATTCCCTGAGTAAATTAGAAACGTTGTGGCAGCAAGTACAAGGGAACCCAAAACAAGATACGGTGCGAGATGTGGAATTTTCTCGTCGAGCTGCGGCTCTGACTGCTGTAGCCCGATGGGGATATTTTAGCGCTTTACATCGCACGGAAAGCCGCAGTGAACATATTCGTATGGATTATCCCGAAACTGATCCCAATCAGCGTTATTACCAAGCCACAGGGGGCTTAGATAAGCTTTGGGTGAGGCGCGATTGGATTAGGGATGCCATTGCTACACCACTAGCAATTACTACTGAAACTACACCCACTGTATCTAAGTTGTCATAGGAGCAGAATCATGATCGAGCTTGTCAGCCATAAACTCTGTATTAACTGTAATGTGTGTGTCCAAGTTTGT
>JAKOMP010000139.1 GCA_022241785.1 Cyanocohniella sp. LLY | reverse complement strand
GCAAAGGCTCCGTGTAGGGCGACGAATGGCCATAAGCCACCGAGTTGGAACCAACGGGTGAGGTCTCCTTGAGCTTCTGGTCCCCAGAGTAACAAYAGGGAGTGTCCCATGCTGTCTGCGGGGCTAGATACTGCTACTGTCAAGAAGTTACAGCCTTCCAGGTAGGATGAGGCTAATCCGTGGGTGTACCACGAGGTGACAAAGGTTGTACCGGTTAGCCAACCGCCTAGTGCTAGGTAAGCGCAGGGGAATAATAATATCCCTGACCAACCTACAAATACGAAGCGATCGCGCTTTAACCAGTCGTCTAGTACGTCAAACCACCCTCTTGTACTGGGGGCGCGTCCTACTGCGATGGTCATTGAACTAAAATCCTCTTTTTACTAAAATTGCAACGTCTTGGAAGCAGCGCTATCGGTTATTTACCCGAATGAATGCGACTACCACGAGGAATAACGTTTTTTTTGACAATCTCAGTAGCTTACCAGCATCTGAGAATCTGAGAGTCTACCATCTTGATAATCGGCATTTCTCAGAGTTATGCCATTACACGTACCATTGGCTAAATATCTAGCTTGTGGTAACTTAATGATTCTTAACTTATCACATTTGTTCGGGTTTTTGCCTAATGCACTTGCGTAAATCAGGTATTTAACACAAACCTATTACATATTATGAATATCAGAATTTTAACAATCTGACACAACTTTTCTCATAAATTTTAAAAGTCTAGACCGACAACTTGCAAGACAAGCTCGCAAAATGGCAGACTTTGAAAGGGAAGAACTCACGGGCCAAGGTAGTTCCATGACGGCATCAACAACAATTAACACAGGCGACTCACCTAATGGCGATCGCAATCCTTCAAGTATCCTGCATCAAAATGTTCTCGGTTCTCGTCGGTTGAGCAACTACTGGTGGGCAACTATTGTGACATTAGGAGCCACAGGCTTTTTGTTAGCAGGCATATCTAGTTACCTCAAAGTAAATTTACTCCTAGTTACCGATGCAACTCAACTAATCTTCGTCCCTCAAGGACTAGTGATGGGCTTATATGGAAGCGCTGGAGTGCTTTTAGCTTTATACCTCTGGCTAGTTATGCTCTGGGACGTAGGCGGCGGCTACAACGATTTTAATCAAGAAACTGGCAGTATCAAAATCTTTCGTTGGGGCTTTCCTGGCAAAAACCGTCGCATCGAAATTGATAGCCGTATCCAAGATGTACAGTCTGTAAGGATTGACATTAAAGAAGGTCTCAATCCTCGTCGGGCTATTTACCTGCGCGTTAAGGGTCGTAGAGACATACCTTTAACACGGGTAGGTCAACCGTTATCTTTAACGGAGTTAGAAACAACAGGTGCGGAATTAGCCAGGTTTTTGGGCGTATCGTTGGAAGGGTTGTAAAGAATTGGGAGTAGGGAGTAGGGAGTTGGGAGTTGGGAGTTGGGAGTAACGAAGAAATTTCCCCCCTGCACCCTGCCCCCTGCCCCCCTGCCTCTTCTCCATGACCAATTACTAATCACAGGATAAGATACATTGGTTGTGTTGGTAACTGGCTATGCGGTTCAAAGTTTCACAATTTTTAGTTTCTCTATTGATAGTCGGTGCTTTGATGTTAGGAGGATGTACACCTGATGAGGAAGCTACTTCTAACTCTTCTTCTCCTAACGCAACAGCAGGTGAGACAAACACGACTACAAATACTGAAACAAGATCTGTATCAGAAAATACAAGTGAGAGTATTCCGGGAATGAAAAATTTACCACGCCTCGAAGGTATGGCTACCGTGGTGATGACCGTTAACGGTTCACCGATTACTATCGAGGTAGACGGCACAAATGCCCCAATTACATCTGGCAACTTCGTCGATTTAGTTCAAAAGGGCGTATACGATGGGTTAGTTTTCCATCGCGTAGTGCGCGAACCCCAACCTTTTGTAGTTCAAGGGGGCGATCCCCAAAGTAAAGACCCCAAAGTTCCGGCAAATAGATTAGGAACTGGTGGTTACGTTGATCCCAATACCGGAAGTCAACGTTACATACCTTTAGAAATTAAGCCAAAAGGTGCAGAACAACCGATTTACGGTAAAACTATCAATCAACCACCTGAGTTACAACATAAACTGGGTGCGGTAGCTATGGCGCGATCGCAAATGCCAGACTCCGCGTCTTCACAGTTTTACTTTACCCTCGCGGATCATGCTTTCTTAGATGGTAACTACGCCGTATTTGGCAATGTCACCGAAGGCTTAGATGTCGTGAACAAAATTCAACAAGGCGATCGCATTGAATCGGCTAAAGTTACTCAAGGTGCTGAGAATTTGAAAACACCATAATTTTGGGGACAGGGGACTGGGGACAAGGGGACAAGGGGAAAAAGAAAACAATACTTTTTATTTCCTTGTCCTTCCCATCCTCCCATCCTCCCATCCTCCCATCCCCTCATATCTCTCATCTTCTTCATCACCACATTGGTAGTTGTCACTGGTATTGGTTTAATTTCATCTCTGGGCGCAAGCTTGGAGGATAGTTGGCAAAGTTTGCTGGCTGGGAAATCTGGTATTGGCTGGTATCAACTATTTCCTGAATTAGAAGCATATCCTTTAGGTTTAATTGAACAAGAACCCACGGATTTAAAAATTTTGACACGGCGGGTTGTCGCTGCTGCTTTAGAAGATGCTGGATTAGTTGCACCTTTACCTGATTGTGCTGTAGTAATTGGATCTAGTCGCAGTCATCAGGGTGCTTGGGAATCTCTAGCGCGAGAAATTTCTAGCCCAAACTCCTATAGTAATAATACAGAAGAAAAATTAGAAGATTGGTTAGATTTTTTACCACACATGAATGCGATCGCATCTGCGCGACAAATTGGTGCAACTAATATCGTGTTGGCGCCGATGGCTGCTTGTGCAACTGGTATTTGGGCAATTTCTCAGGCGGCTTTATTAATTAAAACTGGGCAATGTCAACGAGCGATCGCAGGTGCAGTGGAAGCACCAATTACACCTCTGACTTTATCGGGGTTTCAGCAAATGGGGGCTTTGGCAAAAACCGGGGCTTATCCTTTTGATTTACGTCGGGAAGGCTTGGTATTGGGTGAAGGTGCAGCTGTGTTTGTTTTGGAGTCAACAGAGTTAGCCAAGCAGCGTCAAGCCAGAATTTATGGTGAAGTATTGGGTTTTGCCTTGACAACAGACGCTTATCATCCAAACCAACCAGAACCAGAAGGAAAAAGTGCGATCGCAGCTATTAGGCAATGTCTTCAACGCAGTTCTTTGACACCGAACGATATTGATTACATTCATGCTCACGGTACAGCTACGCAGCTAAATGACCGCATAGAAAGTAAAATTATACAAAGTGTGTTTTCTAAAAAAGTAGCTATCAGCTCTACTAAAGGTGCTACAGGTCATACATTAGGTGCATCAGGAGCCTTGGGTATGGCATTTTCATTATTAGCTTTGCAGCAACAAATATTACCGCCCTGTGTGGGTTTACAGACGCCAGAATTTGATTTGAATTTAGTAACGACAGCGCGAGAACACAACATTAAAAATGTATTAACTTTTAGCTTTGGTTTTGGTGGTCAAAATGCCGTTTTAGCTTTGGGTAATTCGTAATTTGTAATTCGTAATTATGAAATTAGCTTAATAGTGGTATCGACAAGAAATAATTGTTAAATATTCATCATCCACGGCATAAAGTAACCGATTGGTATCATCAATTCGCCGCGACCAAAAGCCAGCTAGATTCTCTCTCAATGCTTCTGGCTTACCAATACCTTCAAATGGTAGTCGGATTGTTGCCTCAATCAGCTTGTTAATTCGTTTTAAGGTTTTCTTGTCTTGCTCTTGCCAATATAAATAATCGTTCCCAGCCTCATCCGTCCATGCTAGCTTTCTAGTCATCCAACAAATTGCGCTCCACTACTTTCCCCTGCTTGAACTGAGCAATAGAACGTTCCAAATGGGCAGCGTTAGCAGGAGACTTAAGTAAATAAACAGTTTCCAGCAAACTATTAAATAAATCTAGCGACATCACCACGGCATCCTCCGCGTCTCTTCTCGTGATGATGGTATAGTCAGCATCTTCTATCACTCGGTCTAAAACAGTCTTAAGGTTATTTCTAGCTTCGCTAAAAGACACGACTTTCATTTGCTTGATTGTTGTACTATTTATTGTACAAGTATAGCCCGCCAAAATATGTCCAGCAATCCCCAGTAACTGCAAAATCAAATAGAAACGCTTATGGTGGCAATAATTTGATTAAATCGCAGAAATTACCTAAATTTTCCCGCCGCCATTTAGCATCGGCTTTGCGATTTGTGCGTAACTCTAATACTCTAATTCCTGTGGTTGGGAGAGGATTGAGTCTTTGCTGTAATTGTTGCCAAGAAGTGACTAATTCGTGCTGAACACCATATGTAGCACACAACCGAGCAAAATCTATATCTTGGGGAGTAGCAAAAAATTCTTCAAACGGTGGCTCAAATTTGGCAATGGGCAACATTTCAAAAATCCCCCCACCATTATTGTTAATTAAAATAATTGTCAGACTGCCAATAAACTTGTTTCTGATTAAAAAACCGTTGGTGTCATGTAATAACGCTAAATCTCCCGTCAACATGACAGCACTTTGTTGACGATGGGCGATTCCCAAAGCTGTGGAAAGCGTACCATCAATGCCATTAGCACCCCGATTAAAATGCGATCGCACACCTAAATTGTTCGGTTTCCAGAAAAACTCTACATCTCTAACAGGCATACTGTTGGCAATGAATAATAAAGTTGCTGGCGGTAGCATCTGAGAAAGCAACCAAGCCGCTTTACCTTCAAACAACTCCTGCATATTTCCCATAGCTTCATCAACAGCCAACCGAACTTGGGTTTCAGCTGTACACCATTGTTTCAGGTAACCAGAATTATTTTTTCGCCTTATCTCCCCATCTCCCCATCTCCCCATCTCCTCAATCCTCATCCGCAGATGAATTGTTCTCCCATGCAGGGGGTCAAGATTTTGATGGCTATTGTCAATTACCCAGCATCGGGCTGAAGTTGTATCTATCCAATTACGCAATTCTTTACTTGTGGGTAAATCACCGACTTGAATAATCATGTCTGGTGCTAACTGCTTTGCTAATTGCTGATGACGCAAAATTAAGTCATAGGTAGAAATTAAATAAGGGTTGAGATGGGCATAATTTCTGACTGGGGAGAGTCCTTCTGCTAGTACAGGCCATTTTAAACTTTGGGAAAGTTGAGCGATCGCTTGACAATATTTTTCTGGTTCCTGGGGTTGGGCTACACCGGCGATAATGATGCCACGCTCAGATTGTTGCCACTCTTGGTAATACGGTGATGGGATAATTGGGTGATGCAGCAATGGGGTGATGGGTGTGACGGCGGCAAAAAATTCTTCTGGGTGAAATTGTGACAGTAAATCGCTCAAGTCAGTGCCATCGGGGATAGGTGCTAGGGGGTCACGAAAGGGAATATTTAAATGCACTGGCCCCTGCATAGGTGATAGACAGCGCTCCCAACTATGAATTATCATTTGCCGCAGATAAGCCAGCATTTTTATGTCTGGAGAAGGTAAGGCTAACTCTGCTTGCCAGTTGGGGTAAGTACCATACAATTTCACCTGGTCTATGGTTTGTCCAGAGTGACAATCTCTTAATTCTGGTGGTCTATCGCTGGTTAAAACCAATAGGGGTACGCGACTTTCTTTCGCTTCAATGAGCGCTGGATAAAAATTCGCTCCGGCTGTTCCCGATGTACAAACAAGTACTACAGGTTTGCCAGTAACTTTCGCTCTTCCCAAGGCAAAAAAGGCGGCTGAACGTTCGTCAAGAATGGAAATGACTTCAATTTCTGGTCTTTGCTGGACAAAGGCCACTACTAAAGGTGTAGAACGTGAACCAGGGCAAATTACAGCACAATTTAATCCCAGACGCTTGAGTGTTTCGGTTAAGATATCAGCCCAAAGTTGATTAAGATTTGTATAGGCGATCGGCATCTGTAATGGGGAATAGGGTTTGGTGCTACGTCTGTATTGCTGAAAAATTGCTCAATTTAATTTCAAATTCTTATGGATTGCATTCATTTAACAGGGATTCGTTGCTATGGCTACACTGGGTACTTACCAGAAGAACAAGTTTTAGGACAATGGTTTGAGGTGGATGTGAAGTTATGGCTAGATATCTCCGCAGCGGCCAAGACTGACGCCATTGAAGACACTTTAGATTATCGCAGTGTCATTAGTTCAATACAACATCTAGTGAAAACCGCTAAGTTTGCTTTGTTGGAAAGGTTAGTAGGTGCGATCGCAGATTCTATTCTCCAAGATTGCGATCGCGTCACACAAGTTCAAGTGATTGTGAGCAAACCCGCAGCACCCATTCCCGATTTTGCCGGCAAAATTAGTATTGAACTCACTAAAACAAAATAAATTCCCCAGTCCCCACTCTTAAAAATCCGTCCACCGATCTTGGGGTAAAAACGATCGCTCCATCGGCAGGGGCGCAACTGGTTCTGTGAGGGTAAAAGTACCTGCTTCAATCCATTGTTTTAATTCTGTGGCAATTTGCCGAGAAAACAACATACTGGCTAAGGGAGCAGTCCGTACAGTTTTACCCTCAATGGTGACACGCCCAGACTTGAGTTGGGCGTAACTTACCAAACCAAAGGTAGGACGCACACGTCGAGGGATAGAAAAATCTACTATTGGCGCTACTAAATCTTTGTCTTGAACTGCACAGCGGGCAACCACTTCTTCGTTTAACACTGGGAGTGGTACACCTACACCCAACATTAACGAAGGGCCATAACTTTTAAAATAACAACCCCGCACCCAACGCGCATCCATTTGTTTGGCATCACCAATTAAAGCCAAAGTTGCAGCCGGGCCGATAGGTGTCCGATTAGGCAAACGTTTTTGTAAGGGAAAGTGCTGAGTTCCTTCCCAAGCAACATAGCCAATCCCACCACCTAAAAAAATTCGTGTACCAATGCCAATAAGTTGCAAATCAGGATCGTTTAACAGGGGAGAAACGGCACCAGGGTTAGAATAAACAGCATTTCCTAAACCCGGTTGTAAGGGACCCAGATAAGTAAACAGTGGGCGATCGCCTCCGTTCACACCTACGATAAAATTTTGATAAAGATTACGCGGATTGAATAAATAAAACTGATTTATCGTCTCACGGGTCACAGTAGTTTCAAAAGTTGCCCGTGGATAACAATCTGTTACTTGACCTTGCGCTCTAACCTGCACAGGTTTACCAGCTATTAAAGCTTCTATCACATGACCGCCGCCATGTTCCCGCACTTCCTCTCCATCCATCACATCTACGGGACAACTGGCACCCAAGTATAAATCTACGGCACCAAACCCCGAATATGCTGGGACATTATCGATCCAGCAGCGACGAATTTTGATTGGGGGGTCAGTGTGTCCCAGATTAATAATTGCACCACTAGATTCCATCGGCTCAAAAGTGCCAGTTGTAATTACATCAACTTCTTGAGCAACTTTACTTACACCGACTTCTGCAACTCTGGACTTTAACTCTTCAATAGTCAACACTACCGCACGTTGACGGCTAATTTTTTGATTAATTTCTGTGATTGTTCGCATTTAAAAGATTGCTTGATAGTCATTGGTCATGGGTAAAATCAAATCTCCCTCATCTTCCTACTCCCAGCCTAAGGGACTTCCAACTAAAAAAAATATTCCAATCCCTGTGGTTTGGTTGAAGAAACTGTAAATCTGACCACCGCTATAAGCCAAAATTCTTATAGACAAGAACTCAGGTACAGTCAAAATGGATATCAAAAATGGATTTGTCGGCACCGTTGGCAACACACCTCTGATTCGCTTAAATAGCTTCAGTGAAGAAACAGGCTGCGAAATCCTTGGTAAAGCAGAATTTCTGAATCCTGGGGGTTCCGTCAAAGACCGCGCTGCACTTTACATTATCGAAGACGCAGAACAAAAAGGCCTACTCAAACCCGGTGGCACCGTGGTAGAAGGAACCGCTGGGAATACTGGCATTGGTTTAGCACATATTTGCAATGCTAAAGGCTACAAATGCCTGATTATTATTCCCAACACCCAGTCACAAGAAAAAATCGATGCGTTAACGACACTGGGCGCAGAAGTTCGTCCAGTTCCCGCCGTCCCCTACAAAGACCCCAATAATTATGTCAAACTATCTGGCAGAATTGCTGCTGAGTTAGAAAATGCTATTTGGGCAAATCAGTTTGATAACTTAGCCAACCGTCGCGCCCACTACGAAACCACAGGCCCAGAAATCTGGACGCAGACCGATGGTAAAATTGATGCCTGGACTACTGCAACAGGTACTGGTGGTACTTTTGCTGGCGTTTCTATGTACCTCAAATCACAAAATTCATCAGTAAAATGCGTAGTTGCCGATCCTATGGGTAGCGGGCTTTATAGCTACATCAAAACTGGTGAAATCAAGACAGAGGGCAATTCCATCACTGAAGGCATAGGTAACAGTCGGATTACTGCCAATATGGAAGGCGCACCAATTGACGATGCCATTCAAATAGACGACACAGAAGCTTTACGTGTTGTTTACCAACTCCTGCAAAAAGATGGTTTGTTAATGGGTGGTTCCACAGGTATTAACGTCGCAGCTGCCGTTGCCTTAGCCAAGCAGTTGGGGCCTGGACATACCATTGCTACCATTTTATGTGACAGTGGCTCCCGCTATCAGTCACGTATATTCAACCAAGAATGGTTAGCCTCAAAAGGACTTTCCATAGGTTAGGTATATGAGTATTGGGTATTGGGTATGAGTTTCATCCCAGTCCCCAATGTATCTACCACTCATTCACACATGCCAAACACAACTCAACCATCAAACTCGTCAAAAACAGATCCATCATCTGCCACTCAATGCGTGCGAGTGTGCCAAAATCGTACCTGTAAAAAGCAGGGTGCAGCAAAGGTACTAGCTGCTTTTACCGCTTTGCCAGTTCCCAATGTAGAAGTAACGGCCAGTAGCTGTTTAGGACAATGTGGTAATGGGCCAATGGTGCTGGTATTACCAGATATGGTTTGGTATAGCGGCGTTCAACCCAAAGAAGTACCTCTAGTGGTAGAACAACATCTACTAGGTGGTCAAAGTGTCAAACGAATGCTCTATTATCGGTTTCATCCCCAGGGATAAGCGCTGGAAAATATAAAATACTACACACTTGTTGACTAAAGCGAGGCATCTATCTAATGAATATTCAGCAGCTACGTCAATCATTGAAAATGAAGTGGCTGAGTTATTACGAGCAAAATCGTTCTTGGCTTGGCACCATGAGGGTTTGGGGCACATACAATGGACTGCGGCGTCCTTCCTCTGGTTTTATTTTGGCTACTTTATCGGTTTTAGAATCGCAGTTGAATGAAATACTTCCTTTCATTCTTGATTTGAATGACAATCCCGATCAGATAATCACGGCTTTAGGTCTTAACTTCAATCCTGATGAAGAGTTACGTTTAGTAAATTTAGAGAGTTCTCTAACTGTAACCCAGATAGAAACTAAATCTGCACAGGAGAAGGATTGCGAACACCAACCTGTACCATTGGTTGCCGTTGCTCCGAAAATTCCTGCCTATGCTCCTACGGAAATCACACATTCTGAACCGCTGAGTACTGAAGTGCTACGACTTCCTCAACCTGTATCATCAATGACAGCTACTAATGAGGTGGTTGGCATACACAAAACTGTGTCATCGGTTGCAGTTGCTACTAAGGTTGCGCCTCCGCCTGTGCCCAAGTCACCAATGAGCTTACTCCGGCAACATCAACCATTGCGATCGCCTTTGGCAATTACTATCGATTTGCCCAGCAAAGTCAAAGTTTTACCCAAACCAGAAATTAAGGATTCGCGGTTAACTTATATACCAATTAAGTTTTGGACTCTTCTACTCAAGACAAATTGTTTAGTGGGGACTGTCTTTTTATGCCAGTTCTCAAATCTCCCAGGTGACAAAAATGGCAACCACGCAAAACATCAACCACAAGAAATTGCTCGTAAAGTTCCATCGACATCTGATATTAATGCTCGTAGTTTAGCTTCTTGGATAGATGAGTCGTGTCAGGGTAAAGAATACGAACGAGAAGCTGTTTCTATTCGCTGACAATAGGAGGGATGGGGTCATTGGGAAATGTTTTTGTTCTTTCACCAAAAGATCAGATTTCAAGCCGAGTGGAATTGTGGGTGGTTTTTCTCCCCTGCCCCCTGCCCCCTGCTTTTTCACCCAGTCCCCACTGTAATGTCTTTGTAAAACAACAGCGATCGCTCTATGCTGATCAGGGTCATTGCTCCTAAATTAGAAAGGAGCCTTTTGCATAGGTGAAATTCACCATGAAACGAACCAGGAAGTCTTTGCTGCTAGCGGTGAACTGGGTGTTGCTGTCGCTGGGTACATCGTTGTTGATTATCTTGACGCAACCCATAGCGCCTGTTCCCGCACAAGAACCTGCTGCGCCTGTCATTATTGAAACTACCAATACACCTGAAGCATCTCCTCCTGAAACTAGCGAGTCCAGCCAGACAGAAACCAAGACTGAAGAAGTAGAAACGCCACAGTCAGACTCAGTGACGGAGGAACCAACCGAACCTGAACTCAGTCCTGAAGAAATTGCTCGTCAGCAAACACTTATAGAAGCAGATAAACTTTATCTGGCAGGGAATATTGCAGAAGCAGAAAAACTGTATCGACAGGTAAAGGAACCTTTTAGCAAAACGGTTACCAACCAAGAACGCAAAGCCGCAATCCTTGACCCCGCGCAACTTTCCCCAGGGGGTAAGGTGTACTGGCGAGAATCAGAGGCGGGAATTGCCAAGAAACTCCAAACCAGAATTATAGTACCTCTGCAATTATTGGTTGATCAGTATCCAGAATTTATCCCTGGTCATATTCGCTTTGCCGAAGTCCTCAAACAATACGATCGCTCTCAAGAAGCATTAAATGTTTTAGAGCGTGCAGTTTCGCTGTATCCTAATCAACCTACACTGATTCAAGCTAAAATCAACGCTCTCACTGATGAAAAAAAATGGATGGAAGCGTCTTTGGTGGCACGTCAATTCGCTTTGCTGAATCCCAATGACCCCCAAGCACCTAAGTTCAGTAAATTAGCCGCAGAAAATCTTAACCGTTTTAAATCCCACATTCGCGCCGAGATTCGCGGTAATACCATCACAAACATCATCACAGGTGCCATCGGTTACGCTGTGACTGGCAGTCTGCTAGGCCCATTTTCTGCCCTTGACTCAACTATTATGCTGCTACAAGGGGAAGAAAAAATTGGTGAATCTGTGGCCAATCAGGCAAAAAGACAGTTGAATTTAGTAGAAGACGAAATTGTTACAGCCTACGTGAATGACATCGGGGAAAAACTTGTCAAGGCGGCGGGACGCGAAGAATTTAATTACGAATTCTTTGTTATTCCTCTAGAAGACCTCAACGCCTTTGCTTTACCTGGAGGCAAAATTTTTATTAATGCAGGTGCGATCGCTAAAACCAATTCTGAAGCAGAATTAGCCGGATTACTAGGTCATGAATTAGCCCACACAGTACTATCTCATGGCTTTCAATTAGTTACCCAAGGTAATCTGATTGCTAACGTTACCCAGTATCTACCTTTCGGCGGCACCATCGGTCAACTGTTTTCTCTCAGTTACAGCCGCGATATGGAACGTCAAGCAGATAATTTGGGTACACGTTTGATTGTGGCTAGTGGCTATGCTGCTGACGGCTTGCGTAATTTAATGGTGACATTAGAAAAACAACAAAAAAATATTATTCCTACTTGGTTATCTTCCCACCCAGGTGGTAGCGAACGAGTTAGTTATTTAGAAAATTTGATTTCTCGTGGTGGCTATAACCGCTATAGCTATGAAGGAGTTGAGCGACATCTAGAAGTACAGGCACAAGTCAAACAGTTAATGAAAGAAAGAAAAGAAAAAGAACAAGAGCAACAAAAGCAACGTTCTTAAAGAATCAAAACCACAAAATCATCCGTCACTAAAACTAGCCATTGTTTACTTGATGTTCGCTGGAGAATAATTCATGTCCTCACAATCCCTCAAGTTTGTATTTTTGAGTAGTCTCAGCTTATCTTTGTTGCTGGGTAATTCTGCTGCTTTTGCCCAATTTGATGACTCGACCTTCGGTGATATTGTCGTCCCCACAATCCCTTCAGATGGTACATCAATACCACCAACGAACCCATCCACAGGTGTCCCCCCGTCAAGTCCTATTAACACTGCTACTCGGTTTAGCTGTCAGTTCTACAATGGGCAGTACACCGTAATGTATCAGCCACAAAATATCCCTGGTCAATTCTTTCCTTGGGCGGCTCCTGCGGCCTTAGGTGGTGGTTGGAGTCCTCAAAGACGCTGTGAAGCCATTGCTAGCCGCTTGGAATTATATCGCCCTGATGGTTTGCAAGAACTGCAAACGGCTGTAGAAAATAACGAGAATACTGTTTGTGTAACCACCGAGGCTAATGGCTCCTGTCGCATTGTCTTGACAGTACCCCGTGGACAAGACCCCTTTGTTGTTCGCAATAGCGTTTTTCAAAATTTGACCACAGCTGATAGTGGACAGCAAACCATCGCCGTGAATACCTATGGCGATCGCAGGGGGGGAGTTACCGAATTATACAATTTAGGTCGCTCACTTCTAGGTGGCGGCAATAATCGCCCGACTTCATCTCGCAGTGGAATTAATTTGAAACCTTATCTTTCTCCTCAAGATGGTGGTACTTTGCGAGGTAATGCAACCAGCAATAATCAACAGCCTCAACCTCAAGGCCCCGCACGTTTGAATCCTGGTAATTTCAGATAAAGAAGCAGGGGTGCAGGGTGCAGGGGGGAAATATTTTCGGTGAGTACCAACATCTTTCTTTGGTTTTATCTCCCTACTCCCTACTCCCTACTCCCTACTCCCTACTCCCTACTCCCTACTCCCTACTCCCTACTCCCTACTCCCTACTCCCTACTCCCTACTCCCCATTCTTAAAAAGGAATGTCATCTGGATCGGGTTCTTGTTCTTTTACAGGAGGATAATTGCTGGGCTGAAAAGTTGGAGTTTGGGGTATGGGTTCTGTATTTATCACCTGAGGTACTACACCAACCGTAGTTTTAGCTGGGGTAGGTATGGCGCTTGGTGCATCATAACTGGGAACTTCAACTTGAGGAGACATTGCAGACGCAGTCACTTCTGATGTGGATGGGCTGAAACTACTGCTCAAAGATTGAATCTGTTGTACTGTCAATTCAGCACGTTTTTCCTTAAAACCTTCTTGACGCTCAACAGTGTGCATTCCTAAGCGACCGGCTAAAATCACGCGATCGCCTTGATGATAATTTTGTTGAATTTCTGTGGCTAAATTCCCCCAACCAACAACTTTCAACGTCACTAATTGGTCTTCTGCGCGCTGGGAGTTGGAAAACTGCACCAGCATTTCTGTAACTGCTAAGTTATCGGCTGTGTAGCGTAATTGTGGTTCTTGAATAATTTCCGCCATTAAAACGCAGCTGTTCATGAAATCCTCCTAACTGGAAACTAAAGTAGTTCTTATTCCCTAATTTTTTTTATATGCCCGAATTAATTTCTTACATACACTTTTAGCGTTGAGTCTTTTTTAGCATAAAAGCCAAGCGATAGTTTTGAACAGCACTAGGGATGCCATCCGCTACATTCGCCTGACTACAACGAGCATTAAATTCTGCATGAGTAGTATAATTGTACCACTTAGTAGCAGAAATAAATTCAATCAATTACCTGCCTTCTGGCGGACTTGATCTGTCCTCGCTTAGTTTTACTATCAAGACGTTTTTTTTGAGAACTGCGAGTTGGTTTGGTGGATTTGCGTTTTCTCTTGAGTACGACTACGCTTTTAACAAGTTCTTGCAGTCGTTCCAAAGCCTCCTGGCGGTTTTGCTCCTGGCTGCGGTATTCTTGAGCCTTAATAACAATGACTCCCTCCTGGGTAATGCGTCGGTCACTTAGCTTCAACAGCTGCTCTTTATAGAAAGCTGGTAATGATGAAGCCTCAATGTCAAAGCGTAAGTGGATAGCAGTAGCAACCTTGTTGACATTTTGACCACCTGCACCTTGAGAACGAATCGCGCTCATGTCGATTTCGCTATCGGGGATGATAATTTTATGAGAAATTTGCAGCATAACTTATATATAACTTTATCAGTACAATCGCTACAGTTAGTATCAATAAACAATGGGTAGACTGCCTGATAATCTTTTGTTTTAGGCTGTTTCATCCGTCAATTTAAAGCCCCAAGGCTTCAGAGCCGCCATCCCTAGTTCCCTATCTACACCTTCGTAAAGCTCCCATTCAGTCGGGTGATCTTTAGGATGTCCGTCGCCTACATTACCTGCAACTTTGATTACCAGAACGCCCGCCAAGCGATGGCGCTCCAGACTTTTTGGCAAAGCTAGTTTGAGTTTGTGACCGACAAACTTCGATGCACTTGAATTAGCTACAGATTCACGAATTAAACAAATATCACCTGCAATCCCCCAAGTGGTTTGGTAGATGTGGAGAAACGATATATAAATGTCTGGTTTGATGGCTCTTTTGAGAACTTGCACTATCTGTAATCCTTATAAGGTTGTTCTTGGTTCCAGAATTTCAGAGAAAAATAGCATAAAACAGGGTTGAAAGTCTTTTGGTGTATGGGTTTTCTGATAAATTGATGTCCTAACCTTACTTTAACTGCTATGCTATCTCTGTTTCATTCTTAATATTTCTAACTCTAAAGGATCGCGCAGTGCCGATTGCGTAGCATCTCCAACAGGATCAGGCTTGAGGGGTGTAGACATGACCTCTTGATTTTTTCATTTGTCAGTCTCTTGGACGTGAACCGGAAAAACCCCCAAGGCAATTAACCGTGCTGGGAGGTCGCGTAAAACGGGCAAGCGTAACAAAAGTGGTATTTGAAAGGTTTGCTGGGATGTGAGAATTGGGGCAAATATGCGTTTTTGAATCAAGGTCTGGAATCCTTGAATAATGCGTGTGGGTAACTCCCGTTGGCGCTGTACTTTTGCTAAGTCACCAAGTTCGACAGATTTATTTTGCAGTGGTTGGCTTAAGATATTTGCAGCCACAACAGCATCCTGAATTGCATAGTTAATGCCCACTCCACCCACAGGAGACATGACATGGGCTGCGTCACCAATGAGTAATAATCCCGGACGGTACCAACGTTTGACGCGGCTAGATTCTACCGAAAGAAAGAAAACCTGTGACCAATCTTGTAAATAATCTATGCAGTTACTGAAATTGGGTACAACTTCCACAACGGATTTTTTCAACGCTTCCAAGCCAGCAGCCCGAATCTCTTGATAACCGCCTTTGGGAATCCCATAAGCAATTTGCCATTCATCACCACGGTCAAGCATAGCCACAATGCGTCCTGGCGCAAAGTTACCGATTCCCCCTTCGGGATCTTCTGGCTGATGCGGAAGGCGGAACCACAGGACATCCATTGGTGGTGATGTACCAATTGACTCAAAATTACCTTGTTGTCTCAGACGTGAGTGGCGACCATCTGCACCCACTGTCAGTATTGCCCGTACTTCATGCCAGCCACCACCTCCCCGATAGCGGACACCTTGAATTACGCCATTTTCCTTAATTAATTCCTGGACATTTGCACCCATCACTAGTTGAAAATTGGCATATTTTTGGGCTTCTTGGGTGATGAACTCGAGGAATTTCACCTGAGGCATCATTGTAATGTAGGGATAGCGGGTTTTGAGATGACTAAAATCTGCTAAGGTGACGGTATCATCAGGAGTACGAATTTTCACCTGGTGCATCTTAGCATGGGGTAATTGTAGTAGGCGATCGCTTAACCCTAATTCCTCCATAATTTCCATCACTGACGAATGAATTGTGTCTCCCCGAAAGTCACGATCAAAATCTTTATGCGCTTCCAACAAAATCACAGAAACGCCTTGACGTGCCAATAACAGAGCCAATACAGCCCCGGCTGGCCCACCGCCAACAATGCAACAATCTGTTGTGTGTACGTCTAAAATTTCATGGGCAGGATTTTCAGTTACATAGGTAGTCATGACCACACCTGCTGATACTCCATATATCTAGGATAATGGGCTTTTTCTGGTAAGATCTATTTTTTTCACTTTTCGTAGTCGCAGGTAACATATATCATTAGCGCTGAATTTTCTGCTTTGCGAAATCAGCTATTGTTAACTACTAACTATTACCGTTACCCCAAATACCCGTGGCGCAAGTTGTTTTAGAAAATGTTTATAAAAGTTTTCCCCAGCGTAAAGGGGAAGGTGTAGCCTTACAGATTTCTGCTAGTGAGCGGCAAAAAAACGTCACACCACAAGAAGCACCAGAAACTATTAATGTTTTGCGACGAATTAATTTAACCATTGCAGATGGTGAATTTATGGTGCTGGTGGGCCCTTCAGGTTGCGGTAAAAGCACCTTACTACGGCTAATTGCTGGGTTAGAGGCGATGACAGGAGGCAACATTTGGGTAGGCGATCGCTTAATTAATGACCTCCCACCCAAAGAACGAGACATTGCAATGGTGTTTCAAAATTACGCCCTTTATCCGCACATGACGGTGTACGACAACATCGCCTTTGGACTACGGCGTAGGGGGGGAGAAGCAGGGGTGCAGGGCGCAGGGCGCAGGGGGGAAAACTTTAGTCCTGTAGAATCATCTTCTGCTATGCCAAGTTGGGTAGAAAATTCCTTAGTGGGAGTCACGAGGAAGTTACCTAAAGGATTGCGTTATGTTTCTGACAAAGAACGACAGGTAGATCAACAGGTGCGAAATGTGGCTCATTTGTTGCAAATGGAAACTCTGCTGAATCGCTTACCCAAACAGCTATCGGGAGGACAAAGGCAAAGAGTGGCATTAGGCAGAGCGATCGCCCGCAATCCCCAAGTATTTTTAATGGATGAACCGCTATCTAATTTAGATGCCAAACTACGGGCGGAAACCCGCGCCCAAATTGTCAAATTGCAACGTCAACTAGGAACAACCACAATTTACGTCACCCACGATCAAACCGAAGCGATGACAATGGGCGATCGCATTGCCATTATGAATCAAGGTCAGATTCAACAAGTTGCCTCGCCATTAGAACTTTATAACCGCCCTACTAACCGTTTTGTTGCCGAATTCATTGGTTCACCACCGATGAATTTTATTCCTGTGCAATTTCACGCCCCGTTATTAATTACCCATGCCAATTTTCGTTTCACCCTGCCAGAAACTTGGGGTGCAGCCCTGCGAAAATACGATGGGCAAACCATATTATTAGGCATTCGTCCAGAACACTTAATTTTGAGTGTACCTGCAACTAAAAATCTGCCTGTAAAAGTAGACTTAGCAGAAAATCTAGGTAACGATTCCTTTCTATCTGTGAGAATTTCCGAACCCGAATCTTCAATTAACCCTACAGACAAATATCTACAAGTACGAGTCCCACCAGATCGATTAGTACGTGTTGGTGAGCAATTATGGTTATCGCTAAATCCAGAAAAAATTTACTTTTTTGACCCTAATACTGAGTTAGCCATCTTTATGTAAATTTAAGCTCCTTTCCGCATCGGAGAGGGGTTGGGGAGAGGTTCATCGAACTCAGGTTTATATAGGGGACTGGGGACTAGGGAACAAAGGGAAAGAACAAAAATACTTCCTCATCTCCCCACTTCCCCATTTCCCTCATAATTGATTGGCAAAATTACTGTAAATGTCGTACCCACACCAACTTGACTAGTAACATTAATCGTACCGTGATGAGCTTCAACACACCTTTTAACAATTACTAACCCTAACCCTGTACCCTGAATTGATTGGACATTGGAAGCTCGATAAAATGATTCAAATAATCGAGTCTGGTCTAATTCAGGAATACCAATTCCTTTATCACTAATTTCAAATATAGCTGCTTTATTAATAGCATCATAGGTTAAATCAACCTGAATATTTTCACCTGGTGGAGAATATTTAACCGCATTAGAAAGCAAATTAATAAATATGTATTGTAAAATTCGTTCATCGATCCAAGCTTCTGAGCATTCATCGTGACAGTTAAAAATAACTGGATGCCCACCACTAGCAACAGCAGAAAATTCGGCAATTATTTCGTTACATACTTGTTGCAAATTTAAATAAGTCGGGTTAAATTCGATTTTTCCTACATCAGATTTACCCATGAACAGGACATCTTCCATTAATTCTTTCATGGATTTTACCGCACCTTTAATTCGTCGTAAGTAGGTGCTTTTTTTAGTTTCTGTTAAATTATCTCCTTGCAGTTCTATCAGTTCTACTGCTGTTTGAATCACCGTCAGGGGATTACGAAATTCATGAGAAACTGTAGAAATAAATAAAGATTTGAGATTATTGAGTTCTCGTTCCTTATTCAAAGATTGCTCTAGTAACTCTGCTTGGCGGCGTTCGCTGAGATCCCAAAAAACGACTACTACACCATCGATCTCATTTGAGGGTCGCATTATAGGGGAAGCACTATCCCCAATGGGTACTCTGGTACCATTTCTGGTAACTAAAGATGTAAATTCTTTTAAATATACAACCTTTTGCTCTCGCAGCACTTTTAGAACTGGGTTTTCTAATGCAGCTTCTGTAACTTCATCGACAATATTAAAAATTCTTGATATGTCTTGTCCCATAGCATCTGCTTGTCGCCAGCCAGTTATTAACTCAGCCGCAGGATTCATAAATGTCACCTTTGCTTGCTCATTGGTGGCAATTACCGCATCACTCATAGAATTTAACAGCGTGGCTAGGCGATCACGATTTTCCCGCAGATCACTTTCTAGTTTGTGTTTTAATAAACCGATTTCTACAGCTATTCTTAAATCTTTAGAAGTAAATGGTTTGACAACATATCCAAATGGTTGAGTGAGTTTAGCACGTTGCAAAGTATCATCATCACCATAAGCCGTCAGAAAAATTACGGGAATACCTAACTGCTCACGAATACAAGTAGCGGCGGCGATACCATCCATATCACCTTTGAGAATAATATCCATCAAAACCAGTTCTGGTTTCGTTTCCCATGCTTTGGAAATCGCTACTTTTCCCGAAGAAGCTGTACCCGTAACCATGTATCCTAACTGATTAAGTTGACTAGCAATAGTTCTAGCTACAATCACTTCATCTTCAACAACTAATATTCTCACTTGACCCATTGGAAGTTTATTGATGCAAAATTTAAGTTAACTGGGGAAATTGGATTGTGAATACTGTGCCATGATGACGTTTTACAGTAATGCTGCCTTCTAGTTGTTCTATCGCCAAGTCATGAACTAAAGATAGACCCAAAGTATCAGTATTACTAAAGTCTAAATTTTCTGGCAAACCTACGCCATTATCGCTAATGGACATTTCAATAACATGGCCAACATTGTGTAATTTAATAGTTATTTTACCCGTTTGTTGCTGAGGAAAAGCATATTTGAGGGCGTTGGAGATTAATTCATTGATGATCAGCCCACAAGCAATAGCTTGGTCGACATTTAAACTAATGGCATCTATGCGAGTTTCTAGCTCAATTTTTCCAGGTACTATCTGATAAGAAATTAGGATACTAGTGGCTAAATTTTCTATATAGTCAGCAACATCGAGTTGTCCAATATTAGGTGAAGTATATAAGTTTTTGTGAATTAAAGATATTGAGTCAATGCGATTTTGACTGTCTCGAAAAACTTTGATAATTTCCGCATCTTTAAGGGTTTGTGACTGGAGTTGTAACAAGCTTGATACAATTTGTAAATTATTCTTGACTCGATGATGAATTTCTTTTAATAAAACTTCTTTTTCTAGCAAGGCACTTCTTAAATGCATTTCTGCTTTTTGTCGTTCAGCCAGTTCATTTTGAGCTTGTTGGTAGATGCTAGATTGTTGAATGGCGATGGCAATTTGCACTGTTAGTTGATCGAGCAAATCCAACTGATTTTCTTCCCATTGGCGGGGACTAGAACACTGGTGTGCTACGAGTAAACCCCACAAGCCAGAACCAACGTTGTCTCCACCCACTTCTAGGAGAATTGGTACAACTAAATTGGCTTTAACTTCAAAGCGTTCTAGCAACTGTAAATGACAATTAGTCAGTCCAGCTTCATAAACATTGGCGATCGCTCGCTTACGTCCATGATGATACTCTGCGCCGGCACCTGTTTGAAAACAGTTATCCTCAATTGTTTGACCCAAAGCCACTGTCCAGCCGGTTACTACGGATTCCGCGACAACTGTACCACTCATATCTGGGGCGAACTGATAAACTACAACTCGATCTACCTCCAGCAAATCTCGTATTTCTTTCACAGTGGCATTGAGAATCTCTTGTAAATTTAAAGATTGGCGGATTCGTTGAGCAACAGTTCGCATTAATTGTTCTCGTTCAGCTTGAGCCTTAAGTACTATTTCAGTTTGTTTGCGTACTGTAATATCTTGCCCTATGCCGATGATTTGCCCATTATCAAGATTTACATTAGTCCAAGAAGTATCTATTACACGACCATCTCGGACTTGAGTTGTAAAATCACTCCAAGTGCGTTTTGCGGATTGAACAAAATCGATGACACATTGACGATATTCAGGATCAGGATATAACTCAGAAAGCATATCGCGGTTTTGGCAATCTTGCAGTTGCCAACCCAGAGTATTTTCCCATTCTTGGTTCACCCACTTGAGCGTACCTTCAGCATTGATTAATGCAATCATCAATGGGATACGAGCAAAAATGCTTTGCAGAAACTCATTTTGTTCTTGGAGTTGGGTTTCGGCATTTTTATGTGTAGTAATATCTGACAATACAGTTAATATAGCCGATTCACCGTTAAAAGTTAAAGACTGACGCGAAGCGATCGCCCAAAAAGACGTTCCATCTGCTCTTTGGAGTAACAGTTCATTATTTTGCTGCGAATCATGTTGGCTAAATGCTTCTAAAAGTGTTTTTAAATCGAGTTTTTCTGCTTTTAAATCTCCAGATAATTGTTTAACTAAATTTTCTGGAGAAAATTGAAAAGTTTGGATAAATTCGGGATTAGTATATAAGATTGATCCATCAGATAAGCGATAAATCATTAATGGCACCGGGAGAGATTCAGCAACTGCTCGAAATTGCACTTCACTTACCGGAAAATCACTTATTGATTTAACATCAACTAATAGAGCATCACATTCAGCATACTCCATTGCATAAACACTAGCTTTAATATAAATGGTATTCTTATTTTTTAACTTAACAGATAATTCTAATTCAGTTTTTCTTTGAGATAAAGTTTCTAGTAAATAACTGACATCTTCCCCAGAATGGATATCAGTAATTTGCATTTGTAAAAACTCTGCTTGAGAATAACCAAATGCCTTAATAGCAGAGACATTAATATCTAAAAATTTCCTAGCCTTGCGGTCATATATCCACATAGGATGCGGATGATCATCAAAAATAAAACTAAAATTCATGATTTTTTTAAATTTGCTTAAAGAATATTTTAAAAGTAGGAAAGCGGGGCAAGAAGGGACTTCCAAAGAATAAATTGACGTGAGTTCGACGGTTGGAAAAACCCCTCTCCAAACCTCTCCCCTGCAAGGAGGAGCCACTGCGTTGGGCGGCTACGCCGACTTGTAGCAAGTGGCGTTAGAGGCTTTAAAACCTTTATTTTTCGTCGATATGTCATGATCTTTACTCCCCTCTCCGCGTCGGCTATCCATTAGTCACATCTTTCTTAACAATCCTAAAACGCTTGTTTTGTAATCTTCTTAAACACTGAGGGGTCAAGCATACTTGACAAATTCGCTCTTTGTATTCTCGCTAAAATTGGCTTTTTATTGAGAATTAAGGACGAAGTAATCAGGGT
>JAKOMP010000138.1 GCA_022241785.1 Cyanocohniella sp. LLY | reverse complement strand
AAAATTATATTATTAAATGTTCTACCAAACACCCTTATTATTTATTGCTCCTTATTGAGAATACATCTGATAAATTTTCCTATTCAAAATGTGTTTTTTAAGAGATAAATGTAATTTTTTACTCTTTTTTCATGAATTTACTTCCGTAATAACCGATTGTGACAGTCAAGGGTGCGGAATATGGGCTATATTACTTCTGGTGCTTACGTGCCACCTCAAGAGATTGATTCCGGTGTAATTAAAATTCAGGTAGTTGAAGGTAAACTAGAGGATATCGAGGTACGTGGTACTCAGCGACTGAACCCTAATTATGTACGTAGTCGCCTAGCGATCGCCTCGAAGCCGCCTCTTAATGAAGAACGTTTGTTAGAAGGATTGCAACTGTTACAGCTGAATCCTTTAATTGAAAATTTGTCAGCAGAACTATCAGCTGGGTTGCGACCGGGCGAGAATATTTTACAAGTTGAAATCAAAGAAGCAAAAACATTTAACGCCGAAGTAGGTTTAGATAACGGGCGATCACCAGCAGTAGGCAGTTTCCGACGGCGATTACAGATTAATGAAGCTAACTTATTGGGATGGGGAGACGGTTTGAGTGTAGCTTACACCAATACCGATGGTAGTGATGCTTTGGATGCTAGCTACTCACTGCCTGTTAATCCTGGCAACGGAACTCTCACCTTGAATTTTGGCACGGCATCAAGCAATGTGATTGAACGTCCTTTTAACATTCTAGATATCCAATCATCATCTCGCTATTATGAATTGACATTGCGCCAGCCCATATTGCAAACTCCCACACAAGAATTTGCCCTGGGTGTAACAGCTTCTAGAATAGAAAGTGAAGCCTCTTATCGTGAAGAAGAACGCATAGCTTTTCCTTCGTTGGGTGCTGATGAACAAGGACGCACACGCATATCAGCATTACGCTTTTTTCAGGAATGGACTACTCGTAATAACAAAGAAGTAATTGCTTTGCGATCGCAGTTCAATTTAGGTATAGGTGCGTTCAATGCCACGATTAATACAGAACCTCCAGATAGTCGCTTTTTTTCATGGCGAGGTCAGGCACAGTGGGTACGCCTGTTAGCTCCTGAAACATTACTGTTACTCCGTGGAAATACGCAAATAGCATCCAAGGCACTTTTACCTTTAGAGCAGTGGGGCTTGGGAGGAGTAGGTAGTGTACGAGGTTATCGTCAGGATTTGCTCTTGACTGATAGCGGCGTAATAGCATCGGCTGAAGTACAAGTACCGATACTTCGGTCATCTGATGAGGGAATATTGCATATTATTCCATTTGCAGATTTTGGTGTTGCCTGGAATAATTCGCAAACAGAGATATCAGATCCTAACACCTTAGCCGCAGTTGGTTTTGGCTTGAGGTGGTCACAGGGGGATCGCTGGAGAGCGCGTCTTGATTGGGGTATTCCTTTGGTATCTATTGATTCCAATAATAGAGGAACATGGCAAGAAAATGGGCTGTATTTCTCTTTGCAATACAATGCTTTTTAGCATTCAGGAGTCAGAATCAAAGCCAAATCAGAAATTGAGTGATTTCTGACTCCTGAATTGTTGAATTCTTGCTCAATTAGTCGGACAGTCAGGAGGTGGAGTCGTGGGATTAGTAGTAGTAGGATTTCCCGAATGCTGATACTCATAAGCCCCAATGTCAAATCCGCTACCGGAGGGACGACGATTGCCAGCAATATCAGTTTTTACGGCACTAAAGTTAGTGCCTTTATCGATGCCAGGACTATTGGATTTGAGCCGAAAATCATTATTTGAGAAATTAACAAACTGAGGGTCAGCGACAATATCATTAGCGCCCCGGACAAGAATTTCGCCACCATTAGCGTAGATATTGTAGTTAAAAGTAACATTAGAGCTTCTCTTGTTACCGTTCATTCTCTTGCCAGGAAAAGAATGGAGAATATTGTTCAAGACTCGGACATTAGATGAATCAGTAGCAAAGATTTGTCCACCTTGGAGTTCAGGGCTTTGGTTATTCAAAACAGCAGTGTTATTGATGATATCAATATTATCACTGAGGTAGGAATGGATACCTGAGCCACCATTTTTGTATGTAACATTGTTGGCAACTAAAGTGCGACCCCGATAGCGACCCAAAGTAGAACCGTTTTGGGCATTGCGTGAATCATCAATAATAATGCCATTACCATCAGTGATTCTACCAACTGCCAACCACTCAATATTCTGACGATTGTTGTAAGTGCGATTGTTAGTGACAATCATCTTGTAATCTGTGGTGTTGTTATCAGAGTTCCAATTTTGCCACATAGAAATGCCACTGTTGGCATAGACAGAATACCAAGCATTATTAAAGACTTCGTTGCCATCCACTGTTACATAGTCAGCCTGAATGAAGTTGATCCCGCCACCACCGCAGTTATGTACCTTGTTGTTGAGAATACGGATGTGACGCGAACGCCCATTTTTGCGCCCATCAACAGTAATGCAGTTACCGTTAGTTAAGTGATTACCACCGTTAGATTTCTGGCTTCTAGCGTAATCAAGGCTAATATTGGCGTTGTTGCCTTCGACTTCTAATCCATTGATTTCGATATAAGAAGCACCGCGATCTATCTCAATTCCGTGCCAAGCATTGTGTTTGATTTTGGGTGAATGTCCAGGATGCGCTTTATAAGTAATCCAAGCATTTGCATTTCCAGACCGAGTAATATGTACCACATGGCCAGAACCAGAATTTCTGTACTCGCCGTTCATAATCAGTACGGTGTCTCCAGGCTGAGTCAGGTTTGCGGCTCTTTGGATGGTTCTAAAAGCAGACGAGGTAGAACGCCCGTTATTGTCATCATTGCCGCTACCACTGACATAGTATGTGGTTCCTGAGTTCATGCTTACTAGCTGAGGTTGGCTGTTGGGTGACGGTGCAACTGCGGCAGATGTTTTTGGTACTCCACCAACGCTACTTAATATCCAAGGAAGTACCAGAAATACTTTGAGTCGGAGATTTTTAGACACCATAAATAATTCAATTCTTAGAGAATTGCTCCGTAGTTGTTAGTAATTGCGAATTGGTTTGTATGCCCCACTATGAACTTTTTACTTTTGAAAAAGCAATCAACTAAACTACGATTTAGGTATCAAACTAAAGTAGGTCTATTGGCTCTCAAACACTGATTCTTTCGTGAAAAGACATTTATTTGTGGTCATAAAAAATCAAAAACTTAACAATTCTATAGAATGCGATGGTATTTGCAGGAGGCAAGGGAGATCCAAAAGATAAAAAGCTCAATCAAGAAGTCACAAGTTGAGTCAGGGGTACGGGATGGCGAATGCCGTCAATTTCAGCCTGTTCAGTGGCAATATTTACGGTTTTCACTTTGAAAGGCTGCATAAATTCTAAATATTCAGGGCAATCAATCCAACGGACAATCAATCCGGGTCGGATTTCAGATTCCAACGCTTCAGTAATTGCTAAAGAAAGCAACCCTAACATATCTTGCCCATAGGTAGAATTGGCGTAATATTCGCACTTGCTCCGGTAAAGAAATTTGATTTCCTCAACATCTTTTGTAGGTTGACTTAACCCCAAAATTTCCCACCAAGGCTGATATGTTGGGTCGGATTGGTCGCCAAATTCCCGGTACATCATCAAGTTAATCCAGTTGGCATCAATGCACTGCGAATGTAAAAATCGCAGATACAGCTGTTGATGATAGCGCAGCAATTTTGTATTTCCCTGGAATACAGCATCCATACACCACTCGGTGGGTATTTGGTATCCAAATCGTTGAGTGAAGTTGGCATCTACATCTAAAATTCCATGCTTTTCCTTCCAGTAGGCATTGTAAAGATACTTACGCAAGTACAAGGCTTGTTTCTCCTGTTCCGGGCTGAGGATTTCGCCAAAAGGTCTGAGAGGAGGGGCGATTTTGGTTTTTTTGGGAAATTCATGGCCACAATACGGACAGATACTCAACATGGCCGGAATAATTTCACCACAAGTGGGACAAGTTTTGAGTTGTATTTCTTCCTCGCAGTCATAATCCTGAAAGCTGGTTCTAGGACACAAAGGAGTTTGAAAATTTCTGGTGTGCAGTCCCAGGCGTTTAAAATTCTCAGCAAAGTCCAGAAAATAGCAATCTGATTTACTTGGCGACAACCTCAGTCCCCTACCGCACATTTGGATTAACAAAGCGCGACTTTTGGTGGGTCTGGCCAAAAGTACCGCTTCTACTGTTGGCTCGTCAAATCCTTCGCACAAAACATTAACCGAGATCAGAATTTGTGTTGTACCATCACTAAATCGCTCAAAAATAAGATCCCGTTCTTCTTCCTGTGTTTGTCCCACAATACACTCGGCAGTTACACCACAAGCACGAAACTTATTTCCAATATCTAAGGCTTGGTTAACGCTGGCACAGAAAACAATTGCTTTGCGTTGGGGACAAATCTCAAAATAACGTTTTACCACTTCTTCGTTAAAAACCGGAGTGCAAACACGTTCCATTGATTTTTGAGTGAAATCACCATTACTACCACTATTCAACTTTTTGAAATCAATCAGCCCATCATATCCAAACTGCCGACTCCGCACTAAATAGCCCCTATTGATCAGTTCTTGGGGATATGGTGCGCGGACGATGGCTTGAAACAGATGGCAGTATCCTTCTGTGGACTTGGTACGCCAAGGGGATGCAGACAAACCGACAAACAAGCACTTAGATAAAGCTAGTATTTTGCCGCCATAAGTGGGTACTATTTTTTGATAATATAGTTTGTAATAAGCCGTAGTGTGAACTTCGTCAGCAATCACTAAATTGATGTTGGGTGGCAATTCTCGGTTTTGCAGAGTTTGCATCATCGCCACCTGCACTGGGCGCGCGTAGTCTGGCAATTCTTCAGAGTCAGTCCAGATAATGCTGGGGTTGATCCCATTTGCCCGAAGCATTAGGACTGTCTGTTTTAACAATTTGGCTCTGTGGACGAGAAATAGAACTCGGCGGCCTCTTTGGACTGCATCGACAACCATTTTCGTGGCGATCGCAGTCTTGCCGGAACCTGTAGGAGCGTACAGTAAAACTGCTTTTATGCCTGAGCGAAAACAAGCATAGACTTCGGCGATCGCTTGTTGCTGATAATCCCGCAATTTGATTGCCGAAAACGATTGAGTTTTTTGGAGAACTGCCGCAGAGTGCATAAAGCGGATTGATTGATGTGCATACTGCAACAACAGTCAACCTTTTCCAACTTAAAAAGCAATCTACTTTATTACGATATTTACCTCAAACTAAAGTAGGTCATAGTCCTCTCAAACACTGATTCCTTCGTGAAATGTTCTGTCTTGCTCCCTGATCAAAGCTCCAGTTCTGGCCCTTTTTGCTGTTGGTTCTTCTTCCAAGTACACAGCGTGTCATTCCAGTCTTTACCTTTAGGTTTAACTCGCTGGGCATGATGTAACTGTTCCATGATGATTCGCACCGTTTCAGTGTCAAACTCATCATTGGGATGGGCAACTTCTACATGAGAAACAGTGTTGAGAAAATCCACGGGTAGACTCTTAGGGCTATCCACTGCCATGTACATTGTTCGCTCTGGATTTCCTTGGTTTTCAATAATGGACAGACTGGCCAATGACAGTACCTCAATGGGTGATTTACACAACACGACTTTTTGAATTTCGCCTTTTGATGGTTGTCCTATTTTGAAGTGAAACCATCCTTCAGTACGCTTGCTTCCCATCACATATCCTTGACCTTTTCCTCTTGTTGCCACCGAAAATGCACCCTTGGTTTCACCCTCCAGATCCCGGATGAGAAACACGGCGTTTTGTTGCTCGTCAGCGTAAATTAAACCTTGCTCATGAACGGCTTGCAAAAAATTGGGTAGTATTCCACACTCCTGAGTTAAGTAATTATGTACTACTCTCCATTGGCGTTTGTCCTGGGATGGCGGGACGAACTGGGGTCTGGGTTCCAACTGTGCAAATTCAGTAGCTACTTGACGGGCTTGGGCGATGACTGCTCTGTCTACCCCAGTTGCACCAAAACTATCATGCACCCACGAGATCGCTTGCCGATAATTACACCTGTTAACGTGCATCACCAAATCAATACTGCTATCACCGCCCTGTCTTTGAATAGGAGCAAAGTTATTCCATTGGTCGTTATTAATATTGATCATGCAACCGTGAGCCTTCCATATTCCCGGTGGCTGATGGTCACAGTCTAAACCCAAATGCCAAGCTACATCCTCCAGGGGCAAGTCCCGTAGTTGTTCTTTGTATCGGTTCCATACAACTTTTTCTGTCTCCAATTCCTCGACTCGCTGTTGTAACTGCTGCCGCAGCTTCTCACTAGCATGAGCTTTTTGTTCGGCTCGGCGTAGTTTTTCTAGTAAAATCTCACGGTCAGCTAACTGATGATTCATCATTTGTATGGCAGGGTCAGCCATCATCCGAGAACAGAATTGCGGCGCTGTTTCTTCTGGTTGGGGTGTAAATCGCGTTAGTTGCAAAGTTAAAGGTTGACTATTGACGGCTTGGTAATATTCCTTAACTTTGGTGTACGTGGCTTTACTGCCCTTGACACCTCGTTCAATACCCAAAGGTGCAAGGGCAGCAGCATAACTATCTTGGAGTTGGGATAACTTGATTCTGCATTCCTTAGCTGGCCCGCCAAACATTTCATTGTGACTCAGGAGTTGACTTTTATCGTTAATAGGAACGATGTATGCGTGGATATGGGGGGTGGCTTCATCTAGATGTAACTCTGCCCTCACGCACTTATCACCATAATTTTCAAGAAGCCATATTTTGGAAGTGCTAGCAAACTTTTTCATTCGTTGTACATCCCATTCTCCGGCTCTTGATKGGTCATGTGGTCGAAAATATTCTGGAGATGCGGAAAGAAACATCTCACTACACAGCACCGCATCCTTGCGTGGTTTGTGTTTAGTGCTGGATTGGATTTTCAGTTTGACGATTTCCTCTAACGAGCTATCTCTTTCCCCAATCAACCGGAGATTCATTTGTTGTGGATCAGCATTTGGCGTATCTTGTAATCTGGCAGTATGAGCTTCACTACCACCTACATGACCAAAAGTTTTCAGCTTCATTACACGCAAAATCGCTAAACTTGCCATGATTCCTCATTTGTATATTTAGTCGGAAATAAAGAGCAAAGCTGTCTCAATTAAAGTTTTCCTGCTGTAATATTGAAATTTCTCTCTCTAATTGATACATTCTGTCTTCGAGTTGTTGTCTTTCTTTCTCACTTGCCATCGCTTTTTGAATAGCTCGTTGCTCAAGTTCGATAATACGTTGACGATCTGCTAACTGATGGTCAAGTTGTTGAATAACCGGATCAGCCTGAATACGTTCATATAATTGCTGCGCTGTTTCTCCAGGCTGGGGTACAAATCGCTCAAGTTCCAAACTCAGAGGTTGATTGTTAACTGCATGGTAATATTCCTTAATTTTGGTGTGTGTGGCCTTACTGCCTTTTACCCCCCGTTCAATACCCAAAGGAGCAAGGGCATCAGCATAACTATCCTGGAGTCGGGATAACTTAATTCTGCATTCTTTATTAGAACCACCAAACATTTTGTAATGACTCAGCAGTTGACTTTGATCGTCAATTGGCACAATGTAAGCATGAATGTGAGGGGTGACTTCATCCAGGTGTAATTCTGCCCTGACGCACTTATCAGAGTAATTCTCCAGCAACCAGTTTTTAGAAGCTTCGGCAAAATCTTTCATTCGTTGCTCATCCTATTCCCCAGCAAGCGATGGGTCATGTGGTCGAAAATATTCGGGGCTGGCACTCAATAACATCTCACTACACAACACCGCATCTTTGCGCGGCTTGTACTTTGTCCTGGATTGGATTGTGAGTTGGACAATTTCCTCTAAAGGGCGATCGCTTTCTCCAATCAACCTGATATTTATTTTTTGTGGGTCAGCATTGAGAGTTTCTTGAAGTCTTGCAGTATGCGCTTCACTGCCCCTGATATTGCTAAAAGTTTTTAGCTTCTCCACGCGCAAAATAGCTAAACTTGCCATTGTTTTGTAGTTATATATTTATTTCAATTTTCATGCCCTAAAGGATAACGTATTCTGTATATAAGAAAGCGCAAATGAGGTCATAACCTCACTCACAATTCTAGATCCGTAATGAGTATGCTTCTCTAAACACACCCTGGATATTCATGTGATAGCTCTAGTAGTATCTGCGCTAATACTTAATACAAACGCATCTGACATAAGTATAACAAACAGATTATTGACAGGGGGAATATACAGACTTTAAATATGTGGATGACATCAAAAACCATACTTTAGTATGACTAGAATGCCCCTATCCCAGAAATGCTGTAACTGGATTAATTTTTACAACAAATTACTATTAAAAATGCCTAAATGCCCATTAGCCAAAATCTAGCAAATATAACGTAATTGCAAGGGTTTCAGCCTATTTTGTTGTCAATAAATCTAATTTAATGATAATGATTAAGCTGTTTTCAAATATTTTGTAACTAATTGTATTATTAACACCTACAGAATAATTATTGAGCAGATTTTTGAATTACTATGGCAACATAAATGTATTATGAAATTGGGGTCAAAATCTTATATTAAAAATAGCTGTAACCTCGTATTTATAAGCTTCCCAGGCTAAATATCGCCTAAATTTATACCACTAAACACCACCTAAATACTCATTAACTACACTAAAATACTCATTATTTTCGGTCAATTGACAGATTTAGCTAAGGTTTAGTTGTCTCAAACACCACCTGAATACTCATTAACTACACTAAAATACTCATTAATACCACTTTTTTCCCCTAGTGATTAAATAGTAAGATTTTCTACAACATATTACTGATGAGCCAAGATGAACAAACCACAAAATAGAGATATCGAGTTGCCCAGAATTAAACGCAAAGTTAATTCTTGGGATGGTTTAGTGATTGATTATTTATCAAACCATCCATCAGGAAAAGCGGTTACTGAATTGTCAATGGAAGCGGTCACTGCTTACTGGTTAGCTGAAACGTTAGAAGGTAAAGTGAACCAAGAGGAATTAACTAAAGCTTGTCGATCTGCTATTGAAAAGTTAGAAGCAAAACTTGTAACAATTAGAATGATAGGTGGTATTGATAGATTACCTACATCTTATTTAAGTTCAAGTGTAATRACCTCAAATAATATGACAAATGGTGAGCCACAAATGGGTTCTCACACAGAAAATAACTTAGAGGATGAAGAAGATGATGATGATTGGGATGTAGAGGCTGAATTAATGGGTTTGCCACAGACTGAAGAAGAGAGAGATGCGAATCGAATACTGGGTTATGGACAATAAAGTAGAGAAATTATGACAGAAAATAAAAATAAATTAAATGATGGCAAAAATGTTAAAAAGCTGGTGTTGACTTGTGATTTAGGTGGGAGTCAGACCAAAGCGATCGCACAAGTATATCCAGATGGAATCCCAATAGTGTTGGCGATCTCACCGGAAGTGGCAGATGTGGGCAAAGGTTCAATTGAGCGATTGAAGCAACAAAGCAATGCTACTTGGGTGGGATGGCTAGAAGAATACTATGTATTGGGTGAGTTAGCGAAAAGTATGTTTGCGGGGACGGCGGCACTAAGGGATTTGAAGTATCAATATGCCACACCTAAAATCATTGGTATGTTGTGGCTGGCTGTTCGCCAGTTCAACCTTAATTCGCCTGATGAGATTTATATAAAACTGCTACTGCCACCAGGAGAAATTAATGATGGTAAAAAGTTAGCAATAGAGTTAGCACAGGTCTTGAAAAAAGGTGTAGAGACATCGACAGGTAAACTAAAAGGAAAATTACGTAACTTTGATGTTGCCCTAGAAGGTTCTGGAATTATGGCGTATCGTCGCCGTGGGCTTAAAGATGAATATTTCCAGAAAAATATTGGAATGCTGATGTTGGGATATCGTAATGCCAGTTTTTACCTTTCGGTGCAAGGTAGTCCTGGTAAAGCAGAAACCAGCGATTTGGGAATGAGTTGGATGGTACGCCAATTTGTGGAGCGTACAGCAGTAGGGTTATCGAGAGATGATTCACGTTTGATTAGTGCTTTAATAGCAGCAAATCAGGGTAATTTTCAGGCTTTTCGTCCCTTGTCACGCAAGACTACAGAGCTAGAAAAACAAGCGGATTTGAAATTGTTTGAACAAGTGTTACCAGTTGTGCGTGATGAGTATTGCCGTGGATTATTACGATGGATGCGAAATATGCCATATCTGAATGAGATTTTGATTTGTGGAGGAACAGCAGAGTTTGTTAAACAAGAACTGACAGAACATTTTGAGAATGAGGGAATACCCATTGTTTGGAATGGCAATGTGTCAATTCCAGAAAAATTACATACTCTTGGTTTGGGCGATAGAGTTACTGATGTGTGGACTTCTCACATTAGTCATATCAGAATGCTGGATAAAAATTTGGGTTATGACCGTCAGGGGCGACGTTTAGTACCAACAGGCAATAATCATAATCACCAAGAACCCACGTATCACGGCACACCTCCAGAAGAGGTATGGATCAAGAAGGGTTTCATGCCCATGCACAAAGGAGTTATCTGAAGATTGCAGAGGGTTTGCGCTTAACGAGCGTGCCATTCGGGACTGGGGTGCAGAGGGGAATTTCTTTTTGTTTCTCCCCTACTCCCTTGTTTGTTTCTCAATTATGTTTAAGAGTGCTGTATTATTTGCGGAAAGCAGAAAAATGGCTCTTAAGTTATGGAAAAGCTACAACTAATTGTCCATACAAAACCGATTCGGCAACATAAAGTTAACCAAGTTCCATTTACGATTGGCAGTGATTTAGATAATGATTTGGTACTAATGGACACTTATGTTTCCAGCTATCATGCGGCAATCCTGTGGACACAAGGCAAATATTGGTTGTTTGACATAGGTAGTGGTGTTGGGACTCGCATTGGTAGTACATTGCTGAGACATCAAGAGTCAGAAGCTTTAAAAGATGGGAGTTTGATACAGGTGGGCTTTGTAATCATTGAGGTAAAATTAAGTACTCCCATACCAACGTTTAGAACACAAATTTTCGCCCCAGCAGCCAAAACCCAGTTACTGAATAACCAGCAGGAAAGTCAGCCTGCACAAAAATTGCGCTTAGATGCACTGGAATTATACAAATCCACGAGTCCGTTTTTTGGCAATACTTTAATTAACAAGATTTCTGTATCGTTTCTGCCCAGAGAATTTATCGTGATTGCTGGTGTCAGTGGTGGTGGTAAATCTACATTAATGGATGCACTCAACGGTCAACGCCGTGCCAATAGTGGGAAGGTTCTCGTTAATGGCGTTAACTTGTACCGACATTTTCCAGCTTTCAAACACAGCATTGGTTATGTTCCCCAAGATGATATTGTGCATCCAGAGTTAACCGTGTTTGAAGCACTCCAGTATGCAGCACAACTGAGATTACCCTACGCCACATCAGAAATCAGACAACAGCGTATCCAAGCAGTCTTGGAAAAATTACAACTTACCCAGCGCAAACACGTTTCTATTAAACGGTTGAGTGGTGGACAACGCAAGCGAGTTTCAATCGGTGTAGAGCTAATCACCAAGCCCAGCTTGTTTTTCCTTGATGAAGCAACTTCAGGACTTGACCCTGGTACTGAACTGCAAATCATGGAACTGCTCAGAGAGTTAGCCAACAATGGCAGTACAATTTTACTAATAACTCATGCAACCAAGAATGTAGCAATCGCTGACTTTGTAGTATTTCTGGCCAAGGGCGGACGGCTGGCTTACTTCGGGCCACCCAAGATGGCATTTGATTATTTTAAGGTGCCAGATTTTGACACCATATATAACAAAGTTGAACGGCAGTTATCACCAGAAAAATGGGAAGAACTGTTTAAGGGGTCTGGATTTCACAAGAGATTTGTGAGCGATCGCCAAAAATCAATCCCCCAATCCACAGTTCGACCAGTAGCACCCCGAACAAACTACTGGCAACAATGGTGGGTACTATGTCGGCGTAATCTCACCATATTGTTAAAAAACAGAATGAGTTTGGCATTAATGCTCACAGGAGCGCCAATACTGGGAGGATTTAACTTTTTGCTGTGGAAGTCTAACTTGTTAGATAACAGAACCGGCAATGCAGGACAAGCAATCACAATGTTGTTCGTGACTGTGATTATGGCAGTTATGGCAGGTGCATTGGCCACTATGCCAGAGATAGCCAAAGAAACTGCAATTTATCGACGTGAAAGAAGTGCGGGATTAGGAGTGCTGCCTTATCTCGCCTCCAAATTTCACTTATCAATTTTGCTGGCATTGTACCAATCAGCAGTACTTTTGGGCTGTATGGTTAGTGCAGTCACTTTTCCTGAAAGTGCTTTACCCCGGATGTATATCACCCTGTTTCTGGCATCGTTTGGCAGCATGGTTTTGGGATTGTTAGTTTCAGCGATCGCACCCAATCAAAGTGTTGCGCCTTTACTAACAATTCTGGTATTAGTGCCGCAGGTAATCTTTGGTGGAGGTATACTCCCAGTTAACGAATTTCAAGATAGCGGCAAATTTCTCAACCAATTAATGTTAACCAAGTACCCGTTTGAGACTTTAGTAACGCTCAGTGGATTGGGTGAGGACGTAGGCAAAGACCCCTGCTGGGGAAAAACTGAACAACAGAGAAAGGCACTATCAGAACAAGAGACTACAGTTTGTAGTTGTTACGGGAAAAATGTGTTTAACCAATGCAAATTCCCTGGTCTGGGAACAATCGAGAGGTCAGCATTAATCTGGAACGATGTTTACAAAGCCCGACAATTGATTGGCAATCTTCACAAAAGTTATGGTGAGATTTTCAGCATCAACATAATGGTAAGTTGGATGCAAATGTGTGTGTTGATTAGTGCAATCGCTATACTATTGTTTGTATTTCAGTCAGCAAAAGGATAAAAATGCCTCTGGTTGATTCCAGAGGTATCGTGTTTTGTATTTGCTTTTGAGCGAAGTCAAAGTTTATCAGAACAATAGTACTACAAGCGTGAATCTTATCAAACATACGCCACAGAGTTAATATTGAGTTTTACTCCTCCCACAAAATAACTTATGCCGAAAACCTGGATTCTCAAGATAGACAGCTATTT
>JAKOMP010000137.1 GCA_022241785.1 Cyanocohniella sp. LLY | reverse complement strand
GATAGCTTATCTGATTTTACAGCTTATATCTATTCCCACACAATGGGGACATACACTATTAGATAAATTCCGCTATCTTCAATCTTGTATGTGTCAGAAAATCAGTTATGTTCATTGGTTTGAGGAGATGATGTCATGTTGACTAATTTAGGCTTTTTAGAGTTAGTATAACTATCTATGTAAAGTTTTGTATCAGCATTCAACATTTCTGGTTCTTTGCCTACCTTACCTGTTATTTCTGGTAGTCGTTCATCTCGAAAAAGTTCAAATTTACTTTGGGGATAAATATTAACTAATTCATTAAAATTACCAATGCGACTTGTAAAAGAATTACCATTGATTTGCAGAAAACCAATTACATAATTTCGCACACCGTTTTCTATAACAATATGTTCTGGTAATTGTTTTTTACCTAAGCGATATTGTGTTAATTTGACGGGCTTAATCTTGTTGAAAGCATCAGCAATAGTTTTTAATTTACCGATATCATCGGAATCAGTAATAATAGCCGAATTGCTATATTTTTGCTCTAGTTCATTTTTATGTTGAGTTAGATACTCAATCACAGGATTTTCGAGAATAGGCTCAATTCCCTCACCTACTAATAAATCTAATAATTTCTGATGCAGATTGCTAACATCAATAGAACTAGGTTGTTGAATACTCTGTATAACCTGCATTAATACTTCTATTGATACCTGTTGCTGGTGTTGTAAAATTCTTAACTGCTGTTCTATTTTTTCATCTTTATCTGGTTCATGTATAACTTTTTTCTCAATCCTTAAGGGTATTCCATGCACTTTATAGTTATAGTAGTCAGCAGCACGATTTAACGCGGCTCTAATGGGTTTGTGTCCTAAAATATCATCTAATTCTTCTGGAGAAAATAACTGCTCTAAAGTTATGCTGGTAGATTGAAGCTTAATTTGTAGAATTGCTTTGATTTCGCTTTCAGTAGGCTGACGTAAATAAACTTGATACTGTGAGATTCGTCCAATAATAGAATTATCAAAAATTGTTTGAAACTGTTCCCATCTGTCAGGAAACAAATTAAGAATAATTAAGCTATTGGGAACATGGGTAAAAATTTCTTTGACAGCTTCCCCAAAATTTAACAAGATTTCTTTGTTATGGGGAAGTCCTAATGCTTCTAATTGATCAAAAATAATAATTAACGGCTCGTCTAATATAGAGAGTTTACCTAAAACTGAAATTACTTCCAGAGAAAAAGCTTCTTGACTAACTTCTTCTCCCCAATTAGGTAAACCAATCTTTTCTGCTTCTTCATCAGTTAAAGTATTTCCGGCTAACCAACGAGTAGTAATATTTTTGCGGACCGGATCTGTATAGCTACAATATTTAACCATTCCTTTGATGATCGATAAAGCATAACGACCCGCAGCATAATTATTTATCCACCAATCATTAATAATTTTTTCAATATACTGCCAAGCATCTCTTTTAATTTGCGTATTGTCTCCTAATAAAATATTGATATTGTCTGCTGATAAATTATTTAAGCTATTGACAAATTCTTGATATTTTTGCGGAACACTTATATTTCCTAAATTTATAATTGTCCGAAAAGAGTTGATAATTAAATATTCTAACTGAGAAAGATGACTAACTTTTTCAACTAAAGATTCTAAAATTCTGCTATAAATATGGTAGAGTATCGCTTGAGCATTGTTAGGCTGACGAATAAATAATAATCTGTTACTGGGTAATCGATTTTGAGCCAGTCGCATCATCAAGTGAGTTTTACCGGAACCTGGTTCACCAATAACAACTATACCTTTACTTTGATAATTTATATCTTGTTTGACATCTTCTAAACCTCT
Source organism: Cyanocohniella sp. LLY (assembly GCA_022241785.1). Taxonomy (GTDB): domain Bacteria; phylum Cyanobacteriota; class Cyanobacteriia; order Cyanobacteriales; family Nostocaceae; genus Cyanocohniella. The sequence goes on along the minus strand of JAKOMP010000137.1, from coordinate 11,479 downwards.
AGTCAAAATGAGAAATTCTCTATAGTAAGTATCAAAGTAATCTGGATGATTTTGGAAAGGAGTATCAACTCTGCTGCTACTAAACGGGTTGGCTTGATATTTTAAATTTTCTAGCATGATTTTTTTATAAAGTTGGTATGTAAATTCGGCATCATATCTAGCTGTATGTGCCATACCAGAGTTGAAATATTGATTATTGGCTTGTAAATTTAAATACTTACTCAAGTAATCTAAAGAATAACTTTCTAATCCTTGCCAATAACTTTTAGCTAAGTTGTAAGTACACTCAAATTGTAAATTGGGACAAGTTAGACCTACTTTGCGGAAACTATATTTAAGAACATCAATATCATGCTCGGCATAATGGCAAATTATTGTTTTACCCTGAACAATAGTAAGAAATTCTGTTAGCAGAGTTTTCAAACTTTTGAGGTTAGGAAATTTTGGGGATATACGAGGATGTTCATTAGATAAACCCTCATAAATCACTACACCGTGACTGTCTATAATTGCTAATTCGCTTAATTCCGGTTTGCCTTCCGTATCTACAACAACAAAATTCATACTTAAGTAAATTCACTTAAATAAAAGTAATATTTATCAAGATTATAAACTATTCATTTAAAATGGCGAATTACCTCAGCCACAGACCAAGCTTGAGCGATCGCACCTTGAGGTTGATGAGGCCAGTCACCATCAAAAATTTCCGAAATCGAGTTCAGACAAGCATCAAATAAAAAGTGATCCAATAGAGGCTGCCAATCAAAAGGTAATGGCTCTTCTGGGTAAGAACGCTGCCAAGCTCGAATAAAAGGGCCAATTAGCCAACCCCAAACAGTACCTTGGTGGTAGGAGCGATCGCGCTGTGTTGAGTCGCCTATGTATTGACCTATATAATCTGGATCAGATGGATCAAGACTGCGAAGTCCATAGGGGGTAAGTAAACGAGCCAGTGCTAAATCAACTATTGCGCGCCCTTGCTGTTGCGAAAACCCACAATGATGCAGCGATAATGCCAAAATCGCATTGGGACGAATCTGGGAATTGCGGCCATCATCTGGATCAATTGAGTCGTACAAATAGCCGATCTGGGGATTCCAAAACTTTTGTAGAGAAACTGTCACTTGTTGCGCTTGTTGTGCATAACGCTGTGCCTGTTTTGCTAAACGCGCAGGTTCGCCCAATTCAAGTTGACTCAAAAGTTCTGCCCACTGACTCATCCAACATAAAGCCGAATACCATAGGGCATTAATTTCCACTGGTTTCCCATTTCGGGGGGTTACAGGCTGCCCCTCAATCACCACATCCATCCAAGTAAGAGCTACACCTGGCACATCCCAACTCAGTAGCCCATCGGTAGCGTCAACTTGGATGTTGTAACGTGTCCCACCAATAAAGGCTTTGTGAATTTGCTGTACTACAGGGAATTGTTCTGCCAAAAACTGCCAATCTTGTGTGGCTTCTAAGTAAAGTCCTAAAGTTTCAATCCACCACAAAGCAGCATCAATACTGTTATAAGACGGTTCATCATCGACATCAGGAAAAACATTAGGAATTAAACCGTGGCGACAGTAACGCCCAAAAGTTCGCAATAGTCCTTTTGCCAACTCAAAGCGCTTTGTGACTAGGGCTAAACCAGGTAAAGCAATTAAGGTATCACGTCCCCAGTCGTTGAACCAATGATAACCAGCAATCACTGTGGGTCCAGCAATAGAAGCTCGATAAACGATAAATTGATCACTGGCTTTTAGTAGTTGTTGCCTGATAGAAGAAGCAGGGGGGCAGGGGGCAGGGAGCAGGGGGGAAGAAAGTTTTTGATCTGTCAACTCCCTACTCCCCACTCCCAACTCCCTACTAACTTGATTCCAGCCGAAAACCTGGGAAAGCCTTTCTTGTTCTGCTTCCACTGATTCTGTAAAGGTTTCGCAAGTGAGTATACTTTGCAGGGGATCGGGAAAACCCATCTGTGCTTCTAAAGTAACTGTATCTCCTGGCTGGAGGATCACTGTTAAGTAACCAGGGCTGTAGAGTTCTTCGCGATCGCCTAATCCTCTTTTCTTTTCTTCTGGTAACTCATAATCCCAATACCACACTGCGTCTGCTTGATATTCTCCTTGCGTCCAACGCAGGTGCCAAGGTGTCCCAAAGTCTCCCGAAAAGATGGCTTGGAGACAGACTTGATTGTGACCGAGTAATTGCGAAAACTGTAAACCTGGCTGCTGATGTTGTTGGTGATGAAAGTCGCGATCGCCTATTAATAACCGCAGCCGTAAAATGGCGGTGTCACTTCCCTCATAGCGATACTGAATCAACACCCGATGGGAACAAGATGGCGTAACTTCTTTCTCCCCATCTCCCCATTGCCCAACCTCCCCACTTCCCCAACTGTGGGGCATGATTAATTGCCTGCTTAACTGCCAATTATCTTCACCCCAAATCCATTTGGGAACTGGGTTAATATCAAAAGAGCGTAGCTGTTTATAGCCTGTCGGCGAAATTTTCCCACTGCCCCAAAAGTTCGTTCCTAAGGCTATCACTCTTCCTGATACTTCCACGCTAGCTTCTAGGTGGGAAAATAGCAGGGTCCGGCTGGAAGGCGGATTGGTCGCCGCAAATAGCCAACCATGATAAGTGCGTGTGCGGACATCAGAAACTGTACCACTGGCAAAACTTCCCAAGCCATTGGTGAGTAACCATTCTCTTGTATCTAAATCAGGCATTTGCTACTCAAAATCGTTATGACTATGATATAGTCGTAACAGAACGTAATTAAATTTGCACAGCGTCAATGGGTAAGTGTTTAGCTGACCCCAATTTTAACGCTATTATACGGATATAAGTTGAAGGAGAATTCGGTTAATGTCCCTCACTTACGCAACAGAAGGATGCCTACGTGTAGGCCAGCAGGCTCCTGACTTTACAGCGACAGCTGTGGTAGATCAAGAATTTAAGACGATTAAACTTTCCGACTATCGCGGTAAGTATGTCATCCTGTTTTTCTACCCTCTAGACTTTACCTTTGTTTGTCCCACAGAGATCACAGCATTTAGCGATCGCCACGAAGAATTTAAAAAAGTTAACACCGAAGTTCTAGGTGTTTCCGTTGATAGCGAGTTTTCCCATCTCGCATGGGTTCAAACTGATCGCAAATCTGGCGGTGTTGGCGACCTCAACTATCCTCTAGTTTCCGACATCAGGAAAGAAATTAGCGCCGCTTACAACGTCCTTGATCCAGCAGCGGGTATTGCCTTACGTGGTCTGTTCATCATTGATAAAGATGGTGTAATTCAGCACGCTACCATCAACAACCTAGCCTTTGGTCGTAGCGTTGATGAAACCCTGCGGACATTACAAGCAATTCAGTATGTTCAGTCCCATCCTGATGAAGTTTGCCCCGCGGGTTGGCAACCTGGGGACAAAACCATGAACCCTGATCCAGTGAAGTCTAAAGTTTACTTCTCTGCTGTCTAGATTTTTTTAGCAGGCAAGATTGCCAAAACCACAGATGCACACAGCGAAAAGTTTACGCGTCCAATTTTCCCGGCGCAAATCTTTTCCAGACAGATGAACACAGATATTTATTATTTAGTGTTAGTTTGTATGTACATCTGTGGTTTTTTAATTTAAAGTTTTTTATAAAAAAATTGGCGTAAAAATATGTTGACTTCTACTGATTTTAGTGGCTTATTAAATGAGCGGTTCTTTCGCAACTTTTTACCAATCCCAGCTATAAATCAGCTAAGAATGGGAGTAGGTACACCAGATTTTCAACTGCCAGATATCACCAATGGTACTGTGGTAAAATTATCAGATTACAGAGGTAAACAACCAGTATTGCTCGCCTTTACACGCATATTTACTGAAAAGCAATATTGTCCCTTTTGTTTCCCTCATATCAAATCTTTGAATGAAAACTACGAACAATTTAAAAATCGTGGTATCGAAGTTTTAATGATTACTAGTACTGATGAAAAGCAAAGTCAAATAGTTGTTAAAGATTTGGGTTTAAAAATGCCGTTGCTGAGTAACCCTAGTTGTCGTGTATTTCGCACATACAAAGTAGGACAAGCTTTAGGTGCGCCTTTACCAGCTCAGTTTGTTTTGGATAAAGATGGCAAATTGACTTACAGGCATTTGTTTTCCTTTTTAGATCACAATGCTAGTGTGGAGACATTATTAACAAAATTTAAGCGCCCAGACTTGAAAGCTTGAGCGCTTGCATAATAGGTTGCAGAGAAACTTCTGCTAAGTAGTGGAATTAAGCAGGCATCATTTGCATAGATCTGCAAGCTTCTGCACATTTGCGACAAGCCGCAGCACATTGCATCATCTTTTGGTCTGCGCTCATTTGTTCGCAAGCCATTGCACAGCGATCGCACATTTCAGCACACAGCATACACGTGCGTCCCATGAACTCAGAACCGCCCATCATCATGTTCATGCACATCATGCACATTTCTGAGCAGTCGCGCATCATGCCCATCATACTTGTGTTCATTTGCTTACCACCTTGACTCATGCAGTAAGTCATGGTTTCCATGCACATTTTGTGACATTCCATGCAAGCGTTCATGCAGTTTTGCATTTCGGTAGTCATGGTTTCCGTCATCATCATCATCATCATAGGAAATACCTCCAGATTTGTTGATGCTTAGATACATTTTTGGCAGGGATACTTTTAACATTAATCATATTTTTTTGATAGTCAATAGCTTTTTGGGTAAGATTTTATCAACCTACTAAATCGATAGGATTATTGGAGATTTTAGCTACTTAAAAATAAATATGATTTTGTTGTTTTTTTTGTAGTTATATTTGGATAATAATTTAAAATATTGTACAAATACAATTAAATACTGACATTTTTAGACTTTTTTGAACTGTAAGAAAAACGTATTTGTTAAGTGTTTGCTATCACAAACGAATAGTTGCTAGAAACAAATTATGGCAATTCTTTCATCAATTTACTTTGTTTTTTAATTAATCATCTATCTAAAAGCATATATTTTTTATTTGGGACTGGTTAAACTTGGGAAATTAATGCGTGCGATTTTATATGATGCTGACGAACCACAAAGGCGCATAGAAGCGCCGCGTTGTAGCAAATGACTTAGCACAGACAGCAAAAAGTTGTGATCTTGGATTCTCAGGTTGGCGATCGCCCGGCTCTGAGTTCCGAAATTTTGACCACTTCCCACTCCCAAGACCCATCAGCTTTGAACATAGACTGGATTGTTGATACATTATTTATGCTGAGTTATGAATCCAGAATTATTGAAGGTACTGAACCAGAATCTTTATGAAATCACTACACCGTCCCGATTTATATGGCTGGTCTACTTTCAATCCTGCAAGAAATATTGATTTCAATGGGATTGCTTGGGTTCGTCCAGGGGGTAACATCTTGATTGACCCAGTAGCCCTATCCAACCATGATTGGAATCACTTGCAATCCCTCGGTGGTGTGGTTTGGATTGTGTTGACAAACTCTGAACATGTCAGGTCTGCTAAGGAAATTGCTGATCAAACTTATGCCAAGATAGCTGGCCCTGTGGGAGAGAAGGATTGTTTTCCCATACATTGCGATCGCTGGCTAGCTGATGGTGATGAAGTGGTACCAGGATTAAAGGTGCTGGAACTCCACGGTTCTAAAACTCCGGGTGAGTTGGCGTTGTTACTGGAGGACACAACTTTAATTACAGGGGACTTAGTACGCGCCCGCAAGGCGGGTAGTTTAACAATTTTGCCAGATGAGAAGTTGCTGAATCGTAAGGCGGCTGTGGCTTCTGTACAACGGTTAGCTGCACTATCTCACGTCGAAGCGGTATTAGTGGGTGATGGTTGGCCTGTGTTTCGGGATGGACGCGATCGCTTGAAGGAACTTGCAGCAACTTTATGATTTAGGTTACTTTATTCCCCACTCCCCTGTTCTTAAATTCATTTCTGTCATCTTGTCTGCGGGAAACCAACTTTTAATTCTTAATTCTTGCAACAAGATGTCATGAGGAGTGCCTAAGGTAGTGATTGTGGTAAATAAGTTAAAACGTACCAAACCACTAATTTGATATTGTCTACATAGTGTGTAACGCATACCGCCAAGTGCGCCCAGAAAACAAAGTTATTGCTACTTTTCTTGGAATGTCCAAACACCTTCATCCCAATCAAAATCTGTTGGGGGTGATTGTAACCAATGTTGACAACGTAAAAGATGCAACATTGCTGCTTTATCTTGATTATCAACAGCTAAAACTTTGGCAAACTCAGCCCTAGCATAAGTGAAATTACGTCCAAGATAATACTCACGCCCTTTGTGATAATGTTCAATTACTTGTAATTTTTCACTACTAACAGGATCAGAACGCAAACCGACTAATTCGTAAATTGCTACTGGTTCGTTTCTGCCTTTAACACGAATATAATCTAGTTCTCTAGCCCAAATATGTTCTTGGCAAGGTTTAAAAGTATTATCACTGAGAATAATATCGCAACCGTATTGTTTACTCACACTTTCTAAGCGTGAACCTAAGTTAACACCGTCACCAATGGCGGTAAATTCCATGCGTTTACTTGAGCCAATGTTACCACTAATGACAGTATCAGAATTGATGCCAATGCCAATCTTAATTCTCGGCTTACTAGCGGCGTAGCGACGTTGATTAAATTCGTGCAAACGATGACGCATTTCTACTGATGTTTGTACTGCCATCCAAGCGTGGTCTTCTAAAGGTAGGGGAGAACCAAACACAGCCATGATGGCATCACCGATGTATTTATCTAGAGTGCCTTTATGTTTAAAGACGGCTTCTACCATGGATTCAAAATAGTCATTTAGCATACTCACCACTTCTTCTGCTTCCAGATTTTCTGTCAAAGTGGTGTAGCCGCGAATATCAGAAAATAAAATCGAAACTTCTTTGCGATCGCCTCCTAGTTTAGCATCATCTAATTTCAATAATTCTTCGGCTAATTCCTGGGTCATGTAGCGGTACATGGTACTTTTGAGGCGCTTTTCATCGCTGATATCTTCCATCACCACCAGCGCCCCCCGGACTTGTTGTTGGTCGCTAGCATCCGCAATGGTATTAATCGATAAATTAATACTGTGTTGTTCTGTACCCGTATTTACCAGGGTACGATCAGGATAATATTGCTGACAATGCTTGATATTATTGGCTTGTAAGGCATCGTGACACCACTTACTAAAGTCACCCTCTTTAATTGCGATCGCCTCAGTAATTAATTTACCTTCTAAACGCTCTTCTGCTTCCAGCCCTAACAAACGTTTAGCGCTTTCATTAGCAGCAATAATTGAACCGGCTTTATCTGTGGAAATCACACCGTTAGAAAGACTCCGCAAAATATCCCGTTGCATTTGTTCTTGTTGCTTGACTGTGGCAAACAACTGAGCATTTTGTAAAGCCACCCCGGCTTGAATATTAAAAGCTTCCATAAATTCTTCATCGTTGCGGTCGAAACTCGCTTGGAAGCATTCAGGGGCTTTGGGCCAAGTAGCTGGATTATAGGCGGGAAAATCCCCAGATTTCTTTTTATTTACCAGTTGAGTCACCCCAATCAATTCTTGATCAGCGTTGAAGACGGGCATACATAGTAAACTACAAGTACGATAGCCATTTTGCTGGTCAATTTGTTTGGCTGTATCCGAGTCTGGATGATCATACAAGTCAAAGGGAATATTTAGCTTTTGCCCAGATGCAGCCACTATACCTGCAAAGCCCTTACCTATAGGTACTCGTAACTCCCTCTTAGACCCATCATCTTGAGTAATTTTAGTCCATAATTCATGGCGATCGCGGTCTATCAGCCACAGGGTACTGCGGTCAGCATTCATTAGTTCCTTGGCTTCATCCATTACCCGCTTCAAGGTATCTTCTAAATCAAGACTGCTTTGACTTAAAGACTTAATTGCCTTCATCAATGCCGCTACAGCCCTTTGTTTTTGAGTCGCCATATAAAACGAACGCGACGACTCTAAAATCAGTCGAATTGAAGGCGCAAATTCTTGAAATAATTGTTCATCAGCCGTAGTAAAGCCTTTAGTATCGATGCGTTCACCAAGAGGAACTTCTATATGATTGAGCGACTTTAATTTATTTAATAATTGTACTACTGCCACTAATTTTCCTTGTTCATTTAATAGTGGCAAAGCTAGCATTGTATAGGTGCGGTAACCTGTGCGTTTTTCTTGTTCTTGAGCAAATATCGAACGCGGGTCTTGATAGAAATCAAAAGGAATATTTACTACTCTTTTAAAAGTTGCCACCTCACCAGCAATACCTTTGTCGGCTGGGATGCGAATTTCTAAATGTTCTCCTTCTCCTGCTGCTAAAATAGACCAAAGTTGTTGTTTCTCTTCATCTAATAAAAATATAGTTGTCCGGTCTGCACCGAGTAATTCTCCTGTTTTGAAAGTGATAGAATGCAACATTTCTTGGAGAATTGTTTCAAACCCTTGAGAATCTAACATTGACAGGGTTTGATTCACAATCTGTAATTTTTGCTCTACTTCCGTAACAACTTGTTTAAAAGTATCTTGAGTTAGAGGAGCAAGAAACGTAGAAAAAGTTGCCTTTTTTTTATCAAGAGTACCCACAGAATTTGACGTGGGTTGCAAGTAGTGATTGTCTTGGTTGTTAACACCAATAATTAAACCAGCAGTCTCACCAAAACTACGTTTATCCACTGACATAAATAATTTTTTTGGATATAAAGTTAGATTTTTAGAAATAATCAACATTGCTAAATCAAACAGGAATTACCTATTTAACTGACAATACTCGTAGAGGTACTGAATATAGAGTTCCCCAAAATCCAACTCAATTAACACTTGTAAGATTAAAATAAAATATTCATTAAGTCTTTTTTGAGCCAAAGCTCCTTCTCTACGGGATGCTACTTGATCAGCGAGTTATGTCCACAAGTCTTTTAAAACTTCACCTTGACAAACACAGACATCCTTCTCTTGACTGAGAAGAGGGACAAGTTTTGTGTAGCAGAAGAGGATAAATTTTTATAGGTAGTAACTCTAGTTATATAATTAGGTAGTAACTCTAGTTATATAATAAGGATATTGCCACAACTTTTTGCCTTTAAGCCGTGAGCCACTGTAGCTGGAAAAAAATTCGTCCTTTTAACCGCAGGGTTGGTAATCATTGCCCACCGTAGGTTTGCTCTATTGATTGGGTGTCTAGTTTTGATCATACAGTTTCAATCTTGCTAGACAGACTCTCACTACATCAGTCAAATTTGACCAATAGAGCAATTCTCCAGATTATAGACTTATGCAAACAGAATTACGGGATGTCATCGCCTCCGGCAGTGGGCAAAGCCCCATCGTCCCACAAGAAATAGAGCGTCGGCGTAACTTTGCCATCATCTCTCACCCAGACGCAGGGAAAACTACACTCACCGAAAAACTGCTACTCTACGGGGGAGCAATTCAGCAAGCAGGTTCTGTAAAAGCTCGTCGTTCCCAACGTCACGCTACATCAGACTGGATGGCAATGGAGCAACAACGGGGTATCTCTATCACCTCAACAGTATTACAGTTCGAGTATCAAGGGTTTTTACTTAATTTACTCGATACACCAGGGCACCAAGACTTCAGTGAAGATACTTACCGGACACTGGCCGCTGCGGATAATGCAGTGATGTTGATTGATGCCGCTAAGGGATTAGAAACCCAGACGCGCAAGCTATTTGAAGTTTGCCGATTGCGTTCTTTGCCTATTTTCACCTTTATTAACAAGCTGGATCGTCCCAGTATGTCGCCTTTAGAACTGATTGATGAGATTGAGCGAGAGTTAGGACTTGCGACTTATGTGATCAATTGGCCTATTGGCACAGGTGACCAATTCCGGGGTGTTTTTGACCGTCGCCATCAGCAAATTCATTTGTTTGCTAAAACGGCGGCTCATGGTAGCAAAAAAGTCACAGATACTACTATTTCCTTGGGCGATCCCAGAATTGAGTCGCTTTTAGAACCAGAATTGTATCATCAACTGCAAGAAGACATAGAAATTCTCGAAGAAGTAGGTTCAACCTTCGACTTAGAAGCAGTGCATCAAGGTAAAATGACTCCAGTGTTTTTTGGCAGTGCCATGAATAACTTTGGTGTGGAATTGTTTCTAGAGTCATTTTTGTCATATGGACTCAAGCCAACTCCCCACGCAAGTAACAAGGGTGAAATTCCCCCAACCTATCCAGAGTTTTCTGGATTTGTGTTCAAGTTGCAAGCCAATATGGACCCGAAACACCGCGATCGCATTGCTTTTTTGCGTGTCTGCTCTGGTAAGTTTGAAAAAGACATGGTAGTTAACCATGCCCGTACAGGTAAAACAGTCCGCCTATCCCATCCCCAGAAGTTATTTGCCCAAGAACGCGATACTGTGGAAGTTGCCTATGCAGGGGATGTAGTGGGGTTAAATAATCCGGGGACATTTGCCATTGGAGATACGGTGTATATAGGCGAAAAGTTGGTTTATCCCAGTATTCCTTCTTTCTCCCCAGAACTATTTGCTTACCTGAAAAATGCTGACCCTACCAAATACAAGAATTTCAACAAAGGAGTAACTGAACTCCAAGAAGAAGGCGCAGTACAGATTTTACACTCCACAGATGAGAGCAAACGCAACCCTATTTTAGCTGCTGTTGGCCAACTGCAATTTGAGGTGGTACAGTTTCGGCTGGTAAATGAGTATGGTGTGGAGACTTATTTGGAAACTCTACCTTATTCAGTGGCGCGATGGGTAACTGGAGGCTGGACTGTTCTGGAACAAGTGGGTCGCTTGTTCAATACCTTTGTAGTCAAAGACCGTTGGGAGCGTCCGGTACTTTTGTTTAAAAACCAATGGAATTTAGATCAAGTAATAGGAGAACATCCAGAGTTGGAGTTAAGTCCGATTGCCCTACCTCCTACAAGTGAGAAAGGTTAGTGAATTGTAGAAAGTTGGCGTTGTTGAGATAAAATTTAATCATGAATATTCAGCAACGTCAAATATTTGCATAGACTATATATAATATTAAAAAGCTAAATCTTAAAACTAGAATTAATGTCCTCAGCATGATAGTCTATAAATAATTATAGAGATAAAAATGAAGCGAAAGTTAGGATTTTCATAGGACGCTAAACGATGCAATTCAGCGAATTTAGCTGTAAATTTACAGAAATGACAATTGAATCCTACACAGAACTAGGGAAAATTTACAGCAACAGAAATATACGTGCTGTACTTCCACGGGAGCATCCCAGTTTTTTGCAAAGAAGGCGAAAATCAGTCAGGATAAGTAAGACGAGTGTATTTACTTACCGATGACCCCAGAACAAAAGCAAGCTCTTCAAGAACATATTCAGGCGATCTCTAAAATATTGTACGAAGATACGTCAAAAGAAAAGCTCACAAATCTTGCAGGAATTGAAGAAGCAGTGCGGAGTCAAATGCAGAAGCATGTCATGCCAGAA
>JAKOMP010000136.1 GCA_022241785.1 Cyanocohniella sp. LLY | reverse complement strand
TAGATTGGATGTATGATGCTCTTTCATATTTTCCGAAGAGTATCGGTACCATCGTTAGATGGTTCGGCGAAATAGTCGGCTATTTTGACGGCAGAACTACGAGTGGTACTGTAGAAGGAATTAATAATAAACTTAAGTTAATTAAAAGGCTTGGATATGGCTTTCGTAACTTTAGTAATTTTCGATTACGCAGTTTATTAAACTGGCATTTTACTATTAATTCTCCATAAAAGTAACCGAAGAACCAAAATTGCTAAATAACAATTCCTGTTTATCTATTTTTTACTTGGTCTTTTCAAATTTTTTAGTTGTTTAAAAACAGCTTTCATTGCAGATAAAACTTGTTTAGAATTATGAGGTATTTCTGGTCTGCTATTTGACCAAGGTGATTTTTTCAGGTATGACCAGTAAATTTCTTTTTTAGGACTAATACACCAGCTATGCCACGGTTTTAGTGAACCAGTAAAGTGAACTACAATTGATTGGTCATTAACTTGAGAACTTCCCTCATATAAATCAACTAATGAATTCCATTTTTGGTCTACATTCAAAAATTGACCATCTATTACTTTATTTAAAGCATCTTGATCATGTAGTTTGACCATATCAGGATGATTGCGAATCAGATCAATACACTGCTTACCGATATTCATCTGACGCCATATGTCTAAGTTAATCAACATGACACCAGAGTTGAAATAGTAGTTGCTATTCAGTTGCAGCCTTTTTTTAGTGGTTATAACCTTTTTGCCATGAGATGCAACTACATAATTCGATAAATCATAACTATATAGATCAATAATTGAACCATTAACAATTAAATCGGAATCAAGATAAAGTATTTTACTGAGATCATGAGGGAGAATATCAGGAGCTATTAATCTGTAATATGCAGCCGAAGATATATGTTGAGAGACTTTTAAGTTATCAATCTCTGTATTTTCTACTTCATAAATAATAAAATCAATATTAGCTTTTGTCTTGAGTTGTTCAATTTTCTGCTTAAAATCAACGTTAATTTTTTTTGTGATTATATGGACTTTTGTTAAATTATCTAAGTTATTCAATATTAGTGAAGTTACAGCCACACCAAAGTGTTGTTCATACTTCCTGTCAAAACAAAACAAAACTTCCATATTCTGATTCCTTAAGCTTTATAATCTAAGTATTTTCATGTACAAAGATTGTTACTGATTAACCATAACAAATGATAACTAGACTTGTCAGGAATAGTTCAAAGTCTTATTTTGCAGGAAAATTAGGTAAAACTAAACTAAGCCCAACTTTATCCATTTACCTAATGGTGAACTCATCGGCTGAAAGCAATATTTTTCAAGGCTTTGAACTGTGTGTAGTTCCCGTTTCCGGCTTGAAAGGTGTGAAAAATACTACTGGAACCGTTTGACTGGATAAAGTCGAGCTTAGTATTTTAATTTTGAGTGTGATTACAATCACTATTGAGGATTAAATTTTTACTCAGCAGTAGCTAGTTCGGTGCTACCACGGGCGCGACGACGTGTGAGGCTGTTGAACAGCATGACACCGATAGCTTTGATTAAATTACCTTCTAATTCCTGGAACATCTTCATGTTCATACCAAAAGCCGAGTTGGCTTCATCGACAATGCGATCGCCTGTGGCTTCATCAATGGGTAGTTCATCCAAAGTCTGACGGTATTTGGCTTTGAATGCCTTCTCGTCGGGAATATCTGCAAATTCATAGAAGGCTGTACCTTGACCTTCAGACAGGTTCATTGCTGTGACGGCAATGTTTTTGAGGATTTGTCCCCCAGATAAATCACCCAAATAGCGAGTATAAGAATGGGCAATTAATAATTCCGGTTCGGTTTGTGAGATTTTACGGATGCGTTGCACATAAGCTTCACCCGCTGGCGATAGTTTGATTTGTTCGCGCCAGTTGGCACCAAAATAGTAACTGAGGTCTTTCTCTAGAGTCTGCTTGCGATTAAGCTGGGTAAAGTTAATTTTGCCAATAATTGGATGCTGACGGTGTTTTTCCATCTCCTCTTCCATTGCGGAGTAGATGAAGTAAAAGTTAGCAACTAGCTTCCGATAAGAATGTTTCTCTACAACTCCTTTTAAAAAGCACTTGACAAAACCTACGTTCTCTGCCATCGTGTGGGCTTTTTTTGTGCCTAGACGTAATTTGGTTGCTAAATTACTGCTCATACTAAATTTCTCAACTTTAAAAGGTTAACTGCCGAAGTCTTGAGTTACGAATGGCTAAAAAATGCCATTAAAAAGTTACATTAAAACTATTTGATGAGAACTTATATTAAAATTTTTTAAGTACGCTAAATTTGTATTTTTGTTACAGATTCTCCAGGCTCAGTATTCTTAGCAGATCTACATCAGTAATTTAATTACATTTTGATCATCCTGAGCTTAGTTAGAGTTTTTCCGTTAATATTGCCTACTATTGGTGATATTGACAGTTTTTCCACCTGCAATTAAATTACCATGTTGTCACTGATAACTATCGCCGGAAAGAATTAAATTGAAATTTAGATAAATTAACAAAAATTACTCGCCTATAAAATATTTACCTCCCATCAGGATTGTTTTGTGTAAAATTACTGAAAACAATTCTAATAACCTCATGGTCAAAAGAGAAAACAAGTATATATTACAGAAAAACCGTTATCTCAGATGCAATTGCTGAATTAACGTGTACAGTGATATTTTCCAATTTGATTGTGTGGGGAGTTTAAACTTATGGTCTCATTTCTAATTCGGACTCAAAACGAAATTCGAGCCAATTCGGTATCCGAATCTTATAAATCGGGAAAAAGTCTTGATAGCAATTTTGGGCTTAACTTAGCATCACTACCAGCTAATCCCTTGTTTGGGACAGATGGCATTCGGGGACGTGTAGGAGAATTACTGAATGCGCCTTTAGCATTACAAGTGGGTTTTTGGGCGGGTATAGTTTTACGGAATCATGCTAGTCACATCGGGCCAGTAATTCTGGGACAAGATTCGAGAAACTCTAGCGATATGCTGGCAATGGCTTTAAGTGCAGGGTTAACAGCCGCCGGGTTAGAGGTTTGGTATTTGGGGTTATGTCCTACTCCGACTGTCGCCTACCTGACTAGCATCACTGATGCTGTAGGTGGAGTCATGATTTCTGCCAGTCATAATCCACCAGAAGACAACGGGATTAAAATTTTTGGGGCGGCTGGTGCTAAATTATCGCCAGCATTGCAGGCAGAAATTGAAGCAGGACTACGCGGCCAGACAATTTCCGGTAGCATCAATGTTTGTGGACGACATTACTCCCGTGGGGAATTAATAAGTAATTATGGTGAAGCGTTAAAACAATCTTTGCAAAATCAGGTAAGTCTTCAGGGAATGAAGATTGTTTTGGATGTAGCCTGGGGTGCAGCAGTTGGATTAGCGCCATCTATATTTACAGAAATGGGAGCAGAGATAATATGTTTACATAATCAAGCCGATGGCGATCGCATCAATGTTGACTGCGGTTCTACACATTTAGATATCTTGCAAGCCACAGTCCGTGAACATGAGGCCGACTTGGGTTTTGCCTTCGATGGCGACGCTGATCGCGTTTTAGCTGTAGATAACACTGGACGGATAGTAGATGGCGATTACATTCTTTATTTGTGGGGACTTCAGTTACAACAACAGCAACAACTACCAGATAACTTAATTGTGTCCACAGTCATGGCCAACTTAGGCTTTGAAAGAGCTTGGCAAACCCAGGGGGGTCAATTAATTCGTACAGCCGTCGGTGACCAATACGTACAAGCCGAAATGCTGCGGACTGGGGGAATGCTTGGTGGTGAACAATCTGGTCATATCCTTTGCCGTCATTACGGAATTACTGGTGATGGCTTGTTAACGGCTTTACATATTGCAGCTTTAGTCAAAGCATCTGGTGTTTCCCTGGGCGAAATGGTAGATCAAAGCTTTGAGACTTATCCCCAATTATTACGGAACGTGCGAGTGGTAGATCGCGATCGCCGATTGAATTGGCAAAATTGTGAACCCTTACAACAAGCCATCGCCCAAGCCGAAACAGCAATGGGTGATGCTGGGAGAATTTTAGTCCGGGCTTCTGGTACAGAACCAGTCATTCGAGTCATGGTAGAAGCCGCTAATGCTGAACTAGCTAACCACTGGACAAATGAATTAGTCTCTCAAGTCCAGCAACATTTAGCACAATAAGGTATTTTGGATTTGGGAGAACCGGATTTGGGATTAATTACCAGTCTCAAATCCCAAATCTATAATTTCATCCGGAAATATGCCAAAAACTAAGCCAAAATCGAAAAGTGCCAAAAAACAAAAAAAACAGGAAGTTCCTACTCTTAGTCTCAAAGAAAGGTTAGTCCAAAAGCGTAAAGCAGCCCAAGCACGTCAAGAATTTACCACCCTGTTGACGGCATCTGGCTTTGCTAGTATCTTTTTTGGCATTCTTCTTTTTTTCGTAGGTGGAATTAAAACAGCTGTTCCTGGTGTATTGGCAATTCTAATATTGTCATTTTCCTATAAATATCCCCGTCAAGCCTTATTCGCTTTTCTCATTTATATGCCCTTTGGGGGTACTATCACCTATTACATCGGCAATAGTCCCGTCCTGCAATTAGCAAAAGATGCTTTTTATATTCCGGCTTTGATTGCTTTTTGGCAATCTTGTCGCCAAAAAAACCTACCTTTAATACCTAACAAAGCGATTAAAACACCACTATTTATTTTATTAGGTTTGTGCCTGCTAACACTCATATTTATCAATGGTGGACAACAGTTTAACCCTCCCCCTCTAAGACCTTTTCAAACACCTCCCAATGACATGCCAATAGCGATGGGTATTCTGGGACTAAAGGTTTTTTTAGGTTATGTCCCCTTAATTGGTTGTACTTATTATCTAATTCGTGATAAAAAAGATTTTCTATTTTTATCCCGTCTACAAGTTGTTCTCATAATTATCTGTTGCGCCCTGGGATTTATTCAATACCTGTTACTATTAACTGGAGTTTGTGAAGGCACGAGAAATGCCACCGGTGCTGAGTTATTTCGAGCCACATTAGAAGCCCGGTGCTATTTTGGGGGTTCCCTACTTTATAGCCCTAGCCAAGGCGTAATTCGTCTCCCAGGAACCTTCGTCGCGCCTTGGCAATGGGCATGGTTTTTGATTTCTAGTACCTTTTTTGCCTTTGCTACAGGGTTTTCTGACCCTTCTACCATTTGGCGGTTAATGGGTTTAGGTTCTTTGGCATTAGTCTTTGTCAATGCAGTAGTTTCAGGCCAGAGAATCGCCTTAGCTTTAGTCCCTATATGCTTCATTATTTTACTAGTACTTACGGGTCAGCTTCGTAACCTGAAACGCTTTATTCCTATGGGGTTAGGACTAGCACTCATCTTGGGAATTGCTATGGCAACTAACCCAGAAGTTGTGCAAGAGCGCACAGATAGTTTGTTGGGTCGCTGGGAAGCTTCACCACCTGAAGAGTTTATCGTCCATCAATTTCAAGAAAACTGGAAAAATGTCGCTAGTCCCATAGGTAGTGGTTTGGGCCGAGCAACTAACTCTGCTCGTGCTTTGGGCACAACCAAACTAGTAGAAACATACTACCCTAAGGTGTTATGGGAAGTGGGCATTCTGGGAGTTATGGGATTTTTAGCTTTTGTTACTACCCTGACAATTACTGCCTTTAAAACATATCGTTCTATCAAAAACCGTAATTTCCGCAGTTATGCTGCTGCCATGTGGGTGTTTATACTGTTTATTAGTTATAACACTTACTATTATCCTTTAGATGTCGATCCGGTAGCTGTATACTACTGGCTTGCTGCCGGAGTACTGTTTAAATTGCCAGTATTAGAGAAGCAAGAAAATCAAAATGCCCCAACGGTAGAAACTACCAAGAAAAAACCTTTACACTTCAAAGTTTAAGGGATTTTATTTTTATAGCAGGTGAAAACGAATGGCAATTATAACCACAGCCGATAATTTTATGATCATCAGCAAATTTATTTTTATATAAAAACACATGAATGATTTGCCCTTGATTTCCGTAATTATCCCCACCTATGGGCGAGAAGAAATACTCAGAGACAGTATTATAGATGTCCTGAATCAGGATTATGGCAACTTTGAAGTTTTGGTAGTAGATCAATCCCCCAACCACCAACCAGAAGTTCAAGCTTATTTAGAAGAAACTACAGCAGCAGGTAAAATTAAATGGTTTCGCCTCGAGTGGGCAAGTTTACCAGGGGCACGTAATTATGGTGTGAGGCGCTCAGTTGGTGAAATAATTTTATTTATTGATGATGATGTCAAATTAACTCCAGAATTTTTAGCAGCCCATGCCAAAAACTATCAACAAAATCCTGAAGTGGGGGCGGTGGCTGGAAGGGTGTTTGACAGAGGTAAGTTGAGTGATTCTGGCGGAGATTTACAAATTGAATATTTGCCTCCCCAAGCAATGGACCCAGGAATCGCTTGGTATCATATTGATTTAGTTCATACAATCAAACCTCAGCAAGTACTCACAGCCAGGGGTTGTAATATGTCGTTTCGCCGGGAAATTTTTACTAAATATGGACTGAAGTTTGATGAAAGGTTTCGCGGTAGTGCGGTGCGCGAAGAGTCAGACTTTTGTTTACGGCTACGACAGACGGGATATAAGATTTGGTATGACCCAGAGGCTTATTTAATCCATTTAGGGGAAGAAACTGGGGGTTGTCATGATATTAGTATGCGATCGCTCAAGTATCAACTCACCTTCTATCACAATCATTTTTTAATGGCGCTAAAAAACCTCAATACTATTCAATCTTTGCGGCTATATGCCCGTTTATTTGATTGTCACGTCCTCGGACGGCCGCCTTGTAATAAAAGTGGTTCACCTATAAAAATTGCCACTCGCGCTATTTTCTACACTTTAGGTTTTATCAAAGCTTTAGGTACTATTATCCAATCAATCTGGAATGATGGTCAAATTTATACTCGTTTAGATCAGTCATTAATTAAAAATAACTGACAGTGAACAACTAAATAATTACCCAATATGAAAATCTTAGTTGCTAGTCACTCCTATATTGTGGATCTCAACTGTGAAAAATTACGTGCTTTAGCTCAATTGGAACCCAATATTGAAGTCACAGTTGTCGTACCCAAAACTTGGAAACCTGGAGGGGTACAAAATAAAGTTATTACAACTCAATACCGGGATGAAGGTAACTTTAAAATTGTTCCAGTGACTAATTTCAGTCAAAATCATCAAGCGTTGCTGACTTTTGGTACTGACTTAATATCCTTATTAAATCGATTTCGTCCCCATATCATCCAAGTAGAACAAGGATCTAGAGGATTGTCTTATTCTCAGATGATTTTTCTCAATCAGTTATTAGGATTGAAGGCGAAAAATATATTTTTTACTTGGTGGAATTTGCCATATACACTAAAATTACCAGTTGCTTTATTAGAAAAATATAACCTTAAGCATAGTCACGGCATTATTACTGGTAATCAAGATGGGGCAGAGATTCTCCAACAAAGGGGTTATGACGGGCCAATTAAAGTCATGCCACAACTGGGTATAGATGAAACACTGTTTACTCCCAAACCTCAACCAGAGTTGGCGGCTAAATTGGGTCTGAAATCGGATGATTTTGTTGTGGGTTTTGTGGGGCGCTTTGTGCCAGAGAAGGGTTTATTAACTTTACTGAAATCATTAATAAGTTTACAAAATAAATCCTGGAAATTATTACTTTTAGGTAGGGGAGAACTACAAGATGAATTAATTAAAATTGCTAAGGAACATAATGTTGACGAACGGTTAATTTTTATAGAAAGCGTGCCTCATGATGAAGTTGCTAGTTATATTAATTTAATGAGTACGTTGGTACTGCCTTCAGAAACGACTTACAAGTTTAAAACCTTAACTTCTGTGGGTTGGAAGGAACAATTTGGTCATGTAATAATTGAGGCGATGGCTTGTCAAGTTCCAGTAATTGGTTCGGATTCTGGGGAAATTCCTCATGTAATTGGTGATGCTGGTTTGGTGTTTCCTGAAGGTAATTCCCAAGGATTAGCTAATTGTTTATGGCAATTAATGGAAAAGCCAGATTTTGCTCAGGGTATTGGGGAAATGGGGTATCAAAAAGTAATGGCTCAATATACTAATAAGGCTTTGGCAAAGCAGCAGTTGGCGTTTTATCGAGAGTTGGTTGATGGCGATGTGAAATAAGTTTTAAGAAAGTTCGCGCAAAGGCGCAAAGGCGCAAAGAAGATTGCATGAAAGTTTTACAAATTATTCCTTCGATTTCTCTGGTTTATGGTGGCCCTAGTCAAATGGTAATGGGGTTGGCTGCGGCGTTGGCTAGGGAGGGGGAAAAAGTGACAATTTTGACTACTGATAGTAATGGTGATTCTGGACAAGCACCTCTGGATGTTCCTTTGAATTCTCCGGTGAAACAAGATGGTTATGAAATAATTTATTTTCGTTGTGCGCCGTTTCGGCGTTATAAGTTTTCTATTGATTTATTACACTGGTTAAAGGTTCATGCTAGTGAGTTTGATGTGGCGCATATTCATGCGTTATTCTCTCCTGTAAGTAGTGCGGCGGCGACTGTGTGTCGTCAGCAAAACCTACCTTATATTTTGCGTCCTTTGGGTACTCTTGACCCGGCTGATTTACGCAAGAAACGCCAATTAAAACAGCTTTATGTGCAACTTATAGAACGTCGTAATTTAGCTGGTGCAGCAGCAATTCATTTTACCAGTGATCAAGAAGCCAAAATATCAGAACGTTTTGGTGTGGTTACCCAAGATTGGGTGATTCCTTTGGGTGTGGTTCCCCGTAAAGGTGATGGGGGGATGGGGGGATGGGGAGATGAGGAGAATCAAGTATATGGTCAGTGGGGAATACCAGCGGATAAACCTTTAGTGTTGTTTATGTCGCGCATTGACCCGAAAAAAGGCTTAGATTTGTTGATTCCTGCATTAGAGAAATTGTTAGTTGCAGGATGTAATTTTCATTTTGTCTTGGCTGGGACAAATCCTCAAGACCCAGATTATGAGGAAAAAATCAAATCTCAGATTGCCAATTCACCACTGCGATCGCACACTACAATTACAGGCTTTGTCAGTGGCGAGTTAAAAGCTAGTTTACTGCAAGCTGCTGATTTATTTGTTTTGCCTTCATACTATGAAAACTTTGGTATTGCTGTAGCTGAGGCGATGGTAGCAGGAATACCTGTGGTTATTTCTGACCAGGTGCATATTTGGCAGCAGGTATATGATAGTGAATCCGGGTGGGTGGGTGCCACAAAGGTGTCAGCATTAGTAGAATTACTGCAAGCAGCTTTGCAAAATCCCCAAGAACGCCAACGCCGGGGATTAAATGCCCAAAAATATGCTTTGGAGAATTTTAGCTGGGGTGCGATCGCTCATCAAATTATCTCAGCCTATCAACAAATATTAACAAACTAATTTAAAGTCTAATATTTAGAATTATCTTCTAAGTAGGACGAAGTAAATAATTAAAGGTTTGTAGTGAGGACTTTAGTCCTCAAATAAGGGATGTAGCCCTTACTACGAAATGAATTTTAATTATTTTACATTGCTTAACATAGTTTGCTTTTTTCTCGCCGACTTACTTAATTAGCTGATGTTAGTGTATTAAGAGATTGTTTTGTAGCAAATTTATGCTCATACCAATTCATTAAAGGCGTAGCAGAAATGCCATGTAAAACTACAGAAACTACAATAGTGGTGTAAGTTATCCAAGCTA
Source organism: Cyanocohniella sp. LLY (assembly GCA_022241785.1). Taxonomy (GTDB): domain Bacteria; phylum Cyanobacteriota; class Cyanobacteriia; order Cyanobacteriales; family Nostocaceae; genus Cyanocohniella. The sequence continues at coordinate 3,604 of JAKOMP010000136.1, read as the reverse complement.
TTTGTTCACTCACCGCTCCTGTTAAACCATGACTAAACGCATAGGCGAGATAATATAAAGAGCCTACACCACGAATACCAAACCAGCCAAATAAGAAACGAGTTTCAGGATGAAAACTACGGCGGGGGGAGTTTAAGGGACGTTGATACATTGTACTAATCCATGCTCCTACAGGCCGAATTACGAAGAATAATAAAACTATAACTATTAAAGATTGAGATGCATAATTAAGCATTGGTTGTCCTAATAATATGCTGCCCAATAATAAAATTGTCCCTACTTCCAATAATTTTTCTAGCCGCTCAATAAATTCTAATTGCGCCATTGGTTTATCAGGATTTCTGTAACTATCTTGGACAACTACACCAGCTACAAATACTGCCAAAAATCCATATCCATTGATAATTTCTGTTGACGAATAGGTAATTAAAATTGCACTAATAGCAACAAAATCTTCCATTACTACATCAACAAACCGCTTTTGTTGAATTTTTTCATCCACCCAAACAACTAATTTAGCTATCAGAAAACCCATCACAATAGCAGATGCGATCGCCCAAATTACATCAACTATTAACCAATCCCTAAACCAGTTATGCCAATTATTATCTTTCATGGCATAAATCCCAAAATAAACAAAGGGAAAAGCTAAAGCATCATTCAAACCGCCTTCAGAGGTTAAACCAAAGCGTAACTCATCTCTATCGTTAATATCCGTTATTTGGACTTCAGAAGCTAATACTGGGTCAGTGGGTGCAAGAATTGCTCCTAATAAAATCGCTTCTCCCCAGTTCATTCCTAAAAATAATCTCCCGACAATTGCCAATCCCAGGATAGTAATTGGCATTAATAACCCGATCAGTCGTGCTGTAATATTCCACATTCTTAAGCGTAAAGGATGAATGATTTTCAACCCACAGCTAAATACAGAAATAATCACGACAAATTCTGTTAATCTTTCGAGTACTTTGGCATTAAATACATTATTTTCTCTCAGTTGGATCATTTCTAAGCCTTCAGAGCCTAAAAGTATACCCATTAATAGATATATGAGTGCGAAAGAAAGTGGTAAGCGCTTAATCCAACCTGAGCCTAGTGTAACTCCTAGTAACAGTAGACCAATAATTAGTAGATCAAGAATTTAAACATCTACCATGTAAATATATATATAAACTGAAGATAACTTTGTCAGTTTAGTGGTAACTACTTGTTTGTATAAAATATCTATAGATAGATTTCAGAAAGAAATTTTGTTAATTTTTCTAATTTTACTAGCCTAAATTGAATAGTATTAACTCATCCTTGGTATCAGTATCACAATGAGCGAACGGACAGTAATTCAATCCTCAGTCCCTAATCAACCCTTTCCCACAATCGCTGAATTTCGGCGATCGCCTGGGGATTTGGTGCTGGTAAAAGTGTGATATTCGGCTGAACTTCAGCACCGGGGATATTCTGATTCCACGGACTATTGGCTACGGCTGTGACATCAACAGTATTATTTACCGGACGAAAACCATATTGCACAAATACTGCTTGTTGTTCTGGTTGGGTGAGAAAATCAAGAAACTTTCTGGCAGCATTGGCTGTATTAGCATCCACATTATGACGAACAATTGCAGCTGTGGCGGTAGTCTCCATTGACGGATCTAAATAATAAATTTGGTAAGGTTGGCCTTGAGTAGCAATTGATTGTTGCCAACGATATAGGGCAATGCTTTCATAGACTGTAGCGATATCAGCTTCGTTTGCACCTTTGACAATAAATTCTTGTAGGAGAATATCTGTCGAACGGGGTGGTTGATAAACGGATTTTTTAATTAAACTCAATAGCGATCGCACAGCTAAATTGATGAAACTTATACTGTTGATTCTTGCTCCTGATTTTGATTGTATCCATAAATCTAAAGTCAACTGACCGCTATTGGAACGTGTGGGGTCTGTCATCACAAAATCAAAGCTACCCCAACTACTAGAACCACCTATTTCTCCCCAATTAATGACTTGCATTGCTTGTTCAATTTTTGACCATTGAAACCGTCCGTCAGGAAAGAGAATTTTTCCCCGTTCCGGCCAAGCAATACCCACTAACATGGTTTTTGCTATGGGTTTAGGAGAGTCATAAAAAGGTTCACTTTTGTAAATAGCACGCAGGCGATCGCTTAGATCTGTTAAAATTTCTCCATTGCCGGGAATGAAAACGGCTGGTTGAAAATCATCCCTTTTATTAATATATCTGTTCACCAATTCTTGGGAACCTTGAAATTTTAGTTCTAATTTTATTTGCGGATTGCTTTGCCTAAATTTTGCTTCTAAATTTCTTAGTGGTGCTTGTAGTTCAGTCCCACTTACAATTACTAATTTTTGCTGTAAGCCAGGAATCGCAATGGGGATATAGGTGATAACTAATGTTATTAAAATAATTGTGCATGAGGTAATAATTTTCAGCAATTTTGACTTGTTTTTCCCATATATCATTTGTGTATTCTGGCTTATTTACGAACTAATAAATCAATAATTTCTTCTAAGCTGTTAAGTTCATCACCAAGTAATTGTAACTCTTGAATTTCCTCAATATTTCTTAAGTTAGAGTCACACAATTTATTGTCATAACGTTCTAAAATTACAGTATAATCTTCAATTAAATGAGAAATAGTAATAATTCTCGATAGACGGGTATCTTCACCTTTTTTAGCTAATTTAATGTTGCGTTTGATGTTTTCTGCAAGTTGATTTAAGTATGGTTGTACTAAATATCCTGAATTTAGCCGCATCTTTTGTTGTATTTCTGTCAACTGCCGTTGCAATGAACCAACAGAAACTAGAGAATTACTACCATACAAATACCAGACTATAGTGCGAATTTTTCCTGGCAATTCAATGGCGCGATCGCAACTTCTTTCTATGACGGCTAATAGTCTCTCATGTTCGGCTAGGGTTAACAAATCTTTTGCTGCTAAACGTAGTTCATTCGCTCGATTGGCTAAAGTTAACGCAGCAATTTGCACTGCCGTAATTTCCTGTTCTAACTCAGGATTATCTAATTCAAAATATTTGGGTTCTCGATATTGAAAAAAGTTAGCGAAAAACAAAGATATACCAATTGCCAAAGGAACGATAATTTTATTAGGTAGTTGAACTAAACGCACTCCTACGAATAAAACAATACTGCCAATCAAGACAGATAATGGATAATACAGTGGATTCGCCAATTTCATAATTTTAATGCTTAGTAATTATTGATTGACAACGTGTTATCCCTAAATTTCAGTTAAATCTACGTAAATTTGCAAAAAGAACGCAACTGCTTTCACAGATTCTATAAAAATAAGGCTATTTACAATCCCAAATCTCAAATAGTATTACCTTGTAATACAGCACTTTCCTAAATCATGAAGTACAGTAGCAGCAGTTAGCAAACCAATTTCGCAGATGCATAGGATTGATGAGGTTTAAAGCAACTGCAATCAATACATCCACCATTTGAGTAGTTTTTGGAGAAAAAGTTTTGATAAAAGCTTTAAGCTGTGACCACCAATGTTCAATGGGATTAAAATCTGGAGAATAAGGAGATAGATTGATGACACTGGCACCAACAGATTCA
>JAKOMP010000135.1 GCA_022241785.1 Cyanocohniella sp. LLY | reverse complement strand
TTCTCGCTTATTTTGATCACAGAACTACTCAAGGTATTGTTGAGGGGATTAATCAGAAAATTAAGCTCATTAAAAGAAGGGCTTATGGCTTAACTAATTTTAATAATTTTAGAAGAAGGATTTTACTGAATTGGTATTTCTGTTGTTAATTTAGCATATCTAGTCTGGGAGAGCCAGATTTATTCAGCCCTCTTGATGTGATTGTCGAGCCAATATCTAACTTAATTGTCGGTATAACTCAAGAAACGGGTTGGATTATCTTAATTGTTGCCTTTGGATTATTGTATTTTTCTCTCAAAGCGCTTGTTAATGCACTTAAAGCCATACTCGATCAAGACTTGGAACAAAAGGTCAAAAAATATCTTTTTGGCTCATGGTGGCAAGCAATGTTGTTTGGATTAGTAATTACCATTGCTGTCCAAAGTTCTAGTATCACAACCTCAGTAATTGTGCCACTTGTTGCCCTGGGTGTAGTGCTGGCTCTACAAGTACTTCCCTACTTTTTAGGGGCAAATATTGGCACGTCAACTACTGCTCTTTTAGCAGCACTTGCACTAGGTAGTGATGGTGGCGCAGAAGGAACGGCTGCTTTAATGGTGGCATTAGTACACATGCTTTTTGATATTTTTTCCATCATCCTGCTGTTTCCCATTAAAAAAGTTCGGGAAATTCCCGTATGGTTGGCAAAAAAATCTGGGGAGTTCCTCGCGAAAAGTCAAGTAACTGCCATTGTTTACATCGCGGTGATATTTTACCTCCTTCCTTTTGGCGGAATTTGGCTAACTAGAGATTGGGACATAGGAACCTTTTATGAACCCACGGTTCCGGAAGAAGTAGAAGTTCTTCGCTCCGGAGGTGATGCTAGTAATGAAAATCCGGGTGAGTCTGCACCGAGTAACCCACAATAGATAAAGTATGGCGACAAGCAGATGGGTTAGTAAGCCAAGCATCAGATAGATATAGGACTTACGCACTCGCTATGAAAATTAAGGCTTTGAGATTGCTTCCCTAAGGTCGCAATGACGAAAATACGTGGTTGGTTACGTAAATCCTGAGATACTATCGCCTCTGGAAACGAAAACCCACTCACACACACTTAATCGCTGTCGCCTACTTCCTCTAGGTTAGGTAATGATAATGATCGCCATTGCTGAAAAATCTCACCTATTGCCTTCAAGCAAGACTTTTCTACCGTTTTTCCGTACCGCGAAAAAACTTTTCCAATTTCCTTGCCAAAGTACTTGACAAGTCGAAAGAAAATAGAGACAATAACAAAGTTGCCAATCAAGGGACTGTAGTTCAATTGGTTAGAGCACCGCCCTGTCACGGCGGAAGTTGCGGGTTCGAGCCCCGTCAGTCCCGTTCTAACTTAGATTAATAGTTGCTCATATATTCCTTAGTTTTTTTATTGAGGCAGGGAGTAGTGAGTGGGGAGTAGGGAGTAGGTAATCAAAGGCAGGGGGGCAGGATGCAGAGGGGAAGTTTCCCAATCCCCAATACCCGCTTTTGACTTTTGACTTACCCAAAGGGGTTTCCCCAGTCCCCCGAATTACGAATTGCTATAAGCTACATTTATTATGCTTCGTGAAAGAGAGAATTAACTGTGACTGTTAGAGTCCGTATTGCACCGAGTCCAACTGGTAATTTACATATTGGTACAGCCAGAACCGCTGTATTTAACTGGTTATTTGCCCGCCACCACGGTGGGAAATTTATTCTGCGAATTGAAGATACAGATTTAGAGCGATCGCGTCCCGAATACACAGAAAATATTCTGGCTGGTTTGAGTTGGCTGGGGCTGAATTTGGATGAAGGGCCATTCTTCCAATCCCAACGCCTAGATATGTATAGAGAAGCGGTAGAAAAACTTCTAGAACAAGGATTAGCTTATCGCTGCTATACCACCTCAGATGAACTAGATTTATTACGGGAAACCCAAAAAGCTAAAGGTGAAGCTCCCCGTTACGATAACCGCCACCGCAACTTGACACCAACACAAGAAGCAGCCTACAAAGCCGAAGGACGTAGCTTCGTGATTCGCTTCAAAATCGACGATGGCCGAGAAATCGTCTGGAATGACCTGGTAAGGGGAAAAATGGCCTGGAAAGGTAGCGATTTAGGCGGTGATATGGTTATTGCTCGCGCTTCAGAAACAGGTACTGGTCAACCACTGTACAACTTTGTCGTTGTGGTGGATGACATAGATATGCAAATTACTCATGTCATCCGGGGAGAAGACCACATAGCCAACACCGCCAAGCAAATTCTGTTATATGAAGCCTTTGGTGCCAAAATTCCCGAATTTGCCCACACCCCCCTAATTTTGAACATGGAAGGGCGCAAGCTTTCCAAACGGGATGGAGTCACTTCTATTTCTGACTTTCAGAAAATGGGCTTTACATCTGAAGGCTTGGTAAATTATATGACATTGCTGGGTTGGTCACCACCAGAGTCAACCGAAGAAATATTCACCTTAGAAACCGCAGCTAAAGAATTTACCTTTGAGCGTGTGAATAAAGCCGGGGCTAAATTCGACTGGGCCAAACTAGATTGGTTGAACAGTCAGTATATCCACAACATGCCCACAGATAAACTGACAGATTTAGTAATACCCTTTTGGCAAGCAGCCGGATTTACCTTTGCAGGCGGACGAGAACGCCCCTGGTTAGAACAGTTAGTCACTTTAATGAGCCAGAGTTTGGCTCGTCTGACAGATGCTGTAGACATGAGCAAACTGTTTTTTAGCGAAACAGTAGAATTGACTGAAGAAGGTAGCCAACAACTCCAACAAGAAGGTTCCGCTGTAGCTCTAAAAGCAATTCTTACAGCATTAGAAAATCAGCCCCAACTGTCAGAAGCAACAGCCCAGGAAATCATCAAACAGGTAGTCAAAGAGCAAAAACTGAAAAAAGGACTAGTCATGCGATCGCTCCGCGCTGCCTTAACCGGTGATGTTCATGGCCCCGATCTCATTCAATCCTGGTTACTCCTAAATCAGATTGGTTTAGACAAACCACGTTTGCATCAGGCTATTGCTTGATGTAGGGAATAGGAGACACTTCTCTTCGAGACGCTGCGCGGTAAGCGCAGCTATGCCCTTCAGGGCTTTACGACAAGCTCAGTGCGGTGCAAGGGGACAAGGGGACAAGAACAAAAATATTTCCTTCACCCCCTTATCCCTATCATCTCTAAAGTTACACAAAACTGTTGGCCCTTTACTAATGAATCATCTTCATTGCGACTCTAAAATAGGTAGTTAATTTCTCTCATCTTGGGAACTTGGTGTGTAAAATTCGTGTCTTGCAAAACACTGAGATACTTATATAATTGCAATGTCGAAAACAATACTAAATAAAGGTATAAAATTATCTTTAATGATAGTTATGGTCAGCGTTTCAGTAGCAATTCATGCCATCGCTGATGCTCAAGAAGCACCACCAATATTTGGAGATATTACCATCACTCAACAATTTTCCCCAGACCCTTTGACAGTTCGGGGGATGAGTGGCGGTTCAGTACCTGGGAAACAAATTGCTGGCAGATCGGAGACACCTACGGGCCCATGTACGGGATTCATAGATGAAACACCAGGACATACATTGAAATTAAAAAGTGCATTTGATTACCTGAAGTTGCTAGTACAAAGCCCTCAGGACACCACCATGATTGTTAAAGGCCCTGGCGGAACTTGGTGCAATGACGATTTTGAAGGCAAAAATCCGGGCATTGTTGGTGAATGGCTCCCTGGAGACTACCAAGTTTGGGTGGGTTCATATGAACAAGGCAAGTATTTTCCTTACACTTTGCAAATTACAGAAGTTAAGTAGGGGCAGGGAGTAGGGAGTAGGGAGTAGGGAGTAGGGAGTAGGGAGTAGGGAGTAGGGGCGTAGGTTGGGTAGAGGAACGAAACCCAACATCTTCCAATCTACTTTTGCTCTTAAGTGAACCGTATTGCCCTCTGGGGATAAAGGGTAATGGAGACTGGGATATAGGTAGATGTTTTACAACTGCTCACTCAGAATTTTTTTATATGATCCAAAAATGCTGCAATGACGTGAGAATAGTTATTGCAGGAATTTTGCTTGTGTTGCCGTCTGGTTGTACCTTCTCTTATTGTGCAATGTTGTATTAAAATTAAGTTAACTTTAATTAAGATTCTTGTTGGTATCGCCGTAATGCTTTATCGGCTACAGGGTGATTCACGATCAAAGATCAAATTAAACAAAATGGATTTATAAACGTCCGTTGCACATTTAATCTAGTAACAAGGTGATAAACATCGGTTACTAGAGAGAGATGGTTAATTGTATTGGCATCTAGAGGCAAATTAAAATGAAATTCTCCTGGAGAGTCTTAGTACTCTGGACATTGCCGGCTCTGGTAATTGGCTTTTTCTTTTGGCAAGGAGCATTTGCTGGCGCTCCTGCTGATATGAGTAAAAATACAGCCAATACCCGCATGACTTATGGCCGCTTTTTAGAATACTTGGACGCTAACCGTGTCACCAGCGTGGATCTTTATGAAGGCGGTAGAACGGCAATTGTCGAAGCCCGCGATCAAGATATTGAAAACCGTTCTCAGCGCTGGCGGGTAGATTTGCCGATTAATTCTCCTGAGTTAATTAGCAAGCTCAAAGAAAAACACATTAGTTTTGATGCCCACCCCATGCGTAATGATGGGGCTATCTGGGGATTGTTGGGGAATCTCATTTTTCCAATTTTATTGATTACTGGATTGTTCTTTTTATTCCGTCGTTCTAGCAACCTTCCCGGTGGGCCAGGTCAAGCGATGAACTTTGGCAAATCGAAGGCGCGCTTCCAAATGGAGGCAAAAACTGGAGTCAAGTTTGACGACGTAGCAGGTATTGAAGAAGCTAAAGAAGAACTGCAAGAAGTCGTTACCTTCCTCAAACAGCCAGAAAGATTTACTGCTGTAGGCGCACGTATTCCTAAAGGTGTGCTGTTAATTGGGCCTCCGGGAACTGGTAAAACTTTACTCGCAAAAGCCATCGCCGGGGAAGCTGGCGTACCTTTCTTCAGCATTTCCGGTTCGGAATTTGTGGAAATGTTTGTGGGTGTGGGTGCATCCCGCGTCCGCGATTTGTTTAAAAAAGCTAAAGACAACGCCCCTTGTATCATCTTCATCGATGAAATTGACGCTGTAGGTCGGCAACGGGGTGCTGGTATCGGTGGCGGTAACGATGAACGGGAACAAACCCTGAACCAGTTGCTCACCGAAATGGACGGGTTTGAAGGCAACACAGGGATCATTATTATCGCTGCTACCAACCGTCCCGACGTACTCGACTCAGCATTATTACGTCCCGGTCGTTTTGACCGTCAAGTAACTGTTGATGCACCTGATATCAAAGGACGCTTGGAAGTTTTACAAGTCCACGCGCGGAATAAGAAGCTTGACCCCAGTGTATCTTTAGAAGCGATCGCTCGCCGCACTCCTGGTTTTACTGGTGCCGATTTAGCCAACTTACTCAACGAAGGGGCAATTCTCACCGCTAGAAGACGCAAAGAAGCCATTACCCTCCGGGAAATTGATGATGCTGTAGACCGGGTAGTAGCGGGTATGGAAGGTACTCCTTTGGTAGATAGCAAGAGCAAACGCTTGATTGCCTACCATGAAATAGGACACGCTTTGGTTGGGACATTATTAAAAAATCATGACCCAGTACAAAAAGTGACTCTAATACCACGAGGACAAGCCCAAGGTTTAACTTGGTTTACTCCTAACGAAGAACAAGGATTAATTTCTCGTTCTCAACTCAAAGCCAGAATTACTGGGGCGTTGGGCGGTCGCGCCGCTGAAGAAGTGGTATTTGGCCCGGCTGAAGTAACTACTGGTGCTGGTGGAGACTTACAACAGTTATCGGCAATGGCGAGACAAATGGTCACCCGATTCGGGATGTCCAACTTAGGGCCGCTGTCGCTAGAAAGCCAACAGGCAGAAGTCTTCTTGGGTCGTGACTGGATGAGTAAATCTGATTACTCAGAATCTATTGCCGCCCGCATCGATGGTCAAGTCCGCGAAATCGTGGAAGAGTGCTATGAGAATGCTAAGAAAATTATGCGTGATCATCGTACCGCCTGCGATCGCTTAGTCGATTTGCTCATCGAAAAAGAAACCATTGACGGCGAAGAATTCCGTCAAATTGTCGCTGAATACGCTGAAGTGCCTGAAAAAGCACAGTATGCGCCCCAACTGTAATATTTGATTTTTTTCAGGCTCCGGTCTGGAAATCCCCTAACAGATAATAAATCAACTGAGGATGTCTTACAGCATCCTCATTTTTATAGGACTTACGCACTCGCTATAAAAATCAAGGCTTAAAATTTGGCAAGAGAGCGATAAAGCTCTCGCTATCAAAAATCTATTTTATATTTAACTTAAGTAGGATGGCATAAATATTTAAAGGTTTGTAGTGAGGACTTTAGTCCTCAACTAAGAGCTAGAGCCACTGACTACGAACTGAATTACAACAATCTTATATTGCTTAACGTAGTTTGATTTATTCCCGCCCACTTACTTAGGTTAAATTTTGGTAGGTTAAAAAAATTAGATGACAGTACCTCAACCAAAAGTCTCGACAAACTCCCAACTTTACGACCAAGATTTTTATCTGTGGCTAGAAACGACAGCACAACAACTAAAAGCAGGCAAATTTGCTGAAGTTGATTTAGCCAATCTCATTGAAGAAATTGAATGCATGGGGAGAAGTGAAAAAAGAGCATTAGAGAGCAATTTAGTTGTTTTATTAAAGCACTTACTAAAACATAAATATCAGCCAGAAAAACGCACCAATAGTTGGCTTTCGACTATATTTGAGCATCGGCGCCGATTAAATAAAAATTTGCAAGATAGTCCAAGTTTAAAAAATTACTTTTCCGAAACCTTTGGAGAATGCTATCAAGATGCACGTCAACAAGCAGCCTTAGAAACCGGTTTATCACTTGATACCTTTCCTGTTGAATCTCCTTTTACTGCTGATGAATGCTTGCAGCAAGATTTTTTATCTGAGTAGTTGAACACCTCAATAATACAGGCTAACTCATTCATCCTCAAAGGGCAAAGGGGTTAACCAAATAGCTAAAAAGGCGGGACTGACACACCTAAATTAGTTAGTGCAAAAAAAATTGTAGTGGACTGACACGCCTAAAATGGTGTGATACATATAACTCTTGTAGTGCGGGCAGCGTATGGCTACGCCACGCAAGCTATCGACTGAGCGCTCACGCCGTAAAGCCCTGAAGGGCATAGCTGCGCTTACCGCGTAGCGTCCCGCAGGGAAGTCTTGCCTGCACCAGACGGGCGAGACGCCCATCCTACAAGATAAATTTAATGCAACATTTTAGCTGTGTCAGTCCACTACATTCACTCATTACTAAATGGCGGTAATTCGTTAAGAATGGTAAAGCGAATGTGATTAATTGCTAAGTCACCAAGAGGGACGTCATCTTTAGTCAGCCTGACACCTTGACTGCTCAAAGTTTCAAAGGAAATACCTTTACCAATTTCAATGTGATACCAGCATAAGCCCATAAAAAAGCGCGTAGGATATGGGCCACCGTGACCCACATCATCAGGATTAGATTCCATTGGTAGCCAGCCAAAACCTGGAATGTAAAACTCTAACCAAACATGGTTAAAGTCTGGTTGTAATGGTACTCCTTGGTGTTCGCTATGGGGAGGACATTTATATCTACCGACGGTGCGACAGGGAATGCCATTTAAGCGACACAAAGCTAGTAAAACGCCAACATACTCGCCGCAGGAACCAACACCTCGTTCTAAGACCAAATCTGGAGTGTCAATGTAAGGTTTAATGCCATAAGACAACTCGTCATAAACGTAGTTGCGAATATTGTACATTTTCCGCAGCACATTGGTTTCCGAACCAATAGCCTCATGGGCTGCACGACGGACAATAGTTGTCTCCATTGCCAAATCGTCATCATCAACTAGGTAACGCTCTTGAAATTCTGGTGATAGTCCAGGAATATCTTCTACCTCTCTAGGTGTAATGCGATACTTAATTCCGCGAACTTCTAATAGGGCTTTCCAACCAAAGATATGTCTTTCGCCGGGAGTGAGAGCATCAAATTTAAAGACTGCGACACGTTGTCCATCGATGACTTCTTCGGTAAAAGGCATACCAATGGGTTCAATATGTTTCACCTTTTGACGCTCAGTTTCTGATGGTAGGGCAATGCGCCATTCTACATCTGGTAAATACACCTCTTCTAAAGGGGCAATTTCCTCAGCATAGGACATTTCAATCAGATAGCCGTTAGAAAGGGCGTAGTGCTTATCTGGGTCGTGATGATAATGCAGCGGATGAATAAAAGTGCGATCGCGGTAAGTTAATTCATGATTGGGGTCAGCATTGGGGTTATCCCGAATATAAGGCTCATCTGAAGCATAAGCGACAAACAGCGTTTCTTTACCTGTTTCATCATTGGTATGGATGGCAATGCCGGTAGGAGAGTCAAATGGCGTGAGGACACTAAATTGAATTTCCCCCGTTGCCCTATCCATCGCGTAAACTGTTTGCTCAGTGCGATCGCAAACCCAAAGAATATCTTGGCTGACTGCCAAATTTTCTATACCAACTCCAGGTGCGTAAAATCTAGTGATTTCTTTGCGGGTTTCGCGATCAAAAATTAAAATAGATCCGAGCTTTTGGCAGCTCACGTAAACTGTTGACTCCCAAACAGCCACGCCATCAGCAGCGTAAGGCAAGGTGGCAAAATGCTCTAGACCTAAAGACGAGAGCTTAGACAAGTAAACACTGTTTTCACGCGTTACCCACAATGAATCTGACCACACCGCTAAACCTGTAACTTCACTAAATTCCTTTACCTGGTGAGGATTGAGGATTTTGCTATTGTCAGAGGTGGGATCAATTTCCAGTAAATGCCCTTTGGGAGTATCAATGGCAAGTAGCGTATCTTTGATAAAAGCAATGCCACACAGTGCGGCAGCTGTTAGCGGTCGAATTGTCCTTTGACCAAACATCTGGCTAGCAATCAAACTAGGGAGTGCAAAACTTATATTACGCATATTTATTTAACGGTTTAGCACGCCTAAAATTTATTTTGGCGTATACTTTGTCATCCACCCAGTGAATTTTATAGTTCACTATCTTGAATAAAATGTCTGGAAAAACACTGTGCATTAAGTGATACTACACAACTAGAGGGAAAAATATTAGCAAGTTACTGGCATCACAGCCCTGAATGTAACTTTAGTTGATGCTTTTCCCGTCATCCCTAAATTATGATCGAATTTTGTAACCATTTCCTCTGTCATACACAATGTCTGCTAATTCTTTGCCTGTTCGCGAAGCATCTCCATCAGGAGAAGGTCCCGCCGTTTGGCATAGTTTGGAAGTTGATAAAGCACTAGAACTGCTTGATAGTAACGCAGACTGTGGCTTAACATCCCCAGAAGTGCAACAACGGGTGCAAAAATACGGCCCCAATGAACTAGAAGAAAACGAAGGTCGCGGCGCTTGGGAAATTTTACTGGATCAGTTCAAGAACATTATGTTGTTGATGCTGATTGCCGTAGCTTTCATTTCCGGGTTTTTAGACTTCATGGCCTGGCAAGCAGGAGAATTTGGCCCTGGTGAAGTGCCATTTAAAGATACAATCGCAATTCTGGCTATCGTCATTCTCAATGGCGTACTTGGCTATGTCCAAGAAGCCCGGGCCGAAAAAGCTTTAGCTGCACTAAAAAAACTGACTTCTCCTTTAGTGCGAGTCCTCCGTAACGGCAAATTGATGGAGATAGCAGCCAAGGAACTGGTACCAGGAGATGTCATGCTGCTGGAAGCCGGAATGCAGATAGCAGCAGACGGACGCTTGATTGAACAGTCGAATTTACAAGTGCGGGAGTCAGCACTCACAGGGGAAGCAGCATCTGTAAACAAGCAAGCAAGTTTATTATTGCCTGAAGAAACATCATTAGGCGATCGCCTGAATTTAGTCTTTCAAGGCACAGAAGTCGTCCAAGGACGCGCCAAGGTATTAGTAACAAACACTGGGATGCAAACGGAACTTGGTAGAATTGCTACCCTGTTGCAGTCAGTAGAAAATGAACCGACGCCCTTACAGCAACGCATGACCCAACTAGGTAATGTCCTGGTGACAGGTTCTTTGGTTCTCGTTGCATTTGTTGTGGTCGGCGGTATCATTCAAGCCAGAGGTTTTAGTAACTTACGAGAATTGCTAGAAATTTCCTTAAGTATGGCGGTGGCTGTAGTTCCCGAAGGTTTACCGGCAGTAATTACCGTTACTTTGGCATTAGGAACCCAGCGCATGGTACGTCACCATGCCTTGATTCGTAAACTGCCAGCAGTGGAAACTCTGGGTTCTGTAACTACTATCTGTTCCGATAAAACTGGCACCCTCACCCAAAACAAAATGGTGGTGCAATCAGTTTATGCCAATAACAATGCTTTTCGGGTCACCGGAGAAGGTTATGCACCCACAGGCGATTTTCAGTTAAATAGTCAAACAATCCCCGTAGAAGATTATCCGGAAATCTCCGCTTTGCTTGTGGCCTGTGCCGTCTGTAATGACTCGGTGCTACAAAAAGAAAAAGGCGAATGGGCAATTTTAGGAGATCCCACCGAAGGTGCATTAATCACCTTGGCAGGTAAAGCGGGAATTGAAAAAGACCAATGGCACAGCAAATTACCCCGCATTGGCGAATTTCCCTTTTCCTCAGAACGCAAGCGGATGAGTGTAATTTGTCAAGGACTGGGAAATGGAGGACAAGGGGATGAGACAACTCCAGTTACCCCAAATTCTTCCCCTACTCCCTACTCCCTACTCCCTACTCCCTATGTAATGTTTACCAAAGGTTCACCAGAACTAACCTTGGCGCGTTGTACTCAGATTCATTTGGGTAATCACTCAGATCCATTAACTGATGCACAACGTCAAAAGATTTTGGCAGAAAATGACCAGATGGCCAGTAAAGGTTTGCGGGTACTCGGTTTTGCCTACAAACCCTTGGAAGAAATTCCCCCGGAAGGGTCAGATGAGACATCGGAGACAAATTTAGTCTGGCTAGGCTTAGTAGGAATGCTGGATGCCCCGCGCCCAGAGGTGAGGGCAGCAGTACAAGAGTGTCGTGAGGCAGGCATTCGCCCCATCATGATTACAGGCGACCACCAATTAACTGCCAAAGCGATCGCCTTTGATTTGGGAATTGCCCAGGAAGGTGATAGAGTCCTTACAGGCCAAGAATTACAGCGGATGAGTGACCAGGAACTAGAGCAAAATGTTGACCTGGTAAGCATCTACGCTAGGGTTTCCCCAGAACACAAACTGCGAATTGTCCAAGCACTACAACGTCGGGGCCGATTTGTAGCCATGACCGGCGACGGTGTTAATGATGCCCCAGCTTTAAAACAAGCTGACATTGGCATTGCCATGGGCATCACTGGCACAGACGTCAGTAAAGAAGCTAGTGATATGGTGCTACTGGATGACAACTTTGCAACCATTGTCGCCGCTACTAAAGAAGGCAGAGTAGTTTACACCAATATTCGCCGCTTTATTAAATACATCCTCGGTAGTAACATTGGCGAAGTCCTCACCATCGCCTCAGCCCCACTTCTCGGACTGGGAGGTGTTCCCTTGACACCATTACAAATTCTCTGGATGAACTTAGTCACAGACGGTTTACCAGCCTTAGCATTAGCTGTGGAACCCCCAGAACCGGATGTCATGAAGCGCCCGCCTTTTAATCCCCGTGAAAGTATTTTTGCCAGGGGGTTAGGTTCTTACATGATTCGCATCGGGATTATTTTTGCTGTGATTTCGATTCTGTTAATGCTGTGGGCTTACAATCACGTCCAGTTGGTAACCGGGCCAGGACTCGATCCGCAACGGTGGAAAACAATGGTATTTACTTCCTTATGTGTAGCCCAAATGGGTCATGCGATCGCTATTCGTTCCAACAACCGGCTCACCATAGAGATGAATCCCTTCTCTAATATCTTTGTCTTGCTAGCTGTTATCTTGACTACGCTTTTACAGCTAATGCTAATTTACGTCCCACCCCTGCGGGCTTTCTTTGGTCTTCAGTGGCTACCACTAGACGAATTAGCAATATGTTTTGGTTTCAGTTCCTTGATGTTTGTTTGGATTGAACTGGAGAAATTATTCTTCCGCTTTACAGGTAGGAAGAGCGTGTAAATAAATGAGGGAGTAGGGAGTAGGCTTCGCCGTGAGCGTCAGCCGAACGGGAGTAGGGAGTGGGGGAAGAAGTTGGGATAATTGAAGTTGTCTCATCCCCTTGTCCCCTTATCCCTTTGTCCCTTGTCCCCAGAGGAGGCCACGAGTTCCCCAATCCCTTATGTATCTAAAAAACCTACACCTGAGACATTTTCGTAACTACCAAGACCAGAAGGTTGAGTTTACTGCTGCCAAAACAATTTTGGTGGGTAATAATGCTCAGGGAAAATCCAATTTATTGGAGGCTGTAGAGTTACTGGCAACATTGCGATCGCATCGGATGGGGCGCGATCGTGATTTCGTTCAAGAAGGTGAGGATATAGCTCAAATTCATGCCACTCTGGAACGACAAGCTGGTACCCATGATTTAACTCTAACTCTCCGTCGCAATGGTCGTCGGACTGTGGCTATTAATGGCGAATCTATGCGCCGACAAATAGATTTTCTGGGGATGCTGAATGCGGTGCAGTTTTCTAGTTTGGATTTAGACTTGGTGCGGGGTGGCCCCGATCATCGTCGTAACTGGCTGGATACACTGTTAATTCAACTGGAACCAATTTATGCTCACATTTTGCAGCAATATAACCAAGTATTACGCCAGCGCAATGCTTTTTTAAAGCAAAATCAAGACTCAGCACTTAAGACTCAGCAATCAGCACTTGCTATTTGGGATGCTCAATTAGTCACTACTGGTACTAAGGTAATTAGAAGACGCGATCGCGCTCTTCA
Source organism: Cyanocohniella sp. LLY (assembly GCA_022241785.1). GTDB lineage: Bacteria > Cyanobacteriota > Cyanobacteriia > Cyanobacteriales > Nostocaceae > Cyanocohniella. The sequence continues at coordinate 581 of JAKOMP010000135.1, read as the reverse complement.
AAGACTCGCTCCCATCGCTGCGGCTTGGCACGCTAGTATTAGCGGTAGTACCGAAGTTCTGCAAATCAATTATTTGCCTAGTGTACCTTTAGAGCAAAACCAACCAGAAGTTATACAACAAGCTTTTTTAACCAAAATTCAACAACGATCTGCGGCCGAACTCTCCCGAGGTACTACCCTTGTCGGCCCCCATCGTGACGAAGTAGAATTAATTATTAATCAAACACCTGCGCGTCAATACGGTTCTCAAGGTCAGCAACGAACCCTAGTACTAGCTCTCAAATTAGCAGAATTACAATTAATTGAAGAAGTTGTTCAAGAGCCGCCACTACTCTTACTTGATGATGTCCTAGCTGAATTAGATCCGTCCCGCCAAAATCAATTACTTGATGCTATTCAAGACCGTTTTCAAACTCTTATCACTACCACACACCTGAGTTCTTTTGATGCCCAGTGGTTGAATTCTTCGCAAATTCTGTTTGTTAAATCAGGGGAAATATTATCGGGAGTAGGGAGTAGGGAGTAGGGAGTAGGGAGTAGGGAGTAGGGAGTAGGGAGTAGGGAGTAGGGAGTAGGGCGTA
>JAKOMP010000134.1 GCA_022241785.1 Cyanocohniella sp. LLY | reverse complement strand
CCGACATAAAAGTTCGTTTAATTTGGACACTTTTGAGGCGATGAAGCCTGTAACTCAATTAGCATAAGGGTTATGGCTTATTTGCAGTTAATGTGGTTTCATTTGCAGTTATTGTGGTTTGTTTGCAAATAATGTGGTTTCATTTGCAATTATTGTGGTTTGGAGACCCCTCTTATTTGCAGTTAATGTGGTTTCAAAATTGCCTTGTTTGCAGTTTGAAACGTTTATGTTTGCAGTTCGCTACAAATAGTAGTTCGTCCGCATCACGCCGTTGGACTAAACGCGATCGCTGATCGAGTCATCAGTATAGTGAATTATTTTTGACAAAAAAATTATAGTGGAACGACGCAATCCCAAAACCTGTGTGATTGCGTCGCTAAGGTACCCTGCGGGAAGGCTAACGCCAACGCAATGACAATTGTTTAACCGGACATGATATTACGCGATCGCCTTTTGGCAAATCAAGTCATTAAATTTCCATGAGCATCTCGATAATGCTTGAGCGAAAACCAAACGATGTAAATAACTGTCGGGCGCTTTCATTAATTTCTGCTGTATCTAATCGAATTTGCTTAACTCCCATTTGATGAAAGCGTTCAACACTAAACATTACTAGGGAGCATCCACTTTCGGCAGAAATACTCAAACAGCAAGTAAACCATTGAGATACGTCTCCGCAAGGAGAAGGAATACGGCATTTTCCAATTACTAAATAAACTACGACCAGATGTAGACCACGTTTACCATTGTCAACTCTAATTAAATCACTAAACTCCTGAAATTTGCCCCGTGTTACATTTGAATACTGCTTTATCTGACTTGTACGGGTGACTACGGTTGGTGCAAGAAATGAGATATATGTAGATTTTTATAAGCAGATGCGGCTGTATCAATTCCTACTCACAGTTTCTTCAACTCTGATGGTGGTGTTGTGCCACGGGTTCTGCTTGTGCGATCGCAAAAGGAAACGCGTGTCCCTGTCGATAGATATTCCCAGCAATTGCCAGGAGGTGTAACTGTGCGACGTTCTTACGTTGCTGGTGAACCTCGCATCGAGTTAGTCAATGCTTTGCCGTTAGCTGACCAACTTGTGGCTGTTGGATGTTTCACTGAGATTATTCAGTGGCGCAAGCGGGTGTTTATACCAACAGGTAGGTAATCACGCTGCTGCTGTTCTGGCTACGGTGATTGGGATTCTGGGGTGATGAAAGCAAGGCGATGTGGTTTATGCCCGTCGCTTTATTTTTTTCCAATTCTGGTCACTTTTTTCACGAAAACGTTGCTGCTGAATATATGCTTAATTATTGCAAATTATTCCTAAAAGTTTTATAATTCGGCTTGATTGATTTTCTGTATTTTCACAGAGATAAAAACCGTGCCACTAGATGCAGCCAAGATGATTGATAAGACAAAATATGATGCAATCTTGGAAGAAGCCTATGAGTGTGGCGAAGTATCTTGGCAATGGAATGATTTTGAAAGATGGCAGAGTATTCCCAAGCAGTTGGGACAAGGGGAAGTAAGAGTTATTAATCTGCATCCGGGACTAAGTATTGGCATTGATACCTATGAATATTGGCGACCCCTATTGTTAGATTATGATTGCATTGGGGGAGATGTATTGTTATCCAATTTTTATTTAGCAGGCGATCGCCGCATCATCAACCCCGGCATTCAGTTTGAAGAAGATCGCTCGGAAACAACTGGTGAAACCTGCCTTTGCTACATCAAACAAGGGCGCTCGATTGAGTATTTCCCAGCCGAACAAACCCTGAAGAGTGTGGGAATTAGGATAGATTTAGAACGATTGCGGTCTTTTGGCATGAGTTGGGACAATACCCCATCCCTACTGCAATTGTTAATTGAGGGGAAATCTGTCACCAACTTCCATCAAACGCTCAATCAAAGTACACCTGCCATGCAGCAGGCAATTCAACAGATACTTAACTGTCCCTATCAAGGGGTATTTAAGCGGATATATTTGGAAAGTAAGGTACTAGAATTACTGGTGTTGCAGTTTGAGCAATTACAAGGACAGCAGAAAACATCCTCTACACAGTTGAAATTTCGCACCGCAGATATTGAAAGACTGCATCTGGCTAAAGCTATTGTGCAACAAGAACTAGAACATCCTCCCACATTAATTGATCTAGCAAGACTTGTAGGATTAAATGATTTCAAGCTCAAGCAAGGTTTTCGACATCTATTTGGAACGACGGTATTTGGCTATTTGCATACTTGTCGGATGCTACAAGCCCAGCAGTTATTGAGCGATCGCTCCTTGGGTATTGCTGAAGTTGCCCAGCGTGTCGGGTATACTAGCCCCAGTCGGTTTTGTCAGGCTTTTAAGCGGCATACAGGCATGACACCGAGCAATTATCGTCGTTAAAATTAGAGGCTGAATCTTGCTAATAATTCTTCACGGGATAACTGCAAACACAAAGGCGTAAACTCCTCTGGAGATAGCTGTAATAAACCATCAACAACTCTTGAAAGTTCTGCATCTACAGAACCAAATCTGTATCGCAACAAATTTTCCATAAATTGTCGTTGTCCCTGCTGTACGCCCTGCTGTAATCCCTGTTGTAATCCCTGCTGTACGCCCTGCTGTACGCCTTCTTGGACAGCTTGCGCTCTGGCTTCTTCGTAAGCTTGGGTTAAATTCATCATGAGTTCCTCATCCTCTTGAGTTAATTCTTGTTGAGTCATCACATTGATTCGCCATCTGTAAACTATTTCGAGAACATTCCGACGTAGTAAATTCTCTGGTGGTAGTGCAACTAATTCCTGTACTGCTTGTTGTTGAACACCTCCCCTACCTAAAAGCCTGAACCACAGTGTTTCTTGTGTCACAGGTAACTCATTAATGACGATGATTGCTGTTCGTAAACTTGAGGGCAGAAAATAAACCCCAGACAACCAGGTTTCTAATTTTAGTTTAGCGTCAAAACTTGCCAGTAATCCTGGAGAAGCTGATGGTGATAAAATCCATAATCGAGCTAAGTTATCCTCACCTAAAGTGGTATTCTCTCGCTTGGCTTGGCGTTGGGAATCGGCGATGACTGTCAATAATTTAAGCAGACAGTTCCGCACTTCTGTTTTGCTGGGTTGATTGCGAAACGGTTCGAGTAAAGCTGTATTCATGACAGCTATTCTCCCCAGTAGTCCCAGACTTTGTGCTTGATTAGAAGATGTGGGTGCTGGTGAAAACAACACATCAACTTGTCGAGCCTCATCAATCACTTCCTTGTTGGCTTCTACCTTACCCAAAGGTGATAATAGCTCTTCTAAAAACTGCTTGGCGAACTGATCGTGAGGTTTGCGGGTCATATTTGCTGAGTGGACTGTGATTGACAAAGTAGTTCAGGGCGATAAACCAACGATATGGCTATGTTTACCGCCTTTTTAAATTTCTCTACACAGAGGCGGGATATCGCCTCTCGAAAAATTTCAATTAGCGCATGAGAATCTGACGAACCAGAATACTCATCACTTCATCTGCATTACCCGTTGGTAATAACGCACTCCAGTCACCAACGCTGGCGTAACCAATGATTTGTAAGTGGTGAATTGTACTGGTTACGACTTGGGGTGAGCCAATGAGTAAATGTTTAATTGGTTTCCTGTTGGGGCTAGGCTTGAAATCAGATTGATTGATGGGGGGTGTATCTAAGCCATTGCTAGGTAAATACTGTTGTAATTGTGTAATCATTGTATTTAACTCCTGAAATAGGGGTGAAAGAAAGGCGATCGCGGCTTCTTGCTGGAATGGGCGATCGCCTTTCTGTTTTTAATGTATATTAATTGTTGTTTATTGTCAATATATTTAAGTAATATCACGGTAGATTTTTTACAAAAAATATAGTAATGCAAGCGGGTAGGGTATGAGTTCATTCGCTGCACCCGAAAAAAATCCGTTTGGGGCAAGAAAAAATCCGTTTGGGGCAACTTCATTTTCAAAAAATGCTTTATTCTCATTTTTACTGAGATAGATTCCTGATTAATAGGAAGCTAAATCTATTGGAATTGAAAATCGAGTGCATTATTTAGTCTTGCCAGGTGTGTGGTGTAGCCAATGAAAACCAAGCAGTTATCGCCAATTTTATTACTCACAAGTTCTGTATGGCTTTTGTGTGCCATGAGTGCAACAGCCCAGCAGGTAACAAACTCACAAACTCAGAGTCAATCTATTGCTTCTGTATTACGTCAATCTCGGAAAATTAGAGAAATCCCCCAACTGAGTGAAATAGAGCATCCCAGCACTAGCGCCCAAATGTTAGCGCAGTCGCCAGCACCGACTAACCCCCCTGAGCAGCAGGCTGTAATTGAAGTCACAGGAGTACAAGCAAATCCCACTGAAAAAGGTGTGGAGGTGATATTACAAACAACTCAAGGCGAACAACTGCAAATCACTAATCGTAGTGCTGAGAATAATTTTATTGCGGATATTCCCAATGCTCAACTGCGTTTAGCTAGTGGTGATGGGTTTACATTCAGTTCCCAAAACCCAATTGAGGGGATTACAGAGATAACGGTTACTAACATTGATGCTAATACTATTCGGGTGACAGTGGCGGGTGAAGCAGGATTGCCAGCAGTGGATTTATTTGACAGTGATGAAGGGTTGATTTTTGGTTTCACACCTGCTGCAACGGCAATGCAGCCTGAAGTTGAGCAGCCGACAAGTGAAGCACCCCCAGATGAACCAGTCACACAGCAGAATGACTCGATTGAATTAATAGTCACCGGACAACAGGATGGCTATCGCGTGCCGAATGCCAGCGTGGGGACGCGGATGGATACACCATTGCGGGATATTCCCCAATCGATTCGAGTTATTCCTCAAGAAGTATTGCGCGATCAGAACGTTAACAGTCTAGATGAAGCCTTAAGAAACGTGAGTGGGGTAACTACAAATACTGCTCCAGAAGCTTTCTCAGGTGCTGGTTACACTATTCGAGGTTTTGGTACGTCAAGCCGTAGTGGTGGCAATATTCTCAGAAATGGACTAAGAGAAGGTGGAGATATACTTCAGGAATTTACTCCCAACATCGAAAGAATCGAAGCACTCTTAGGGCCAGCTTCTGTGCTTTATGGAAACGCCTCTCCAGGTGGAACTATCAACATAGTGACAAAACAACCACTACGCGATCCTTTTTATGCTGTTGATGCCACGATTGGCAATTTTGACTTCTACCAAGGTGCAATCGATCTGTCTGGGCCATTGAACGACTCCAGAAGCGTGTTGTATCGCTTGAATGTAGGCTACCAGGATAGAGGCAGCTTTATTGATTTTTTGGAAACAAGTGTTTTCTCTATTTCACCCGTTGTGAGTGTGGATATTGGAGAGCGAACTCGCTTGACCATAGAAGGCGAGTACACACAAAGAAGCACTGTTGCTTATACAGGTTTGCCCGCAGTGGGCACAGTACTTCCTAATCCAAATGGTCAAATCCCACGTAATCGCTTCCTTGGAGAACCCAACGGTGTTATTGATACCTCTGTTGCCAGAGTCGGATATCGGTTGGAGCATCAGTTTAACAACAATTGGTCATTACAAAATGCTTTTTCAGCAAGAATTCAAAAAAATAAACCTGCAAATGACTTCTACATTATTACCGAAGGTGGTCTTGCCAATGATAATCGAACCTTAAATCGTCAAGCAATCACCAATACTGTCGATTACGACGACTACGACCTAGCTACCTACCTGACTGGCGAATTTTCAACGGGGTCAATCGACCATCAATTACTTGTGGGCATCGATCTGGGCAGTTCATTCTTAGGATTTGAACGGTCTAGTATTATACCGACAACGCTAGATATATTTAACCCTGTGTATGGTCAAGTCACTGGATCTTCTATCGACGCTTTTGATGGAGATCAATTAACTAGAACTCTGGGAATTTATGTTCAAGATCAGGTGACACTAACAGAAAATCTCAAGTTGCTACTAGGTGGGCGATTCGATTGGTTTGAGCAAGACTTTCGTTTTCAGAGTAGTACTAATAGTGGTTCAGGAAATGCTTTTAGCCCACGTTTAGGCATCGTTTATCAACCCATTGAACCAATTTCTCTCTATACCAGCTATAGCCGATCGTTTGCCCCAGTTCTTGGTACTGCCTTTGGTGATAATCCTTTTGAACCACAGCGAGGCACTCAATATGAAGTTGGAGTCAAGGCAGATTTAAGCGAGCGACTTTCGACAACTCTTGCCTTCTACGATCTAACTCTCTCTAATGTTTTGACCAACGATCCAGATAACCCAGACTTCTCGATTCAAACAGGTGAGCAGCGCAGCCGAGGTGCAGAACTCAGCATTGCAGGTGAAATCCTTCCCGGATGGAACATTATCGCGGGTTATGCTTACATCAATGCTGAAATTACTGAAGACAACACGCTTCCTGTGGGTAATAGGTTGAGTAATGTGCCGGAAAATTCCTTTAATTTGTGGACAAGCTATCAAATTCAGCAGGGTGATTTACAAGGGTTAGGATTTGGCTTGGGCTTATTCTATGTTGGAGAACGACAAGGAAATTTAGACAATAGCTTTCAACTGCCTAGCTATTTACGGACGGATGCGGCAATTTTTTACAATCGCGATCGCTTCCGTGCTGCCCTCAATTTTAAAAATTTGTTCGATGTAGGTTATTTTGAAGGTATTGGATTCCCCCAACAGGTGTTTCCTGGTACACCGTTTACTGTGCAGGGGACTATTTCATGGCAGTTTTGATCCCCACCCCAGGCAAAATCAAAATTTGGGCAAAGCTTAGGCTGAGAAAGGAGGGGCTGAGGCGGGTAGTACCAATGTTATTAATATCACTGCTCACTATCGCCTTCATCTCAGCCTGTAGCAGTACAGATGTTGAGCATAGCACGATACAAATTACTAAACCATCCTCAATCCCTTGCCGAGTTGTACAACACGCAATGGGTGAGGCCTGCATTCCTAATAACCCTCAGCGTGTTGTCACTCTTCTGCAACATATACTAGGTCATACCCTTGTTCTTGGCGTTAAACCCATTGGTGCCAATGTTCGTTCAATTGAGCAGTTAGACGGTAATTATATGAACAACCAAACCTATCTAGGGAATAGGACGGAAGGAATCGTGTCATTAGGTTTAAATGAATCTGAGGGTAACTTAGAAAGGATGTTGTTGCTAAAACCCGATTTAATTTTAGCTGTAGAGTCCGTTAGAGACACTTATCCTCTACTTTCTCAAATTGCTCCTGTAGTAATAGTTCCATCTAAAGATGTAGTGCTGAACTGGAAAGAGGGCTTCAATTTCATCGCTAAGATATTAGGAAAAGAAGAAAAAGCACAACAGGCTTTAGTTCATTATTACCAGCGCATTGAAGACCTGAAGATAGCTTTAGGCGATCGCTATAAAGACCAAAAAATATCTGTTTGTGGGAGTGCTGGTTTTAGTATGTTTGCCTTTACCAAAGGCGGATTCTCAGGTTCTATTCTTAGCGATCTAGGTCTTCAACGCCCAGCAGCACAAAATATTTCTACTGTTGGTGCAATTTATAACATTTCTGAAGAGATGCTGGAGCAAGTAGATGGTGATGTTTTGTTCTTCTTAGCTTTTGATAAGCAAGGTAGAGCAGATTTTGAAAGATTGCAGCAAAGACCTCTGTGGAAAAAACTCAAGGCTGTTCAGAAAAATCAGGTCTATCTTGTCAATAGCTACACATGGACAGGATCAAATTTACTTGCGGCTGATCTAGTGATTGATGATTTGTATAAATATTTGGTTAATACTCCCTAAACCCATGTCTAAACACACCCTATTCATCTGTAAATCCTGCCACCGTTCATCTGAAAAAAGACCAGAAAAGCCCCCATTTGATGGAAATATTTTACTTGACCAACTCAACACTTTATGCGGTGAAAAATTCCCAGATGATGAAATTGAAATTCAACCAGTAGGCTGCTTATGGGCGTGCAATCATGGCTGTGTTGTCTCCGTCGCCAGTCCAGATAAAGCCACCTATCTGTTCGTCAATCTCACCCCAGAAGAAAGTGCCACAGCTTTACTAGAGTTTATGCAACTGTATATCAAAAGTGATAAAGGAAATGTAGTTTGGAAACAAATTCCCGAAATATTGCAGCCTGCTATTTTCGCACAAATTCCCCTACCGAATAATTCGTAATAGAGCCTCCGGCACGCTAACGCGGTAAGCGAAGCTATGCCCGCCAGGGCTGTACGTAATTCGTAATTCGTAATAGAGCCTACAGATGCCGCCAGGCTGTACGTAATTCGCAACTAATAACGTGATGTTATGCAAATACAGCGCTTTGCAATTAAATGAGGTACAGACTTATAGAGTGTAAATCTTGTAGGGTGGGCATACTTCGACAAGTGTTACAGTGAGCTTGCCGAACTGCTCAGTACAAGTCTTGACCGCCATTGTGTACTGAAAGATTTTATTGGGCTGTTTTTATGGACGATTTTAAGACCTTAAAAACCAAATTAAATGCTCAAGGTTATCGATTGACTCCTCAACGTCAATTAATTTTTGAGATTTTCCAAACTCTGCCAACAGGTAATCATTTGAACGCCGAATCAGTACACTCGTTACTGCTAGAACGTGGGGGAACAATGAGTTTATCTACAGTTTACCGTATCCTCAAAATCATGACTAATATGGGGCTTATCCGAGAAGTAGAATTGGCACAGGCACAAAAACATTACGAATTCAACACTATATCTACCTATCATCATCATATTGTGTGTGTTCAATGTCATCAGATTATCGAGTTTGAAAATAATTCTATTATTCAACAAGGCTTAAAACAAGTAGAAACAATGGGCTTGCAACTAATTGATTGTAAATTCACACTGCAAACTATTTGTCCCCAAGCTCTACAGAGGGGATGGCCGACAATATCTAGTAATTGGGTATGTCCTCGATTTATGAAAACAGACAAAACCAAAAAATCAACCCATCAGCAATTAGATTTACCCCCTGATATTCAAGAAAAAACGCATCGCATCGGATTGAAAGAAAAATACATTGTAGTTTATACACCAAAAGATGAAATTAAAAACTATCAGCACGAAGCCAAATTAATTCCAGGATGGCGCTTGTCTAGAGAAGATATGTCCTGGTATTTTCCTTTGGAAAAAGCAGCAGATGTACTAAATGTTTTTCAAGGATATGAAGTTGATCCCCAAATATTTAATATCACAGTCTGAATCACAAATTTCCTGACTCAGTAATTTATAAGGTCATACAGTGCAACTAACACACCTGTATCCACTAGAATCACTGAATTATTCATGAATCTTGCCTGTTTTTTGCTGCAAACGCATTTCAATTAGAGCGCGGCGACGATCACGATCTGATAAACCACCGACCGAAAGCATTTGTTTGGGTTCTCCTCCCATACGTTCCAGTATTGTTTTTTGCTCAACGGGTGACACAACTTCAGGCGATCGCCGCGACTGTAACACGTTTAGTAATTGCAAAAGCGCACAGACAAGCTCATCAGGCGATTGTGCTTTGCACATGCTACGCAAACGCTCAATAGCTTGAATCAGTTCTTCTTTTGGGGTCATGTCTGTCAAGCCATTACTACTGATTGAGAAATATGCAAATATCTCGTAATTACTATGTTTCCACATTAATCAAATATCTCCAACCGTTATGGCATCAATCACTGTTACTCTTAATTCTCTTACTCCTGGGTATTGGCTTACGGTTGCTCAATCCCCAAATCTTAGCTGCATTTATTGATATAGCCACCTCCGAGGCAGATTTCTCCCGCCTCATTCAATTAGCCCTGATGTTCTTAGGCATCGCCTTGACAACGCAACTCATTTCCTTGCTAGAAACCTATCTCGCCGCAGACATCGGCTTACAGGCTACCAATCGACTCCGGGCAAATCTCACTTTGCACTGCTTACAACTAGATATGTCCTTTCACAATCAGCAAACACCAGGTGCTTTAATTGAACGCATAGATGGTGATATCAGTCAATTAAATCATTTTTTCTCGCGTTTCATCATCGATTTTTGCGGCAACAGTATCTTCGCCATTGGTGTATTGATCGCTTTATTTTACATTGACTGGCGTATTGGCATCACAGCGATCGCCTTGGTGGTCATCTTAGTACTGACCTCTGAACATATCAATAAAATAGTCATTCCTTATTTTCAAGCAGAACGTGCCTCCAGTGCCAGTTTGTTTGGTTTTTTAGGAGAACGACTTTCTGGTACAGAAGATATCAGTGCCAATGGTGCAACAGCTTACGTCATGCACAGATTCTACGAGCGATCGCGCGATTTATTTCCCAAACTGGTAAAATCACAAACCTTTGGTGCAGGAGTATTTAGCATCTGGATTAGTCTGTTCACCCTGGGAAAAGCCGTAATTTTAGGCGTTAGCATCACACTGTTTTTGAATAACGCCTTTGCCATTGGCACAGTTTACCTGATCTATCGCTACATCGAATTATTACAACAACCCATTCAAAAATTTGGTCGCCAAATACAAGACTTACAAAAAGCTAGTGCGGCTTTAATTCGAGTGCGAGAATTACTCACCACCCAAAGTTCTCTTTTAGATATAGGACAAACAACTCTGACACAGCAAGCACTCAGCGTCAGTTTCCACCATGTTGACTTTCGTTATCCCCAGTCCCAACCTGACCAAGCCCCGTTGGGGCGGGGTTGCAGGTTTGGGGTGTGGGGTGTAGGGGAAGAAATAGCCCCAACAACCAGTGGGTCACAAGCCTCGTCTTCTCAAGACGATTTTATTGCTGGGGATTCCAAGCCTCGACCAATACCGTCTTCCCTACACCCCATTCGTGACCCCAACGCCACATCAGATTTAGTATTGCGCGATATCTCCTTTTCCTTATCACCAAACAGCATTCTTGGTTTGTTGGGTCGCACAGGCAGTGGTAAAACTAGCATTACCCGTTTACTACTGCGACTTTACGACCCCACCCAAGGCACAATTCGTTTGGATGGAGTCAACTTACTCGATATCCCCATAACTCAACTACGAGAACACATCGGGATTGTCACCCAAGAAATTCAACTTTTCCACGCCAGCGTCCGCAATAACTTGACTTTGTTTGAATCATCTATCCCCGATGCACGTATTGAAGAAATGATTCAAGAAGTTGGTTTAGGGGACTGGTATCAATCTCTACCACAAGGTTTAGACACTATACTAGCTCCTGGTGGTAGCGGATTATCAGCCGGACAAGCACAGTTACTAGCATTTGTGCGGGTGTTTCTCAAAAATCCTGGTTTGGTAATTCTGGATGAAGCTTCATCCCGTCTCGACCCAGCTACAGAACAATTGTTGACAAAAGCAATTGACCGTTTGTTAGTAGGACGCACCGCCATCATCATTGCTCATCGTTTAGCCACAGTCAAACGGGCAGACCAAATCATGATTTTAGAAGACGGTCATTGTTTAGAGTACGGACAACGCCAGGAATTAGCCACTAATCCTCAGTCTCGCTTCGCCCAATTACTGCAAATCGGCTTAGAGGAGGCTTTTGGGACGTGAACACTTTTCTAAATTCAAAGCAAAGCGACATGACAATTCCGACTTGGCGATACTTACTAGAATTAATTCGCTACAAACCCGTATTTTACCTAGCCAATGGTTTATTAGCTAGTGGTTTATATTACTTCTTTCTCTTAGTACCTGGACTGATTATCCGTGAGATTTTCGATACCATCACAGGTGAAACAACCATCGGGGTGAATGTTTGGACATTGTTGGCTTTATTGGTGGGAAATATTGTGGCACAGCAAGGATTCATGTTGATTGGTATCACTGCTGATGGTGTGTTTCGTATGTATGTCTCTACTTTATTACGTAAACATTTACTCACTCATATCTGGCAACGACCAGCAGCACAAGCATTACCGAGTTCATCTGGAGAAGCTATTTCTCGTTTTCGGGATGATATTACGGTAATTCTGGATTTTTTAACCTTTTCTCTTGACCCTATCGCCCAAGGTTTAGCAATTATCATTGGTTTGGGAGTTTTATCTCGCATTAACTTGTGGTTAGCATTGGTGGTGTTTGCCCCTCTTGTAGTGACAGTTGCGACTATTAATTTCGCTAGTAAGCGCATCCGTCAATATCGACAAGCTAATCAGGAAGCAATTGGAGGAGTAACGGGGTTATTAGGGGAGATATTCACGGCAGTACAAGCAATTAAGCTGGCTGGTAGCGAAAAACGGGTAGTGGAATATCTTCAGGGAGTCAATGAAGTGCGTCGTCAAGCTGCCCTGAAAGATTTGTTGTTGAGTGAAGTACTCAATTCATTTTTAACCAATTTGTCAAATCTGGGTACGGCTATTTTACTACTAGCGGCGGCTCACATTATCCAAAATACTACAACCGACACTTTCACAGTTGGTGATTTGGCTTTATTTGTGACTTATTTGGGAGAGTTTGCGGTGATTGCAGGCTTTTTCGGCTCGTCTTTGACTCTTTATTTTCAAACTGAGGTGTCTTTGCTGCGACTGTCTGAACTGATACCGGGTGTACCACCTTTAAGTTTAGTTGCCCATGAGCCGGTTTATCTGCGCGGTAAATTACCCCAGTTACCTGAACTTCCCCGTCAAGACCAACATTTGGAAACGCTAACGGTGAGGAATTTAAGTTATTACTACCCTGGTTCTCAGTGTGGTATTTCTCAGGTGAATCTAACTGTGAAAAAAGGTACATTGACGGTGATCACTGGGCGGATTGGTTCTGGTAAAAGTACTTTATTGCGGGTGCTGTTGGGGTTGTTACCTCAACATACAGGTGAAATTTTCTGGAATAACTACCAAGTCAAAGACCCAGCCGCTTTTTTTATTCCTCCTCGGAGTGCTTATACTGCCCAAGTACCGCAACTGTTTAGCGAAACTTTACGCGATAATATTTTGTTAGGACTGCCGGAGGATCAAGTTGATTTAGCTGGTGCTATTCATTTGGCGGTGATGAAAAGGGATATCGCTAATTTAGAACATGGTTTATATACTGTTGTCGGTCCCAGGGGAACTAAATTATCTGGAGGACAGATTCAACGGGCGGCGGCGGCGCGGATGTTTGTCCGCAAGTCTCAGTTGTTGGTGTTTGATGATTTGTCTAGTGCTTTGGATGTGGAGACTGAACGCAGTTTATGGCAGGGTTTGTTGGCAACGAATAAGTTTACTTGTTTGGCTGTTTCTCATCGTCAGGTGGCTTTACAGCAGGCTGATCAAATTATTGTGCTTAAAGATGGTAATGTCGAAGCGATCGGCAAGTTGGATGAGTTACTGGCTACCTGTGAGGAAATGCAGTTTCTCTGGTCTGAAGCATTGTCACCCAATCTTTGATCACCTTTTTTTCAATCAGTGCTAAATTTTACATATCACTGATTAAAACTGTGTCGCTGCATTAAGCCAAAAACTGCTAGACCAGGGATGCCGCCATTGTTTCCTCATAGCAGATTTAGCCAATTCCACAGCCAATCATATTTATCAAGCGATTGGGTATCGCCCCATTCGCAATTGGCACGAATACTCATTCACCTCCAAGCAGTAAGCATAATAAAGCAATCGCTTCCAGGTTTGGGAAATAAATCAAACCAGAAATATTAATTTTTTCATCAGMTCTTAACCTTGTTTGCCATTGARAGTACTTTAGATGCGTTCGCCCTGACGCTTCAAAGACGCGATCGCACTTGCGAATATCGGTAACACCGGAGTCTGAGTTGGTCGTTGCACCG
>JAKOMP010000133.1 GCA_022241785.1 Cyanocohniella sp. LLY | reverse complement strand
TATGACCTGGAAAGGAATTGCGCCCATTGTACATCTGGTTGAAACCACCTATGAAAAAGGAATTAAGGTTCTATCACAAGAGTTAGAACAGTACCAACCCCAATGGCAACGTTCTGAAACATTACCCAAATGGGATATTACTATCGTCCCGGTTTAGTTGGTACTTTATTTTCCTGCTAGTCCCTAAGCACTAGATACATCATGGCTCCAGCAATATTGTTTTTTAACCTGTGTTCGCCGTTTTCGTGTAGCAAATCGGTGTAACTTGCCAGTAACTGAGAATATAGTTCGTATTTGAAACCAAAGAAGAACCACAACAAGAGCCAGAAAAATCAACAGAAGCAACCACAGAGAGTAACGTGACACAGACTTCAACAGGGAGCAACGCGAAAATGTGAGATCGGATTTTATATCTCAATTACTAGGGTTTATTCCCAATAAACCCTGGTCGAAGTTCCCTATTTTTACCTTTTCTAGGTAGCGATCGCTCCCAAATTAGGTAACTTATATTACAAAAATTTCACACCTCACCAAATCGCGTTGCTCCCCTTCAACACAACCCCCACCAGCACCAACTCCAGAAGAACCACGCAAACGTGGCAGACCTGCAACTGGAAAGCGGTCTGATGAAGCTTGGATTGGGCGCACTTACTATGTGAAACGCTCAACAGATTTAGATGTAGAGGAAGAATTACTCAAACTCAAAAGACGTGGTGTAGAGATTGATAAAAGTGAATTGGTAGATTTTCTGATGGCTGTATGGGTGAAATGGCAGCAAGGTGAAAATATAGATTTACTCATTGGTGAATTTACGCCAAGGCGAAATTCGCGCATTAGACTGACTCCTGGCTGAACACTTGGAACATAGTGTAGTAATGCTAAAAGAAACTATTGCGATAATGAAAAAGACTGATGCTGCTATACCTAGATTTTCGCTCCAGTAGAGGACATACCCAATATGACTATCAAAGAACTGCTTCTTTTGGAAATCGAATCGACCCCAGATACCATTCTGGCTGAAACGCTAGACTTTATACGCTTTTTGAAAACGAAGGAAACCCAAACACAGCCTGTGTCTGAAGTGGCTCCTTCCGCTGCTCATACTACAGTAAATTCCACAGGTCGCTCACTGCTCGAACACTTAAAAACAATTGGTAAATGGGAAGGTGATGATTTAAAAGAATGTCTTGAATTAGTTTATGCCACTCGTGGCAAAGCCAAATTTGATTACGAAAACCCTTTTGAATAATGTACCTGTTAGATACAAATCACTGTAGCCAAGCAATACTTGGTAATGCTAATGTGCTTAATCGCCTTGCGGAAGTGGAAAATTCTGTAATTACAACCTGCGTCATCGTTCAAGGTGAACTGATAGACATGGCAGAACGTTCTCAACGCCAAGAAAGTAACTTAGCACTAATTCACCATTTTCTAACAGGTATATACATCCATAATATTGATGGATCTACTGCTACTATCTACGGACAACTGAAAGCCGCTTTATTCAATCAGTTTGCACCGAAGGAGAAAAGTAAGCGGAGAAAAACGAAAATAACTGATCTAGGCTTTGATGAAAATGACCTTTGGATTGAGGCTGTAGCCTTACAACATGGTCTTATCCTTGTGTCAGCCGACAGCGACTTTCAGAGGATTCAACAAGTGAGAACATTGACCATTGAATCTTGGCTGTAAACCCAGTTCTTACTCCAATTAGTATATTACAATTCCCAAGCTCCAAAATCGATTCTCGTAGCTATTGTTGACGTGGAGGCAAAAATCTTCATTCACCTATATTGGGATTAAAAGCCACACAGGTTACTTTACCTGTACTATATTTTACACTTACAACATATAGTAAATTGCCGCCAACAAAAAGACCACCAGGAGAAAATATCCGTAAACTGGGTCGGGAAAGACACCAGTCAGCATTGTTGCGCTATGCTCTAGCAGTAGCTGTCCTTATTAGTACGGTTATTCTGTTTGTCACTAATAATACTTCTTCTTTTAGATTGTTGCTCTCACTAGGAGGGTTAGCAAGCTCCTACTATTTATACCGCAGTGGACGACATTTAACAAAACGAGCAGAAGATGCTCAACGCGGTGCTAAAGCTGAAAAGGATGTAGCCGCTTTATTACGTCCCTTGCAGCGTCAAGGATGGCACATCGAATACAACTTACGAATCAAGAGATGGGGAGATGCGGATTTAGTATTGCACTCTCCTAAAGGCAATTGGTATGTAATTGATGTCAAATCCCACGGTGGCACTAAAGTTTACGAAGGTAGTCGTCTGCGAAAGCGTTATGGCAGAAATACTTATGATTTTGAGGAAGGGGATTTGATCGGGAAAGTGAAAGGTCAAGCGAAGGAAGTGAAGAGTTTAAAAGGTGCGAGATGGGTAACTGCGATGCTTTGCTTTACAAAGGGTGATGTCGATATTTCTAGTAATGAGATTACAGGTGTTTATATTGTGAATACTACCAATTTGCTCAGTATTTTATCGCAGTTGGAGCGGTAAATGGAAAGAATTTGTTGAACGTTGAATGTTTGATTTTCAAATCTGATACTTAAGCAAAATGGTATATCAAATAATCTATGTATAAATAAAATATGTACTCGTAGCCAATTATCCCTATCATTACGGTAAACTTGTTTACAAGGAACATCGATATTGGGTGTAGTAAATCGGAGGTAGTTTTGAACGAAACGAGGAAGATAGATGCTATTCTTAGCGCCTGGTTTGACTACATTGCTTTGGATGATTACAGTAACGCCAGAGTTGAAGCTAATAATCAAAAAATTGTAAAAAAACGTGGTATCAGGCTTTTAGGTAACCATGTATTAATAGATAGAGATATATTTTTAGAACTACAAAAAAAACTACCCAGAGGGCAACAAAATCAACAAGAATCTGTGTGGGTTTTATCATTTCCACAAGTTGTAAATGTCGAAAAGGGAAAATCTTATTTTTGTCCTCTATTTTGCTTAGATGTTACATCCATCTTTCAGGGAGCGCATCAAGAACAAGGGTGGAACCTAGATTCCTTAACACTAATAGAAGCTGGAGAAAACTTAGCCACTTTTCTTAAGTTGGATGATGAACAATGTGAGCAATTGATTACTCAAGACGGTTTGCGACGCTTTCTTGAAACGACCTTTGGCGTTGAGTTTCAAACCTACGAACAGTGGATGCAGCAGGTTGTTATTTCTCCTTACCAAATTCAACGACAACCATATTTATTTGAGTTTACAGGAGCTATATACTCTAGAAATCTCAAGCAAGACCTCAAAGAAATCAAATCAAGCTCGAAAAACTGGTCAAAAGGACATCCAGCTTACGAATATTTGTTTGGTGTACCTCAACTTCCAAAGCACGAAGTTACTTATATGGGTGCTTTCCCAATTCATGCACCAACTAATTCACAATCAACGGCATTAAAACACACTCAAACACAACCTTTAACTGCTGTACAGGGTCCTCCAGGTTCAGGAAAAACAACTCTTATTCTTCACGTTATTGCTCAACAAGTAGTTAATCGTGCACTTGATTTAATTGAGAAAGAGGAAAATATTAATAATTTGACAGTTGTCACTAGTACAAATAACCAAGCTGTTGACAATGTTATCGAGAAACTGGATAAGTGGTTAAACAACGCATCTTTAGAACATAAATTTATTTATTTAAAAGGAGGAAGTAAAAATAATATTCAATCACCTGGGGGTGCTGTAGAATATTTACAAAATGCAATTAATTATTTACAACAAAATTCCTTTAATGAATCTCGTTACAATTTCCTAAAAGAGAGTATCAAGCAAATTAAATATGATTTTTTAACCGAGGAATCTAATTATTTAAAAGCTCGTCATCAAAGGTTTTTGGACAAACAGCAGCTAACTAAACTTCAAACTCAAATACAAACGCTTCGGCAAGATTTAGATGAAATTTTAGCAAGTAGAACTAACTTTCAGGGACGAGCAGTAGATTTGGCTGAGTATGAGCAGCTTCCCATCGAAGAATATCGCAAAATTAACTTGCGTTTTGAAAATGCATTGCGACAATTACCAGAGGGAAGATTATCTTGGTGGGTTAGTTTATGGCGCTGGATAACTAGAAACACAGAAAAAAATCTTATCACAAAAGCAGTATTAGCTTGTGAATCAGCAATTGAAAATACGTTTAATACTCCTTTTCGTGTAGGGAACCCTACAACTCGTAGTGAGTTAGTTCAAGAAGCAAGATTGGTTAGGGAAAGATTAAACAGAGCGGATGAACTAGAAAGCATACAAGCCAGATTACAAGAAACTTCCAGAAATATAATTGTCACGGAGGAGCAAATAAAGCAAACAAGTGAAAATTTAACAACATTAGAAAATAGATTAGCAAACCCACTAGAAAATTTTTATGTTACATTTTCTAAAAATTTTCATGCCAAACAGCAGGAGATTTTTCTTCTATCGCGGGAATTTCTAACTCAGGAAGCACTTCAATCGAAAGGAGAGGTTAAAAAGACTTTAGAACTGTATTCAAGCTTTCTTTCAGGAGCTTGGAAATCTAAATATACGATAGCAGAAAATTTAGATGAACACATTAAAAATTTAAGTTTGCTATTTCCTGTCGTTACAAGTACATTGCTTTCAATCCGCAATATGCTCCCCTGGGTTTCCGAATGTGTTGACCGCACAATTGTAGATGAAGCGGGAATGATTGACTTACACAAAACCTTTCCATTGTTGGTGCGATCGCGCAAAGCAATTATTGTCGGCGATCCTCTACAAATTGAGCCAATTATATCGCTAAGTAACCAAACACGCGAGAATTATCGTCAAACATCCTTTTTAGATAAAGGGTTAACAGAAATTGATTACCATCGTTATAGTCCGGAAGAAGATAGCGCCACTACCTATCATCGTGCTGCTGGAGCAAGTGGAGAAGATAACGAAAAGAGTCAAGGAATTTGTTTAATTGAGCATTATCGCTGTCAACCTAGCATTATTAAATACTGTGATACTATTGCTGGTTATGGATTAGAAGTCAAAACAGAACTAGTTGATTCAAAATTAGAGTCAAACTTAATTGCTTACCATGTAGAGGGTAATAGCCATAATAAAGTTAATCAGGAGGAAGTTACTGCTGTATGCGAGATAATTCAGCATTTGCTTAATCAAGGTTATTTATTAGAAGATATTGGTGTAATTTCCCCTTTTAAACTTCACGCTAATGCTCTTGAAGATGCAATAATCAGAAAATATCCAAAATTTAACAAAAAATCAGTTGGAACAATTCATACTTTCCAAGGTTCTGAAAATAAAGTAATTATCCTGTCTACAAAAGTCTGCCAAGCACAAGATAATGTTAATTGGATAAACCAACGACCAAATCTGTTAAACGTTGCTGTATCGAGAGCAAAAGAATTATTTATTTTAGTAGGTAATCTTTATAGATTAGAAAAAGGAAACCTCACTCGCCAGCTTGTCGAACACATTCGAGAAAACGGGGTCATTTTAGAATATAAGACTGAGGCAGAAATTTCGCAATATTCCGAGCCAAAACCGGGAACTACCACAGTTTATGATTGTGACCATTTAAGAATTTTTAGAGAAGCTTTTGAACAAGCCGAAAAGGAATTGATTATTGTCACCCCCTGGATACGAGGAAATGAATCAAAACGATTTCTAAATGATGTAGTCTCAGTTTTAGAAAGAGGAATCAAAGTTACAGTAATCTACGGTAAACAAGACAAAGAGAGCGGAGAGAATGATAATAACGATGTATCAATTGAGAACAATTTGAGAGAATTATTTTCTCAATATTCTGATTCATGTCTTATCCGCTTAGGTCAAGACGTACATATTGAAAGTGAAGGAACTAATGAAAAAATTCTGGTTTGCGATACCAAATTTGCTATTATAGGAAGTTGGCATTGGCTTTCTCATCCTTACAGAAAGCAGTGTAATCGGTCATCAATAAATCCCAAAGTTCAAATTCGCCGAGAAACCAGTATACAAATTTCTGAATCCTCTTCTGTTGAGGATATCAAAACTAGAATTTATCAATTGATTAGATAGTAACTAGCAAATTTCATGTTTCAGAAAAAACGACTCGAAAACCAACTTCTTTTTTAGGAACACTTGGATTTCCAGAAAAGCGGGATGCTGAACGGCACAAATTAAGAGAAGAATCCCAGGAACCACCACGCAAAATTCTGTATTCCTCATTTCCATCATTTATCCATCCGCTACCATCAGATGGTGCATCTATATAATCTTCATGTTCGTAGTCCTCGCACCATTCCCAAACTAAACCATGCATATCACACAGACCGAAATTATTCGCCGGAAAACTACCAACTTCTGTTGTTTGTTGGCGATAAATGTCATTAATATTGTTACTTTGAGCGCAATAATTAACTAAATTTGTTGTAATTGTTTTTCCAAAATGAAAAGGAGTTGAAGTTCTAGCACGACAAGCATATTCCCATTCAGCTTCAGTCGGTAAACGATATTTTCTCCCTGTTTCGTGCGATAAACGTTGACAAAATTCCTGTGCATGATACCAAGAAACTCGTTCTACTGGTAAATTATCTCCTTTAAAATAAGATGGTTCAGGTTCAAGATAGTGATTCATTTGTGGGATATTTGCAACAACCCTCCACTGTGCTTGAGTAATCGGATATCTACCTATAAAAAAAGATTTAATATTAACTATGTGTTGAGGTCTTTCGTCTTCTTGAGAGCTTTCTTCCTCTCTAGACGCACCCATTGTAAATTTACCGCTTGGGATATATACCATTTCCAATCCAATACCATTACTCAAAGTTTCGATGAAATATTCAGCTTGTTTACTGGTGCGTTTTTCTCTTCCTTGAGCATCAATTGTTAATACTGCAAACTCAAAAGTTTTGGTTGTTGGGGGTAATTGTGTTTTTAAATTGTTTATTAATAAAACATTTTGACTACTAGCTTGAGATGATAAGTTAGACTTATAGTCCCTTTGGGGATTTTGCGGGAATGATTTTTCTATACCTATACTGTTGATGATTTCTGGCAATATTTCTCGAACAGCTGCCTTGATTGTTTCCGCATCTGTACCATAGTAAGTGCGATCGCCAATCTGAAATTCCCCTCCATGAACCTGTCCAATATTGACAATATTCTTACCTAACTGCGCCAGATCATTAAGTAACTGACGCAAAGATACAATATCCGCTTCAGTGTGTTGATGTCTGGTAACACGATCTAAAATAGAGTTTATTTCATCTTCAATCATCATTTCTAATTCTGAGACTCTGTTTTCAGCAATTAATTTTTATTAATAACATCACCAATATGGAAATTTTGAACATCACGTACTTCATTGATATTAGTGATATATCTACCATACTGCTGAATATTTTGAGCTATTTTATTAATCTTTTGAGTTGCTTCCGGTTTAACCTCATCCCATCCCTTACTAGGTAAACCCTTTCCACCTCGTAATTGCGCGATCGCAAAATCTCCTCCTGTCATATCAAATTGTGGAGTTTGTTCTTGCTTGTATTGACTTTGCACGCTATCGGGTACAGTTTTACCAATATGATTCATAATATTAGAAACCCTCACTTCTGTATCTCCAGCTTTATTCCCAGCACCTTGTAAAGCTTCGAGAAAATGATAGGTGTAGACACTGATTGAATCATCCTTTATCCAAGATTTTTGCTCACCTTCGGAAGAAGCAAAAACAACTCTCCCTTTGCCTTGTTTCAATTCATCAATCAAGCCTTTGGATGGAGAAACCCGAATAAAATCATCAAATTCTTCTGATAATTCCAAATCTGCTTCTTTAGAAGTTGCCATTCCCGCAGCGTGGCAGCTATCAATCACAACTAATATACGTTCAGCTTGAATTTGTCGTAATCCATCGGTGAAAGTCTCTGCTGATAATGCAGAACTAGCAAGTTTGCTAGGTTTGATATCATGTTGGATTAAATAATAATTGTTTGTATTTGTATCTACCCAGCCATGACCAGAATAGTAAACAAAAATAGTCGCATTCTGGTCAGATGTAGCTTTATCTTTCAACCAATTCAAACCATCAATAATAGCTTTTTTTGTAGCTCCCCTATTATTTAAAACTCTAATATGCTCTTTATCATCGGGATAAGCACATAATTCTGGATCAATTAAAGCCGCATAAATCGCCTGAGTATCTTTGACTGTTACAGGTAACGATAATTTATTATAAGCCGACTCTCCGACACCAATTAAAAGCGCATATCCATGAGTGAATTTATTGCTCATTACTATTTCTCCTGGAGTTTAAGTATAATTTGCTTCTGCAACAATTTTTAATCTTCAGGTACTTATACGGTCGATGAACACCAAAACTATAGTGTATGTCATAATCAATACTAGTCATCAACAGTATTTTTTTCGTTTTTCTGAATTTCTACCCAGCAATAATCAAAGAACTGTTTAGACAGGGGTCAAATGAGCATCCGTGCAGAAACTTACGCTAAGGCTATAACCCTTGCTGTGTAGGCATCTAGTCCCCTATTCAATCATCGAAAGTTGGTAAAAATCAAAATCAATAGCGTACATTCCGCAAAGACAGCCGCGATCGCTAGTAACTAACAGTCGCTAAATACTAGATATATCAAGGATTACAGCAATTATGTAGTCTTGATGCTAAATATCAAGCGACCATTTGAAGAGGCTGGTTGCAAATAATCCTGGCTCACTTGCATTTAATCCTGGCTGAGGCGTAATTATATAGGAGGTTCGTAGTCAGGACTTTAGCCCTTTTTGCAGAACTAAAGTCTTCTAGGCATCGCTTGTTTTTGTCCGATCTGACAAAATTGCGGTATTTTAGCGTCATTAACCTTTGGGTAGATTTAGCATCATCTATCAGACAGTATATTTGGAGGGATGCATTAACACATTATGAGTCACAAAGCATCATCCTAAATTAGTGCTTTTCATGTGAAAATCGCAAATCCTGATTAAATATAGTTAATTTTTTCTTCGGTTCCCTGTAAGCTATGACATCTCCTGAGCCTCAAACTGATTTTGAAGAAAATGTTTCCCCAACCTTAGACGAGCAAACCTCTGAACAACGTCTGTGGCTGCGATTCTTGTTAGCTTTAGTCCTCATCTTCGGGGGTGGAACAGCTATAGTTTGGCGTGTCCTAGCTCCCATAAATCAAACACCATCTGCAAATATCCAAACTCCAGGGGTACGAGTTAAGGTGGCGACAGTTCAAAGCGGCACGGTTGAAGATAGTTCAGACTTTGTGGCTAGCTTAAAGTCTCAGCGTTCAGTGCAGATGCCATCAAAAATTCCGGGTCAAGTTGCCCAAGTATTTGTCAAAATGGGTGATGCTGTCGCCGCCGGAACTCCATTGATGCAGGTAGATCTAAGAGCATCTACAATCAATGAAATTAATGCTGCCAATCAGGCTGCTGTAGCACAAAGGGAAAATGCCCGTGCTAGACTCCAGTCCCTAGAAGCTGCTCGACAATCTCAAATGGCTGATTTGCGATCGCACCAACAGGAATATGAAAAGTATGCTGATCTAGCAGCCCAAGGCGCTGTCTCTCGACAAACTAGGGATCAATATGCTAACAAGCTTTCAACAGCTAATGCTAATCTTGGGGCTATTAATTCCCAGATTCAAGGGCAGCAAGCCACCATTTTGCAGGCGGAACAAGCCATGCAACAAGCCCAGGCAAATATTCAACAACAACAAATCCAGCCCCAGAGTTACAGAATTACAGCCCCCTTTAGTGGCACTATTGGCGAAATGCCATTCAAAGTAGGTGATTTAGTCAATACTTCTACACCATTGGTAACAGTTTCTCAGAATCAACCGTTAGAAGTTCACATCACTGTGCCACCAGAACAAGCTTCCCAAATACGTCAGGGAATGCCTGTGGAACTATTAAATCCCCAAAATCAAGTCTTGAGTACTAGCAAAGTATCTTCAATTGCTTCTGATACCAACAATGAGCGGTCATTAATTCTCATCAAAGCACTTTTTAATAATGCTGAAGGGCAGCTACGACCAAATCAATTAGTTCGGGCCAGAGTAATTTGGAATCAACGTTCTGGGGTATTAATCCCCACCAAAGCTGTATCTCGTCTGGAAGGGGAAACTTTTGTTTATGTCTTAGAAAAAGAAAATTCTTCACAAGGCTCATCTCAATTCATAGCTCGGCAAAGACAGGTAAGGTTAGGCAATAGCAGAGATGATTATTACCAAGTTATTGCCGGATTACAACCCGAAGATATTATAGTTACTTCTGGATTACTGAATCTTAAAGATGGGGCGTCCATAGTACCGGAATCTTGACAAGTCTCATTTAGGGACTTTCAAAGAATAAATGATCCAATTTACGCAAATAATATTTGTTGTCTTCCCCCTACTCCCCACTCCCTACTCCCTACTCCCCACTCCCCACTCCCTTTATACTTGCAAATGCTATGAAAATGATTATCATTAAATTATGAATGTACCGATGATTACCGTTGTTGGTGGTGTTTCTGGCTGTGGCAAAACTCATTGGATTTGCCAACAGTTACGCAAGACTTCTGCTGCGGAAAACGTGATTTATTTTAGTCCGGGGACGGGAAATGTCCCCATTGACCAGATCCGCTTAAATGCGGAGTTTCCAGAGGTGAAGGTTGTTAGTGAACAACAAGAAGTCGAATTTCTCAGCCAGCTAACAGGCTCAGAGAGGGTTTATATAGAATTAGGATTTTACTTGGAATTAAAAGCAATTGAGCAAATCTTAGGAAATTTATCGTACCAGTCTGTGGCAGTCTTACCACCACACCTTGAAGATTCTGAATATCACGTCTGGGCAGAAAAAATTGTTAAAGGTGTAGATATTGATACAAACATTACCCAAAATCAGATTTGGCGCGCCCCCACCATTGGTCAAGTCATCGATGATGAGAGTTTAAATGAGTTTTGGTATGAACTATCCCACGGTGCTTATGGTAAAGTGAGCCGTGCCAAGGGAATTTTTGATGTTGCAGATGGCAGGTCATTATACGCAGATTTTGTCTTAGGTGTACCCACCATAGATTTTCTGGAGTTAGATTTACCACGCCACCTAGAAGGTAGACCCCAGCGTTTTAGTGGGTTGGAAGTATGGGGACAAAAGTTAGATGAGTCGGCGATGAAACAAACCTTACAAGATTGCTATTTATCTGATGGTGCGATCGCACAATACCAAGAACAAGTAAAACAGATTCTTATTGAGGAGAATATACAGTGAAAATAGCGGTCATGTCATGTATTCATGGCAATCATGAAGCATTAGATGCGGTGTTGCTAGACATCGACCAGCAAAAAGCCGAGAAAATTTTTTGCTTAGGCGATTTAGTCGGATATGGGCCCCATCCCAATGCAGTAGTTACACAAATTCGTTCCCTAGATATACCCACCTGTGTTGGCTGTTGGGATGAAGATATTGTCGAAGGATTGAATGCTTGTGATTGTAGTTATCCGTCATTATTAGCAGAAAAACGCGGTAAAATCGCTCATGAGTGGACAAATAACCAAATTAATCCCGAAAACCGCAAATTTCTCGCCCAATTACCCTATAGTTTACGCGAAGAAAATTTAGCTTTTGTTCACGGTAGTCCCCATAGTAACCATGAATACTTGTTACCGGAACTTGACGCATTTGCAGCCCTAGAGAGGGTACTTTCCACAGAAGCAGATGTGCTTTTTTGTGGTCATACCCATGTACCTTATGTACGCAACTTAGAAGCAGGTAGTTTGCAAGTTCGTGTTAAAAGTCAAGAAGCCGCAGCACAAGATAAGAATTTTACAGCTTCCCTCAAGCGCATTATCAATGTCGGTTCAGTAGGAGAACCCCGACATGGGCGACCCAATGCTACTTATGTTATTTATGACACAGAAACCCAAGCCGTAAATCTGCGGGAAGTACCTTACGACTATCAGAAAACCTGTGCAGCAATTATTGAAAAGGGTTTACCGAAAATTTTTGCTTGGCGTCTAGCACAAGGTTTGGAATTTGCGGAAAGGGCTGATGACCCGACTCATGTTTGTACTAGGTAAAAACATTACTTAATTAATCATCTCAAATTTTTATGAGTAAGTGGGCGATTTTAAGCGGAATTGAAGGAAATCTGGCGGCTTATGAGGCTGTCATCGCTGATATTAAGTGCCAGTCTCATGTAGATGCTTTGTATATTTTGGGCGATTTAGTGGGCCCCAGGCAAGAAACTGAAGAGTTAGTAAAACGGGTGTTTAATCCCCAACCTGGAGAACTAGAACCTCTGATTTGTAAAGGTTGGTGGGAAGAACAGTGTTTGATTCTCCACGGGCTGGGGGGAAGTGGTGAACCTATTGAATTAATAGAAAAATATGGCAGCGAAACAACTAAATTGCTGTGGGATTGCGTTTCCCGCCCCATAGCACAATGGTTAAGAACCCTAGATTTTGGGTTTTTTGAACTGGATTGTTTATTAATTCACGGGACAACAGTAGGAGTAGACGAGGAACTTACCCCAGACACACCCCCAATTCAAATGCTAGACCGCCTATCACGAATGCAAGCTAATAACTTATTTTGTGGTCGTTCTGGCTTGGCTTTTCAATATCAGCTACAAGCAGGTTCAATTACCACAGAAGTAACAACTTTAGATAATCCAGCATCTCCTCAAACTGTGCAAATCACTCCCCGTCAGGTTATTGGCGTAGGTAATGTGGGACGCACGCCAGGACGAGCAACTTATACTCTCTACCATCCGGGGACGAATCAGGTGGAATTTAAAACTGTTCTTTACAGTGTTGGTAAAGCTTACCTGGCGCAACCTTCTAAAACCATATCATCCTGAATGAAAAGAGCCGAGTAAGGATATTGATTATCTGACATCCCATCGCTACAGACATCCACTTTTCTGATGATTAAGATATTGTTATCTCCATCTTTGCCGCTAAGTCGATAGACTCGCACCAAGTCTGCAAGTCGCCCAGAGGCTGTCAATGGTTCAACATAAGGAAATGTTTGCTTTTGGTCATCTAACAATGAGGAATAGACAATTTCTTTTTTGCTAACATCAACACTCCAAAATGGTTCAGTACCACTAGCGATAAATTCTGTCTTTACGGGAGTATCAGAGGTATCAACCGCGACTAAATTATTGTTAGTGTCAGCAGATGCTTGGTTATTGTCATTATTGGCACAACTAACCAGCCCTAATAGAACAAGACAAAAGACGAGAGCTTTCATAAATTAACAATGTATAACTACTAACTCGCTTTACGAATCATAATGTTATGTGTAAGATTCACCAAATTACTTATGTCGAAAGCTAGTTGGAATGGCGCTGTCTTAGCCGAAAGTGATAACACTGTGGTTGTGGAAGGTAACCATTACTTCCCTGCTGATGCTATTAACAAGGAATACTTTCAAGAAAGTAACACCCACACGACTTGTCCGTGGAAAGGTGTTGCTAGTTACTATAGTATCGAAGTTGATGGGCAAGTAAACAAAGATGCAGCATGGTACTATCCCAGCGCCAAGGAAAAGGCTAAAAATATTGAAGGCTATGTTGCTTTCTGGAAAGGTGTAAAAGTCGAAGCTTAGTTTTATTTAATGACTAACAAAAAACGCCCCCTGTTTCCAGGAGGCGTTTCCTATTCAGTTAAGTTTTGTGATTAACCGTTGATTGCAGGTGCAGTTAAAGCAACAGGAGCAACTTCACCAGCAGCCAAGTCTAAGGGGAAGTTGTGAGCGTTACGCTCGTGCATTACTTCCATACCCAAGTTAGCGCGGTTGATGACGTCTGCCCAAGTAGCGATGACGCGACCTTGAGAATCGA
>JAKOMP010000132.1 GCA_022241785.1 Cyanocohniella sp. LLY | reverse complement strand
ATGGATGCTACTCAAAACATTCTCAAGGTCATGGCGGGACAGAACGCACAAATAGTTTCGATGTTAGCGCAGCAGCGCACAGACTCGCTCACAGCGCGACAAGATACAGCACAAACTAATTTGATGCTTAATCAAATTGCCGAAAATCTTTCCAATCAACGTAAATCTGATGATTTACAAAGAATAGGGATCAATTCAATGAATCATGAATTAATTGGGCTATTAAGGCTAGATCCTAGTTTTAAATAAAAATAAACGCGAGGTAAAAATGCTATCAATATTAGCTTTTAGTGGTGGTGATTTACTTACTAATGCCTACAATTCAGCCGAAGCAATTGCTAATGGTTTTGATGAACTGTGGAAAGAAACTCTTGCAGGTGGTGTCTATTCCGCTATGTGTAATTTAGGGTTAATATTTGCTGTTTCGACATTTATCTTTTTCATGGTCGAATGGACAAAACAAATGCTTAATGGTGAAGAACAGAGAGCGATTACAGATTTTATTTGGGTCTTAATTGTGGTCGTTTTACTTGCCAACAACGGTCAAATGTTGGGGCAAGGAACACTAGCCATCAGAAACATGATTAACAATACTAATAATTTGGTTTTAAAAGAGGCTTCTAGAGAGGCAGATTTAAGAGAAGCTTTCCAACGGGCTTTAGCCGATGAAGTAACCCGTAACACAATCAAGTTAGAAATTGAAAATTGCCAAATTTCTTCTCTTAATTCAGAAGATGCGATCGCTTGCCTGGAAGATGCCAGAGAAATGCTACAAAACGAATATCCAGAATATTTTACCGGAGTAACTGGAATATTCAAAGGAGCAATTGAAAATTTGGATAGAATTATTCGAGCGCCAATAGATGCAATAAACGGCAAAGCAAATCCATTACAAGTTTTGTTCTCTCCCTTCTCTGCCATTCTTGGCAATGTCATCAGAGAGTTGACAACATATTTATTATTAGGGCTAAGTGGAGCATATCAGTGGGGAATAGAACTGACAATGCTGATTACTGCACTTCTGGGGCCGATTGCAGTAGGTGGTTCTTTATTACCCTATGGAGCTAGACCGATTTTTGCTTGGTTGACCGGATTTTTCTCTGTAGGAATGGCTAAATTGTCTTTCAATTTAATCAGTGGTTTTGCGGCTCAATTAATGGTTACTTCTAGAGCAGATCAGCCCTTATTCTTTTTGTTAGTAATTGGGCTTATCGCCCCTTTTCTAGCAACTGGATTAGCTGCTGGTGGCGGATTGGCTGTACTCATGCAAATCAATAAAGCAGGCGAATTCTATAGTTCTGCTGCTATCAACTTTGGCAGTATGGCTTTGACAAAAGGAGCCGCAGTCGCAGCTAAGAATATTCAACCGAGTGATTGAACTAGGGTGTCAAACCAATTCAAAATTATTTCTTCTTCACTTGGAATTTTGAATTTTAAAAACCTTTATACCCCTACATTGAAAATGTTACAAGCTAAAAAACCTCAAAAGCCCCAGAGAGAACCTCTTAAACTCCTTAGTTATGGAGATTCTGTCAGCAGTAAATTTGGCATCATCACTTTAACAGCTTTTGGGTTTGCTGTGCTTTCATTATTAATTCAATTAGTCAACTATGGTGCGATTAAGAGATTGGGAAATCAAGAAATTCCTACACTCATTCAGTTATCATCAGGAGAAACAATTGATGCTAAAGCTGTTGCTCCTACCGAACGTTCTAATGAAGTAATCAAGAAATTTGTTTCCGATACTTTCATTAGGCTGTTTAGCTGGGATGGACTTGTACAAACTTTCAACGAAAGAGGAGAACCAATCACTAAACCTGATGATGGCATATCCATCAAAGATGGTCGCAATAAGGTGTCCACAAAAGCCTATGATGCTGCATTTGCAATTACAGAAAAAGAAGATTTTCGGGGAGCGTTTTTAAGAAAGCTTGCAGAAATGACCCCAGATAGTGTATTCAATGGAAGCTCACAAGTTTCTTTAATTCCCCGATTCATCTCTGAACCTCGCAAACTTCGAGATGGCCGATGGGAAGTTGATTTAATCGCTACTCTTGTGACTTTTTCTCGTAATAATAATGCAGGTGAAGGAATCCCCTTCAACAAAACTATTACCGTTGAGGCAGTCACCACACCGCAGAATTTACCCAATGGCACTACTGAATTAGCCAGCAAAATTTATCAAGCGCGTAAATCCGGGCTGGAAATTACACAAATTGTTGATTTAGATTTGAGCAACAGAAACAAATGAGCAATCTAGATTTTCTTGACAGTGAAAATGTATCTTCAGTCGATACAATTCTACGAATTGATGAAGATACACCTGATTCAACACATCCTGAGAATATTGTTGATGAATCAGAATCAGACCCCGCAGAAAATACTACACAGCACAATTTTATCACTTCCCCTTGGACAAGATTTGCTGTCGTTGGGCTAGTTTTTGGGTTGGGATTTTTCGTTGTCTTTTTATTCTTTAGTGGAATTTTCAACAGTAATTCCCACTCCGAAAATGATGAACCCTCATCTCTCCCAGAAGAAACTCTTTCGCGGATTGAGAAAAACGATGGCGACATCTTTGCTCAAGCTGCTCTTGGTAGACAGGAAAATGAACTCAGAAGAATCAACAATCAACCAGTAGTTGAAGAAGAAGACGATATTTCAAATACTTTTCCCGAATCTACTCCTGCACCATCTCCATCCCCCCAACCTACTCCTGCACCAGTCAGAACTTATTCCCCTCCCCCTCCAGTTAGAAGTTATTCCCCTCCTCCCAGGACTGTATCAGCAATGGCAGTTACTCCGGCGCGTACTTTGCCACCTCCTCCTCCTCCCGCACCTGCGGTTTCTCAACCAGTCTTAGATCCAATTGCAGAATTGAATCGCTTGCGAAGAGTAGGGTCTTTCGGCAATATCGATTATGGCAACATCACTTACGCCGATAATTCCCCACCTTCTACTCCCGTCTTTGATTCTCCGCCAGACAATACGCCCGAAAATAGTCAGCCGTCATTCTATCCCAATCCCAGCGATCGCTCTGGAGATGGCATTGAAAGAATGCAACCTCGCTGGCACGTTGAACCAAAAAGTCAACAAAAGTTAGCCAATGATATCAAAGTAGCTTCTGTTGGTTATTTGCCCCAGGAAGCACAAATTATTAATGAACGCCGGCAGCGATATTTAGTGGTAGGTGAATTTGCTGGTGGTACTTTGCTTACACCTTTAATTAAAAAGGA
Source organism: Cyanocohniella sp. LLY (assembly GCA_022241785.1). Classification (GTDB taxonomy): domain Bacteria; phylum Cyanobacteriota; class Cyanobacteriia; order Cyanobacteriales; family Nostocaceae; genus Cyanocohniella. Next base: position 11,007 of record JAKOMP010000132.1, on the reverse strand, counting down.
AGAAACTGATAAAAACAAAGAACAAGAACTAACTGACGATGGTAAACGTTATGTCGCCAGACTAACCGAGGACTTGCGAGATAACTATGGTGAAATCGCAATCCCTAGCGGTACATTATTGAATTTAGCGATTCTATCTGTTGATGAGTCTCATTATACTCAAGTAGAAGTTACTTCTATCATCAAAGACAATACTGAATATCCCATCAACCAAGGYACTATYACTGTACAAGGYGATGGTGGCAGACCTTTAATTGCTAAAAAATTCCACGATAAAGGCGGTGAAATTGCCCGTTCTGATCTCACTGTTGGCTTGGTCAGTGGATTAGGAAAAATTGGCGAAATCATYAATCAACCCGATATTCAAGATGATATTGAAGACGAGTTATGGGATGGKMGRATTCGTCGCCGCACCCGCACYGATAATAGCCGCCGCAATATTGGTGGGGCTGCTTTAGAAGGCGTATTTGGTAGTTTGCGCGAGACTATGAGCCGTCGGGCTGAAATTGCCACTCAAGAGGCTTTRCTTCGTCCCAATGTTTGGTAYATCCCACAAGGAACAAAAATTACATTTATTGTCAATCGCAGCTTGGAATTACCCTAATGAACAAATTAACAATTGCTGGATTGGCTSTAGGTCTGKGCCTGAGTTTTACTCCWYTKAYWGCCAATGCTTCTACACCTATTGTTCGCAATCTTAAACAATCTCAAGTTAGTGGARATAACGCTAATYTACAAACAATTAAYGTRTGGAATGGGCATGGRGTCAGCATTTCTTTYTAYCAAACTGGAGAGACTATCAARCGTGTCTGGATTGATGAYCCTTCYCAAGTATTGGTTGACTCTGATGGCTGTTTACTGGGAATTGATACTAGATGTCAAAATCATGGTGCTGGGTTAATTCACTTGCGCCGAATTAACCGAGTTGATMTTCCCCGATTACCACAAACAGATGCCACTCATTTAACCATCGTTACCGAAAGTTCTGGAGGAGAAAAAAAATCCTATCACTTTCGTATTGTCCCCAGTGCTGGCAATCCTCAATACAGTCAAATCGCAATAATTCAAGATTCTCCTCCACCAGAGCCACAGCCACATATACCATTGCAGTCTTTAAGTACAAATTTTCAATCAGCAAAAAATGTCCGGGCTGGGGTCACGGTTGCCATTAAAAATGAGTGGATGAAACCATCTGATGAACTGCATCAACGACTCAACAGTTTTGTCACTTATGTCACTCAGGGTGATGAAATTGAGGTGGCTGCTAATAAGGCCTCTGTGTCAATGGAGTTGGTTAATAAACTAATTGAAATTGGCATGAAGAAGGGTGTAGGGAATGGGGTGCAGGGTGTAGGGGAGAACAACGCTCCAAAGTGAGTGAGGTGGCTGGTTTGTTCTGGTTTGGGCTAGGGTGGCTAGAAAAGTAAATACAAGAAACGTAGTAAAAGGAAATTATTTATCCGATATTTACTTTTCTCAAATTTTCCCCACACCCTACACCCTACACCCTACACCCTAGTTCTAGCAATTTTTAAATTCAAGAAAATATTACAGGACAAAATAATGAAATCTAACAAGCAGACAAGCTTTGATACTGCACGCTATCTTTTACTTTTTGGTTTGCTCGGTAGCTTGTTTATTCACGGTTTTATCAAGTATGGCATTCTTAATCAGGCAATTAGTTTTTTAATTCCCCAAGCCACTGCTCAAGTTCCAGTGATCAACAATAATACGGGGTTTATACCTGATTGGTCAAATATAAACTTCCGCAACATGATTATTCAAGAAGATGGCAGTATCACCTATCCTAGCAATAGAGGGAATCAAACTCGTACTTGGCAAGCCGGACAAAGTATTGCTGAGTTTTTAGAATTGGGTGATTTTGAGGAATCTGATTTCAAGTTAGAAAGACTCATGTTGTTGCAAGTCAACCCCAATTGGAAGAATTTGAAACTAGCAGATTTTGATTTATTAACATGGCAAACTTTACCAGATTTATCTAATGCTATTCTGGGACTCAAAAATAGAAATGCTGCGACTATTCCTCCCATTCGAGACTTTTTACAGAAACTTGGCATTTCTCCCAATCAAACTATTGCTCAAGTATTGAATAATCCTCAATTAAAAGATGTTCCTCTCGCTAAACATATCAACTTAAATCAATACAACATCGGCAGCATCCCTAACATTCACAATACACCTATTGAAAAATTCAAAGATTGGCAAGATAGTTTAATTGATGGCGTACCCGGACTCACAGATTTACCTTGGAATAAATTACCCAATTTACCCACAGCAAACACCGCTTTTATTGGTAAAGTTGATGTGGTATTACGTGATATTGAAGCTAATCGCGTTCGCTCTATCTCTGGCAGTTATCAAGAAGGCTTTAATGTTCCCTGTCGTCAAAATAATTGCGCTCATGCAGAGATGGCTGGGGTTGGTAAAACTACTGGTGTCCAGTGGATATCTGGGAAATATCAACAAGTTAGGGGTGGTTTTGGGGTCTTAGGTTCACTTAACGGCGTAAAAGAACCTACTGGTCGTCATCCTTTTGGTTCTGGATTTAAACAAGTGATTTGGGACATCAATGAACCTGAAGGCAGCATGACTACTGCGATGTTCTTCAGAGTGTGCAAACGAATAGCTTTTGTGCGTACTTGCTCTCCTTACTTCATTGGCCCTGTTCCTTTTATTAATTATCGGGAGAAAGACCCCATCATTTTTGGTAATCCTCCCTCAATTGTCAACTAATCCTGCAAGGAAAAGGCAACAGACAACAAACACTCATTGTTGCCTTTTCCTTGCTATTTTCCTCCTTGAATGCGCGGATTAATTTGTCGTGAGCAAAATTTTTCACACAGAACTAATGATTGGGCAACTTCCTAATCCACTCTCTACCCAAATCGAGCAATTACAAAATCCACAGCACAATATTGGAAGATACACACATCACTTATTTACTCCCAACGGACTAGCTTTACTATCGATGTTGGGCGCTTATTTACTCATGCAATTATTCTTTGGAGATGATAACAAGAAAAAACTTGCCTCTGGGTATTGGGGTGGGAGAAAAGAAATTGCCCAAGCTAAGAAAAAGGCACTCAAGCAAATTCTTTCTCCCAAATGTGACAGYGCYGCTTTATTTRTTGGTAAGCATAAATTTAAAGGCAGGAAACAAGACTTTGGYAATGGTGGAACSCCTTTTTATGTTCCCGATRTTCAACGTGGTACAGCTGTTATTGGCGCTCCTGGATCTGGAAAAACTTTCAGTGCCATTAATCCCATGATTTACTCAGCAATTGACCAAGGKTTTCCCATTCTGGCTTACGACTTCAAGTATCCGTCGCAAGCCAAAATAGCCGCTTACGCTAAAAAAATGGGGTACGATGTTCACATTTTYGCYCCTGGCTTTTGTGAATCTGAAGTCTGTAATCCACTAGACTTTTTACGCGATAGTAGTGATGCAGAAACGGCTCGACAAATTGCTACTGTCATCAATAAAAACTTTCGCATCCTCAGCAACAGCAACGAAGATGGTTTCTTTGGCCCTGCTGGTGATCAGCTGACTCAGGCTATCTTGATGTTGACCAAGGAATTTGGCAGCAGCGCTGATGTGATGACCGCAGCCGCTATTCTTTCTAGTGAACAAATGGTGCAAAGGCTGATGGCAGCTAATCTCAATCCTTGGATTAAGATGGCTTTCGGTCAATTGTTTGGTTCGGCTGCTTCTGAAAAGACAGTTGCTGGTATCGTGGCCACCGCCAGTATCATGTTCACCCGCTTCATGGCGAAAAACACATTGGGCTGTTTTGTTGGTAAAACTACCTTGCCCTTAGAAATTAAGGGTAAACAGATGATTATTTTTGGGCTAGACCGGGAACGCCGTGATGCTGTCGCGCCTTTGATGTGTTCAGTTCTACACATGACCATCGCCCGAAATATCGCCAAAAAACGCCAAGAGCCTTTGATAGTTGCCTTAGACGAGTTGCCCTCTATTTACTTGCCCGATTTATTTAAATGGCTGAATGAATCTCGAAGTGAGGGCTTTTGCGGCATTTTGGGCTGGCAGAATATGGGTCAGCTTGAAAAGAATTATGGCAAAGAAGTCGCTAAAACTATTCTTGGTGCTTGCGGTACAAAATTCGTTTTTAACCCCGGTGAACACGATTCCGCGCAATTATTTTCTAGTTTTTTAGGGGATGAAGAAATCAGATATAAACACAAAAGTCGTTCCACTGGGAGCGGCAAAACTAACACTACTACCAGCGACCAGGAGAAGACTAAGAAACTCTTTGAATCCGCCCAATTTCTYAAACTCCCCGCAGGTAAATGTATTTTCATCAATCCTGCATATKCCAATCAAAAAGAGGGGTCTGTTCCYTTACTGAGAAGTATTAAAGTGCCTAAGTYTATTATCTCRATTGATGACTATAACCAACGAGAATGGGGGAAAATTATCAGTTTACTCGCCAGAAAGAGTACTCAGAAAATCCCTACACTACAAGATTTAGATTTGCGGATTCAATTGGTAGACATGAAATTTCCTATCCCTCAAGGTGCTGTAGATCCTAAAGCAGCATCCACTCTTAGTCATAAAGATTACACACCCATGATTGACCAATGAAAATCAAAATTCAAGAAACTGCGATCTCTGACTTTCTTTTCTTTGAAGAAAATCTCCCTCTCAAAACACGATTATTTAGTAACCTTGTTGCTTTAAATGCGTCTATACCCGAACTTATCTATCAATTTCAACGACGTTCTCAAGCTAGCCCCATCAAAAAGCCTTTCATCAAAGTCAACATTAAATTTATCAATGTTATCCCTTTAACTGTACTAGAGTATCAACAAATACTCACTGAGTATCTTACACAAATTGGCTGGGATGATTTGCAATATATTGGCTTTATTAGTGATTTAGAGCAACCCAATGTAGAAGTTGATATTATTTTTAATCGAGTCATCAGCAGAAGAAAAGTTATTTCTCTACAATGTCTCGGAGCTAATTGGAAGCAATATCAGATTTTGCGTGAGTCTTTTCAAAACTTACTAAAATTAGGGTGCAGAGTTTAGGGTGTAGGGTGTAGGGTTTAATAAGTAGTAATTGGTTTATAAATTATGAAAAAAATTCAGTCATACCGGGATCTAAAGGTTTGGCAAAAAGCTATGAATCTTGCTGAATATTGTTATAAATTAACCAAGTTATTCCCTAAAGAAGAATTGTATAGCATGACCAAAATTAGGGTGTAGGGGGTAGGGTGTAGGGAGAAAAATCGTGTTCTAGGGATACACTCTACCCCCAAAACAAAGGGGTACAAGCCCCCACCATACCGTAGGTTGGCGTTTTTCAATCAGTGGTGGATTCAAGCCTCTACTGATTTTCCCTACACCCCACACCCCACACCCTTCTTTTTGATATCACAAATTAGACGCTCTGCTGCATCTATAGCTGCTAATATTGCGGAGGGCTATGGTAGAAAAACTCGTGGTGAATACATTCAATTTCTTTACATAGCTCAAGGTTCTTTAAAAGAATTAGAAACACATCTATTACTCTCAATTAGAGTTGAAATACAAACTCCACAAGCAATTCAACCTGTACTTAATCAATGTGATTTAGTTGGCAAGATTTTATCCTCATTAATCCGCGCGCTAGAGAACAGAAAATAATTTCCCTACACCCTACAACCTACACCCTTCTTCAAGATGTTTGACCCTCGTTCTCTACAATTAGTTTCTTCTTACATTGTCGCAGAAGAAACTTTAGCTAAAAATTTGCCCAAAATCTGCAAAGACCTCATCCTTTTGGTGGGAGCGATCGCCGAGCGATTAAAATATGAATGGCATAAAAGCGCCAAAATTGAGCTTGGCAAGGAATCTTATGTGATGTCGCCGGATGGCGATGGGGGATGGAAGTGGGAGAAGGCAGATTTAGTTGAAGAATATGACGACGTGGAATGCGACCTTTGGAATAGCGATACTCCCATGCTTCCACCCACTACGTCCCCAAAACTACTGATTGGTTCTTCCGAATCCGAACAGGAGGAACAAACTGTGAACAAAGTTGTAACTCCCCCGGATCATATTGATAAACAACACTGGCAAGAATTAGTAGACAATAGCGCCATTAACCCAGAAATTGCCAGCCGAAATTTCCGTAGCCTGCATACAGATCCCATTGAGCAGGCAAATGAAGCTTGGGAATATCTCATGTATTCTGACAAGCTGGAGCGTTCTAATACTGGCAGGCTTTCTCACGGCACTCTACAAAATTACGCTCATCTCGAACAAGGCGGCTGGTGGTGCAATGCTGGTGTTGACCCTCGCTCATTCTGTGACTTACAGCCAGGAGACAAACCCGACAACAAGCTTTGGGGATGCTTTAAGCCCAATGAACCGAGAGAAAGCAGCGATAAACCCGGTAAGTTCATTAAATATGAACATCCACCCAAAACTGACCTGAGTATTTTCCTGTTGGATGTCCCGGATGACACTGCTAACAAAATTTACGATCAAGCTAAAGTTACTCCCAGCGAAAGCGATCGCGCCAGTGGTTTTTGGTACTGCGTTTGGAAGCATAACCTACCAGTCACAATCACCGAGGGAGCGAAAAAAGCCGCTAGTTTGTTAAGTCAGGGTCATGCAGCCATTGGACTGCCGGGAATTTACGCTGGGTATCGCAGTCGAGATGAGCAAGGGTATGACATTCCGCCAAAGTTGCATCCTGAATTGGCTGTTTTCGCTACTAAAGATCGTGAGATTACATTCTGTTTTGATTACGAAAATCGACCGAAAACAGTCCGAAATATTGAGATTTCCACACTACGCACCGCCGGACTTCTGGAAGAACAAGGCGCTAAAGTCAACGTCATTCGCCTGCCAGGGACAGACAAAGGCGTAGATGATTTTATTGTTAACAACGGGGCTGAGGAGTTTGAGACTTTAGTTGAACAAGCCGAATCTTTAGAAGAATGGCACAAAAATAATCAGAAAATCTGGGATGTCAAACCTGTTAAGAAAAAGTTGAAGCCAGACCAGCTTAATAATATAGCCAACAAATTAATTAACAACGAAGTTGGCGACACCGACCTAAATGATGTTCGTCTAACAATATTTCTCAAGGATGGTACTACCAAAAAACTTTATGAACAAAAAGATGGCACTGTTGAGACTAACGTTATCCGCGAAAATCTCACCGATGAAGAAATTCTCAGCTTAGGTGGCAAACCCCGCACACCATCTCAATCAGAAACTATTAGTAGCGAAATTATCTCTGTAAAATCTCCCCATGTTCCTCAAGTTAATAAAGAACCTATACGACACTGGACAAACCAAAGGGATGTCACAATTTTTAAAAATACTATCCCTAGAAGACAGGTGGAGGCTAGGGAAAATAAATTTATTGCCCTAGCTGCTCAAGCACTACTCACTCAATACGGTGTCAAACATGATGATGGCAGTTTAATCTACAGGAGTGATGCTTTTACTATTAGAAAATCCCGTGAAATTTACAGTATTCATAGAGCTAATGATGAACAATCTACTTATTTTCTCGAACCTCTTATGCAGTTTCACGCCCTTCCTAAAAATCAAGTTGATATTCTTCTACAGCCCAACAATATGCTCTCTGTTGAACGTCAAGAATTTTTATTGGTTGGAGACTATCTCACTCATGGTAAAAAACTGCCATCGCTTGATATMGATACTAGAGAATTAGCCAACAGTCTTAGTTCTCTTGCTCCCAAAGGCACACAAAATAGTTTAAACAGTATTCGTGATGGKGAAATCATCAAAATCATGCACGGCATCTTGAGTAAAAACCAATCTGATGASGTAGAAATTGATAATTACCGCATCAAATCTCAACGTGATCCCAGTGCAGGCAAAGTTTATTTGCGTTTATTTAAACTTGAGGATACTGGTAARGCMACAGAAAAGATTAGATTTGAGTTAWCMCGCACTYCTACTARTGTMTCTAATCAASTCAAAATCATGACTCTTRATGAKYKTGAYTTAGCACAACTCAAATTTATTGCTAAACAACTTAATATTGAAACTCATAATCAGCARCACAATTCCTCTACTTCTGCTGTCAATAATCACTCACCTAACTCTACAAATACAAATCATYACAAAACATCTGCTAACTCACCTTCTCAACCCACTTCATCGCCTGATATTCTTCTCCCACTTCATCCTGAATTAGCCACCGCTTGGCACAAATTAGAAGAATCTGTTGGCTGGTCTAGTTCTGCTAATCAAGGTAACAACGAGCTTCGTGAAAAACTCAAACACAACGATAAACTGACTTTAAGTGAACAGCGTGAACTTTATTTTAAGTTAGTTTTACAAACTAAAGAAGAATTACTACGTACAGGTAAAATCAATATTCAACTTTCTTCTTTCGACCAGATTACACAAGACCTGCTCAAAACACAGCCAGAATCTACTTATGCTCCCACTTCCACGCGCGATATTCTGCTTCCACTTCACTCAGAACTCGCCAACGCTTGGCACAAATTAGAAGAATCTGTTGGTTGGTCTAGTGCCGCTAATCAGGGTAATGATGAATTTCGTGACAAACTCCAGCAGCAACACAAACTGACTGTTGGTGAGCAGCGCGAACTTTACTTCAAAATCCTTGTGCAAACCAAAGATGAACAGATGCAGATTGGTCGAACTGATATTATTTTGCCTCAACTTAGCGTGATCACCAAAGACCTCCTAGATATGCGGCGCGAATCCATCAATTCCACTTATACTCCTATTCAAAAGCGATCTCTTGACGTAAAACAACATAATAATCAAGTTGAATATGAATAACTCAGTCATCGAAACAATCAACTCCATCAACTCTGGTAGCATTTCTAACAATATGATGGCTTACAAGCTGTCATTGATTATGCAGAAAGCCAAAGACCAACCTGTACTAGCAGAAGATAACCAAACTCCCCAGGAACCTCAACAAGAACTGACGAAACTTCTATCTAAATCTAACCCTGCTCACAATATCGAAGAATTTAGACGCAACCTCAAAAATAAATACTATCTTGAATATCTCACTAAATTTGAATCTAAACTCAACGCTCAGTCGCCACAAGAACAAGACACATCAACACGAATCGAAAGGCTGATTGCCGAGAAGAAATCACAATTCTTACCCCTCCAGCAATCTAAACTTGAAGCCTTATTTGAACAACCCGAACAACCGCCCACCCCAAGCACAGCTACTCCAGAAATTCCATCTACTCAATATACTCACTCTCCTGAAAAAGATGAAACTGCCAAAAAATTTCTTATCCCTGCAATCATGGGGATTATTGTTGCCCAAGGTCAAACTGCCGATGATGACAAATCTCGTATCTATGAAGGGGTTAAATACAGATTACAATTATTGATTAAAGAGGGTATGCAATTTCTCAGTATTCATCGCCAAGATAAAAATCCTGGGAAAGCCTTTAGTGCTTATAAAGATGGTAATAATGAATTTAGAATTTTAGAAAACAATCTTACTACTCACGAAACTCAGGACTTGATTCACTTACATAGACAAGAACTTGAATCCTTTCATCAACCAGTCCGAGAGAATCATCCTCRTCATGATMATGAACCGGAATTAGGMGATTAGAAATATCCKAGAAACAGACCTCCCGCAAATCCCACAAATAATAAYGGTCTTTTTACCCCTTTTTCAATTCTAGAAAATGGGGAAATTATTACTGCCATCACTATGTAGAATAAAGCTTGTGTTATATCTTCRTMAAATTTAATAATTGCCGCAATGAACAGGGCTATAAATATAGCAATTTCAACTATATTTTCAAATTTGTTGAGGAATTTCACATTGTTTGAGTCCATTTTGTAAGCCCTCTTGTTTTCTCSAAATTCTACCATTTAATCCGTATGCTTGATTARTTTGATAGGGAAATATAATCCTAAATTTAGTTCCTTTTCCCACTTTTGAATCTACGACAATTTGCAGATTGTGGGATTTCGCCACCATCATTGCCACATATAACCCCAATCCACATCCCCGCGATTTTGTGTTCAATCGGTAGTACGGTAAAAATATTTTTGGTAATTCCTTTGGTTCAATCCCCCTCCCAGTATCCTCAATTTCAACTACTAAATTATCCCCTTCGTTCACCAGTCGGATATATACTTCTCCCGCTTCAGTATATTTGATGGCATTTTGTATTACATTGGACAGCATTCTTTCTAAGCCAATCACATCTGCTATCACTTCAGCACCATGAACTAACGGTGTCTGAGCTTCTAGGTGCAGCGATAGTGAACTACATTTGGCTAACGCCGAATACTCAAAATGTAGTCGGGCTAAAACCTGTAACAAATCTAAGCTTCTCACCGCAGATGGATTAATACTTACGATATCGCTCTTATTCTCGCTTTCTACTAAGCGACTCACTCTATTATTCGTCTGCAATATGGCTTCTAAAAATGGCTTGATTTCTTCTAACGTATTGCCATATTTACCTTTCATTACTTGCTCTAAAATTATTCTTACTCCTATTACGGGATTTAGAATATCATGCAAAAAAGTAGATGACACAAGCAGCATTTTGTTAGTCATAAACAGTCTCTTAACATCATTCTACATTGATTTTATTATAACAAATGCCTAGATTAAAATGTTAAAATATAGAGTTTCATATTGAGGATTTATTGTTTAGTTTTTAGATAAGTTTTCATAATAAATAAAGTTAATATCTAAGTTAATAGCAGCTTCTTAGTTTATGGGAAATACGAATTCTGAATTGTTTTTTTCAACAGATAGACAATTATTACAAATCTCAAACTTTAGATATAGGATGTATTTTCTTTGTTTGTCTGTGGTATAAATATTAAATACGTAAATCTACAAGGTATCGCAATGATTCGTATCTTAATCATTGAAGACGAACCCCTCATCAGAATGGGGATAAAATCCGCAATTTCAGAAGATTCAAATATGCAGATATGTGGCGAAGCTGATTGTGGAGAAAG
>JAKOMP010000131.1 GCA_022241785.1 Cyanocohniella sp. LLY | reverse complement strand
TGATATCCTGCGCTTGTACCTGTAACCGTTTCGATAAAAAAACCCCTACTTCTGGCATGACATGCTTCTGCATTTGACTCCGCACTGCTTCTTCAATTCCTGCAAGATTTGTGAGCTTTTCTTTTGACGTATCTTCGTACAATATTTTAGAGATCGCCTGAATATGTTCTTGAAGAGCTTGCTTTTGTTCTGGGGTCATCGGTAAGTAAATACACTCGTCTTACTTATCCTGACTGATTTTCGCCTTCTTTGCAAAAAACTGGGATGCTCCCTTTTGTTATTTGGTTAGTGAAATTAATCGTAAGGAGAGTTTTGCATTAGAGCTTGAAGCTACTACTCAGAGCATCAAGCTCAATATTCGGGCATCAAACAGCAGCGACAATAAAAACACTTAGCCTTTTGATTTATGCAATGATTGTCAACTTTTACTAAATCACCTGTGCAGCGAATTGGTAAACGTTCCTGATAAGCTTTAATAGCTATCTATCAAATACGTGCTGACTCCGAATCAATGCAAAATTCTTTCTTGCTGCTAGGTAAACTTTTTCTCTACCCCTTGGTGTAGCACCTGTACCTATCTTGGTTGTTGTTACTAAACCTGGTTTAGTTTCTCTATGCTGGCAAATTAAGCACTTCATAATTTTAAATCATTATTCATCCTCAACTTCTATAGATAAAGTCTCTAATTCAGCCTCCAATTGCTCAATTGTGGGTAAACTTCCTTGCAATTGTTCCGGTAGAGTATCCCGTAGTTGATAAGTTGAAACTCCAATTGGTTTATTCATTTCCCGCAGCGCATATTCTACAATTGTTTGATTCTTCGTCTTACATAAAATCATGCCAATTGTTGGTTGATCATCTGGATGACGCAATAAATCATCGACAGCCGAAACGTAAAAACTCATCTTGCCCGAAAATTCCGGTTGAAAATCTTCAATCTTCAAATCAATTACTACATAACAGCGTAAATGCAAATGATAAAATAATAAATCTATATAAAAATCTTTGTTCCCAACTTCCAAGTGATATTGGCTGCCAACAAAGGCAAACCCCACCCCCAATTCCAATAAAAAATCACGAATATGTTCTATTAAAGCTTTTTCTAACTCACGCTCTAATGCTTCTTTTCCTAAACTGAGAAAGTCAAAGTTATAAGGGTCTTTTAATAATTGTTGTGCTAGTTCTGATTGTGGTTTTGGTAGGGTATTTTCAAAGTTAGTAGTAGCCTTACCTTGACGATGATATAACCTACTTTCTATCTGATGCACTAATACATTTCTACTCCAGCCATTTTCTATAGTTTTTTGGACATACCATAGCTTTGCTGAAGCATCTTTGACAGCATCCAAAATACGGACATTATGCCCCCAAGGAATTAGTGCAACAAGCTGTTGCACAATTTGCTCGTCTGGGTAAGCCTCAGCAAAAGCTCGCATATATTTAAGATTACGTGCTGAGAATCCCTTCATATCTGGGAAAGCTGCTTTTAAATCTCTGGCGAGACGTTCGATAACTTTTGCCCCCCATCCCTGTTGCTGCTGTCGTGTAATAATTTCGCGTCCAATTTGCCAATAAAGTAACACTAACTCACGATTAACAGACAAAGCTGCTTTAACTTGGGCGCTGCGTATGCGTTCTTTTAATTCCTGTAAAAAGTCATCATAGCCATCCATTGGTGATAAGTTATCCGCCATACCCCAACCCGCGTAAATTCTCTTTAATTATTGCCTCTCACTAAAGCAAGAAAATGTTATTTCGTTATTTCGTTATTTAGCGAAAGGACGAATCTTTACTAGCCATGATTATCTGTCCAGTATTTAAAAATCCGTTGCAATAGCTCGACTTGGGTACAACCGTAAGTCGCAGCCGCAATCTTAAAATCCTTTTTAAACTCGGCAGGCACTTTAAAATTTAAGTTGGAAATTTCACCGGGATCGGGCTTCTCCAAGTTGTCTTTTGTTTCTTTAATGCTAGGCGGTTCACCTTTGCTTGGTTTGCGAGGCGGTGGTGGTGGTTTAGTTGACATAATCAGGACTCTTGCTCACTTAATAGATCAATAATTCCTTGTGCTACTTGTTCTGCCCGTTGCTTCAAGGTAGGAAACGTGACCTCAGAAACAGCACGACCGTTATCACTCGCCTGTCGGTAAGCTGTTTTTTCAGGAATTGAGCCGATTATCGTGACATATCCCGCCTTATGGATGTATGAACGGGCTTCCTCGATTTCGTTTTCCCTGTCCCCTACCCTGCAAAGGGCAAAGGTAATTTTATCTACTGGAATTTTGGCGCTGACTAACTCATGTGCCAACAGTACGGACGGTTTAAGATCATCCAGTGATAAGCCTGTGGGTAGGACAAGCAAATCACTTGCACGGGCAATTTCTAGTGTTCCTTGCATAGAATGCGGTGGCCCATCCATAACCATGAGGTCATAAACATCGGCGTGTTTAAGTGCTTGAGCTACAGTGCGGAATGGTTCAACAGCAATCTCCGGCTGGATAGCATTTACTTCGCGGCGTTGTTTCCAATCGGTACTTGTACCTTGAGAAATATCTAGGTCGGCAATCTTTACATCCCAGCCAGCAGCAGCATATTCACGGGCAATAAGCCGAGCCAGGGTGCTTTTACCCACCCCCCCTTTTTGAGAAATGACACCCACCAATACGGTCATCGTGCTTTCGTCCTTTCGCCCTATAGCGAATTATTTATATCGTGTTTTCGTTCCTAGGTCAAGAACGATTTCGCTCTTTGCCAGAAATATGTATTTAGCGAAATCGTTTTTTCGTTATTTCGTCACAGATGATTTACACTTGATTTGAAAAACTGTAAATGAGAGCAAATACAGCATATTTCAGGTTCAAGCCATATCCAGATTAGCCGCAGATCGTGCTCACACCCTGACTCTCTTTCTTCCAACTAACCATTGAAATATCTATTTATCCGTTGAGGAAATCACTTCAGAGGTGGTAAATTCTCAAACCCATACAGAACAAGATCGCACAGAGTAAAATCTTGGGTTTTGGTATAGACGGCGTGTAGACGTTGGTGCAGACTGCTGAATGTGCAAATCTAGGATTGGGACTGCTGGCCAGCGTTGATATCACTCCCTTGATAGCAATGATTTATCAAGCTGCGGTATAGAAGCAAGTGTAGACAAGTCAGACCAGCCGAAACATGATCCTTTCATACTGGTGCGGACTATACCTGCCTTTGGTCATTGTAGAGGAAAATTATTGTCCCTAATTCTCCCCATAATTCCCAACGAATTTGTCAATATTGTACTTTTTGTACTACTTGCATTTATGTGGTGTTATCAGTAATTATTCGTATAGTATTGGACAGAGAACTGTACGCGGATCAAAACCCTACGTGAAATTGTTGATAACACCGTGAAAAAAATCCTGATTTTGTCAGCAAATCCCACGAATACGGAAAAGCTGCGCTTGGATGAAGAAGTCCGGGAAATTCAGGCAGGGTTGGAACGTGCCAAAATTCGTGAGCAGTTTGAAATTATCACAAAATGGGCAGTGCGTCCTGATGATTTGCGTCGCGCCCTTTTAGATTATGAGCCGGAGATTGTCCATTTTTCGGGACATGGGGGAGGAAATAAAGGCTTGGCTTTGGAAAATAACGCCGGGCAATTGCAACCAGTGAGTACAGAATCACTAACTAGGTTGTTTAAGTTATTTCAGAACAAAATTGAGTGTATTGTCTTGAACGCCTGTTACAGTGAAGTGCAAGCGGAAGCGATTCATCAACAGATTAATTATGTAGTGGGTATGAATCGGGCAATTGGCGATCGCGCAGCGATTAAGTTTGCCGTCGGATTTTATGATGCACTAGGGGCAGGTAGGTCTTATGAAGATGCTTACGAGTTTGGTTGTCTGGCGATTGATTTAGAGAGTATTCCAGAATCTGCCACCCCTGTATTGAAATGCAGACATCATCTTTCAGAAGCTGAACCGAAACCACAAACTAAACGCATCTTTATCAGTTATAAACGTCATGCTGAACCTGATGAAGCCGTGGCGTTGCAAGTTTTTCAGGCGCTTTCCCCACAGCATCAAGTATTTATCGACCAAACCATGTCTGTTGGCACACATTGGGCTGAACGCATCGAAGCAGAAATTAGTCAAGCGGATTTTCTGATTATTTTTCTTTCAGCTCATTCAGTCCACAGTGAGATGGTGGAGGCAGAAGTGAAGATGGCGCATAATTTAGCGCAAGTGCAGGGAGGACATCCTGTGATTCTGCCAGTGCGTTTGACTTACCGCCAGCCTTTTCAGTATCCTTTAAGCGCCTATTTAAATCATATTAATTGGGCATTTTGGGAAGATGCAGCAGATACGCCGCGCCTGATTGATGAATTAAAGCAGGCTGTCTCTGGGGGTACATTGACGATTAGTGAGGAGAAATTTAAAGCTGATTTACTGCAAATTAGTGAACCGTCAACTCTGCCTCAACCTTTTGCTTCAGCACAGGCGGACTGCTTGGAAATGCCATCAGGGACGATGGATTGTCAATCTGATTTTTACGTAGTACGTGCTTCTGATGCCTTAGCCCTCCAGACAATTGAGCGTCGGGGTGTGACAATTACCATTAAAGGTCCGCGGCAAATGGGCAAGAGTTCCCTGTTAATTCGCACCATTGAAACTGCGGTGAATGCTGGCAAGCAGTTGGCTTTGCTGGATTTTCAATTGTTTGACAAAGCAGCTTTAACTGATGCTGACCTGTTTTTTCGTCAGTTCTGCATTTGGTTAACCGATGAATTGGCAATGACAGATAAAGTTGAGCAGTATTGGAATATGCCCTTGGGTAATAGCCAGCGTTGCACCCGTTATGTAGGTCGTTATTTATTGAAAGAGTTTGGTAATCCTCTGGTTTTGGCAATGGATGAAGTAGAAAGGGTATTTGATACCGACTTTCGCTCGGATTTTTTTGGGATGCTGCGGAGTTGGCACAATAGCCGCGCTACTAATTTGGTATGGAAGCAACTAGATTTAGCGTTGGTGACTTCCACAGAACCTTATCAACTAATTGATAATCTTAACCAATCGCCCTTTAATGTCGGGCAAGTAATTGACTTAGAAGATTTTACAGCCTTACAGGTAGCTGACCTGAATCGCCGTCATGGTTCCCCTCTCAACCCCAGCGAAGAACGGCAATTAATGGCGTTGCTGAATGGACATCCTTATTTAGTGCGCTTGGCACTCTACGAAATTGCCAGCCAGCGCCTCTCTAGTACTGAGGTATTTGCTCATGCTACAGCGGATAAAGGCATTTTTAGTAATCATCTGCGGAATCATCTGTTTCGGTTACATAACAAACCAGAATTAGTGCAAGGGATGCTTCAGGTAATTCGTCAGCAGACTTGCGAAGATGAGGGCGTTTTCTTTCGGTTGCGGGGTGCGGGTTTAGTGCGGCGAGAAGGGCGTATAGTTTTGCCGCGTTGTCAACTTTATGCTGATTATTTTCGGGAGAACCTTCGTGACTGAAACAAGCATTTACACCATCGGCGGAACTGTGCAGGCTGGTGGTGGACTTTATATTTCCCGTCAGGCTGACGAGAAGTTGCTGAATTTATGTCAAACGGCGACTTTTGCTTATGTTCTTACACCGCGTCAGATGGGTAAATCTAGTTTGATGGTACGCACAGCCCAAACTCTAACGGCAGAAGGCATTAAGGCGGTGATTGTTGACCTTCAGGAGTTTGGGACACAAGTTACAAGAGAACAGTGGTATTTTGGCTTTTTGGTGAAGCTTGAAGATCAACTAATGTTGGAGACAGATGTGGTGAGTTGGTGGCAAGAACACGAGCACCTGGGGGTATCGCAACGACTGACGTTGTTTTTTGAGCAAGTCTTGTTGGTTGAGACAAAGGAGCGAGTGGTGATTTTTGTGGATGAAATTGACTCAACCCTTAGTTTGGAATTTACTGATGATTTTTTTATTGCAATTCGCTATCTCTATGTGACTAGGGCAACTAATCCTGATTTTAAGCGTTTTTCTTTTGTGTTGCTTGGGGTAGCAACTCCTGGCGATTTGATTCGAGATGCTAAGCGCACGCCATTTAATATTGGTACGCGGGTGGATTTGACTGACTTTACCTTTGAGGAAGCTTTACCTCTAGCTGATAGCTTGGGGTTGCCGAGGGATAAGACGCAGCAAATTTTGCGGTGGGTGCTGAAGTGGACAGGGGGACATCCTTATTTAACACAGCGTTTGTGCAGTGCGGTCTTAACAGAGTTAAAGGAAGATTTTGAGCAGGAAAGGGATAAGAACAAAGCGATAGGCAAAAATAATTCTCCTCTTTCCACTATTGCTTTTCATGCTTTGCCTGATGAAGTGGATATAGACCAAATTGTTAGGAATACATTTTTTGGTGTAATGAGTAAGCAAGATAATAACTTGCAGTTTGTGCATGATATGTTGACCAAACGTTCACCAGATAAAGCTCGTGTCCTAGAAATATATAAAAGTATTTACCGAGGTTATTTTATTACTGATGCAGAACAGTCTGTGATCAAATCTCATCTCAAGCTGTCAGGTGTTGTACACAGTGAGTCTACTGTATTGTATGTACGCAATTTGATATATCAAAAAGTATTTGATGATAAATGGATAAAAGACAATTTACCTAGAAATTTATTGACTATAGAACAAAAAATTGGTCTTGGATATATTATAGCAATTTTAATTAACCTTCTTGGCTCAATGACCGGTTTAGTAATCTCCGACTATTACCGAGGAAGAGAAATTAGGCAATTCAATCAAGCCCAAGAGCAAAGACTACTGCTCATGAATTATAAAGATGCAGTATCAGGGGCACAATTACATAGCTCCAATTTAGTGGCAGTTTTGGAAGATTCACAACAACTGCTAAATAAAAAAAATCAATTTCTCCAGAATGTGCAAACAACGAAACAATTGGAGAAAGATATTGCTGAATTTGTCGCCAGGAATCCTCGCGTATTAGCAGTACCTGGTGATAATTTACAGGCTTTATTACGAGAATATAAAACAAGCTTAGAATCTTACGTTGAGCAAATAGAGGCTATTTTACAAGAAAATGACTCTGAGGAAGAGCAAGTAGCGATCGCCCGAGATGAGTTGCTGGAAATTATGCGTGGTGGAACCGCCATACAGCTAGATGGTTTCAGTGCCAGATTGAGCAATATTCTGCAAACTGCCGAACGACAAGAAGCAACAAGACAACAAGATGTAGAACAGGCCAAGCAAGTTGAAAGACGGATTGTGATAATGAGTATGCTGGTATCAGTAGCGTTCGCCGCCTCTACAGGATGGCGAACAAGTAAAGTGATCGGTAAGGAGTCTCAAGAAAAAAATTAACTATGGTAAACATGGGAACATCCAAATATTTTAGTTGTTAAACTAAATAATTTGATATTAAAACGTGATTAAGATTAATTTATTGTCAGAATCTAGTCTTTTCTCGTTATTCAACAGATGCTCTAAATATCCTTAACATCCCATGCTTTTAAACCGTCAATTCAATCTCTCGGCACTTTCTTCATTTGAATCTCCCGCCGAAGCACTAAAGACGAGAATCTGTCCTCAACATGGCGATGCTAGACTACTTCCTTTCTTCAATTCAGGATGAGAAAAAATAATATTATAATTCTCGGCTGTGGGAAACGGCTCATGAAGATGCGATGCCTACAGCGAACGCGAGTGCGTCTCGCAGAGAAGCTATCGCTTTTGATAAATAATCAATCACTAAGCCATCCCAAGAATTAATCTTGCGTTTAATTCTTAAAACTCGACATCTCTATGAGTGTGGTTTGTTCATCTTGGCTCATCAGTAATATGTTGTAGAGAATATTACTATTTAATCACTAGGGGGACAAAGTGGTATTAATGAGTATTTTAGTGTAGTTAATGAGTATTTAAGTGGTGTTTAATCCAGTCTGACCTCGGCAATAACTGTCAACTGACTGAGAAATTATGAGTATTTTAGTGTAGTTAATGAGTATTAAGGGGATGTTTAGTGGCAACCCTTTAGGCAATAATTTAGCCCCAAAAGCATATACAGAGATAGTTTTAGCCATTTTTACTAGGGAATTTTGACGAAAAACCCATATTACATTTATGTTGCACAAGTAATTCAAAAAACTGTTTAACAACTCTTTTGTAGTCGTTAATCATAACTAATAGTTACAAAAACTCTGTGTCATTGCCCAGAGGCTCTTGGTGCTGAAGGAGTGAGTGATTTAGTTTTTTCTCCCCCTGCCCCTCCGCCCCTGAAGCTTGCCACCATGCAAAGTTTGTGTGGTCAATTTTCAGTATCATCGACCGACATCAACACCACAAATGCGGCGAATCAGATTAGCTTGCGCTTCCAATTGATGCAGCGCCCAAAGAGTTGACAAACGCAATTGTTCACCGCGCACTCCTCTTGAATACAAAACTAAAGGAAGCCAATGAGCTTTGAGAGTAACCATCACCGCATCAGACAAAGTTGACCCTGGAGAAATCGGATCTGTCTTTAAAAAATTCAACACCTTACCATCAATGCTTTCACTGTCTCGTTTAATAGAAAGAATTTCTTGCTTGGCATTACTCATATAAACACCATAAATTACGTAGGATTCAAGTAGAAACTAAGTACAAAAAAAGTAGTTTTAACTACAAATGCCCGACTGCTGCCCAATAGCCATAATATGACACAAAAAGATGCCATGTTACTGCTATTAGCAGTTAATAGCAGTTTGACCCCAAAAATTCAGTTGAGCCAAAAAACGTGACTCGACTGCTATTAGCAGTCAAAAGTGGTCAGATTACGCCCATCTGTCACCTACTGGTTTTGAGTAAAATCGCCCTCTAATTCATACACAGAGCAGCTTTGAGCCATTTTTAGCCATTTTCACTAGGTAACTTTGACGAAAAATACATATTACATTTGTGTTGCAAAAGTAATTCAAAAAACCGTTCAAAAAATATTCTGTAGGTGTTGATAATACAATTAGTTACAAAACAGTTGTGTCAGTGCTTGAAAAAACTTGAGTGACTCTGAACAAACACAATCATTGTCATTAAACTAGGGTTATTGATAATAAAATAGCCTAAAACCCTTGTAATTGCGTTATATTTGCCAACCTGACTGTAAACGTTCCCCCAGGCGTTTTTGATAGTAATTAGAGGTAAAAATTGATTTTAAAAGAGCATTTTTATTCTTATAAACTAAGAATTACTAATAATAAATACACAGTGTAAAAACTTCTGAATTACCAGTCAAACAGCCAGGGTTACAGTATAAAAACACCTCTGTACACTCGCCTGGATCATGGCAGACAATCCCACAAAGCCAGACTGAGCGCCGCCGTTGTCCTACTACTGGAAACGCATTTCGCGCAGGTGTTTTAGTATGGTGGTGTATACTCACTACACTTCCGCGCCCTGCGGGTGGGCTACGCCCATTCCTCGCTTCGCTCGGAACGCAAAAGTTTCGTTCGCCCTGCGGGGGTTTTGCACACATGAAGGCACACTTGTAAAATTCGAGAGAAAATCAATGGTAGCACTGGCCATTCTGCGTGTTGAAAAACTCAAATCTTTTGGCAATGTAGGCGGTAGTGAGAAACATACTGCCCGTCTTCAAGATACCCCAAATGCTGACCCACAACAAATGAATCTTCGGTTGATTGGGGACAGAGATCGCCCGTTAGAGGAAATTGTCAAACTCAAAATTCAATCCAGCACTAAGCACAAACCACGCAAGGATGCGGTGCTGTGTAGCGAGATATTTCTTTCTGCATCTCCAGAATATTTTCGACCTGATGACCCATCAAGAGCCGGGGAATGGGATATGCAACGAATGAAAAAGTTTGCTAGTACCTCTAAGATATGGCTTCTTGAAAATTACGGCGATAAGTGCGTCAGGGCAGAGTTGCATCTGGATGAAGCTACTCCTCACATTCATGCTTATATCGTCCCCATCAACGATAAAACTCAACAACTCAGTCACAAAGCCATGTTTGGTGGTGATGGTCGTGCTGCCAGTATTAAATTATCGAAACTCCAAGATAGTTATGCTGCTGCCCTTGCTCATTTGGGTATTGAACGGGGAGTCAAGGGCAGTAAAGCCACCCACACCAAAGTTAAGGAATATTACCACGCAGTCAACAGTGAACCACTCACCGCTATCTGGTCAAATCAACAACTAGCACCCACGCCGTCTGAATCAGCCGTGACTTACATTGCCCGGATTCAGCAGCATGAGGAATTTCAAGCAATTAATCATCAATTGGCTGACCGTAAGTTTATGCAAGAGCGACTCTCCCGTGCAGAGCAACGGGCTAGAGCCAGCGAACGGGAACGGCAGCAATTAGAAAAACGGGTGCAATTGTTAGAATCCCAGACTCAACAACTACGCGATTTGCCCCTTGAAAATGTGGCTTGGGAGTTGGGACTACATCATGATCATGAACGATGGAGGGGTCACGGTCACATTATTAATATAGATGGGTCAAAGTTTTATGATTTTTCACCCAAAGAACAGAAGGGCGGCGGTGGTGCAATTGATTTGGTGATGCACGTTAACCAGTGTAATTATCGCCAAGCGATCTGCTGGCTCAGTGACCGCTTTGGCGAAGTGGGAGCAGAACGAGCAGCATACGCTCACACCAGGAAAATGACTAGTGACATTATCCACACTGAACCACGCCCCCAATTTACTCTAAGAGTTGAGAATCAAATTAACTGGACTGGGGTTGAACGTTATCTCACTCAGAAACGGGGCATACCGCAAAACTTTGTAGAATTTCTGCACAGCCGGGGACTGGTTTATGCTGATGACCAACACAATGCTGTGTTTGTGATGCGGAATTTTGACGCTCAACCTAATGGCGCATTTCTGCGAGGGACAAGGGCAGAAAACAACACATTTAAGGGCTACCAAAAAGGAACCCTTCGGCGTGACGGCTGGTTTTACTTTGACTTGGGTGGACAGCCAACTGAGAAAGCAGAGAAAGTTGTGCTGTGTAAATCTCCCATTGATGCTATGTCTTTTGCCGTGCTGGAATATCAGGTCAGGGGTAGTTTACCACCAAACAAAACACTGTACATGGCTATTGATGACCCCAAAAGCTTACCAACAGAGCAGTTGCAGAATATCCCTAATGTGAAGGTGGCGTTTGACCCAGATGATGCTGGCAATGCGGCGGCACGGGTAGTCATGGAACTACTGCCACAGGCTAAGAGACTCAAGTGCAAGGGGGCTAACTGGAATCAAGAGCTTTTTAATTATTGGCGGCAGTTAAAGCAACAGCAGCAGCAACAGCGACAAGACAAGGAACTGGAACTTTGAGGCAACTCAGGATATCCACTTCACCCCATTTGGTGCAGAAGAGATGAATTGAGTAAGCATCTCCGGGTTTTGCTCCCTTTTAGTTTCAATTTTGTAACTTTGTAGGTTACAAATATATTTCAAAAGGGTTGAGTGGTGAATTGTTCAGTTCTTTTCATACTACTAATGTAGTATTTAAGTAGTGTTTGAGAGGTGATTGTTTTTTTTCAATCATTTTTGGCTCATAAAATTTTCCAAACTTTTTTGCGTACTGTGCGAGAAAAATGGATTTTTCAAAAATCGTGAATTTACCATAAACCTGACACAAACTCACCATAAAAACATCACAAATTTAGTTCTCGGAACTGCTCGGAAGCGTCTACAAATTCACACAGAAATGTCACAGCTTTTCGTTATTTTTGCCTGAGAATTAACACAGCAATTACACAAAAGTGACAGGACTGTACTGATGTGTTTTATTACCGAAAATTCCCATACTGAGGACGATTTTTTCGCGGCAATTTTTTTTGAGTTTATTTAGATATGGAGAGCAAGCGAAATCAGAATTAAATGAGCGGAAAATAAGCATGGCTCAATACCAACAATTGATGGCATTGGGCAAAATGACCGAACAATTCGCAATTCGCAGTAAAGCCCTAACGGGGGTTCAGCCGGGATACCCGCAAAATGGGACACGTTGTAAACTTATGTAACAGATATCAAACCAAACCCTTGATATACGGTTGTTTCAATCCCAACCTTTACTTTATTCCTCCAGTTTAAACATTCCCAAAAATGGTCATTTATGGGCAAGTGTAAGGAACTAAAAGGGGTGAAAGCTTGGTTTTACCATGCGAAAATTCGATTCGCCTACCATCATTTTTGGGCAAGTTAGTAAATCAACAAGTGGTTAACTGCAATATTTATTTACAATGTGTCTCTTTTTGCAGATGTGAATGTCAATTTTTCAACCCTAGGATAGATACTGTGAAAATTTTTCATCTTTTGGCACTTCCTGAAACCCTTAATAAACATGAATTTCAGGATTTTACATTGTTAATTTATGTATAAAAAAAATTTTTTTCACAGTTTTTTTTGAATTACCTCTACCGTTAGATAGAAAATTCAATTTATTACTATGTTATTATAAAAATAACCACAAACTTCTAAAATCCGATTCACCCGCTATCATGTATTTAGTGGGGCGAATTGTTTTAAGTAAACACAAATCCAAGCCGTCCCATTAGTGATGGCTTGGATTTGTGTTAAAGATCGAGCTTATCTCACAAGGTGAACGAATTCTAGAAGTTTGTGGTTATCCTGACAGAATTCCTCTCAAGTGTGACTCGCTACATCTTTGCCCCTTTTTCCACACTTTGAATGAGAGTGTCTATGAATAAGTATTTTTCTAAATTGATTCTAATTGCTGTCTTAGCGTTAGCACCAATTGGTCTATCCGCGTTTGCTTGGCGGTGCAATTCAATATTTTTACATCTCAAATTTTGGACTGTTGAGTACAGATTTGAGAAAGGTGCTTGCACTAGCGCTGCTGAGCAACCGCTCCTTGAGCAATCTAAAGGGGACAACCATTAATGAGTGACTTGTCCTCTTTTACATTTTTTGGTAATCGCAGTCCACCTGCTTTTCCTGTAAGTATTGCACTACTGTTGTTCAAAATTAAAACTTACGCAAGTGTCATAAATTTTTAGTCGAGGCGGTCAATGGTCAATAGTTCAAAAAAGTTTGATTTTTGACTATTGACTGGCATTCGTGAGAAGTTAAGACAAAAGTCAATTGAATTTACAAAAGTTTACAACGTGTCCCATTTTGCGGGTATCCCGGATGAACCCCGTCCCCGACACCACCCACTCTAAACGAAGTGTCCCCAGTTCGGCGGGCCCCACGAAATGATAGTTTTAATTAATTTTGATATCAACTGTATATCAAAATTACTCAATAGACAAAAAGTAAGAAACGCTTATATTACAAAATTTTAAAACGCTTTAATACAAGCGTTTTGATCGCTAATATTACTCACTCCTGTTGTGGAGGACTGGAGGACTAGCTATTTCAAGAAAAGAGTAGAATATTTTAGATCAAAAGCTAAGATAATTCATATAACTATCCACCAGTTACTACTGCTATCGCAATTAAATGGATATCATAATTTTTATCTTTAGGTATATTATAGTCTCGCCTAAATTTTATTTTGATATATTGTTCTCTTGGAGAACCAAAAACTTCCTCATTGTATACTCCATGTTCTGTATCACCACGAAAACGAATTCCAGATTTATCAAGATGATTGTAAGAAGTAATTTCAACGGTTTCGCCACCTGAAGGTGGTTTTTCAGGTATTAAGTTGTCCTTAGTAAGAACAAGATAAGCTCCTGTAGTATCCTCACAGGCTACTATCCATCCTCTTCCATAGCCAAATATATCCTCCTGTGTCAATCTCAAGTGTCTAAAGCTACCGGATCTACCTGTCCAACCATAGTTTTCGCCCCAAACATCTTCAACTTTTTCTAAAAGGTCGCTTACTTTATCACCTTTGTGAAATTCAAACTCGATGAAGCCACCACGTAGTGGACATTCAAGCAAGCCAAGTAAGTAATGAACATTGCCTTTAGAGTTTGACATTTTCATTTCCAATTGATAATTATAAAACTGACTACCCCAGTCATCATTGCAATAATACCTAACAAGAAGGTGCGTGTCGCAAACTTTAAATAGCGAAGCTCTCGACGCAAAAGGGCAAGTAAATCAAAGACGAATTGCGATTCATTTGTAATTGCATATGTTACTCGTAAAAAACCAGTTTCTATAGCAAAATAAGATGATAATATAAAACAAAAAGAGGCTCTTCAGTACTTATTATGCTAAACTAACAATTGAAATGCCAGTTTAACAAGCATCTAATTCGGAAGTTTTCAAAGTTTCTAAATCCATAAGCCGAGCGTTTAATCAGCTTGAGTTTGTTATTGATACCTTCCACAGCACCACTAGTTGTCCCATAATCAAAGTAAGCAATAATTTCATCAAACCAACGAATAATAGTATTGTTGCTATTTGGGAAATATTTTTTAGCTTT
>JAKOMP010000130.1 GCA_022241785.1 Cyanocohniella sp. LLY | reverse complement strand
CGAAGAGTATCGGTACCATCGTTAGATGGTTCGGCGAAATAGTCGGCTATTTTGACGGCAGAACTACGAGTGGTACTGTAGAAGGAATTAATAATAAACTTAAGTTAATTAAAAGGCTTGGATATGGCTTTCGTAACTTTAGTAATTTTCGATTACGCAGTTTATTAAACTGGCATTTTACTATTAATTCTCCATAAAAGTAACCGAAGAACCTGTTTTATTTGTAGTCTGTAACTCAAAGAGCCACTTTGACAACACATCTCAATTATCTAGCAAAAACATATTGATAAATGCAAAAAGTAACGATTGTTATTTTTTTGATGTATTAATAAATATGCACTTTTTTAAATAAGGTTGAAATTATTAAAATAAATTTACGTTTGAATATGAAACTAAAAATCCTCATCTTGGGGGAGCATCCCAATTTGGCAAAAATATAAGGTACTGACGCAAAAACCCTTTTTGCTAGGTGTAACTCAGTTGCTTAAGAAACGCTGTAATGCAGTAAATAATCTTAATTCCCTTGTGTCACTTCCAAATAAATATACTCTAATCGCACAGGTTGACGAGCAATAGAATCAATTGCTATCCCGTCAAACCGGGCAATAATTTCTTTTAATTCTAGAGGTTCAGGCAACCAAAAAGCCAACTCATTACCATAATATTTGTGAGTAAAACCATATTCTTGAGCGCGGGCGATCGCTTGCTCTTGTTGGTCTGTTTGTACTAGTATGACTTCTTGGGCTGGAATTAATTTACGTAACTCGGCTAAACTCCCTTCAGCTAAAATTTGCCCATGTTTAAGAATGCCAATTCTGTCACACAGTCGCTCGGCTTCATCTAATAAATGTGTAGTTAATAAAACGGTAATACCCTGATTTTTGAGTTGTCTAATTAATTCCCAAATTTCATATCTGGCTTCAATATCTAATCCTGTTGTGGGTTCATCTAAAATTACTAATTGGGGTTGATGTACTAAGGCGACTGCAATATTCAACCGTCGTCGCATTCCGCCGCTGAGAGTTTCTACAGGACTATTGGCTCTATCTAATAAGTTGACAGATGTGAGAGTTTTTTGTATTTGTTTTTTGCGTGTTTCCCGGTTTAAGCCGTAAATATTGGCAAAAAAGTTGAGATTTTCGGCACAAGATAGTGTTTTATAAAGTAAGTTCTCTTGGGGTGCAATGCCAATTAGTTTTTTTGTTGTCTCGGAAACTGGTTGATTATTGATTGTAATTTCACCACTATCAGCTTTGAGTAAGTTACAAATAATATTGATTGTGGTTGTTTTTCCGGCTCCATTTGCACCTAGTAATCCGTAAATTTCTCCTGGATCGATGTGTAGGTTTAAGTTTTGCAATACTTTGATTTTATTGTATGATTTATTTAGATTTGTGATTTTTAGCATAAGTATATCAGCTTAAGTCTTGATAATATAAGAGGACTAAAGTCCTCACTACGAGCTAAAGTCTTCTTTCTACTATGAGCATTCGGCGATAAGATAACCAGCCACCGATAACCATTACTAGAGCAAATATTAATAAGAACCAAAAATGTGAACTGATTTGTGTAATTCCATGACCCTGGGATGAAACTCCTACAAGGGCTTCATTCATGTGATAAATAGGATTATATTTGGCTATATTAATTAGGGTTGGGGGAAATAATGAAGCTGGTAAAAATGCTCCTCCGAGAATTAGTAAAGGAACACCAAAGGCAGCTACTAAAGCGTTAACATCTTCAGTACGCCGCGCTAATTGTGTACCTAAAATAAAGCCTAAGCCTACGTAAGCAATAATACTCATAAAAATAATTGCCAGTCCTAACAAAATAGAACCATTGAAAGTTGCACCCCAAAAAGCGGCAATTGTGTAAACCAATAGCGTCTGTCCTAGACCAATGCAACTGTGAGCGAGAAAAATTCCTAAGAAGTAGGATGTACCACTCAAGGGCGAAATAAACAGGCGTTTGAGGGTTTGTTGTTCTCTTTCGGCAACTACAGTAGCTACACTACCACCCAAACAACTAAAAAATAATGCCGCGCCTACTAAAGTTGAGGGTGCAGCGTAAGCAAACGCTTCAGCTAGTGGTAGTTCTGCGCGTTCTGCCAATATAAACCCACTGAGGATTAATAAGGAAATGGGGAAAATACTCCAAAAAATTAAGCTGCGTCTGCGGCGCAACAGTTCAATTAAGATGCGCTGAGTCACAGCTATGGTTTCACGCCAATACTTCATAAGTGGGGAGTGGGGAGTAGGGAAATTTTATACTGATTGAATAATTTACAGTGTCAGTATGAGTATTAGTATTAGTGTCTAGTGTACTGTTAACGGCTTACCTGATGGGGTTATGCATTTTATGAAGATTACTTCGGTCTTGGTAGTTAATTATTAAATAATATATTAGACTATCAAATACTCTTGTCATTTGTTAAAACGAATTTTGCTGTGTGATCACCCCTTAGATAAAAATGTTTACTATAGAAGTTAAAGATGTGGTATTGTCAAAAACTATAGTTAAAGATTTAGTGTTTTTTTGAATCAGCAAAATTAATTTGTTTCATGAAAACTTAAAATAGAAAAATACTCTAAAGGGTCAATAACTGAAAGTCTTATTTCACGCCAGTCCTTGTTCGTGAAGCATTAATATTTTTACCAATGAGTTTACTATTTAATTCGCCAGAATCATCTACTCTCTCCCGTCGTACCCTGCTGAAATTGTTTGGTATTGGGGCAATTGTTGGCGGAACTGGATACTCCCGGTTTACTAAACCAAAGCCAACTGTCTTTCAAAAAGATACCCTCAGTTTGCCACGAATCTTAAATAAAAATAAAAGTGTTGTAGTAGTTGGTGCTGGTTTAGCTGGGTTAGCTTGTGCATATGAATTGAGTCAGCGGGGGTTTGTGGTGACACTTTTAGAAAAAGCCCCCCAACTCGGTGGTAAAATTGCCAGTTGGCCCATAGAAGCTGCTGGTGAAAGCTTCATGATGGAACATGGATTTCATGGTTTTTTTCCCCAGTACTACAATCTTAAAAGTATAGTTTCGGAATTGGAAATCACGAATAATTTTCAATCCTTAAACTTTTATTCTCTCGTTTACCGTGATCATAAATACCAACCAGAGGTATTTCGTCCTAGTAATTCGGCTTTTCCTTGGAATATTGTAGACTTAGCGATCGCCTCTCCTAATCGGTTACGCTGGGGGATTAATTTGACGAAATTTAAGCATTTACAAGTTTTTCAGGCCATTACTGGGTTTCAGCGAGAAAAAAATTATCAGCGGTTTGATGCTATCTCGGTGGCTGACTGGGTAAAAACGGAGTTTCCCCAGGGTTTATATGACTTGTATTTTCACCCCTTTGCCAAATCTAGCTTGAATGCACCAGATGAGATGAGTGTGGGTGAACTGATGCAGTTCTTCCATTTTTATTTTTTTGGTAACCCGGAAGGTCTAGCTTTTAATGGCACTGTAGATGATATGGGTACTAGTTTAGTGCAACCCATCGCTCAGGCAATTACGAGTAATGGTGGCACAATTATTACTGAAGCCACTGTGAGTGAGATTCCGGCAGTCGATGGTAAGATTGATACTCTAAAATATTATCTTGGCAGTAATCAAAATAATGTGCCTTTTTGGGTCAAGCGCAACTCAGTGATTACTGATGGCAAGGTAGAATACTTTGGCGCGGCTGATGAAGTCTATGCAGTACCGTCTGATAGTCAAGAAGCGATTTCCTTAACTTGTACTCATCAAGGTTGTACTGTTAAGCAAGCAGCCGATGGTCAGTTTCATTGTCCTTGTCATGGGGCGGTGTTCGCGGCTGATGGTAAAGTTTTGAAAGGGCCAGCCAAACAAAATTTACCGAAGTTTCAAGTAGTGCAACGACAAAATGATGAGTTGCAATTAATAGCGATGAATCATGAATCAGCACCACCGCAGACGATCACCGCAGATTATTATGTCTTTGCTACCGATGTCCCTGGTGTGCAACAACTATTTAAGCGGGTGAGTGGGGATGTAGATCCACAAGTGCGATCGCAAGTGGAAAAATTGAGTATTGCTGATCCCTTTGCTGTGTGTCGTTTCTGGTTTGACCGTGATTTTGCCTGGGAACAGAGTAATTTTACTTCTTTATCTGGTTACCAGTTAACTGACAGCATCACTCTTTATCACCGCATTCAACAACAATTTATTGATTGGTCGCAACGCACAGGGGGGAGTGTGGTTGAGTTACACGCCTATTGTTATAAGGAAAAGGAATTTCCTACTCAAGGGGCGTTGTTGGCAACTTTTGAACAAGAACTATATGAAATTGTCCCTGAGTTGAAACAAGCAAATATATTGCATCGAGAAATCGTCAATCAACGTAACTTTTCGGGATACCCACCCAAGAGTTATGCAGAACGCCCAGAATCTAGTACTGGTGTTCCTAACTTAATATTTGCAGGGGATTGGGTAAAAATGCCTTTTCCTTGTGGGTTGATGGAACGGGCGGTAAGTAGTGGGTTATTAGCTGCCAATGAGATTTTACATCGTGAGGGTTTACAAAGGCGATCGCTCTTATCGGTGAATCCAGAGGGAATGTTGCAGATTTAACGCAGAGGGGCGCGGAAAAAATGATGCGTTAGACACAGACAGCATAGTTGAGGTTCAAGAATGCAGTGATTTAGAAGTTGGGTAATCTCTGAATTGAAGGAATACTCACTCTTGTTTGTTTTTGAAAGTAATCACGAGAATAGTAGTTTTGGCGGTTGCTATTGTCCAAAAACTGAGTGTAATTTTGCAACATGATTTGATTACCAGAATGACCCAAAGTTAAGAAGGAATTGGCAAAATTCTTGTTATAGTTGGCTGAAGCATATTTATGGTCAGTGTCTTGAACATTGGTACCATAGGTTGCTAATGATTTACTTCCCCAATCACAATCAGTCGGATGACATTTACCAAATACTCGGATGTTTAATTTGTTTCCCCCGGCTGAGGTGATGACTAAGCGAGTAATCCCGCGAGTATTACTGTCTCTATTCACCCAAGTCCCTATAAAGTCAGCCGGTGCAGCCATAGCTGGACTAACTAAAGCTGTAGATAAGGCTAAACTGGCAGCAGCCAAACTTAAAGTACGTTGTAACATTTTGTTCTCCTTTTTTAAATTTCTCTGTGTTCTCTACGTCTTTGTGGTACGTAAGTTCACCATCAATCTATAAACGCCACTTTTCACTCCAAGCACCTGTGACATTAAATCCACCAGTTACAGGATTTAACTTCAAAGAACCCCAGGCAAAGTTATTACAAATTGACCCAAAAGCAGTAGTACAAATATCACCAGCACCATGACCATTAGCACCACGTGTGCCGATATGGGAATATGTAGAATTGCCCCAATTACCATTACCAAACCAAGTGGTATTTCTCATACCAGCCCGGAGAACACAACGTAAACCATCACCTTGACGATTACCATTCAAATCAGAAACTTTGTATTCATCGAAATGCTGACCGCAAGTCCTTGGTCTGGGTAATGGTCTGTAGCTTGTCGCCCTAACTAAGTGCCATTGTTCATTCCATGCACCAGTAACACGTATAGTAGATGGATTGACTATTTGGATATTGATGTTACCGTTGGGAAAATTATTGTTGATGTTTTCACCATTACCATGAATATCAGAAGCGTAACCAACAAGATTAGAACCTCTGTAAACAGCTTGTCCTACATGGCGATAAGTGGAACCACCCCAATTACCTTCGCCGTACCATGCTAATCGGGGAATTTTACTTCCTGGTCTACCTTCGCTGAATTTGACGCAACGAATACCAACGCCTTGACGATTATCTAATGGTCTGACCACATAAGTACTCATATGCTGACCACAACTAAAGTTTGTTCTTTGTGGTGTTGGTAATGGGCGTACTTGGGCGAAAACGGTAGTTGCAGTAGACAGTGCTACCATACTACCCAGTGTTAAAGATTTAAATACTAGGCGAAACATGACTATTCTTCCTTGTAGTAAAGTTTGTGCAGGCGACTTTTTTTAACGCCTTCACTCTTCCTTTAGGTCGGCTGACAATTTTTTATGCAACCTCGACAAAGCATTATTGAAATTTTTTCGACTTTCGTACAATTTGACGCGGATCGTTTTAGTCATTGGGCCACAGAATCAAAATTACGTCGCAGCATTCAAGGTTGTCTCAATAAAACACCAAAAGAATCTGCGGAAAATTTTTGGGTGCTATATTGGTTTAAGTTTTGGCAGATTCCAGAAACTAAATGTCTCGCCCAGCAACATCTCGTTGCTTATTTACAAGAACCCTGCTATTGGATTTCTCAAAAAACAGCCGCTAACTTTGTAAGTACGCAATATAAACTTTCCGATTGCTTTCAAATTGCGATCGCTCAAGTTGATAAAGTCCTAAAAGGTTATAATCCGAGTCACAACAGTACTTTAAAAGGCTACGCCAGTATTGTCTTTGGTAGTACTATCCGCGATATTTTACGCCAACGTCGGGAAGTCGATATCTGTACAGATTGGGGTTTGTTACGTAAGATATCCCAAAAGCGGTTGCAAGAGTCTTTGCAAAATGCTGGCTTATCTCCAGATACTATTCATAGTTACATCGTCGCTTGGCAATGTTTTAAAACTCTCTATGTGCCTACCATATCTGGTAACTCTCGCCAACTTTCCCGACCAGATGATCAACTTTGGCAGGCCATCGCCCAGGCTTACACTGCACAAACTAATCAAAAAGTCAATATCCAAGCCTTAGAAAATTGGCTAGTCAATGCTGCGAAGGCTGTACGTAAATATCTTTATCCCACACCCGATTCGTTAAATATCTCCAAAGGTGGTGATGATGCCAGAGAATTACTTGATAACCTACCAGGAACACAACAAGAATCTTTAATAAATGAAATTGTTGCCCAAGAAGAAGCCCAAACCAGGACTTCTCAACAAACTGAAATTAAACAGGTGTTAGCTCAGGCGATCGCTCAATTAGAACCACAAGTCCAACAGATTTTGCAATTGTACTATGCTCAACAACTAAATCAAGACGGTATCGCCAAACAGCTAAATATGAAGCAGTATACAGTTTCACGGCGATTAACCAAAGCTAAAGAAATTTTGCTGCGGTCTTTAGCTAGTTGGAGTCAAAATACTTTGCATATTTCTGTAACCACAGACCTACTAACAAGTATGAGTACTGTGATTGAGGAATGGTTACACAATTACTACAATGCGCCCACTCACTGACTTATGCTAGAACAGATGGTCACGTCTGTTGTACCGGGGAAGTGAATTTTCCCTCATAAATTCCACACTAGCCGCCGATTTCTCCGGAGTAAACCCTATGACTGCTAACACCCCCATCTTAACTTTTGCGTCAACAGACCTGATTTTGGAAATTCCCACCAATGTAGAACATCAAGCACAACTTCATAGTCAATCTTTTGCTGATACAGGTAGTTATCAAGCATATGTTAATAAACTGTGTTTAGGTGCTGTTTTGCCTTGGTTGCAAGAGGATTTTACACTCAAAGCCAAAGTTTGGCCTCATACCAAAGCTTTATCCAGCTTTTGGGAACTAGTTAATGGCACCGCAGTCACAGTAGACGCAACAAGATTTATCTTAGTTCCCAGTGAAAATATTGATAGTAGTGAATTGCGTGTACCGCAAGAATGGGTAGATATTCCGAGTTGGGTGGGTGATTATTACTTAGCAGTACAGGTAGACCCAGATGAAGGCTATGTCAGGGTTTGGGGTTATTGTACCCATGAACAACTAAAAAATAAAGGCAATTATGATCCAGGCGATCGCACTTACGCTTTAGATGCAATGGATATGATTGCGGATATTAATATCTTAAGTGTGGCTCAAGAATTTTGTCCTCATGAAGTTACACGCAGTCTCACCCCAGAATTACCGACATTACCACAAGCACAAGCCCAAAATTTACTTAACCGCCTGGGAAAGTCCGAAGTCGTTACCCCACGTTTAGCCGTCCCTTTTACGTTGTGGGGTAAATTAATTGAACATGGCGGTTGGCGACAAAGTTTATATGAACAACGCTTAGGTTTACCAGAACAGCGGTCAGTGGCTCAATGGTTGCAAAGAGGTGTTTCCCAAATAGCAGCAGATTTAGGCTGGGGTAAGTTAGATCTGCAATTGAGTGCAGCTGGGGCGCGGAGTGTGGAAGAAAGACAACCGGCAGTTAGCTTATCACGCCAGCTGGCGATCGCCGGGCAAGTATATGAACTACTAATTACCCCCCAAGGTGAACCAGACGCTCCATATTGGCGCTTTGAGTTACGCAACGCCACAGTAGGTGCAGCCATACCCGGTGGTTTTAAACTGCGACTCCTCACCGAAGATTTACAACCTTTCCCCAACAATGAAGATATAGCCACCACGGCCGTAGAACAACTCTACGTAGAAGTAGCTTTAGAAGCAGGAGAAGGCATAGTTTGGGAAATTGAACCCCTTCCCGACAGTTATGACCGCGAAATCCTCAAATTTTAAGTTTTGATGCGGCTTTTTTTCTGATAGGGTGGTGAAAAAGCAGGGGGCAGGGGGGCAGGGAGCAGGGGAGAAAAACCACAGCAACAAATGCAAAGATGGGCTATGTTGTGTCACTCTCTCTGGTTTATTGGCGTGGATTGTGTGGTTTAGTATTTCTGGATATTCCTTTGTATCTGCTGTATCTGCCACTGAATATTTTGGCACCATTTATCATTTGGCAACTCAAAAAATTACAATATTCTTGGGTTGATTTATAGTGCGGTGCCAATTATTGCCGAGTGCGAATTTTATCAATTATTCAGTCAACAATGTAACTAGCGGATTTTAGGATAATTTAAGTTAAATACGATGTACGAACAAATTTCTCACTCACTGTTAAATTCCATACTGGATGATTTAAAGCCGGAAATTCGTCGGCAAGATTTGCGGCATTTTTACACTCGCCTGGGTGCGAACTTTTACGCTATTTATTCGCTGTTTTTTACACTATACGGTCATCGTGATGATTTTGAACGGCAAATGTTACGGCTAGTGGAAACAATGGCCAAAGGCTATATTGATCGCTCTCCAGAGTTAGAGCGGTTGGATATTCAACGTGAGCAAGACCACAATTGGTTTTTGTCGCAAAAATGGGTAGGGATGGCTCTTTATTCCAACGGTTTTGCTGAAAACCTGGCAGATTTAGAAAACAAAATAGGCTATTTTCAAGAACTAGGCATCAATATGGTGCATATTATGCCGATTTTGATGTGTCCTGATGGTCAAAGTGATGGGGGCTATGCCATCAGTGATTTTAGACAAATTGACGATCGCGTTGGTGATTTAGAAGATATTCGCCGTATTGCTAAGGAGTTCAGAAAGCGTGATATTTTGCTGACTCTGGACATTGTGCTTAATCATACTTCTGACGAACATGAATGGGCGCAAAAAGCGAAGATGGGCGATCGCAGTTTTCAAGATTACTATTTTATTTTTGAAAACCGAGAAATCCCTGATATGTTTGAGCAAAACATGCCAGAAGTTTTTCCTGAGACAGATCCGGGCAATTTTACTTGGAATGCTGAGATGGAAAAATGGGTGATGACGGTTTTCCATAATTATCAATGGGATTTAAATTACAGCAATCCCAGAGTTTTTATTGAAATGCTCGACATTATTCTTTTTTGGGCAAATCAAGGTGTGGATATTCTCCGGCTCGATGCAGTTGCTTTTCTATGGAAAAAGATTGGTACTTCTTGCCAAAACGAGCGCAAAGCACATTTAATTTTGCAGTTAATGAAAGATTGTTGTCAAGTGACTGCACCTGGTGTGTTGTTTATCGCTGAGGCCATAGTTGCCCCTGTGGAAGTAATTAAGTATTTCGGCGAAGATGCCATCGCCGCCAAAGAATGTGAGATTGCTTATAATGCTACTTTAATGGCATTAATATGGGATGGAATCGCCACTAAAAACACTAAGCTACTTTATCAAGGTATCAAAAGTTTGCCTAATAAATTAGAACGCGCAACTTGGCTAAACTATGTGCGTTGTCATGATGACATTGGTTTGGGTTTTGACGATCATGATATTCGCATAGCAGGTTATGAACCGAGAGCGCATAGAAAATTTTTAGTTGATTACTTAAGCGGTCAGTTTGATGGATCATCATCTACGGGACTAGTTTTCATGCCTAATGAAGCTACAGGAGATGCCCGGATTTGTGGTTCATTAGCTTCTTTGGTGGGATTAGAATCGGCGCTGGAAATTGCTGATGAGGAATTGATTGCCCTGGCAATTAATAGAATTCTATTAATGCACGCAATTATTCTATCTTTTGGAGGAATCCCTTTAATTTATAATGGCGATGCCCTAGCTGTACTCAATGATTATAGCTATATTGATGATCCAAGCAAAAGCAATGACAATCGCTGGGTACACCGTCCTAAAATCAATTGGGAAAAAGCTGACTTACGCAAGAAACAAGGCACAGTGGAATACACGGTATTCAATGCTACGAAAAAAATGATTGCTATCCGTAAAGAAATTTCTGCATTTGCTGATTTTAATAACCGCGAATTGCTACACATAGAGAATGAACACTTGCTATGTTTTATTCGTTTCAATCATCAGCGTCCATCAGAAAAAGTGCTGGTCATCGCCAACTTTGATGCCAATCCGCAACACTTGTATTTAGAATCACTGAGAAATACTGGCTTCAACCTTTATAGTAACTTTGTTGATTTATATAGTGGTACGAAGCCAGAGCAATGTGATAGTCGTATTACTCTAGAAGGATATCAATTTTATTGGCTGACAGAGACATAAAAAGCTTCAATACTTTCGCCGCAATGAGCGGATGAAAAAAGAGGTGTCAACTGTACAGTGACTTTTTATTTATCGCTGTGCCAAATTAATGTCATTGAGGGTGTGACGCTTGAATTGTCTAGCGTGTAAGCTTAGAACCAGCAGAGAAAACTTGCAAGCCTAAAATGGTAAGGTTGAACTTGATGACACGAATTTGTCTAAACGCCATTTAATTAGTAACTGTACAACTTTTTCGGTTGATTACTTTGTCATGGTTTTACATACTCAATTGCCAAATTGATGGTAGTTTATTTTTGTACAAACTCCTTTATCCCCCATCGCGATACCAGCTATGACACTCAATTTATATTTACTGCGACATGGAGAAACTACTTATAGTCAAAGTGGTAATTTTTGCGGTAAAACTGATGCGGAGTTGACTTCCCAAGGGATGCAGATGGCAGAGAGTTTTGCCGATGTTTATCAAAAATTGAAGTGGGAAGCGGTTTATGTTAGCCCGATGAAACGCGCGATTGCAACTGCCAAGCCATTTTGTGATGCTATCGGTATGGATATGCAGTTGCGTGACGGACTTAGAGAAGGTAGTTACGGCGAATGGGAAACTAAGAGTAAATCCTTTGCCCAAGAGAATTACGCAGAAAATTATGTAAAATGGGTGACAGAACCCGCTTGGAATGCACCACTAGGTGGAGAAACTGCGGTAGATATTGCTAACCGTTCTATGCCTGTAATTGCGGAAATTCAAGAAAAACATCCCCAAGGTAATGTTTTAGTGGTTTCCCATAAAGCCACGATTCGGATTATGCTTTGCAGTTTACTGGGAATTGATTTAGGACGTTATCGCTATCGGGTGAATATTTTGGTCGCTTCGGTAAGCATGGTTAAATTTGATGTTAATGGTCCTTTGTTAGAAGTATTAGGCGATCGCCATCATATACCCGATGATATTCGCTTTCGTCCGGGAACATAATAGTTTCTACTTAGTAGGTTGTCAAGAAATTATTCGATTTTGGTACTCTTGAGATGTATGGTGTTTGTTCAAAACTCAAATATAAGTCCTGATATTTTAGGACTTATAATTATTTCCTTGTTACTAGTATTAGCCAGTTGTGGTATTTCAGTAAATACTAACGGCGAGATAAATGCAGTCAATGCAGTTTTAGATATTTTACTATTATTATATATTTTTTTAATGATTTCCTTGCTGTATTTTCAACTTTTTGTAGTTAGTTTTGCTGCCATGAAAGCTTATAATGGAGAACATTATTGCTATCTGTGGACAATGAAAGTTATTCAATAGATAGACAGATAAGTAGAGCGGCATGAATAATTCAAGGTTTGTAGTGAGGGCTACCCTACGGGAACGCTGCGCGAACAGCCCTCAAATAAGGACTAAAGTCCTCACTACAAACTAATTTCAATATTTTTTACATTACTTAATGTACTTTGATTTATTCTCGCCGACTTACTTAGACGATTTGGATAATTACTATTCGTAAACTCTAGTCTATAGTTTTTTAACAAATAGAATTTATGGTTTCTGAATTACAAACAAATCAAAACACAATTGGTGTAGCAG
Organism: Cyanocohniella sp. LLY; assembly: GCA_022241785.1. Lineage (GTDB taxonomy): Bacteria > Cyanobacteriota > Cyanobacteriia > Cyanobacteriales > Nostocaceae > Cyanocohniella. The sequence goes on along the minus strand of JAKOMP010000130.1, from coordinate 2,136 downwards.
TAATTGGTACTGGTTTTGGGCAAAAAGTCCACATTCCTGGATTAAAAGCACACCATCGCACTGAAGTAGTAGCTGTTTACCATCGAGATATTAATAAAGCCAAAGCCATCGCCAATTCCCAAAATATTCCCCATGCCTGCGACACCATTGACGATATTCTAAATTTACCAGCAGTGCAAGCTGTGAGTATTGCCACTCCGCCATTTTTACACTATGAAATGGCAAAGGCAGCATTGCAAGCAGGCAAACATATATTAATAGAAAAACCCATAACATTAAATGTATCGGAAGCCAAAGAACTTGAGCAATTAGCCCAAAAACAAGGTGTAATTGCTACTGTAGATTTTGAATTTCGCTTTGTTCCAGGATGGCAATTATTTTCCGAGTTACTATCCACAAACTATGTAGGAAACAAGCGCTTAATTAAAATTGACTGGTTAGGTTCCTCCCGCGCTGATACTTCTCGTCCTTGGAATTGGTATTCTTCTCAAGATAAGGGAGGTGGTGCATTGGGGTCTTTAGGTTCCCACGCCTTTGATTATATTTCCTGGTTATTTGGCCCAGTACGCCGATTAAACGCCCATTTAAGTACTGCTATTCCCACACGTGTTGACCCTGCTAGCGGGGAATTAAAGCCAGTGAATACCGATGATACTTGTATGCTGTCACTGGAATTAGCAGACGGTACATCTTGCCAAGTTACTATTAGTGCTGTAGTTCATGCATCGAGGACACACTGGTTAGAAGTGTATGGCGATCGCGGTACATTAGTCTTAGGTAGTGAAAACCAAAAAGACTACATACATGGATTTCGCGTTTGGGGTTCTCAACCTGGTCAACCTCTGCAAGAAATCGAAATACCCCAACGTTTAGTATTTCCCCAACATTACGCTGATGGACGCATTTGTGCATTTATCCGTGTCGTAGACCAATGGGTACAGGGAATTGACCGCCAGCAAGCAATAATTCCATCTTTGAGAGAAGGGGTTTATTCGCAATTATTGATGGATTTATCTCATAAATCTCACACAACATCCAGTTGGATAGATGTACCCAACTTAGATGAATTTTTGGGCGTTGCTGATTAAAACAGGACTTACGTAACCAACCACGTATTTCCGTCATTGCGACCGTAGGGTTCGCGTAGCGTGCCGGAGGCTCTAGCAATCTCAAAGCCTTGATTTTCGTGGCGAGTGCGTAAGTCCTATAAAAGTATGAATGATTAGTTTTCAGGGATTAACGGTTTTGAATCACAATAATCCCTGAACAGTCATCTAGCTTCTAGTAAGCTATGTTAGAACTGAAGGACTTGGCTAAGTATGTAACATGACCGATTGCATAGATGCTCACAAATGCTTCCGCTAATTTAGTCAGTGCTGACATATCGCTGAAGCCTGGATTGTAGCTACCACCAGAGATGACATCTACATCTTTCAATTCATTGAGAAAACTTTCGGAATCTTGGAACAATTCAGATCCAGCAATGTTTAATTCAGACAGAGTAATGTTTGCCATTTTATTAGCTCCTCAAGGTTTGATTGCGAAATTTTTAATTTAACTCTCAGGGATGATTGCTAGTAAAAATACCTTGTTTCTCACATCAAGTAGTTTTAGCTTTCAATCCCCAAGAGCCKTYTAGMTTCTAGTTACCTGAAGYCAYAAAAGCCATTAGTAWYYRTRTCCATATCCAGAACTGAAGGACTTGGCTAAGTAGGTAACATGACCAATTGCATAGATGCTRACAAATGCTTCAGCTAATTTAGTCAGAGTTGAAGCATYGCTGAAGYCTKGATWGTAGCTACCACCAGAGATGACATCTACATCTTTCAATTCATTRAGAAAACTTTCGGAATCTTGGAACAATTCAGAWCCAGCAATGTTTAATTCAGACAGAGTRATRTTTGCCATTKTATTAGCTCCTCAAGGTTTGATTGCGAGATTTTTAATTTGACTCTCAGGGATGATTGCTAGTAAAAATATCTTGTTTATCACATCAAATAGTTTTAGCTTTCAATCCCCAAGAGCCGTCTAGATTCTAGTTACCTGAAGCCACAAAAGCCATTAGTAACCATATCCATATCCACCAGAACTGAAGGACTTGGCTAAGTAGGTAACATGACCAATTGCATAGATGCT
>JAKOMP010000002.1 GCA_022241785.1 Cyanocohniella sp. LLY | reverse complement strand
AAAACTACTAGATTGGATGTATGATGCTCTTTCATATTTTCCGAAGAGTATCGGTACCATCGTTAGATGGTTCGGCGAAATAGTCGGCTATTTTGACGGCAGAACTACGAGTGGTACTGTAGAAGGAATTAATAATAAACTTAAGTTAATTAAAAGGCTTGGATATGGCTTTCGTAACTTTAGTAATTTTCGATTACGCAGTTTATTAAACTGGCATTTTACTATTAATTCTCCATAAAAGTAACCGAAGAACCATAATTGTTAGCATTAGTACTTTGAAAATCACGAGTATCAACGGGAATTTGCACACCATTAATATCAACAAATTTAAATGGTTCTAAGGCTACTGCTTTCGGTGCTTTAAATCCCCAAAGTTCATATCCCCTGGCAGCATATTCTTCATAACCTAGTCGTCCTTCTTGGACTAAGAGGGTATTGTTATCGGGGAGAACCATAGCGCCGAAAAGTTGATCATCTTTAAGCGATCGCCCGACTTGCCATTTGGTGACAATACCCTGAAGCCACTCATTATATTGTGGGTGACAGGTATGGATGACGTGAAATGCGGCTAGTATGCGTCCTATGTCTAGTGCTGACCAGCCAATGCCTTTTTCTACTAGGTTGTTGCCATAATCAACCATTTCACCGGTGGCGGTGTTGTAAACTTTATTGGGTAAAGCGTCCTCAAATAGTTTGAGGTTGTTGAGGCTGGTGAGAAATTTATTCAGGCGGGAGTCGAAGTCTGGTTGGTCAATTAAATTTAACCAGCGTGCGGCGTTTAAGGCCATAAGGTAGTTGCCCATGTCCCAGAGTATACCGGAGGGATAGCCGCCTGTGGAATTGGTAAATCCGGTGGTGGGTTGGTAGTTGTTGACAAAATATTGCCAGGCGGCGCGGGCGTAGGTTTGTTCGTCTGGGGTGAGGGGGTCGGTGATGGTGCTACATGTGTTGGGGGAATGTAAAGTAGGAGTTGGAGGAATGTTCCGCAGAGGAATAAGGCGGTGAGTTGAAGGAGTTTTTTGGGAATGTTTTTTTGCATGGTTTGAGGGGTTATGTTTTTTCTCGCGCAAAGGCGCAAAGGCGCAAAGAAAAGAAGGTTTATAAGCCGGCCCAAACTGTGAGGGGTTTTCCTACTTGTTTGTAGAGGAGGCTGGTGAGAATGACGCCGTTGTTGTTGGCGGTGAGGCTTTTGTTGGGTTGGCGGAGAGATTCGTAGTAGCCGTTGTACCAACCGTGATCGGATTGCAGATTTGTTTGGACGAAGTTGGATAGTTTACGGGTGTAGTCGGTGTTGTAAAGTATGTGCCAGCCGATGGCTGCTTTGGTGCTGACAAATCGTAAGTTCTGATGTTGTTCGCGGGTGTCTGTGATGGCTACCCAAGGTTCGCCGTTGACAAATAAGCTGTTGTAAACGAAGTAGGGTGGACGGTCTAGGTTGTCTTCGGTGACGGCTGTTAATTGTTTGGTGGCGCGATAACGGGCTTCTTGGGCTGCTAATATGCGATCTGCGAAGACTTTTGGTAAGGATTGAAATCCGGTTTCGATGCCATCTAATATGTAGGGTTCGCTGAGGACGTAGTTATTTGCGCCTGATTTTTTATGGTCGCGTTTGTCGTAGGGTATGCCTTGACCGTAAAGATTGGCATAGGCGGTGTTGGTTTGATATTCTAAGGCTTCGTTGACATTTAAGCCCCAGAGTTTGAGACCGTAGGCGGCATAGTTTTCGTAACCTAAGCGTCCTTCTTGGTTGTATTGTTCTCTGCCTTTGACGACGCTGGTACCATACATTTGACCTCTTCTAGTCAGGCGTTTGACTTGCCAATGTTGCCAAACTTCCTCGGTCTGCGATCGCAAGTTAGGATATTTTGTACCGACTATTTTTAACCACAGTGCCATTCTCCCTAAATCGATGGCTGACCAGCCAATTTCTTCACGTTTTTCTAGTTCACCATAGTTGACGGGGACGAGGGTTTTGGCGTTATAGACTTTGTTGGGAAGTTCTTTTTTGTATAAGGGCATAGTTGCTAAGGTCTGCAACATTGTCCCCATTTTTTTGTTAAATTCTGACTCAGATACAATATTCAGTTCTTTGGCGCTGACTAAAGCGGCGATCGCAGCTGCTTGATCCCACATGGTGACGGAGGTAAAGCCATCAACTGAGTTCACCAAACCTGTTTCATCGTTCCAGTTGCGTTGAAAATATGCCCAAGCTTGACGGGCGATCGCTATTTCGCCTGGGGTTAATTCTCCGACGTTAGGCGCAATATAAGGAATGAAGGAAATTATGACTTGGTTAGGGCTAATGGGGTCGCCTGGTAAAACTAAAGATTCTGCATCTAGTCTGGCTACTTCTTCTGGGTCAGCTTCTGGTTCTTTCACCGGGGAAGGTTGCATGATAGATATGTCTGGTGTGTCTACAGAGGATGTTTGAGTGCGAGTTAAATACGTAGACCACAAATTGAGTCCAGCAATGGCGATGGCCGCTGTGACTACTCCGCCTACTGAAGCTAGTATTGATAGGTTTTTTGGTGGTGGTTCAAAGTCAGATGTCATTTTTGTTTAAGTCCTTGCTGTGTTAGTTAATATACGGTTTCACAGATAATAACAATTTCATTCTGGGGTGCTGGCAAATATAAAGTTATACAAACTCCGTGAGGAGTTTTTTCACACAAAAGTATGCAGAAAGTTGCTCAAAACTTAAGTCTTAATTGTCCTGTGAGGGCGTTATTATTGTAAGCATTTTCACCGATGTCTCGATTACGAACGTTACTAAATGTATAGCCCAGGTCTGCTTCGATATTCGGTGCAAGTTTAGCTGTACAAAGAGTTTGGTAACTATTGGCGTTATCGAATTTGCCGTTTAGTCGCTGTTGTCCAAGAGTGATAGCAAAACGACAGCGCAAGGCATCAAATAAATCTCCTTCCCAACCCAACTCGGCATTATAAACCAGAAAATCTGGCGGAGAAAAATACCCACTCTGGCGTTCTACCTCGCGTGCGTAATTCCACGTAAATAAATTGGCAGAGACGGAAAATTGCCCTAATTTGCGTTCTAATCTGCTAAAAGACTGTACCGGTTCCGCCTTTGAGGGATTAATCGATAAAATCCCCAAACCAAAGCTATACATGATTATCCCTAAATGTCGTAAGTATTTACAACTAAATTGGACAGATAGTTTATACAACATTAATCAATAAGCCCTTAAATTTAGATACTTGTATAAATAGATAAAAAATTTATAACAAGAGATGGCAAATTTTGAGTAGTGAACTATACTTAGCAACGGGTAATATCTTCATTACCTAAGTTACTGTGCAATGGTTGCATTTCAGGTGATTATAGAATCTGTATTGTATTTTCAGAACCAAATAACATACCTAAATCTACTATACCTATAGAGAAAATACTGAAACCTTCTATTTTTAGAAATACTCTTACTAAACTTGGCACACTTACGATTACCTCAGCAATATTAACTAAAGAAGCTGATCAAATTGCTTCCCAAAGTGCAATGTAAATACAAATAAATACAAATGCTGTTATTTTAGAAAGTTGGCTTTACCACATAAACAACTACAAACCATTCATTTTTTAATTTTATTTCAGGTGCAATATGGCTTCAATTTCAATTGTTAATGATGCAACAAATTTTTCTGGGAATAGTCGTTCCAGTCTTAAAAAAAGAACTTTGCTGTTTCGCTATCTAGCAGAAATAAATTTGATTTTTGGTGCTTGGTATTTGCATTGGCGGATTACTAATTCCATCAACTTTGATGCGCTGTGGCTGTCAATTCCCCTATTAATGGCAGAAATTTATAGCTACTTCGGCGGGGTCATGTTTGTTATTGGATTGTGGCGACCTTTAGTTAGACAAATTAAATCCCTCGACAGACTAACACCACCCATACCTACCTCTGATTGGCCGACTGTAGATGTGTTTGTTACCTGCTATAACGAACCACCAGAAATTGTGGAAGCAACTGCTAAAGCCGCTTTAGCTATGGATTACCCCACAATTAAACTACGCGTTTATATATTGGATGATGGTAATTCTCAGCAGATGCGAACAATGTCGGAAAGATTATGTATTGAAGATTTACAATCACCATTATTACAACAAGAAGCTAATCGAATTGATGCTGAACGTTCGGTTTTGGTAGAACGTCTTGAGCAATTAAATAATTTACAACCAGATTTAGTAGATGCGGAAGAATGGTTAGAAAATTGTGATTCAGAAGCAGATAATTCTTCTAAATTTTTAAATAGTCTGCGGCAATTTATTTTATGGCTAAATATAGAAGTACCTACAAATACTATTCAAGAACGTCTAACTAAAGAACAACACTTATTAGAATCAGCAATTTATCAAAAAGAATTAGAATTAGTGCAACTCACTCGTTTACGATATATTGCTCGACCCAAACAACCAGGAGTACCCCATCACGCCAAAGCTGGTAATCTCAAATACGCCATTTTTTCTGGCGAAACTATAGGAGATTTTATTTTAACTTTAGATGCAGACCATATCCCCAAACCTCAATTTATTAAACGAGTTTTACCATATTTTTATACTTACAATTTATTTACCGGAAAATACGAACAAAATAAAATTGCCTTTGTACAAACACCACAAGATTTTTATAATATTCCCCCTGGTGACCCTTTTGGACATCGCGCCAATTTATTTTATGGACCCCTACAACAAGGTAAAGATGGGATGAATGCAGCCTTCTATACAGGAACAAATGCAGTCTTACGAAGAGAAGCATTAATTAGTGTAGGACTGCAATATTTTGCTGATGAATATGCCAAAAATGAAAAGCGGTTAGATGAATTTGAATTAATTGGCGGTGTATCTAGCAATAGTATTACCGAAGATATGAACACAGCAATGCGCTTACACGGTGCTGGTTGGAAATCTGTTTATCACAACGAATTATTAGCCGAAGGATTAGCACCTGATGATTTAAGTTCTACATTAAAACAGCGATTGCGTTGGGACCAAGGAACTATACAAGTATTAGTAAGAGAAAATCCATTAACAAAAGCCGGACTAAGTTTTTGGCAAAAGTTACAATATTTTAAAACCATGTATAGTTATTTTTCTGGTTTTGCCACTTTGGTATTTATCTTGTGTCCAATTATCTATTTTTTCACAGGAATTATCCCAGTAAAAGCCTTCGGACTTGATTTTGCTTTACACTTCTTCCCAGCTTTTATGATTAATCGACTTACCGTTTTAGCGGCGACTTGGGGTATTCCTGCTAGAGAAATATGGCGCTCGGAACAATATGCGATCGCATTATTTCCTTTATTAATCCAAGCAGTGTGGAGTGTGTTTACTGGACAACCGATTAAATTTCAATTTACACCCAAACAACGTCAATCAGGAATTTATCTGCGGTTGATTTGGCCACAGTTAGTTGTCTTTGTTCTCACAATTTTAGGAATATCATGGAGTCTTTTTCGCTTTGGTATGGGAACTTTAAATACGCCATGTATATATCTGTTAAATGGTGCTTGGGCTATTTATAATTTGTCTTTACTTTGGGCAATTATTAATGCCTTTATTTGGCAACCTGATTCTAATTCGTAAAGAGCATAGTTTGAAAACTATTACTATAGCTTTACAAAACTTGCTGTTTGTCTAGATGCAATGTAAAAATTGCCTTATAAGTAACTTAATCTACCAGGAAATTCTATGAATCCTCCAGTTAGTGTAATTGAACCTTCAGGGATTTTAAATGCAGTCAAGGGTAATGAATTACGTCGTGAAATTACTAATCTTATCTCTACTGGCATGGAGATTGTGTTAATTGATTTGCAGGATGTGACTTTTATTGATAGTTCGGGTTTGGGTGCTTTGGTTGCGGCAATGCAATCGGTAAAACAAGCTAATGGCAAGCTATTTATCTGCTCTGTAAATGATCAGGTGAGGATGGTATTTGAATTGACTAAAATGGATAGGATTTTACAAATTTTTGCCACTAGAGATGATTTTAATAGTCAAGTGTTGGCTATGCAGTAAATTTTTGATTTCACGCAGAGGCACAGAATCGCAGAGAGAAGAAAATGCAAAAGCGCCTGGCGATTTCTCCCCCATGTACTGACTTGTCTTGGTGGTTTATTTTTATGATCTTAATCAAAAGTAACTTTGAGTAGAGATAAATCATCATCAAAAGTATTACTGGTGTTGATATTTTTTATCTGGGCTAATATTTGTTGAAGATTATAGATATTTGCTTGAGTATAGTGGATTAACAAATTAAAAAAAGCATTAAAATCCCATAGTTTACCATCAGCTTGTAAAACTTCATAAGCGCCATCACTAAAGAGGTATAAAGTGCTATTCTTGGAAATTTGTAAAGTATCCACTGTAAAATCAATATCCGGTACAAACCCAATGGGTAAGTCTAAAGAACTTAATTGTTTGATATTTTTGGCATCTTGATCAATTAATACAGCTGGTGGATGTCCAGCGTTTGCATAAATTAATTGATGTGTTAACTGATTGTAAACTCCATACCAAATTGTAAAATACTTATTACCATGACTACTCATTTGAAAACTATGATTAAGAGCTTTTAAAACTTCACCTGGATGACAAAAATTGGTATTGGGGAGCGACTGCGATCGCAACACATTTAAAACTGACATAGACAGTAGTGCTGAACCAACTCCATGTCCAGAAACATCTAAGAGATAAATAGCCAAATTATCATTATCAATCCAGTAATAATCAAAGCAATCTCCCCCTAATTGCGCCGAAGGAACAAACAAAGCCTCTGTAACTACAGTACCTACCAGCGGTGATGGTAAGAGCGATCGCACATAATCAGCCGCTTCCGCCAACTCAGCTTCTAAGTTTTGGTTTAACTTTTCTAAAGCTATTTGTTTATTTTTTAAATCCTGATTAAGCTGATATAACCTCAAACCTGCTCTTACCCGCGCCTTCAACTCATTCATTTCAATCGGCTTAGAAACAAACTCATCTGCACCAGCATCTAACCCTCGAACTCTATCCCCTTCCTCCCCTGGTGCTGCACCCTTTGCAGTCAACAAAATAAAAAACGTAGTTGCCAAATCAGAATCTTCCTTAACTTGACGACACACCTCCAAGCCATCCATTTCCGACATTACCCAGTCACAGATAATCAAAGCCGGACGTAATATTTTCGCTTGTGTAATTCCTGCTTGCCCATTGCTGGCTACAGTAGTATCATAACCCTGATTTTCCAGCGTTCTTTTCAGCGCTACCCGCACTATAGGATCATCATCAATAATCAGTATCTTAAACATAAATTCCAATAAAATAATATTCCGTTATTTCTTCTTGTGCTTTGCATCCTTTGCGGTTAGTTTATTGTATTCACCACCAAAATTTAAACATTATTAAGGCTAAGAGTGAATAAAAAAATCCATTTAAAAGTTAACACAGACCTCAACGCCACAGGCGAAGTTTTATCTTGGTTTGAGCAACTAAATCAACCTCCCTTATCTGATAAAAAAATCTGGTGGCAATGTCAAACCTTACTCATTGAAGGCTTCACCAACATTGTAGAACACGCACATAAAAATTTACTTCTAGAAACTCCCATTGAATTAGAAGCCGTGCGGTTAAATGAATATATAGAAATTCGCATTTGGTCGTTTGGTAAAGCATTTGATTTACAACAGCAATTACAGACAAAACCTGACCTGACAGATAATTTTCAAGCAAGGGGTCGTGGTTTAAAAATTATGGACTCCATAGCAGAAGAATTAAATTATCTACAAACAGATGATCATCGTCATTGTTTATTTTTAAAAATTAAATATTAATAACTTAAAAAAGCTTGAATTTCTTTAACAAAACTTTCCAAATCCGCCACCAATTCAGTTGTACCAGCACATTGCTGTTGATGACTCAGTTGCTCCAGTTTTTCTGCGATTTGTTGCATAGAGATAGCTCCTATATTGGCACTAGAACCCTTGAGATGATGAGCTTCTCGCGCTAATTGCTGAAAATTAAGTGAGGCGATCGCCGCTTTGGTTGCTGCTAAATGTAACTGACTATCTTCAACAAAATGAGAATTGCTGATGCTAACCCAAATCCTCCAGCAATTTTTTTGAAAAATTGTAAGCGTATCTTCTTAGATTGTTGACGTTCTTGATTTACCAATACCAAACTGTCTAAATTGCGTCGCAGTTCCAGTTGCTTAATGACTTGATTACCTAAAATACGTAAGGCATCTACTTGTTCCGTAGTCAGATTTCGCGGTATTTGGTCAATTACACAAAGCGTCCCCAAACTGTGTCCTTCGGCATTAGTCAGCGGGACACCCGCATAAAAACGGACATTGGGATCTGATGTTACTAATGGATTACCAGCAAACCGTTCATCAATTGTGGCATCAGGAATAATAAAAACATCACTTTGCAAAATAGCATGGGCGCAAAACGCCACATCACGGAGGGTTTCTAATGCTTCTAAACCAACTTGAGATTTAAACCATTGACGATTGGTATCAACTAAGCTGACCAAGGCAATGGGAGTACCGCAAATATACGAGGCTAAACGAGTTAGTTCATCAAAAGACTCTTCTGCGGGAGTATCCAGAATTTTATATTGTAAAAGCGCCTCAATTCTTGCTGCTTCGTCATCAGGGAATGATGCTTTCATAGGTGCTAATCCATGCCTATCGTCATTATTCGTGGTTATTCAGATGATTGTTAGTGCTATTAATAATGACACAGGTAATTCAGTATGTCAGAAAAGTAAATTAATATGAATCTATCGGACATATCATTAGCTTGATCCGTAAGGGTTCACATCTAGAAAAAAATCTAGATTATGAAATTTATGTATTTTTTGTGGACTTTATGTTAATTGGCTAACTATTCAGGGAATTATATTTATATAGCTTGATGGCGTCTGCTATAACAGCCTGTCATCCAAACCTTCTCTACTTTGAAAACTGTAGTTTGTAATCAAGATTATGAGATTGCTTCCTGGCGTCGCAATGACAAAAACTCCACCTTTCATGATGGACGAGGTTAAATAAATTATTTGAGAACAATATCCAAAAAAATATGCAAATAAAATTAGGATTCGGAGCTATTCCCAAACCGCAATATGTCTTTGTCAGCAGAGAACCAGATTACTGTTGGTATATGCTAGCTGAAGATGAAAAAAGGATACCAATTTATGACAAAGCTTTAACCGGAGTCATCACGGGAATAGAAGTTAATAAGAAGATAGAAACTAAATTCGGTGCAGCGGAAAAGAACGATTTATATATTTTGGCAGATAAACCTTATATTATCCGCTCAGGAAGCGACTCTTATTTTTCCAAAACATTATTATTATCTTTGGATGTCCTGACTTCTGAACAATTGCTTAAGCCATTAACAGTTACGGTTACTCCAGGAGATAAAACAGTAGTTTTTTGCAAAATTTATGATCCGTTTACTTATCGCTCTCTAGGATTTATTTGGGATGAACATAAGGAAATTAACTGGCAAGTTTTAGCGCAAAAAATCAGCTTAAAACTCAACCTAAATTATCAACCCAATCATCAAGAGTCAACAGAAATATCTGCTAATACAACCACAGATAAAATCCATGAAGGTTTCATCGCTGAAACTGATACATATTTAGCACAATTAAATTGGACTCCAGAACAAGGAAAGGAGTATTTGCAGCAAACATATGGCAAGCGATCGCGCCTACAACTCACTGATACAGAAATTCAGGAATTTATTGATTACCTAAAGCTTCAAGTAACCACAAAGTAAGTATTCTGCCGCTTGCTTGCCTGCATACATAGACAAAAATTTTCTAGATAATATCTATATTTAGGTATATACGAAATCTTTCCATATATTTACCGTCTTTTGGGTAGATATCCCGAAAAATTCGGAATAACATCGTATTAAGACATCCTAGACGGAAATTTTAAGTTCTAACTTTTGAGTTATGAATTACTGATAAAGAGTGCTTATTGTTAAGTGTGCTGATAATTTATGCTGAAGCATCGCAAGTATTATTGACGCACCTGCTATTGTTCAAAGCAAAAATTTAGAGAGCAATGCATTATGTCTACCCACCTAGAATCAAAATCTTATCCTTCAGAGAAGCAGCAAGCTGCTAGTTTACTACGATCATTGGGGTGGAGTGGGTTTTGGATACAATTGGTTTTAACCATCGTTTCTGGACTCATTTTAGGATTCGCCATTCTTGATCCGAGTCTCAACCTCAATCTCAAGTCGGGGATCGGTTTGCTGTCCGTGATTGGGGGAATTGCGGCTTTAGGCTTAAGCATTTACTGGTTTTTTCGCTACGTTCATCTTGGACAACAATTGTCAGCCCCAGAACCAGCTTTACATCCTAGCCGCAAAGAAATAATTCAAGTTTTGCAACTAGGAGTTTCAGTCAACTTGGCAGCAATGTTATTAACGTTACTGGGTATCGAAACAATTATTGGAGCATTGCTTCTCAAAACATTATCAGTTCCACAAGGCGCTGCTGTCTATCGCACAGGGCAACTGATTGAGCCTATTGATATTTTTGTTGTCCAAGCAAATATCAGCATGATTGTGGCTCAATTTGTGGGGATTGGCATTCCATTTTGGCTTGCAAGTCGTGTCAAGGCAAACGCATCTAAAGATTGACGAGTCTAGATAAAATCGGAATGCACCAGATTACAAACTTCACCTAAAAATCTTCATCATCAACGAAAAATTCAGCATCATCATCTAACCTAGATTGACCCTGCCAAGAACCTGCAAGACCCCACAGAGGTTGCAGTAATGCCATACCAATTAAACCAATACCGGCGCTGAAGGCCAGCACCAAACCAACAGGTATTTGAATTGATTGAAATGTTAAGAATTGTAAAGATACAGGGGTGGCATTTTGGACGGAAATAATAGCGATCGCCACTACCCAAATAGCCACAACTAGAGATATTAAAATAGGAGTCAAAGTTTTCATAATAATTTATAATCCCCTCTCCTCTTGGTAAGGAGAGAGGTTAGAGGTGAGGTTTTACTAAACTGCTACTGTTTCTAGTTTAGCGATGGCACTTTCCATTTCTTGAGCGATTTTGCTCAGTTTCTCTGGAGAGTTAGTTTCCATGTAAACGCGTACCAGGGGTTCTGTACCGGAAGGACGTAGTAAAATCCAGCTACCTTCTTCTAAATACAACTTAATACCGTCTTTACGTCCGACTTCTTTAACTTTAATCCCGGTTACCTCAGCAGGGGGATTTTTCGTAAAGGAGTCGATAACAGCGTTTTTGTGTGCCTCAGTCAGATGCAAATCCAGACGGTTATTGTAAAGTGGGCCATCAGCTTCGGCGATCGCTTCCTTGACAAGTTGACTCAGAGGTTTACCTTCATAGGCGATGGCTTCTGCCACCAACATATCAGCTAAAATGCCGTCTTTTTCGGGAATATGCCCAATTACACTTAAACCGCCTGATTCTTCACCGCCAATCAGTACGGTAGTTGCCCGCATTTTTTCACCGATGTATTTAAAGCCCACGGCTGTTTCATAAATTTGCAACCCATGTTTAGCTGCAAAATTATCCAGCAGGTGAGTTGTTGCTACAGTACGGACTATAGCGCCGCTTTTACCTCTATTTTTAATTAAATGACGTGCTAACAATAGCAGCACAGTATTAGGAGTCAGGAAATTACCTAATTCATCCACGATACCAAAGCGATCGCCATCACCATCTGTAGCCAAGCCTAAATCAGCTTTATCGGCGCGTACTGCTTCCACTAACCCAACCAATTGTTCGCCTTTCGGTTCGGGCATTCCGCCGCCAAATAACACATCTCGTTTGATGTTGAAGCTTTCTAACTGACAACCGCAGTATTGCAAAACTTCATCCAAGTAGCCACGAGAGGTAGAATAAAGGGCATCGTACTTTACCTTTAAATTCGCACTTCTGATCCGTTCTACATCGAGTAAGGTGTAGATAAATTTTAGGTAATCTGGTTTGGGATCAAAAATGGAAATTTTACCAACAGGAATACTATCGGGTAGTGCATCCGATGCACTTTCAATATTTGCCACAATAGTATCAGTAATCTCTGGAGTGGCAGGCCCAGCATAATCAGGGATATATTTAATCCCACAGTAAGGTGCTGGATTATGGCTGGCGGTAAACATTAACGCCCCAGCGGAATTTAAAAGACGGGCGTTGTAGGCAATTACTGGTGTAGGGCAATCCCGATCAGTAATTTTCACAGTCCAACCCAAGTCTGCTAAGACTTCAGCCGCTGTTTGGGCAAACTGGTCAGCTAAAAACCGAGTATCGTAGGCAATAAGAACTGGTCTATCTTTTGAATAGGCTGTTTCGAGGTAACTTGCGATCGCTCTTGTTACTTTCCGCACATTGGGAAAAGTAAAATCATCGGCAATAATCCCTCTCCAACCATCAGTACCAAACTTTATCTTGCTGGAATTACTACTAGCGCTCATAGATGCCACTGTCTCCCGTCCATCTTCAATACTATAGGAAGCTTCTCGCAAAGCGTGCGTAGCCGCAAGTCTCCCCGAACGTATTTTTTCTCACTGCTATTGAGCAATGTCAACTCCTGATCGACCTTTTGCCAGTTATCACCTTTGGTCTCTAGTTGCCCCAGCTATAGGGCAAGAACGTTGGCATTGCCAGATGAGACGGGGATTTATCAAAGCGCGTCAACATGAGCCAGAAGTTAAAGCACTATTAGGTAAAGCCACTGCACCCCAGCGGATTGGCATCCTCGCCCAAAAAGGCGTTTATGAATTCCATCATAATAGACATTTGTTACAGCAATCAGACGGTGTAGAACAAGTTGCACAAATTCTTAAATTAAGTAACTCAACTTATCAAGTACAACAGCGCGTGTTGCACATTTTACAAAAGTATTACGATGAACCATTATTAATCAACAAACAAATTATCCAATTAACTCCGGGGGATGAGGGCTTTCCCAAACCTATTTTTATTGATCAAGAAGCTTACCGCTTCCGTTTATATGCGGCCATGGACTGCGTTTTTATTGAATCAGATCGCACTTTACATATTTTAGATTTCAAAACGGGTAAATCTGCTTTTGACCACAGACAAGCATTGGTTTATTTACTAGCCGCTCGTTACCTTTACCCTGGATTACCAGCGGTAGCATCGTTTTATAATTTAGAACTAGCTAAAAAATCTGATTTAATTAGCATCAATAATAGCGAATTAGAATCATTAAAGCTTGATTTAGCAAACATTGCCCACAAACATCAATACGACTTGCAAAAATATCACGAAAAAACTAGTAATTTCAGCAAAATTTTCCCTCCTAATCCAGGGTATCACTGCCGATTTTGCCCATTTAATCCCATATGTGAATTTTTCGAGCCAGGCTCTCATGGTCATTCCATGCCTACTTTGAAAAAGCATGAATCGCAGAAAAAGGGGCTAGAGACTAGAGACTAGTACCGCTGCGCGGAAGTCAAAAGTCAAAAATCAAAAGTCAAAAAGCTTTTATTTTTAACATTAAAAATATATTCTAACCTCTAGCCTCTAGCCTCTAGCCTCTAGCCTCTTTCTTTAAACCAGCGAATAATATTATTAGCGCAATTATTAAAAAAATGTTCTGTGAGTGTATCTTCACCACCCCAAATAGGAATCTTGATACCTAATCTACTAAAAAAGTCATAGACAATAAATTGAGAAACTTTGCTGCGTCTACCAGTAGCAGAGTAAATCATTTGACAAGGATAAGCTAAAACCCCAAATGTAGGAATAAAGCCGACAAATAAAGCTACCCAAGGTAAATCTTGTCCTTCTTTAGCTTCTTGGAACATTCTATAAACTGTATATACTGTCCTATAAATCGGCCCACCAATAGCTAACCACAAGATTAAAACTACTTCGTTAATTATTCCAGCAGAAAACAATAAAGGGCCAAATATAATTTCTACTCCTTGAAAAAATGCTTTAATTCCCAAGTGAACGCCAAAATCACTTAAATAACCACTCGCGTGTTCACTAGTTAAACGTGCATACAAATGTTCTGCTTCTTCAGAAGTTAATTGTTTACGATCTTGCCAATTTTTAATTCTACTAGAGACATAATCCCTAGACATTTGTAAACGATAGCGTTGCGAGAAAATAAATTTTCCTAATCGCTTAAAAAATAATAAGTAATTAATTTTTATCAGCTTACGAAGTATTTTAACAGGCAAGGATACAAAAATAAACTTTAAAATCCGAAAAGAAATCCTGCCTAATTCTCTAATATACCAAATAAGAGGATTTTGAGTATACCAATTTGCTTGTTCGTCGTTAATATAACCTTTATATAATTGATATTGGATACTTGCATGAAATCTATTTAATGATTTCCATCTTTTTTGATGATATTCTAAGTATTCTACATTCTCTAAAAGTTCTGCGTATTCTGAAACACTTAATTTATCTTCTAAATGATGTTTTTGCTCAGATATATATTGCTTTAATTTAGGAATGTCTACATCATCAAATAAAGCAGCCCGATGCTTAAATGATGTTGGTAAATAAAAAGAAAATAGCGTCCAAATATTTAAAGGAAATAAAGCCGGAACACCGGATTCTACATCTATACAAACAAAAGCAAGTTCTGTTGTTGTTTGAGTTTCTAGTAAGAAATTATTTAAAGCTTTAGGGCTACCTTTACCAGCTTGCCAAACAAAACCATCAAAACCTGATTGAATCAAATATCTTTGCAAAGGTAACATGATTTTGTGTACTAGCGTATGTACCTCCTCACCTTGATTTTGGTCAAAAGGTTGGTGTAGTGACACATGCCTTCCTTGAATAAATTCTGTATCTAGTTGATACGCATGAAATTCTGCATTCCATGACATTTGTAAAGCATCAGCAATTCTTAGCTGCGAATCAAACCAGAAATTTACTAATTTTTTTAAAATTTTCCGCCGATAAAAAGCACAAGCGATCGCATCTTGATTCCAAACATAAGGATTAGGTACACCAAAGAACAAATAATGCACTAAACTAGCTAATTTATCTTCAAAAAAGACTTTTCTAGCAATTTTACCGTTAGGTGTATCAACTAAATAAACTCTTCCGGATCTTCCAGCACCTAATAGCTTGTAATTTGCAGGTTGTTTGGTGTCTACCATCTATCGCTTTGACTTTGATATTGATGTTGTATGCCCAGAGTTTTATTCTAGCTGGATTTTTCACCAATAAAAATGTATATCGTCAAAAAATGACAATACAATTCAAAGAATTGCCCCTAGTTCTAAAAGTGTTTGTTTTTGGGATTGAGTTAAGCCAAAAACTCCTGTAATATTCATATTTTCATAAGGTTTAGGAGTGCGGATAATTTTAATACATGCACCAGTGTCAACATCCCATAGTTGGATAGTTTGGTCTTCGCTACTACTTACTAAGAGAGGTTTTTTATTTGAGTGAAGATAGATAAAATCAACTGCATAAATCCATCGTGTATGACCTTGTAGCACTTTTAAACATTTCCCAGTCTCAATATTCCAAATTCTCACTGTTTGGTCTTTACCACCACTAGCTAATAGACGACCATCTGGGCTATAAGCTACTGTAATTATTGGTTCAGTATGTCCTTCTAAGGTTTTTATACATTTGCAAGTTTCAACATCCCAAATTTTGATAGTTTTATCTTCGCTACCACTGGCTAAGGTTTTGCCATCAGGACTAAATTTAGTTAACCAAACTGCATTGCTATGTCCTGTAAAAATTTTGCAGCATTCTTTCGTCGCTACATCCCAACATCTTATTACTTCTTCTGCACCAGAACTAACCAAAAGCTTGCCATCAGGACTATAAGTTACAAAGGCGATCGCATAATTATGATGAAATAAATAAATACATTCCCCTGTTTTCACATCCCACAGCCTCATCTGACGGTCAGTAGAACCAGTAGCTAAAGTTGTACCATCAGGACTGTAAGCCAGGGAAATTAACCACTCTGTATGACCACGACAGATATGTAAACATTTTCCTGTTTGTGCGTCCCAAATTCTCACAGTTCCATCAGCACCACCACTAGCCAAAGTCTTACCGTCAGGACTGTATGCTACGGTTCGCACCCAATGGGTATGTCCTTGCAAAGTCTTCAAACATTTTCCCGTTTGAATATCCCACAGTTTCACTGTCTGGTCTTCATGACCACTGGCTAAAATTTGCGGTGGAGAATTATTCGTCAATGGAGAAACAGCCAGCGCCCACACACCGCTACTGTATCCTGGAAAGGTTTTCGTACAACGTCCAGTGCGAATATCCCAAAACTTGATTGTTTGGTCTTCATCACTAGCAATGAGAGTTTGACCATCTGGACTAAAAACCAGGGAACGAATACCATTAGTATGTCCTTGTAAAGTTTGGCGACATTCTCCTGTTTCGATATCCCAAAGACGAATTATGGTATCAGCACCACCACTGGCTAAAGTTGTGCCATCCTGACTACAAGCTAAACACCAAACAGCGCCTGTATGACCATTGAGTGTGGCTAAAGAATTTCCTGTATCTACACACCAAAACTTGATAGTACAATCAGCACTACCACTGACTAAAGTTTTACCATCTGTACTAAATACTACAGCCCAAATTACATCTGTGTGTTCTTGCAGGGTTTTTAAGCATTCCCCTGTGGTTACATCCCAAAGACGAATTGTGGTATCAGCACTACCACTAGCTAAAATTTGAGC
The DNA here is from genome assembly GCA_022241785.1 of Cyanocohniella sp. LLY. Lineage (GTDB taxonomy): Bacteria > Cyanobacteriota > Cyanobacteriia > Cyanobacteriales > Nostocaceae > Cyanocohniella. Next base: position 177,541 of record JAKOMP010000002.1, on the reverse strand, counting down.
ATCTGGACTTAAAGCAATAGACCAAATCCAATTTGTATGTCCTAGCAGAATTTTTAAACATTCCCCTGTTTCGATATCCCAAAAGCGAATTGTCAGATCAACGCCGCTACTGGCTAGTACTGAACAATTTTCACTTTCCAGGAAGGCCACAGACCAAACAAAACTAGTATGACCTGTATAACTTTGCAGACATTGACCTGTTTGACAATCCCATTTTTTAATAATTCGTTCATCACTACCACTAAATAAAGTTTGACCATCAGCACTAAAAACTAGAGAACGCGCCCAACCTCCGTGTGCTTCCCAACTTAAGCGTTGCTGTCCGTCTGAGATTTGCCAAAGAGAAATTTTCCCATGACTATCGCCTGTTGCTAACAAAGTACCATCAGGACTAATTGCTACGGTAAAGGTGTAACTAAGATTGGCTGTAAAGGTAGATTTACTGAAATTCGAGTAAGCGAAGTTAGTATTGTGTAAGTTAATACCTTTTAAATCAGCTTGCCAAATTGTTAAATAAGAAAAGTCATAACCACTTAAATCAACTTGCATTTGGCGGAGTAAATTAATTGTGTTACCGCCCGTATATCCGATATCAATTGGTTTTTGTTTCCGCAAAGATGCCAGAATTGTCATTAAGTGTGTAGTAATGCGTTGAGTATCACCAAAAGTAGCAAGTAATTTTTTAATAATAGGGTTCAGAATGAGATAAATTTGAATTTCTTGAATATAATCTTTAGCAGTCGCTTTAATTAGCGAATGGGTTTTAAATAAGGCAATATTTTGAGTAGTAATTTCATCACAGACTTTTTGAATTAAACAACTGGTCATATATTCCATTAACACAGGCTGTAATGTAAACAAGCCACTACCCTTTTCAATTAGACTACGCCTTTCTAAACTTGCTAGTGCTTCTAGAAGTTGCGCCGAGGAAATGGGAGAAAGTAAATCTGAGTGAATTTCTGGAAAATTTACAGGTTCGCGGTTGATGACTAACCAGTACATCACTTGTTTTTCTAAATCTGATAAACGTTGAAATTGTTGCTCGATTAAATCTTGAATATCACCAAAAATTACAGTTCCTTCAGCCAGAAATTTGTCAATTTGACTATCAAATAAATCACGAATGGTAGTTGCGACAATCTTCAATGCTAATGGGTTACCTGCATAAGATTGAATTAAACTTTGCCATTCATGTTTGGTAGCAGTAAAACTTCCTTTACAATTAAAAATTGCTTGTCCATCAGTGATTGATAATCCTGATAACGGTAAAGACTTGACTGGTAACGTTTCGCCTTCTAATATTGCCACTTCTTTAGGTTTTTCTCGACTGGTTAGCAGCAAACAACTTTGATGACGAGATTCACCAATTCTTTTAAACAGTTCGCCGTAAACTTCATAGCCGGGACGATATTGACCTATCATCGCATGATTGACGCGGGTATTCTATTTGATCGCCAAGTGGAATTACTTGCAGGTGATATCGTTGAAATGCCCCCAGAAAGGGAACTTCACGCATATTGTAGTCATGAAGCCGGACAGTATCTCACAAATTTGTTAGGCGATCGCGCTAAAGTACGTCAAGCTAAACCTATCACCCTACCCAACAACTCAGAACCCGAACCGGATATTGCTATTGTCCAACGTTTAGGAAGGGAATATCGAGAGCATCATCCTTATCCAGAGAATATTTACTGGTTGATTGAGTATGCAAATTCCAGTTTAGAGAAAGATTTAGAGCTAAAAAGCAAAATCTACGCCGCAGCAGGGATTTTAGAATATTGGGTTGTCAATCTCAAAAAGTCTCATCTAGTAGTGTTTCGAGACATTTTAGATGGAGAATACGCTACAAAACAGACTTTGACTACAGGAACTATTCAACCATTGGCATTTCCAGATGTATCGGTTTCAGTGGAAGATATATGCGATCGCTCTTAAATTATATAGGTGGTATTACTAGATACAATTATGGAAACTACGAAGTTGCGATCGCATATTGGGGCTGATGGTATCTTACAAATTCAGACACCCACTGATTTAAAAGATACTGCTGTCGAAGTAGTAGTGGTTATACAACCGTTACCTGATGCAAAAGTGAGTATATCTGAGGAAGCCCAAGTGCAATATAATTCTTGGGGAAAGCCCACAACGAAAAAATCGATCAGTAATGCAATTGCCAAAATGGAACAACTGCGGCGAGAAGTGGCTTTAGATAAAACGACAATCCGCTCCATGATAGAAGAAAGGCGAAGATCATAGATGCAGTTGGTTTTGGATTGTTCTGTAGCAATTAGCTGGTGCTTGGTGGATGAAAATAACGATTATGCTAATGCCATACTAGTAATGATGCCGGATGCCGAAGCATTTGTACCGGGAATTTGGTTACTGGAGATTGCTAATATCTTACTGGTAGCTGAACGGCGTAAGCGTATGACTCAAGAACAATCCGAAATTGCTATTGCTCTGTTACAGTCACTATTAATTCAAGTTGATATAGCTACAGCTACTAACGCATTAGATGCAACATTGACGTTAGGGCGACAGGAAGGTTTAGCAGCGTATGATGCAGCTTATTGAGAATTGGCATTGCGGCTAGGATTACCATTGGCAACGATTGATATTAGGTTAGGGGAAGCGGCTATAAGGCGTGGAGTGGATTTGGTCGTTGTTGATTAGGTCTATTTTCTTGGCCTCAGCCGCTTCATCCCGTTAGCTGATTTATCTTTCTACTTCGCTAACTTCTTTGGGAACCCCAGCCGTTAACACTTCATGGCCTGTAGGTGTCACCAAAACATCATCTTCAATGCGAATACCAATACCTACCCAGCGCGGATCTGTTGCTGGTTGGTCTTCTGCTAATTTGGTATCTGGGACAATATAAATTCCTGGTTCCACCGTCAGCACTTGACCGGGTTGTAAAATCTGCGGTTTATCTTCACCATGTTGATAAACACCCACATCATGAACATCTAAGCCTAACCAATGGCTGGTACGATGCATATAATAAGGTTTATATTTTTCTTCTTCAATTAACTTGTCAATTTCGCCCTTGAGGATGCCAAGTGCTACTAAACCTTCTGTGATAACTCGTACGGCAGTATCATGAACCGCGTTAAAACTATTACCTGGTTGTACTTGAGCGATCGCCTGTTTTTGTGCTTCTAAGACAATCTCATATAATGTCTTTTGCTCTGGTGTAAACTTACCACCTACAGGAAATGTCCTGGTAATATCTGAATTGTAATAACCATAAGCACAACCAGCATCAATCAGCAGCAATTCCTGATCCTGCATTTGCCGATTATTTTCAATGTAATGTAATACACAGGCATTGGCACCAGAAGCCACAATTGAAGGATAAGCTGGTCCCATTCCACCCCGGAGCCTAAAGATATGCTCAATTTCTGCCTGGACTTCATACTCATAACGTCCGGGTGCAGTAAATTCCATAGCGCGGTTATGTGCTTCTACCGCAATTGCAGCAGCTTGGCGCATCAAGTCTAATTCAGCATCGCTTTTCACCAATCTCATACTGTGGAGGATGCTACCAGGATCTTGAATAGCAATTGGCCCTGTACCCCGCTTAGGATAAGTCCGCAGTAAGTTTTGGTAATGTCCGAGAATTTTGTCATTAAAATTGCGATCGCGTCCTAAATGATAATAAATGCGATCGCCTTTTTCCAAATACTGGGGCAACTTTTCGTCTAGTTCGGCAATAGGGTAAGCTGCATCTGCACCATAAATTTCCTTGGCTGCATCTACCCCACAAAGATAACCAGTCCAAACTTCCTTTTCTCGATCCTTTGGTTGCACAAACAGCACAAACCGATGTTCTGGATGATGCGGTGCTAAAACTGCTACTGCTTGCGGTTCATTAAACCCAGTCAGATAGAAAAAATCACTGTCTTGGCGATAAGTGTATTCGACATCGTTGTGCATCACTGCCATTGGCGCACTCCGAAAAATGGCTGTGCTGTTACCAATTTTTGCCATTAACTGTTCGCGACGCTGCCGATATTCTGCTTGCATAGTCAATCAAATTGTCAATTTTAGTATTAGTTTACACTTTTGATAATTGTAGATTATGCCTTTTTGTAATTTCTAATTTAAATTATTTAGGCAAATCCTTATTTTATCTCCAATTATCAATTATCACATATTCATCACTTGAGTATTTTAAGTGCGCTATCCAATGACAATATGTGGATTTTTCTAGCTAGCACTTCTAAATGATTCCTGAAATTATTGGTTGATTCTCTTGGCGTTATTAGCATCTTAGCGATTTGATAATTTATATCTAAAGTTCAAAACAATATAGGCATATCTTGACATTATAGAAACAATTTACCCGCTAAATGAATGTAGGGAGAACATGATATTTATAAAAAGAAAATGTTTGTAAGCAAAACATTTAAATCACAATAAATGTTTTTTGAGTACAGAATTTAACTAAACGCAAGAGGTAAAACTGAGAAGACAACCAGTCATAAAATACATTATGTTCTCACAGTCAAACTCTTCTGGACTTCAGCAAAAAGTAAAAAGTTCATTTTATGAATCTTTGGATATATCAGCATCTTTGGTGGGAAATTCTTCCACAGATTTAAATACAGAGTTACCACGAACAAGTAGTAGTTCCTCACCAACACCTCAAAATTTATTTGGAGGAGCCAATCCCAATCCCAATCCTTACTTAACTAGTGCGGCGATTGTACCTGATTTCAATGGTGACGGCAAAACAGATAAACTTTGGGTTAATGCTGAAACTGGTGAAATTGTTGTTCGCTTAATGGATGGTACCAGAGTAGTTGAGCAGGCTTCTTTAGGTCAATTTGACTTATCAGCCATGAGTTATACAATTGCCGATTTCAATGGAGATGGTAAGACTGATTTCTTGTTACGAAATGAATTAACAGGTGAGAATCGTATTGTATTAATGGATGGCACCAGAGTTGCTGATACAGTAGCACTGGAAACCGTTGACCCCAACTGGAATGCTAAAATTGCCGATTTCAATGGCGATCGCAAGACCGATATCTTCTGGCATAATGCACAAACTGGTCAAAATGCAATTTGGACAATGGATGGCACCAGAGTTGTCGACGCCACTGTTCTAGAAACTACTGATACAGCATTCGCTCCCACCATTGTTGATTTCACCGCTAATGGCAGAAGTGACATTTTCTGGCGCAATGAAACCACAGGTGAAAATAAAGCTTGGTTTATGAATGGCACCAACAAAACCGAGTTTGCGCTGCAATCACAAGAAGTAGGTTGGGACTTTACTGTTGGTGATTTCAACGGTGACTTGAGAACTGATTTGCTATGGCGCAACGTAGCAACAGGTGAAAACAAGATTTGGACAATGAACGGTATCTTTGCTACTGAAGGTGTGCTACCTACACTAGACTCATCTTGGACATCTTCTATTGGTGATTTCAATGGTGATGGTCAAACTGATATCTTCTGGCGCAATCAGGTAACTGGTGAAAACACTGCTTGGTTGATGAATGGCTCAACAATAGCTGCTGAAGCTTTTCTTCCCAGCAATGATCCTACTTTAACGGCATCATTGGGCGACTTCAATGGTGATGGCAAAACCGACATCTACTGGCGTGACCAACAAACAGGTGTAGATAGAATTTGGTCTGTGGATGGCACAACAGCCACTGAGTCTTTCGTAGCTGAAGAAGACAGATTTGGCCCAGAATGGTTCACTGCTTAGAGATTACCGAAAAATAAATTACTCAATGAATGTAGGTTGAGCAATAGTGAAACCCAACAAACCCCGCAAAATGTTACGTCAGTTCGACGAATTTTAAAAACCCCTCTCCAAACCTCTCCCCTAGAAGGAGAGAGGCTTTGAAATGCCTATTTTTTGTTGAAAATGCGAAATATATCTGCCCCTCTCCGCGTCGGAGAGGGGTTGGGGAGAGGTTCATCGAACTCACGTAATGTTGGGTTTCCTTCTATTGCTTTGCAACGCTGACGCGAACAAACCAACTTACTGAACTGAGATGACTTAAATTTTATTCGGAAATTAAGCTGGTTTGAGCAGATTTTGTGGTATCAAAGAATTACTATTCTCTGGAAGATGCGCCACAACTTCTATCGTAGCGATTTGTTGCTGTAACCAATTTGTAAAAAAATCTCCCATAATTTGCATACGCAGGTTTTCATCTAATTCTGGTTTAATGATTTCCTCAACTGCAATAATATGCACTCCTTTTGGTGTAATTAGTGGCTTCAAAATTTGTGGGGGAGTAGCGGCAAAAACGGCGGCTGCTACCTCAGGTCGGAAATCAACACGACGGCGGATTCCCTGGTAGCCACCAGCACGACGAATTTCTGGCTGTTGGATGTATTGGCGAGCAATTTCTTGGAAACTGATTTCGCCTTCTTGGAGGGCATAAAATAGTTCTAAAGCCAAATCTTCATCATCTAAAACAACTTCGTAAGTGACTGCTCCAGAATAGTTGCGTTGATGTGCATAAAAAAATGGTTCAATTTTATCTGCAAATAAATGATTAGCTAATTTGGACGATAACAGGTTAATTTTGGCTATTTCTTCTAATTCATCTAGAGATAGATGATGTTTCTCTAACCAAGCCCAAGTATCTTCGGCTTTGAGCAGTCTATTAGCTAAACGGAGTCCGTCTGCGGCTTTTTGGAGTTCTTCTGTGGTGATTTCAATTCCTGCTTTATCGGCAGCATCAGCAATGATTTTTTGAGTAGCGATCGCCTCTAACACTCCAGGTATTTGGCAAGCTAGTTTTATATAGTAAATAATGTCTTCACTAGACACTTTTAAAATATTTGGCATAGTTAAATTCCTCCAATTAACCAACTAATTAAACATTGGTTGCTGATGGTTTACAGACAAATCAGTATTGTATTCATCATCTTCACTTGATATATCTTTTATTGTCTCTATCTGATGATAGTTTTAATATTTAAAGTTAAGACTATTATATAAGCAATTATTTTTTATTAATTAGATAAATAACAATTACATACGCCCCCTCTTTTATCAGCTTTAAAAAAGTATTAAAAGAGGGGTAATGTTTAACTTTCGTTGGTAATTAAGGAGATTTTTGCCCCTTTCCGTGTCGGCGAGGGGTTCATCAAACTTACTAGGACTTACGCACTCGCCACGAAAATTAAGGCTTTGAGATTGCTTCCCTACAGTCGCAATGACGGAAATACGTGGTTGGTTACGTAAGTCCTGCTTACGTTAAATTTGCATTCAAAAAGAATCCTAGTCCCTATTTTCTACTCCCAGTCTAAGTAAGTCGGCGAACAGCCCTTATTTGAGGACTAAAGTCCTCACTACAAACCTTTAATTATTTACGCCGTCCTACTTAAGTTACTATCTTTAAGTACAACTAGATCTTGACTACAGTTCCAGACCGCCTTTTTGTAATTTCTTGAACGGATCTAAGATGAAGTCAATGACTCGACGTTGACGAATAATCACCTCTGCGGTTGCTGTTTGACCAGGTGTGAGAGCGATTTGTCTGTTACCAGCTTCCATATAAGGCTGATCTAGGGTGATATCTAACTCATAAGTATCTACGCTACCTTGATTACTAGTTTGAACTCTGGAGTTAGGTGAAATCCAACTAACACGTCCCTCAAGCACTCCATAATCTTGGAAAGGATACGCATCAAATTTGATTTTGACTGGCATTCCTACTTCTAAGAAACCACTATTTTGGCTGGGTATCTGGGCTTTGAGGATTAATTTACTACCCTTAGGTGCTATGTGGGCAACTATTTGTCCTGGTTCCACCACAGGGCCTGGTTTTTGCACAGGCATTTCAAACACAATGCCATCAACAGGCGATCGCACTATTCGTTGTTGTAGCTGAATCTGTAAACCCTGAATCTGACTTTGAGTTTGAGCTATTTCTGAGTTGATGGTACTAATTTGCCGTTCCATGTCTTTGAGTTGTTCCTGGGTTCTCAGTAGAGCCAGTTTGCCTGCTTGGACGACCCCTTGATAACTGCTTTGCTGCTCTTGGAGGCGTAGTTTGGCTTGTTGAATATCTGCAACAATTTGGCTCATCGTCGCTTGATAACGGCTCGTTTCTTCCCTTAAACGCAGTTGAGCTTGGGTAACTTCAGATTGCGCCTGGAAGTGTAAACGTTGGCTTTCCTCTGCCGTTTTTTCTAGTTCCACAACTTGAATTTGGGGAATTGCACCTTGCTCATATAATTGACGATAGCGGTCAATTTCAGCGAAATCTCGGTTAAAACGACTCTGAACTAACTTTTCGGCAGTTTGGCTAGAATTAATGTTTTGTCTAGCTTGATCAACTAAAGCCTGTCTTTCTAATCTCTGTAAATTATAGGCACTTTGTCTAGCATCAAGTTGTTGCTGGGCCTGATTCACTTGAGACAGTTTTTCTAATTCTTGAGCTTGGTTTTGTTGCTCTTGAATGTTAATCGCCAGCATTAATTGGTTTTGCAGTAGCTTGAGTTGCGCTTGGCGATCGCCTAATCCTTTTAGTTGTGTCTGGGCTTGTTGCAACTCTGTTTGCAGAATATCAGAGTCTAATTCCATCAAAACCTGTCCGGCTTGCACCGTCGAGCCTTCTTGCACATTCACAGTTTTCACACTCCCAGGAACAGCAATCCCCAATTGATGGGTTGCTCCTTGGGGTTCTAAACGCCCTCTAGCACTACCTGTTTCATCAATTTTGGTGAGCATCGACCAAGGTAAAACGATGGCAGCGAATGCTACCAAAAAGTACAACATAGAACGTGTCCAGACCCTTGGTAAAGCATCTAACAGTTCTTCTGTACCGTAAAACCAATCATTGGCCTCAGTTTCTACCTGGGTTTGATAATCAACAACAGCACGAGAATCTTCAACCTGGGGAGGCTGATCTTGCTTTGGTATCGCAACTACAGATGATAAATGTTGAGATAAATTTGGCATGAGTAATTCAACAATTTAATTGCAAGGGAATTGGGACAATTCGTAATTCGTAATTAAAAGTCTCGATTTTGAATTTTGAATTTTGAATTGATTTGTCCCCAGTCCCTAATCACTTCAGAAACTTCCCAGGTTTTTAAGCGGTTGGTGCCAGTTGTTGCTGGTTGAGGTAATAATAATGACCTCTGCTGGCAATTAATTCATCGTGAGTGCCGCTTTCGACAAGTAAGCCACGATCTAATACCAGAATGAGGTCGGCATGACGCACTGTGGACAGGCGATGGGCAATAATCAAACTTGTGCGCCCTTTGAGAATTGTTTTCAGGTTATTTTGGATAATCCGCTCAGATTCGGCATCGAGGTGGCTGGTTGCTTCGTCTAAAAGTAGTAAGCGGGGATTACCCAGTAAAGCGCGGGCGATGGCTAGGCGTTGGCGTTGTCCTCCCGATAACATCCCCCCACCTTCACCAATTTGGGTTTCGTAGCCGCTGGGCATGAGTTTGATGAATTCATCTGCTCCTGCTAACCGTGCAGCTTCCATGATTTCTTCTAAGGAGGCTTCTGGATGGGCGATGTTGATGTTTTCGCGGATGGTTCCACCAAACAAAAAGGTATCTTGGTCAACTACACCAATTTGTGAACGTAGCGATCGCAAGGAAATACTAGTCACATCTTGAGCGTCAATTAATACTCTGCCATCTGTCGGCAGATATAGTCCTAAAATTAGTTTGGAGAGGGTAGTTTTCCCGGAACCGCTACGCCCTACCACTGCTACAGTTTGCTCAGGCAGAATTTCAAAACTAAGATTTTCTAGGACATTAATATCACTTTCTGGGTGATAGCGAAAAGTGACATTTTCAAATTTAATATGACCTTCTAATCTAGTGATGAACTGCCTAGGTTTATGGTGTAAATCTTCTTCTGGTTCGGCTTCTAAAACATCATTGATGCGCTCAGTAGAAATTACTATCTCCTGAAATTGATTCCACAAAACTACTAATCTTTGAAAAGGACGAATAATATTGCCCAATAACATATTGAAAGCAACTAATTGTCCAATGGTGAGTTCGTTTTGAATGACTAACCAAGCTCCAAACCACAGTAATCCTGTAGTTGCTAAAGTCTCAATGGCGGAGCTAAAAAGTTGCATTTGGTTACTGATTATTTGACCCATAAAGGTTTTCTTGATCACATTGTTCAGTAACTCTTCCCAATGCCAGCGGACTGTCTGTTCAATTGCCATTGAGCGAATTGAGCTAATACCTGAGAGGGATTGAATCAGATAACTATTTTCGCTGGCTGTGGCGTTAAAAGCTTCGCGGTTAATGCGGCGAAAAAACGGTGTGGCGACAACTGCCAGAATAAAAAATGGTGGGACGATAGCTAAACTCAGCAACGCCATTGATGCACTGTACCAAAACATCAATCCCACGTAGATAAAAACTGTCAACAAATCCAAGGTGATGGATAAAGCTTCTCCGGTGAGAAATCGCTGGATTTTATAGTTTTCTTGGACACGGGAAATAATATCCCCTACATAACGTGACTCAAAAAAAGCTAAAGGTAAACGGAAGGTGTGTTTAATAAAACCTACCAACAAGGCTACGCTAACGCGGTTGGCTGTGTGGTCTAGTAGATATTGTCGCAGTCCGTTCATGACCACACTGAACAAGCCAAATATTAGTAACCCTAAACCCACAGCGTTTAATGTTAGGGTACTTCCCTGCACCACTACCCGGTCTAATAGCAACTGGGTAAATAAAGGTGTAACTAGTCCAAAGATTTGAATTAATACTGAAGCCATGAAGACTTCTAGCAAAACTTTGGAGTGGGGTTTGATTAAATCAAAGAACTGCCAGAATTGTGTACTCGTTTCTGCGGTTTCTTTGAGGAGGGCTGTGGGTTGCAATAACAACGCATAACCAGTCCAACCAGTTTTAAATTCATCATGGGTGAGGGTGCGTTGACTAATGGCAGGATCACCCACAATCACATGTTTTTTGCTGACTTCGTAAACGACGATATAATGTTTGCCTTCCCAGTGGGCGATGGCTGGTAGAGTTTGTTGGGCTAATTTATCTAGGCTTGCTTTTACCGGACGGGTGGTAAAACCAATACTTTCCGCCGCCGTTGTTAAACCCCGTAGTGATGCCCCAGTACGATTAATATTGGCTAAATCTCGCAGTCGATTGACACTCAAACGCTTGCCCCAATAGCGACTAATCATCACTAAGCAAGCCGCACCACAATCTGAGGCACTTTGTTGTTCAAAGAAGGGATACCGTTTAGTTAAACGTCCCCACCAATGCCCTGCTTTAACTTTGGGGCTAGGAAAATAAGCCCGTTTTTGCTTCTTTTGGGGTTCTGGATCTGGTAGGGGTAATTGGCTGATTTTGGGGGATTTAATTTCTACCGCCAGAGAATTATCAGCAGCATCTTGGCGTTCTTGCAAGTTAGCTAACTGTGCCAATTGGGGCCAGTATTCTATAGCTCTTTGCCAATTAGCATTTCTCAGGCTGTAAACAGTTGATGCTTGTGTCGCTTGCCAACTATCTTGTTGGGGATACACATAGATGTTTCCCGGTGTTAATATGCGTCCATCAGTGTGTAATAGTTCTCCCTGGTGTAGTAACCAAAGTTTGGTATCTGGAAATAACTCAGATGGGGGTGGGCCACTGTCTAATGTGTGTCGTTCAAATAAAGACAATGCTTTGAGAACCCCTTCTACAGAGCCGTTGTGAGGAATCAGGGTGCTTTGGCAACATAATAATAGTAAGTCCCACAATTGGGCACGTTGTTTGAGGCGATCGCAGATACTCGCATGTTTGCGGATCACTTCTTGTAAGGCGGCTTGGGGAAAATAGGCAAGTTTGAGATTGACAGAAGCTCTAGCGACATAAGGGCTAAACTTGGCTTCGGGAAATAAAGTCAGTTCACCAAAACAGCCTCCGGTTGTCAGGGTGGTGATTAAGTTATTAGAAGCATCTAACAGTCTGACTTTACCCTTGAGGACAATATAAATGCCATTAGGCGCGGTTGCGGCTTGCCAAAATTGTTTGGCTACTGGTGGTTCCACAACTTCTACCCCTACCAAGCACCTTTCAATTTCTCGCTCTGATAGCGACTCACCTAAAACTTGGATCAGTTGTTGAGCTAGTTGTTCCTGGGAAAACGCTGATGTCATTACCTGTCCTCCAAGACAAAATTATTTATTGGCCTGAATAAGATTTAATGACCAGTTAAAATTCGGCTCGGAGGTAGATTGCAAGTCACAAATCGTAATTCCAGCATCTTTGATTTGGTCAGTTTCCGGTGGGCTGGAACTTTTACGTTTGGTTGATAGTCCCATTTGTTTAAGTAGGCGATTAACGTGGCGATCGCTGATTTGAATATTAAACTCATTGGCTAAATGTTTGCTTAACCATTGGGCTGTCCAATAGGTAAATGCGTAACCATAATCACGGGGACTATGGCTAACTAATTCCTTCAACCTTGCCAAATATTGATCATTAACAATCTTTGGTCTACCAATTGGACGCTCATTCCATTTGTGTGCCAAACCTGCTTCTGCTAAACCAATCCAGTAGCGCGCCATTTCTTGCGAACAACCTAATGTTTCACAGATTTGGCTTTGAGATTTACCCACATCGGCTAATAACATAATTTCAATGCGCCGCCGATATTCTGGTTGTAAATTAGCCTGCAAGCTTTTCAGCAAAGCCTTTTTTTGAAAAGGCGTTAAAAACTTACTTTCTTGCATGTTGTAGTTTTCAAAAGAGTGTGACATATAAATTACCAATTGCCATTTACTGAAAATGTGGGCAAATTTATCCGTTGCAGCTATGGCAAAAACCTTGATAAATTAGGTTTTGCCATTACAAAGTTAATCAGCCTTGTCAGACTAACTAAGTATTGAAATCATGCGTGGATAATGCTTGGTGTTTACCCCTAGTATTATGAGGATCTAGGGGATATATACCCGGTTTATACTTGCCTTTTAGCCTCAACACTCCAGCATCTTTGTAGCCAGGGCGGAAATGAGAGGAGTAATTAAAAAGCTCGTATAAAATCACGGGACTTTTCTATTTTTCCCAGTTAGCAAATTCTTCGTTGAAGAGCGCGCTCCCAAGATAGAAGCGCCAATAGTCAATAAGTAGTAGTAAGCAAACCTGACAAAATATGCAGCAAACATAGCTGTTGTCTACTCTCATAAACAGCGATTTCTGGTAAAACACCTTAAACCAGTGAACTACTCACTGATTAACGCCAAAAATTTGATAGACTTCCCCGCAGCCTGGTTTGATGTTGGTAGTGCTTTCAACCATTGATCTTGGTTGATGATCACAGGGAAGTGATATGGAGTCTTTTGATGACTCCTATTTTGAGGATGTTATTTAACTATCTAATACAAGTTTATAGTTAAACCTCAAAATATTTAGCCTGGTTATGTTTGGATTACCAAAAAGATGCCAAAACGTGTTCCAAACAAATTGGAACTTAGAAGCAGCTAAGGTCAGGTATGAATACAAATCTACTTCCTAGACTAGCCTAAAACTAGTTATTATTTCATCAGCAGATTTCGATAAATCTGGAATTATTGGGAAAACAAGTTCAACGAGCAAGTGACAGTTTTTCACTTTGTTGTCTTAACCTACTGTTCTTCTTTTAGAAATTTTTTGGCATTGAGTCAAGGGTTTTGAGAAAAAACATGAAATCTTTACTCAATATTGATTATATCTTTATTAGAAATTAATGATTAATTTCATTGGTCATAAGTCTGCGGAGTTGTTGACTTTACTTAAACGCAAATTTGTAACAATTAATTTTATCTGATTAACCATAATTGTTTATATATAAATAAGACTTTATTCCAGATATTTGATTACCAAAAAATTATGATATAAAATTAATAATACCCCTACATCTATCGCCGGAATGATAAAAATATGTCTAAAAATCATGGTTTTAAAACTTACAAGTATCTATCTTGAGAATGAAATTTATTGATTTTATATAATTATGAAAACCATGAGAAATATAAAAAAGAATTTGATATGATGTATTGAGTTTATGAAATTTCCCCAGTCTGGGAATTAAGTAAATAATCTAACTCGGTCATTAGCCAATTATGAAACATACTATTGATCAGTTCTTGATATTTTGCCGATGTTAACTCAGCTGGCAGAAACTCTTCTACCATCAACAGGTGATAACCTTGCTCGGTTTTTAAAGGACCTATCAACTGTTTGGGTGGTGTTTGAAATACAAGAGCAGCTATCTCTATTTGCAGAGAAAATCGATACTTTATTCCCGCAAAACCGAAATTCTGTCTGGATGAAGGATGAATATTATAAATATGAGCAGCATCATAAAAACTGATTTCCCCATCTCCTATTTGATAATATATTTCTTGAGCCAATTTTTCAGAATCAACAATAATTTGATAGAGAATAACTTGCTCAAACTCCAAACGCTTTTGCATAAATAACTGTTCTATTTCTTGAGAAAATAATGCCTGAGCTAGTTTTTGTGCTAATAGGCGATCGCGTATTCCCATTTCCCAGTCACTAGGAGTAATTAATTGGTCAGTTAACCATGCTAGGGTGTCTGTTGCTTTCTCTAAGCGCTGTTCCCGTCGTTGGCGATTAGCTTCAGCTTCAATTTCTTCATTGGTAACAATTATTCCTTTTTCTGCGGCTACCCGCCAGATAATTTTATTAAATAAGATTTTTTGATATACTTCCTGCAAATTCATTTCTTTTTTGAGGAAGTCGATAATTTCTTCTGATGTAATTACTATCTTAGAAAGGTCACTCATGGGTGATAGGGGCTAGAGGATATTTAGTAGTCGGTGTTGATTTTTGATCGAGGAATACTAAATGATATCTGAAAAAACTTCAGTCCCACAAAATCTGGATACTGTGGCCGAAGCCTACCCTACGTGTAATGCAAAAATCACATAGGAGTCCTATAGCTTGCTGACCCAGGTAAGGTAATAAGCCTCAGACTATTCAAGTTGTATTGAGTTTTTAAGCGCATAGGGAAGGATACACCAACAAACAGGAAACAGGATTCCTATAGTTACTAAAATTAACTAAAAACTATAAAAAAACTGGAAGCTGTTCAAATGTTTGAGCTTCCAGTATTAGCTATATAAATTGTAAGCTTATCAAGCATAAATAATCCTAGTTGGGAGAAGAGGATTATTATGTTAGCCAAAAAGCGTAAGAGCTATAAGTTCTATCAGCCATAACAACGATTAATTTGTCACTTTTCTTTTTCCACTGATGTTAATACTGTTACATATGAGTGGTTCAGGCTCAAATAACATTAACTTCAGTTAAGAATCTTTATCTAGTTTCCCCACGTCTGAAAACTTGATAACAGGCATTCAAAATTAGGATTACGGGGAGACGCTACTCTAACTTATTCTGCTTAAATTCTCTAGGAAAAAGAACCACCAATAGCAACACTAGAATCGTTAGTTTTGGGTTAGGAGTTATTTACTCCCTAAAATATTGACTGCTTCAGCAATAGCAATCAATTAGAGGTGTTTCATAATCAGATAATGTTTGATTTTATCGTTGTAAATGAATTTTGCTTCAAACACCTCTTGTTGAGTAGTTATTTATAATTTATCTGATTTTAGGCAATAATATTTGCCATTTTGGCAGATTTTGGCAATTATTTTCGTCATTAGTTGCAATATTTTTAAGTAGATAGACCAAGCTGTAGGGAGACAGCAATGTTCCCTACAACTGTAAAGCAGAATCTATCGATGCAATAGATTTTTTATAGGACTTACGCAACTGGCATATTATTTTAAGTTTGTAGTGAGGACTTTAGTCCTCAAGATAAGGGCTGTTCGCGCAGCGTTCCCGTAGGGTAGCCCTTACTACAAGCAAAAAATTTTTATTTTTTGTTACACTTGCGTAAGTCCTGTTTTAATTGAATTCACAACTTTTGCCGGATAAATTGTGAGTGCTTCCCGGTTTTAATTAAGATGCTAAGGTTTGAGAGTCTTGGTTTGACTGCGCTGAGTAATTATCCATACCAGCACCACGAATTTCTGCTTTTTGTTTTCCTACCACTTCTAGATACGCCAGGTCTTTGATTTTACTTAAACAACTGGTAGAAGCCTGAGAATGAGATTTTTGGTTAATTGATGGTTTAGCAGCATTCTTATTTTCGTGATGCTGTTGATGTGTTCTGTTTTGGGTATTTTCTTTCAGTAGTCGGTTATAAGTGCGGTAGGGAATGTAATGCAAAGGGTTGTAACCAACTATGCGTAGCATTAAAACACATGCCCAGGAATACTTTCCAGCAAGAATTGCTTCCACTATTTGGTCAAATTGTTGAGGATTCATGGCTTTATTGAAGTTGCTACTAATTCCAGGAATATCTTGATTCATAGTGTTAGGTGTTGTTGTTGTTAATGAAACTGGCTGAGTTTCGTTGGTTATTAGGGTTACTGTTGGCTGTTAATTACTTAGTGAGTCCAAAAAACATATTAGATATTGAGCGGATGTTGAGCAAATTTATTAGCTACATCCACAACTGTGTACAAAAATCTTTTTAGATAGTAGTAAAAATAAAAATCATAGAGCGTCATCTCTAACCTTCCTCCTTGATGTGAGGTTGCAACTGCATTTGACCTGATGATTTGACTTTTAATGAAAAACTTGACTGTGTTTAATCAAGTCTGTTTACTGCTGTGCCGTAGTTTTTGAGACTGCCTGCGGCGTTAATAGAAGTAGCCATTACTGCTGATTGTTCATTTGTAAGTTTTGCTTGACAGCGAAATAACGGTATAAAATCCACATTTTGTATGGAATTTGACTAGCAGAAACAAGTCTTTATTTGGCTCGCGGTAGATGCAGTTTTTACCTATTTGGAAA
Source organism: Cyanocohniella sp. LLY (assembly GCA_022241785.1). GTDB lineage: Bacteria > Cyanobacteriota > Cyanobacteriia > Cyanobacteriales > Nostocaceae > Cyanocohniella. The sequence goes on along the minus strand of JAKOMP010000002.1, from coordinate 160,705 downwards.
GATTGAAACCCTAGTTTAATCTCTGACCTGATAACTTTATTGTATATTTTTTGGCTCTAAAATCAAGGTATTTCTAGAGAAATTTATTTGTTTTAGGCTAGAAGATAAAAACTGTTACTCCTAAAACATTAATGACTACTTTAGTATTTATACTACGTTTTATCTTTAATGTCATCAGCTATTCTAACATGATCATAAATTAAATTTACTGAACATTTTTCCGGATTCCTAGTATGCTGTGCAACTTTGGTTTTTGTCCCCTTTTTACTAAGTAATGGGGGGTTAAACCCCTCAGTAGCTCCGCATTTGAAGCTTTATCTTTTATCAGTATACTAGAAAACTTTACCACTCAATGAGTTGATAAATAACTAATAAAAAGAACGAGATAAATATCATTAAAACGTTAAGTTAATAGGTTTGAGGTTGAGTTATTGAAAATTATTTTTACCTGCTATGCATTGTTTAAGTGGGTTAATGCGGCTAAATTGCTTAATATTCAAGAGTTCTAGACATAGTATGGATAGTAACTTTACGGCAAAATTGTTTGGGATTTTGCCGGATATTCAGCAGATAATTGCAACTCTTAGGTTGTAATCCTTGATGCTTTGTGGTATGTATCGTTACTTTTTAATTAGTACCAAGATAATTGGGAGTAGAAATATAGCAGGTCCTTATAGAAAATTTAGAATTGCGATGCTCTACTAACTTTTTTAACCCACAAACATTACCTATAGTCCGTAGGGTCTGTGATGCCGTAGTTGACGGTGCGTTGCGCTACGCGGTAACACACCCTACATGGAAATTTATTATATTCATACAGCTAGAAATATTAGCGCTGTCTTAATGCTTATAGAATAGGCTTTTTACTTATTTAGAATGGTTAGGAGTACTAGGGGCTAGAAGAGTACAGGCTTGAAAGTTTCTGGATGTCCTGAGTTTTATGATTAATTTATTTCCTAACCTATACTTATGAGGCAACTGCTGATATATGACATCAGCTTTTTAGAGGGGCTTTACACCCTACTCTGCGAGAAGATGATTTGGCACGTCTGCGGTGGTAAAGCACAGGTATACCCGTAGGATTTTAGAAAAGACTTACTACGAGCCTTTATTTACATTTGTCATTGCAGTTGGGCTAAGTGGTGATAAAGACTAGCTGTGGCCATTAATTGTTGATGAGTGCCTTGTTCTACTAAAACACCTCTGTCTAGGACGAATATACAGTCTGCATGACGGACGCTAGAGAGACGATGAGAAATGATAAAAGTAGTACGATCGCTACTGAAGCGTGTTAAGTTTTTTTGTAGACAGCGTTCTGACTCTGCATCTAGGCCGCTAGTCGCTTCATCCAAAATTAAAATCCGGGGATTCCTAATTAATGCCCTGGCGATGGCAATTTTTTGTTTTTGTCCACTAGATAACATCATCCCCCGTTCTCCGACTTGGGTGTTATACCCCAAAGGCAATGACTGAATAAAGCTGTGTGCTTCTGCTACTTTGGCAGAGGCGATCGCCTGTTCTAAACTAAACTCTGAACTATACAGGGTAATGTTTTCTAAAATGGTTCCGGAAAATAAACAACACTCCTGGGGTACCAAAATTAATTGACTGCGTAACGACTGCGGCGAAACTAGGGCAATATCTTGTCCATCAATTAATATCCGGCCTGTGTCGGGACGATATAAACCAGCCAGCAAATTCATTAATGTACTTTTACCTGAACCACTGCGACCGATAATACCAATGGTCTGCTGGGGTTGCACCTGAAAAGAAATATTGTGCAAGGTGTTGTGATATTTACCAGGGTTGTATCCAAAAGAAACATTTTCAAAATGGACTTCACCGCGAATTGCGGGCATTACTAGTAAAGGTGTGGGGGAATTATCTTCTGGCTGGGAGGCAAAAATATCTGCCAACTTCTCTAGAGAAATCTGAATTTCTGGTAACTCATGCCAAAAACTCACCAATGCCAACACTGCCATTGTGATATTACTAATGAGTAAATTAAAAGCGATAAACTTACCCAGGGACATTTGCCCATTAATCACCATATTGACACCGAACCACAAAACCAAGGTAATGCCAATTTGATTAATCAAACCCCTAATTAATTGCCAGTTACTAGCTAACTTTCGCCCCCGTAACCGCACCTTGAGCATTTTCTGAAAACGCTCTTCCCAATGCATTTGCACAGGGTACTCCGCTGCTGTGGTTTTAACTGTGACAATACCAGTCATCATTTCCAGCATTGCAGAATTATGTCCTGCTGATTCTTTGATAATTTCCTGGGCAGCTTTTTTTAGAGATGGCGTTGTGGCGAGAGTCAAAATCACAATTAATAACAGCCAACCCAGCACCACACAAGTTAATTGCCAGTTGTAATAAGTGATCAACCCCAGATAAATCACCACCATGAAAACGTCGATAATTGCGCTGACAGCTTGTCGGGTGAGAAACAACTGAATCTTGCTATTTTCTGGGACACGGCTGAGAATGTCTTCTACTTGACGCGATGCAAAAAATTGCAACGGTAACTGCAAAGTATAGTTAATAAAACTACCAATCAAATTCAAGTCGATGCGGTTAGCAATATACTCCAAGAGGTATTGACGCTGTGCTGTTAAGACAGTGCGCCAGATACCTAAACCCAGAAAGCTGAGAACAAAAATATTTAGGGTTTCAAAATCTTGTCGGGGAATTATTTGGTCAATGACTATTTGGGTAAATAAAGGCGTTGCTAACTCAAATAATTGCACCAACATTAAAGAAAGAATAATCGGCCCAATTAATTTTCGGTAATTCCACAAGGTATCCCCATAACGACCCCAAGAAACTTTTTCGCTTTTGAGGGTGTGAAAACGCTCAGTGGGATTTAATAGTAAAGCATACCCTGTCCAACTCGCGATAAATTCTGGACGTGACATCCATTGTTTACCTAAAGCTGGGTCAGAAATCAACAAGCGATCGCTTTTAACTTGCCAGACAACTATATAGTGAATGCCTTGCCAGTGGGCAATCCAAGGATGGGCATAAGTATCAAACTTATCTAAACTTGCCCTTACTGGTAGCACATCATATCCTAAGGTTTCCGCCGCTGCGGCTAAGTCCTGGAGAGATGCACCCATGCGGTCTACTTGGGCTAAATTCCGCAGAGTATAGAGGCGCAAGTACTTACCCCAATATTGGCTAATCATTGCCAAACACGCCGCACCACAATCTGATGAACTTTGTTGTTGAATAAATGGATAGTCACGCCAAGACTTAGCTTTTGATGGTAGCTGGTCATCTGTTTCCAGAAAATCAATTTCTGCAATCTCTGCTAGAGGTTCCTCTGGAGAAGGGTAAATAGTTTCGATACTAGTTTCTGATGGCGCAGGAAGTGGTATTTGGGCAACTTCCAAGACTTCTGCTACTGGTTCACCACCAGCCAATAACTGCGGTGCGATCGCTCTGACTGTTTCCCAGTGTGTTGGAGATAGGTGGTAAACTAACAAATCAGTTTGGGCAATACCATCATTCGGTGCGGTATCGGCATATCCCCAGCTATCTCCTATCTGTTGTGAACTTGCAATTTTGCCACTGACTAACCAAAAATGCCCCTTTACTAGTGCAGTGACTTCTGCTAAAGATGAGCCAGCCGTTATCTTAGTGGCTACAAAGTAGGGGAGCAATTCACGCACAGTGTTACTGGTAAGCGATCGCAACTCAGTATAAGTTTTAAAGAAAATTAATGCTTGCTGTTCACCTGTAAAATGCTGTAAATAACTTTCGAGACTAGGTAAACGCTCTAACCACTGTTTTAAATCAGCAATGGCTATGCTGGCTACATAACCCGCACTCGCTGCGATCGCCCGGTATGGTAAAGGTTGATGACAAAATAAATGATCTGCCCCAAAAGTTTGTTCTGCTAATATTAATTGTGTCGAAACTTCTCGCTTGAGAGTTACATCAAAACTCAACAAACGCACGCGACCTTGACAAACAAAATGTAGAAAACTGTCTTCATTGAGAGCAGCACTACTCAATTCATCACCCAGTTTAAACTCACGCATCACCCAATATTGGCTAAACTCTGATGCGAGACTTATATCTCCTGCAATTATTTGCACAAGTTTGAGAATAGCCGCTTCTCGAGTAGGAGATTGTTCGTTACTAATATCTTTGTTCATATCTCCTTGAACTCTGAACGACAACGAGAGGTTCATAGTTTAACTTTTGGTTGGTTTCTAAAATGTTTAATTATCAATTTGAACAATAAATTAGTTAATGGCAAACATAAGCTCATTAATATTAGTAATATTTATGGCTAGCATGAATAATATTTTGATTAAACAATGCAATTTTAATTTGTCAGTATTTGAAATCTTTTTTAACCCTAGTTACATTTTCCTGGAGTTATTGATACACCCGGAAAATAAAATTAAAAATCTCGAAGTTTCTCAGTTTTAGGCACAATATCAATCAGAACGGCAACTTTCAAGCATTTGTGCCATCTATTATGTATCTTTGATTACAAATTTTTCTATGGTAGACGCTTCACAAGTAGTGGCGTGACAAGCTGAAAATGATGCATTATATTTCTCTTGTGGAAAAGGCAAGATGCCTGTTCTGGGCGGGCTAGAAGCCCACCCCACAATATTTATGCTTATGCACTATTTTAGGCTTGTTAGTCCACTACCAGTTAAAAACAAACAGGGGTGAGGTTTTTCGACTTGTGTGTACACCCTAAAGTTAGAAACTAAGTTTATGTATTATTCAATACATATTTCTCGATAAATTGCCCAAATCGCCATCGCCCGCAAATAAGTACTAGCGCGGAAAGTTCCAGAGGCGGTAATAGCTTCAGGTGTGCGAAATTGTAGCCCATTGTCATAAATTTGCTCCACCACAGCGCCCGTTAACTGTAAAGCTTCATCCTTCATCCCCATCTGTACGAGAAATGCGGCTAGTCCGAAGTTAATTCCTGTCCAAACTTCCAGAGGATGGGTAGCTTTGGGGTTTTCTGGTGAACCATCGGGACGAACACCGTTAGCAGCACCAAATTGACCATTGCAGAATTTGAGGAAGCAAGCATTATAAACAGTTTTTAGAGCAGATAAAGCGCGATCGCCTGAGACAATATCCGGTAAACCCAAAAGTCGGGCGTAAAATTGGCCACACAATTGATCCGCCATCACCACATCAGAACCGCTACCACTATCTAAACGGTAATATTGCCCATTCCAAAGTTTCTCTTCATAGACGGGACGAGACTGTACCAGCCAACCTTGATAAATAGATACTAACTCCTCCGTGTTCTCCGTGCCTCTGTGGTTCGTTAACAAAACCTCACCAATAGCGATCGCCGCCTCCAAAGCCGCCAACCACAACCCCCCACAATAAGCACTCACACCCTGTAACCGCCAATCATCAAAGGTTTGGTCTGGTGCGCCAGAATTTTCGGGAATGCCATCGTTATCTAAATCAAAAGTTTTTAGATAGCTGAGAGTTTGGGCGATCGCCTCCCAGCAGTCTGCTAAAAATTGCACATCATCCGCACCAGTGAGTAAAAAATCTCTGTATACTTGCAATACAAAATCACTACCCAAATCTTTCCATAAGTTGCAGTCTTGATAGCAGGTGTAGTTGGTTTTTTCCCACACATGTTCATTAGGTGCGCCCAAATCGTGGGGTGTTGCACCGGCAATCTTGCGGGCTGCTGTTGTTGTTTCTGCCCCGATGGTGTAGTAATAGCCAATCACCCGCTGATGATCATCACTGTGGGGAATCGCCCTCGCAAATGCCCGCATGACCGACTTTTCTAGTTCCGGAAACAGCATTAACAGCCCAAAGGAACCATACAACCGCACATCTAAACTTTCATACCAGCGATAATCTAAGCACTCCAACACTGCAAACTGCCCAATGGGGTTAATTTCTGATGCTGCACTCCAGAGAGTACCACCACTAGTTAAGTCATACAGTTCATTAAATAGTGCCATCTTGAACCAATTGGGTAAATCTTCCCGTTCCAGAATCGGCTGTTGCCAACTTTGGATTTGTTGTTGCCAACTTTGGTATTGTTCTAAGGCAGTAGAAGCGATCGCCCAAGCCTGATTACCACCCCTACCAAAAAAGTCTGTATATCTGCGGTAGTAATTAATTCCGGCAGCAAATTCTGTTACCGGGAAGTCCCAAGACAGCACGAAGGGAATGGCTAAACTTTCCCCTGGTTGGAGAGTAAAACGCACTGCGATCGCCGCCCCAATTTGTGTATTTTCTGACGCTGGATTGACATCTTGATAATTAGGTAAAGAACCATCAGCAGCAAAGCTTGGCCAGATATCTTCCCCTGTTCCCGCAGGATTCCAGCGAGTATGATGAAATACTTCCACACCGGGATGGTTAATTGTGGCAATACACCAACTGCCGTCACCCTCTGCTACTGATTCATCTCTACCAACCCGACCTAAAATGCAACCAACGTGTTGGATATTATCAACTAAATAATTGTAATTATCTTGACTTTCACCTAAACGCGGCTGATATTCATAAACCGGACTACCATCATCCCGAATTTGCACCTGGGGTGATTTCAAAGCATTAGTAAACCAGCCCACCATATTTTGCCAAGTGAGCATAATACTCAGAGTAATTGGTGCATCTGTGGGGTTGTGAGCATTCCAGACAAACATAGCCACAGGATAGCTAGTTTCTTGATAATTATGGGCCCAGATAGGCGAAAACTGCTCACAGGTTAATTGGGCTTGTAAAACGTTTTCGTAGACAAACCAACTACGCGGGTATAAGGCGTGATAAGTTCCTGTCTGTTGTGTAGCTGTGGATGCTGGATACCACTGCCAACTTGCTAGACTTCCATCTGTCGGTGATTCCGTAGACAAAGCATAAGCTTGGGAACCTGTGTGATTGGATTCAAACACACTGAATTGGCAAGCCGGAATATTTTGGAAAGTATGTTCACCACCGTCAATGTGCCACAGATTAAAGTCTCCCCGAGAAGACCGACCGATACAACCTGCACCAAAGCCACCTAACGGCATTCCATGCCAGGGGCCGTCATCAATATTACTCGCGTAGCGAACAGTGTATGGCTTGTCCCAACCTAAACCAATGGGACGACTCCAAGTGCAAGAGGGAATTACGGAAGAGGGCTGATTTGTCATCGCCTAAGTTTACAGCGTGCGGTTACGCTAAGGAAGCTTAACGCGATGTGTCAATTTTCTCAAGCAATTTGGTAACTTTCCACCTGGGATATCTGACAACTACCACCACATACGTCCACCTTTTGAGAGATGCATATCTTCTTTTTCCGTAACTGTTATGTAGATAAGTAGGACGAAGTAAATAATTAAAGGTTTGTAGTGAGGACTTTAGTCCTCAAATAAGGGCTGTACTGCTTCGCAGAACCCGTAGGGTAGCCCTTACTACGAAATGAATTTTAATTATTTTACATTGCTTAACATAGTTGGATTTTTTCTCGCCGACTTACTTAAACAAGATCAAAAAGTTGGAAACGGAGTATTGAGTATGAAGTACTTATTAATAATTTGGGTACTGATACTATCCTTAGTAATTCCCAGCACAGCACTGGCTCAAACCAAACAGCCCGATGATGTGATATCTGGACTGGGAACACACCACCATGCTGTGACTACCACTAGCCCAGCAGCACAAACGTTTTTCGACCAGGGGCTAAATTTAATTTACGCCTTTAATCATGACGAAGCGGTGCGTTCTTTTCAACACGCTGCCAAACTAGATCCAACAATGGCAATGGCATATTGGGGTATGGCCTTGGGTGTCGGTGCAAACATTAACTTAGATATCGACCCCGAACGAGAACAAGTTGCCTATGAAGCCATACAAAAGGCTTTGGCACTGGCTCCCCAAGCATCAGCCCCAGAACAAGCTTATATTGCTGCCCTAGCCAAGCGTTACTCTAATAAACCCGATGCAGATTTGTATCAATTGGCGGTGGACTATGCCCAAGCAATGGGTCACTTAGTCAAATGCTATCCTGATGATTTAGATGCGGCGACACTATACGCAGAAAGTCTCATGGATTTGCATCCTTGGCAAATGTGGTCTAAAGATGGCCAACCCCAGGGAGATACAGAAGAAATTGTGGCTGTTTTAGAATCAGTCATGCAACGTGATCCTCAGCATCCAGGAGCTAATCATTACTACATTCATGCAGTAGAAGCATCACTACACCCAGAACTTGGACTCCAGAGTGCTAAACGACTAGAAACTTTAGTTCCCGCTGCTGGACACTTGGTACATATGCCTGCACATATTTATTTTCGGGTGGGAGATTATGAAAAAGCCATGCGTTCAAATCAGCAAGCGATCGCTCAAGATGATATCTATTTGCGTAATCATCTAGTAGAGGGTATTTATCCTCAGATGTATTACAACCACAACGTGCATTTTCTCATGGTAGCCAGCAGTATGGCAGGAAGATATCAGGATGCTTTGCAAGCTGCGGAGAAATTAGTCACCAATGCAGCGGCCATTGACCCATATTTACCCATGCTTGAGGGCTTCTTAGGCAATAAAATGTTGATTCAATTGCGATTTGGTGACTGGGATGCCGTTTTGCAGACACCAACTCCCGATGCCAAATTACCTACTACTAATGCACTGTGGCATTTTGCTCGTGGTATGGCTCATGCCGCTAAGGGTAACTTAGAAGATGCCACCAATGAAAGTCAAGCTTTGCTAACTGCTACTCAGCAAATTCCCGCCGAGGCTACCATTGGTTTTACTCCCGCTAGTCGCATTCTCAACATCGCTGCCAAATTACTCGATGCTAAAATTGCCAAGTCTCAGCATGACTATGAATCGGCAATTAAATTACTCCAACAAGCAGTGGTAGCCGAAGATGCTCTTGATTATGTGGAACCACCAGACTGGTACTTTCCCACACGGGAAGCGTTAGGAGGTGCGCTATTAGCTAAGGGTGATTATGCCGCAGCCGAACAAGTTTTTCGAGATGATTTGAAGCAGTACCCCCACAACGGACGTTCTTTGTTTGGTTTACAGACCAGTTTGCAAGCACAGGGTAAAAATAACGCTGGGAAACTTGTACAAACTGAATTAGCCGCAGCATGGAAACATGCAGATACTCAGTTGACACTTAGTAAATTATTTCTCTAGGTAGCGTGGGTTAGGGAAGATATGTTTTTATATTTGCTGGTATAGCTCCCTGCAAAAGGAGCTTTTTTAATTAAGATTGACTGGAAAATTTTTTCTGATTGTGCTGCGTCAGGTAACTATCATATGGCATATATAGTGGACTGTTTCACAACTAATATTTTTGCTAGAATATATTCAAAGCTTCGTGGAATCTTCTCTTCGTAAACTTCCTGCGCTTGTAGAAATTACCATCAACTTACCAAACTAAAGATTATGAACCGCTTCACCTCAGAATTGTTTGTAGGTTGGCAGGAATCTGTGTCATCTCTGGCTATGGCTCAGAAAACCGCTACTGCTCAACGCTTACCTATCACTAACTATGTGGATGATAGTGAACTTAACTTTGACCGTGGATCTGGACGTATTGGATGCGGTTATTAAGTTGGTTTTCACTTGATTAAGTTAAATATTCTCTCATTGTCAATATTCATGAGGGAAATTAAGCAGTGCGATCGCCAATACTCTGTTCTGGCAATCTGATGAGCAGCCAGAATCATTAATAGCGATCGCACTAAATCATAATTAATTCTATCTCCAGTTATTTGCTAGTTGATAACTGGTAATATTTTTATGTAGACAGCAGAGCTAGACTTATTATAAAATTTTACCAATTTTAGATTTTTAACAGTATCTAAAGTATCTTAAAATCAATATTTAGTTGCTAAAAAGATTAAGATATTTCCCTGAATATACAGAATTGTTTATCTAGATGAGGTAATTTCCTCTAGCCCCTAACCTCTAAACCCTATTAAATAATAATTTAACAAAATGGCAAAAGAAATAGAACGTAAGTTTTTAGTTATGGGAGATGGTTGGCGAGAATTAGCTAAGGGAAGTATATATCGTCAAGGATACATTGCTACTCAAGACAAAGTTACTGTACGTGTACGGATCATCGGGGAACAAGCTTACTTAACAATTAAAGGGCCTGTTGTCAATGTGACTCGATTAGAATTTGAGTACCCAATTCCTGTGGTAGATGCTCAAATAATGCTTGATACATTATGCCGTCGTCCTTTTATCGAAAAAATTAGATACAAAATAGAGTGGGGCGGTTTGATTTGGGAAATAGACGAGTTTGACGGTATCAATAAAGGTTTGATTTTAGCAGAAGTCGAACTCAGTGATGCCAACCAAGTGTTTGACATACCTACGTGGATTGGGCAAGAAGTTTCCCATGACTATCGGTATTTTAACAGCAATTTGGTAACACACCCATTTTCCCAATGGTAGTTGTTACGTAGGTATGGATACTATAAATCAGGAATTACGCAAGTGTCACAAAAAATAAAAATTTTTTGCTCGTAGTAAGGGCTTTAGCCCTTATCTTGTAAAGCCCTGCGGGCATAGCTGCACGGTAAGCGCAGCGTCTCGCAGAGAGGACTAAAGTCCTCACTACAAACTTAAAATAATATGCCAGTTGAGTAAGTCCTATAAATGGCTGACTTTTCACGTCATGTGGAAAAGGTAACGCAAAACCTAACCCCCCACCCCCCTTCCCTACGAGGGAATGGGGAGAAGTCAAAGTCTCTCTCCTCGCAGGAGAGAGATTTAGAGAGAGGTTTTCCAGATACCGTGAAAAGTTAGCTATAAATGAAGTTATCAGACCTGTATCTCGGAGATACCGGAGATATTGAGCTTCTCATTTTTCAAAAATAGTTTACAAAAGCGTTGGCTGTTTTTGAAGATATGTAGTATATCAAGCAGCAGGTTACCAACCAGTTGTATCATTTAATTCAGACTTATCTCTTGCTTGTTCCCCAAGCTACAGAGGTATGTCAATAGTCACCTGCGATTAGTACTCAACCGAATGAGATGCATAAACAGTCAGGAAAAGTTGTGGCGAGTGGTTTTATTTTGGCACTATTACTACTGTGTGGTGTGAGTTTAATTTCCTATTTTAGTATCCAAAGATTGAATAAGGAAAAAGAATGGGTAATTCATACTTATGAAGTTATCGACACCTTAGATGAAATCAGGGCTAGTCTTAGTGATGCCAAAAGTGGAAGCAATAGTTACATTCTGACTGGCAATGTAGGGTACAAAAATAATTATCAAGACGAGAAACAAAAAGTATCTCAATTACTGCAAGCTGTGTGGCAATTAACTAGTGATAATCTTGAGCAACAAAGCCGACTGAAACAACTTCAACCTGTAATTGACCAGCAACTGGTTTTGCTTGACCAATCAATAGATTTATTTGAGCAAAATAATTTAAATGCAGCTAATAAAATAGCTTTTATTCAACCAGCGATAGAGGCTAATCAACAAATTCAGACAATCACCCAGTCCATGAAGAATGAGGAGAAAATTTTATTAAAAAACCGGACAGAACTTACAGACGCTCTGCTTCAACAAATTATCATTGTGATCAGTTTAGGTCACGGTTTGAGTATTATTCTGCTAATAGTTGTTTATACACTCCTCCGGCAGCAAATTCGGATTAATCAAACATTATCCAAAGAAGCCATTTCTTTAGAACAGCAAGCTGCAAAAGCGCAACTGGCAAATATTTTAGAAACTGTAACAGATGCCTTTGTTGCTCTTGATAACAATTGGTGTTATACCTACATCAATCAGAAAGCCGGACAACTTTTCAACCGCAATCCTACTGATTTGATTGGCAAAAACATCTGGGAAGAATTCCCCGAAGGCGTGGGACAAACGTTTTATCACAAATATTACCAGGCTGTGGCAGAACAACGAGTAATTCAGATGGAGGGATATTATCTACCGTGGAATCGCTGGTTTGAAAATCGCATCTATCCATCCCCAGAGGGGCTATCAATTTTCTTTCAAGATATCACTCGCCGAAAATTAGCAGAAATTGCTCTAGAAAAGAATGAAAGACCCTATCGCTCACTAGTAATTGCCACTTCTCAAGCTATTTGGATTACTGATGCTCACGGTACTGTGGTAGAAGATATTCCATCTTGGAGAGATTTAACTGGGCAAACTGAGTTAGACGTCCAAGGATGGGGGCAACTGAATGCAATTCATCCCGAAGACAGAGAGTTAACACAGTTATTGTGGAATCGGGACCTGGAAACCAAAAGTCTTTATCAGATTGAACATCGTGTGCGAGTAGCTGATGGTAGTTATCGATTTTTTGCCGCCCGTGCAGTTCCCGTTTTAGATGCTCATGGTGAAGTTCAAGAATGGGTTGGTGCTAACACTGATATCACTAACCGCAAACTAGCGGAGGAAGCACTAAAACAGGCTAAGGCAGAATTAGAAATGAAAGTTGAGGAACGAACAGCAGAATTACAAAAGCTGAATCAGGAGTTAAAACGCTCTAACCAAGAATTAGAACAGTTTGCTTATGTAGCTTCCCACGATTTGCAAGAACCATTAAGAGCCGTGACAGGCTATAGCCAACTGTTAGGGCAAGAATATCAAGAACTTTTTGATGAATCTGCTCAAGAATACTTTGCTTACATTGTTGATGGAGCAAAGCGGATGCAGCAATTAATTCAAGACTTGTTGGCTTATTCGCGTGTGGCAACTCGTGGGCAAGAATTTTCCCATGTTGACTGCAATGCTGTACTCAATATAGCTCTTAGTAATTTACACGTAGCGATCGCCCAAAGCAATGCCATCATTACTCACGATCCTTTACCTGAGATCCTCGCAGATAAAACCCAACTAGTGCAGTTATTTCAAAATCTCATTGGCAACGCTATTAAGTTTCGCAAACAAGAACCACCACAAATTCACATTGGCGCAGTTAAAAAAGATCAGGGAGATGGAGAAGAATTTTTTCAGTCCTTAACCTGGCTATTCTCAGTCAAAGATAATGGCATTGGTATCAAACCCCAGTATCTTGAGCGTATTTTTGAGGTGTTTCGACGGCTGCATACTCGAAGGGAATTTTCCGGAACAGGTATTGGTTTAGCCATCTGTAAAAAAATTGTCGAGAGACATAATGGTCAAATCTGGGCTGAATCTCAGCCGGGAGTGGGAACAATTTTTTACATTACCTTGAATGATAATTAAGTTATTTTATTAAAGTATGAGCCTTATATGCATTTAATAACCGCATGGATTATCATCAGGCATTCCGTCATATTGAAATTTTGCTAGTTGAAGATTCTCCTAGCGATGCTAATCTCACCATCAAAGGCTTTGTCAATGCCAGAATCGCCAATAATTTGCATTGGGTGGAAGATGGTGAAACTGCTATGAACTATTTATGGCAGCAAGGTGAATTTGCTAATTCCCCCCGTCCAGACTTAATTTTGCTCGATTTGAATCTTCCCGGAATGGATGGGCGCGAAGTCCTAACAGAAATTAAATCAGACCCCAATCTCAAGCTTATCCCCGTAGTTATACTTACGACCTCAGCGGATGAGGAGGATATACTACGTTCTTATAATCTCAGTGCTAATTGTTATGTGACAAAACCCTTAGATGTTTACCAGTTTATCCAAGTTGTGCAATTAATCAAAGATTTCTGGCTGGCAGCGGTAGCACTACCAAGAAAGATATAAAGGAAATAATTTTTACCGGTACTGGCAAAATTCACTGTTTCAACGCTTTCTAAACAGATGAGAAATTGATCAATTATCAGGCAAATTTATACAACTATATTGTATGCAAAAGATAATGATTCACATTCTACTTGTAGAAGATAGCCCTACTGATGCCAGACTTCTACGTCAGATATTTTTGCGTACACAACAAGAAAAGTGGCAGATGACGCATGTGGAACGGCTATCTGAAGCGATTCATTTGAGCTTAGAAAACCCTGAAGTAATATCTAATAGTTCTCATACGGCAAGTTTCCCGCAACGCAGATTCAATGTAGTCTTGTTAGACTTGAGTTTGCCAGATTCTACGGGAATAGAAACTTTAAAAGCATATCGAGCAGCAGTGCCAGATATCCCAGTTGTGGTGTTAACGGGGCTTGATGATGAAGAATTGGCATTAAGAGCCTTAGCAGAAGGCGCACAGGATTATCTGGTTAAAGATCAAATTACAATTCAACTATTAATGCGTTCGGTTCGCTACGCTATGGAACGGGAAGAAATTCTCAACAAACTACGTGAAACCGAAGAACGTAGCCGTCAAGCTTTGTTAAAGGAACAGGAACTCAACGAGCTAAAATCAAACTTTGTGGCTATGGTTTCTCATGAGTTTCGCAACCCCATGACTACCATTAGAACGGCTTTAGAGATTATTGAATATAACAATGATAAACTCACTCAAGAACAAAGAATTAAATACTTTGAACGGGTGCAAAATGCTATTAAACAGATGTTACAACTGTTAGATGAAATATTATTTTTAAGTAAAACGGAAGCAACAAAATTTGAATATAACCCTGTATCTTTGAATCTAGAGTCTTTTTGTAATGAATTAACAGAAGGTTTTCAGTGTGGTGCAGGTAACCAGCATATAATTACGTTTACTTCTCAAGGCGAATGCTCCCAATCGGAAATGGATGAGGATTTGCTAAATTGTATCTTTACGAATTTGCTCTCTAATGCTATTAAGTATTCTCCTGAACATAGCCATATTCAGTTTGATTTAAGCTGCCAAGATGGAGTGGCAACCTTCAAAGTCACAGACCAAGGAAGGGGCATTCCTTTAAAAGACCAACCTCGTTTATTTCAAACTTTCTATCGCGCCAGTAATGTGCGCCGAATTCAAGGAACTGGATTAGGATTGGCTATTGTCAAACAGTGTGTGGAGATACATGGCGGCACAATCCAAATAGAAAGCCAGCAAGATGTTGGTACAACTGTAATAGTTACGTTGCCATTAAATTATGTTGCCTTATCTTAGCAAATCTGTTGCCACATAGTTAACCATAAAGAAC
The DNA here is from genome assembly GCA_022241785.1 of Cyanocohniella sp. LLY. GTDB lineage: Bacteria > Cyanobacteriota > Cyanobacteriia > Cyanobacteriales > Nostocaceae > Cyanocohniella. Next base: position 145,686 of record JAKOMP010000002.1, on the reverse strand, counting down.
ACATAGACGCGCTAAGAAAGAGGAAAAGCAGAGAAATTAATAAATTTTCCAGCCTGTTCCCTACTATAGTTGATAGGATGACAAAGTGATAGTAAATACAGTTCCTGTATCCAAATGCAATGTCTGAAGACCATCTGCTGAACGGCTACGCACGGTCACATTACCACCCATACTTTCTACCAGTGTCTTAACAATTGACAGTCCTAATCCGCAACCTCCAGTAGAACTGGTGCGAGCTTCATCTATGCGGTAAAATCGCTCAAAAATTCGTGACTGGTGTTGTAAAGGTATGCCATAACCTTGATCACAAACTTGAATCAATACTTCTTGGTTTTGTTGACTTAATTTTATAGTCACGGGTGTATCTGCTGGGGAATATTTCACAGCATTATCAATTAAGTTGAGCAATACTTGAGTTAAGCGATTATAGTCGGCTTTCACCTCAATTATCTGAGTTGTTGACTCTATTTTAATCGGGCGATCGCTATACTTTTGAGCCATACCCACAACTTCTGCAACTAAGTCATTTAACACGCAGGGTTCCATGCAAAGATGCAAATAACCACTATCTGCTCGCGCTAAATCAAGTAAATCCTGTAAAAGCCGGATGGTGCGTTCTGCTTCTGATGCAGCAGTTTCTAAAGCTTCTTTTTGGGTTGGGGTTAAATTATGCTGCCGACGTAAGACACTTTGCAAGTAACCATGTACTATAGTTAACGGTGTACGTAACTCATGGGAAGCATTACTCACAAATTGTCGCTCTTGCTCCCAAGATTGGGAGAGACGCGATAACATCATGTTGCAGGTTTGAGCTAATTCTTTAACTTCACTGGGTGCATTATCTAAATAAAGTTGCGCTTTGCCTAAATCTTCAATAGAAATAACTTCTGTCATTTGACTTAACTGGCGCAGAGGTTGCAGAGAACGCTGAATATAAAGTGCGATCGCTACAGAAATTGCTGTAATCACAAAAACACTGCCAATTCCCAAACTCCGCACAATTACTAACAACATTTTTTGTTCGTTGGTAACATCTTGTACCACAAACAAATTTCCTAAAGTTGTTCCTTGTAATGGTAACGCAGCCCCACACACAACAAAGTAGTGTTTATCCACTTGTTTGACTTGGGGTTTAATTGACATCTCCGTTAGAGACATTAATTTAGTTGCTGCCCCATCGGATAGCTGCTCCCAGTTGCTAGATTTTGCTAAAATATCATTTTCAGGACTTTTAATCCATAAAAATGTATGAGTAGTAGTCAAATTGTTAATTGCCTTTTGTAAACCAATTTCTGATGGCAATATTTCACTATAAAGTTGCACATCATTTGGTAGGCGTTGAGCAATTCTTTGGATATTATATTTGTGACTGTTAATTAATAATTCCTTCATTTTCCAGCTTGTCCAGATAGCTAGACTACCTAATCCTAAAGCTGAAACTAAAGCAATCCCAATTGTTAATCGCACCTGTAATGAATGAGGATAAATTCTTGTCCAAAGTTTCCTCATTTGATTCATTCTGATGCTTGTGGATTTGGTGTCGGACAGGTTTTATTGGCAAAATCACACTGATAAATGTAGGGTTCTTGCCAACTCAGAGGTAATTCTAATAAGTCTCTGGTTCCTGTAAATCCCTGACCTATAAATAGTAATAAAGCAATACAGTTTAAAATGAGATGGATCAGCCGCCAGCGATGTGACTTATCCTGATAAATATCTTGGACGATCGCCACAGAAAAAATCATCAATAATGATGCGACAATCCCAATATAATAATGTGACCAGTACCACTCATTGGTTCGCCGAAACACGCCATCTTGGCAACCGAGAATCACTAACCCTGCACCAGTTAAAGTGGCAAAAATTCCCCGCCACAAACTTTGTCTTGATAAATAAAGAAATATGAGAGAAGTAATAGTTAAAATAAACATCAATATAATGAATCCAACTTGAAACCGCCCTTCATTCCATAATTGATTTCTGATAATATTCTTACCAATGGGATAGGCTAAACCGATTAAAGACAACCCCACAATTGCACTTGTCAACCAGTTACCAAACTGTTTATGTTCTTTTCCCACTCCTGGGTTAATTCTACTTTTATTTTCAGCAACCTTTCTATTTTGTAAGCGTCGCTGGCGTGTTTGCCAGGCAAAATTTACCACAATCCCAATCAGTGGATAGATAAAGATAACTGCGATTACTGGATGTATCAGACGCAAAAAATCTGCTGTTTGCATAGGTCAATTTTCACTAAATGAGGAATATAAAAAGCAAAAGAGAGTAATATTACTTTTGCCTTTTACTTATTGCTTTTATAAAACGGCATAGCCAAAAGTGGCATTAAATTGGCGACACCAGATTGCCACAGACTTGAAGTCTACCAAATTTACATTATCAGGTAAAGCATAACGTTGAGTACCGCTTATTTTTTGCAAGGGGGCAATATTCACATAATCTTTTTCTTGAATACCAGACACTGGCGGCATATCAGAATTATGCAAAATCACAAATAAGTCAGGCCCTTTATCAGTTTTAAAATTCTGATCAAACTCCAGGTAGCGTTTACCTTGTTCAGTGATGACGCTAACTTTTCCTTGAGTTGGGTGTTCCGCAGCTTGAAAGTTCCCAGGTTCAGCAATTGGGCTGGCGACGGTGGTTGCACTTGGTGTTTGCGTGGCGGGTTGATTGGAGGTTACTTCTTTTGTGCAGCCTATTGTCACAGCGGTAAATATAAATAAAATGACTAAATGCTGAAATTTCATAGCTTGATATTCTCAAATTGATGAATAAGAACAATTTAAAGCTTTATCTCATCATCTAAATTAATTTAAGCTGAGAATTTCATAAAAATATGCCAACTTTTTCCAAATTCATGGAACTGATACCAAAACCTATACAACTCTCTTACCTTAGTGAACTTTGCGTACTTTGCGGTTTAGCTAATTTCCAAAGATAATAATACTCATCTCGATAAACAATATTCATATTAGATTTGTACTTCATAATTATTTGGCTACGCCAGGAATCTGAAGGATTGAGTAAAAAAATATCGCTAAAACTATCAGGAATATCAGGAACAGCTTGATTTCCTATCAATTGAAACCTGACATTTGGCTGAACCAGATAACTTAGTGAAAAAACATTACCATAATTAATATTCTCACCATCACTAATTAAAAGTGGGTTTTCAGTCTCATTAATAATTCTAGCAACTTGTGCATTTCCAAAACTGACGCCTTTATGCCACCAAGTTTCAGCCTCGTAACTTACCCTACAAGAAATTAAACCACAAACAATTACTAATATCAAAACCATCTGCCAAATTCGGCGGCGAGATATAATTCCATTGTATAATTGTGTAGCTAAAAGATAAGCCACAGCAAGTTGAATACCTAAGTATGCAGGTATTAAATATGCTTCTTGACTAAAAACTATGCCCCCATCATTTAAATTTGGTAGCTTAAGGGGGATAGACATAATTATCATCAACATCAGAATCAACAACCAAACTTGATAGTTAGTTGTGCGACACAGAAAATAAATTGCATATCCCACTAATGTCAAAAAAAAAGGTGCAATCAAGTAACTAAATAAATTGCCTATATCTAAATTTAAATCAAAAAAAATTCTACTTATTTGTATTAGCAAAACTTGAATTAAAGGACTAATTGAAGATTGAGATTGTGTCACATCTGCGGTTAATATAAACTCCAAAAAACTAGCCGCAACAATCATCATCCAAGGCAAAAAAGCTAGAAATGCCAGCGATGATGCTATTAAATAAGCCCTGACACTTTCAGTTAATTGAAATCTGGAAATTATAATGACATAAATTCCGTGAGCAACTGCTATCAATACACTCCACAAACACGTATAAAGACTTAATGTTAAAGTAACTACATAAATTCCCCAGGGAGTAAAACTATCAGAAATTTGCTGTCCTCGGTCTAATTCATTGTGATTTTTTGATTGCAGCCGTATCGCTAGTAGCAGTGAAGCGCTACATAATATGATGGTAACTAACCAAAGGATATATTCTCGTGCTTCTTGAGCATATACTAGATGAATAGGAGAGATAGCCATCAGAGCGATCGCTAACCCAGGAACCGATAATGGCACATTAAATAATTCACGACATAGCCAATAAATACCAGGAAACACCAACAAGCTAATAACAGCAGATAAACTTCTAATAGCTGTGATTGAATTACCAAAAATTCCTAACCAAAATCTGGCTATTAAATAATAAACTGGCGGATGCTGCGGGTCTTCTGTAGCCAAAGACATAATTGTGTCACTGAAGTTTTTTTCTTCATTACGACTTTGGAATTTAGCAAAATTTTCTCTACTAATTATACGACCATTAAATATTTGCTGTTTGACTTCACTGACTGTGTAACCAGAAATTCGCAATGACGTATAAGTTTCATCATGGGAGTATATTTTGCCTTCAAGGTTGACAAAGCGAAATAATATACCCATTGTCAACACAAAAATAATTAAAAACCGCAACCAACTCGGAACGAGTGCAAGGTTCCGCATAGCTATGTTTTTGATAAATTCGTAATTAATAAAGCCAGATATCCTAGTAAAGTCCGGAATAAATGGGGTATTTTGATATTTGTCGAACTCACGTTTATATTGCTAATAACTGAAGGCGTCACAAAAAAGCATTTTCGGCAATTAAAGACAACAACTGCGGAAAAGCCCCCAGATATTATCGGGGGCTGATATAATTTTCTGTTCACACAAAACTTCAAGCAAAAGACTGCGGCAGAAACCTGATAAATCAATTACGGTGATTGTTACTGTAGCGAACCCTTGTCCCTGCCCAAAGCAGCTTCTCTCGGAGTGTCTGATAATATGAATTGTTCTCCCGCAAAATAATAAATTTAGCCAGAGAATCAGCCATCCGCACATCAACGCGATGTCCTGGCCAAATCGACGTAGACAATACCCCATCCATCCACAGCTTGGTACTCAAATCATAGTCTCCCAAAGGCCAGATGCTGACCACAGAACCAGCGGGTAAAACTAAGGGACGGCTAGAAAGACTCATGGGGCAAATAGGAGTGATGGTAATTGCCTCCATACCATCGTGCATAATGGGGCCACTAGCGGAAACTGTATAACCTGTGGAACCTGTGGGAGTGGAAATAATCAAACCATCCCCCACATATTGATCGACTACCTCACTGTCAATTTCCATTTCCAGAATGGAAGTGATCATGCGGTCAGCGGAAGCGGGTTTGACACAAAATTCATTCAAAGCGAGGTAGCGTTCAGTCACAGGTTCCAAATTTGTCCGATGACCTTCATATACCGCCGCTTGTAACATCATCCGCCGCTGGATAGCATAGCGATCTTCAAATAGCCGATCCCAAACTTTCTCTGTATCTTGAAACTCATCTACCGACTCGGTTAAGAAGCCTAGATGACCGCCTACATTCACTCCCAGAATAGGTATACCAGCTGGGGCTAAATGTCTAGCACTAGTTAAGACAGTGCCATCACCACCGAGTACCAAAGCCAGATCGATGGGTTGAGTAGCCGAAGCCAAAAACACCGGATAAGGGTTATCTTTGGGCCCGCTAGGCCCCATCAACACCTGGCAATGGCGATTTTCTAGTTGTTTAGCACAGAGTTCTGCCCAGCGTTTACTCTGGGAATCTGTAGCTTTATAAGCAATGATTACCTGCTTGAGTTGCACGCACAATTACCACTTCAGGAGATTAAACTGCTCCATGTCGACGGTATCACGGTTGCGATAAATCGCAAGTACGATCGCTAACCCTACCGCCGCTTCAGCAGCTGCCACGGTAATCACAAACACGGTGAATACTTGGCCCTTAATTAAAGTTGAATCGAGAAAGTTGGAAAATGCCATTAAATTCAGATTAACAGCATTCAGCAGTAACTCAATTGACATCAACACACGCACGGCATTCCGACTGGTAATTAAGCCATAAATGCCGATACAAAACAAAGCTGCTGCTAGTAATAAAAAGTACTGGAGTTGCATGGATTTTTGTATCCCTTCTGATAGCTTGCGTGGCCATAAAAACTGGCTTTTTACCTGCGAAATATATCGCAAATTTTACCAAAAGATAAGGTTTAAAGCCGAGTGGAATTGTGGGCAATAGCTCCCTTGCTCTCTTGGTTGAAGCCCCAACGCCAGTTGCTCCCCTTGGCTACAAGCCAAGACCACAGTGGCTCCTCCTTGTGGGTGGTTTTTCTCCCCTGCCCCCTGCCCCCTTGCCTTTTTACTCTTTTGTTTCGCTGCCTGCCGATACCAAGTCTCTGGGGCGTTCTGGTAAAGTCAAAACAGTTTGTTGTGACTCGGAAGGTGTGGGTTTTTCCGGCAAATACTCGCGACGTGCCAAAATAATCGCTCCCACCATCGCTATCAACAATAAAATTGAAGCCAGTTCAAAAGGTAGTAAAAAGTCAGTGAAGAAATGCTCACCAATAACAACTATAGAACTTTCTGGTGCTACAGCCGCAGTTGTAGAGTATGCCCAAGGAGTTGCCAATACCATCGTACTCAACAGACCAAATAATCCGAGACTGACTATGGCTGTGATGACTTTCCGCAGCCCAGCGCTAGGATAGGGAGCGAAATCTTGACGCTTGTTCACCAACATAATGGCAAACAAAATCAACACGTTCACTGCCCCAACATAAACCAGTACCTGCGCTGCGGCGACAAAATCACCATTTAGCAACAGGTAAAGCCCCGCCATGCTGATAAACACTCCCCCCAGCATAAAGGCAGAATAGACAATGTTAGAAAACAGCACTACACCTAATGCTGCCCCAATCATCATCGCGCCCAGTATGCCAAAAGAAACAACCTGTACTCCTTCTGCTAGATTCACTGTTTTTGTCCTTAGTCAATTGTCAGTTATTAGTTATTCAATTTTCAGTGATCAGTTTTCAGTTATTAGTTAGTTAACTGTTAACTGTTGATTCTTCACTGTTTTGTTCTACAAGGTCTTCTGGACGCGAACCAGCGCGGGGTGCATCAGCAGGTAGGTCGTGGGGTTCCATGACACCCTTGGGCAAGTAAACTAGTTCGCGCAGTGGCGTCACCATCGGATCATCGGTCACTTTGTAAGGCAGACGACCAAGTGCCACGTTATCATAGTTCAATTCATGGCGATCGTAAGTGGATAGCTCATACTCTTCTGTCATCGATAAACAGTTAGTCGGGCAATATTCCACACAGTTACCGCAGAAGATACAAACTCCAAAGTCAATGCTGTAGTGGTTGAGTTTTTTCTTTTTGTTGGCTTTTTCAAATTCCCAATCCACTACAGGTAGATTGATAGGACAAACTCGCACACAGACTTCGCAAGCAATACACTTATCAAACTCGAAGTGAATTCTGCCGCGAAATCGTTCCCCAGGAATTAATTTTTCGTAGGGGTACTGTACCGTCACAGGACGACGCTGCATGTGGTCAAAAGTTACGGCTAACCCTTGACCAATATAACGACCAGCTTGTACTGCTTCTTTGGCGTAATCACCAACTTGTTTTAGGAACTTTAGCATTGTTGTGTCTCTCTCTTTTCAATTTCGGATTTCGGATTTTAGATTTCAGAGTCCATCTAAAATCTAAAATCTAAAATTGGTTTATCCACCAAAGGCGATCGGAAAGGCAAGTTTCAAAGCTGCGGTTAACAGAAGATTAACCAAAGCAACTGGTAACAAAAACTTCCATCCTAAATCTAACAATTGGTCAATCCGCACCCGTGGTACTGTCCAACGCAACAAGATGGCGATAAACACTAGCACATAGGCTTTGATGAGGGTCATGAAGATACCCAACGTAGCAGTTACTACCTGCAACACGGGATTTAATTCACTAATTCCCAGCCAACTAGCTATCAGACTAACAGGAATGGGAAAGTCCCAACCACCGAGATACAGAACTGCTACCAGTAGGGCAGAAAGCACTAGGTTTACATAAGAACTTAGGTAAAACAGAGCGAATTTCATGCCAGAGTATTCGGTTTGATAACCAGCTACGATTTCCTCTTCCGCTTCGGGTAAGTCAAAGGGTAAGCGTTCGCATTCCGCTAGGGCTGCTATCCAAAAAATTAGGAACCCTATTGGTTGCCGCCAAATGTTCCAGCCGAGGATACCATAGCCAGATTGCTGGTTAACAATATCAATAGTGCTGAGGCTATTAGACATCATGACGACTGCCAGCACGCTCAACGACAGAGGAATTTCGTAGCTAATGGATTGTGCTGCTGCCCGTAAGCCGCCTAAGAGGGAGTACTTGTTATTGGATGCGTAGCCAGCCATTAATAGCCCAATGGGGGCAATGCTAGAGAAAGCAATCCACAAGAAAATTCCCATGCCGACATTTGTAATGACAATATTCTGTCCAAAAGGAACAATCAAATAAGACAGAAATACTGGCAATACAACCAAAATGGGGCCGATGGTAAATAGCCAGGCATCAGCTTTAGCTGGCACGATATCTTCTTTAAATACCAGCTTCAAGCCATCCGCTACCGGAGCTAGTAAGCCAAAAGGTCCAATAAATTCAGGCCCAATCCGCTGTTGTGCTGATGCGGAAATCTTTCGTTCTAGCCAAACACAGACCAGCACCCCTACTGTTGCTCCAATCAGCATCAGTATCATGGGCAAGGGCATCCAAATAGCTTTGGCTGTGCCCGCTGGTATCCCTAAATCTATGAGGGATTTAATAAAAGTTCCTTGGAGATCAATTCCTGAATTCATGTTTCCGCTCTTTAGGTCAACTGAAGTATGAAGTGTGAAGTTATGAAATATAAAATTTCAGCCTTCAGGCTTCATCCTTTATGCTTTGATGAAGACGCTTGATTGATAGCTTGCGTGGCGTAGCCATAGATTTTTGCCAATTCCCATGCCTAGTATATCGTTGGATGGTTTTAGGCCCTTGAAGCTATACAAGAACTTCTACTTATGGTCAGGATTAGGATTTTTTAGAAGTAGGAAGTAGGGAGATGGGGAGCAGCCCAACAGGGAGGCAGGGAGGCAGGGTGCAGGGGGGCAGGGTGCAGGGGGAATACTTCGGGCTACCACAATCTTCTCAGTCCCTAATCCCTAGTCCCCTTGCCCCGCTATTAAGTCACCACAAAACTCCCGCCTCCATTGTGGCAACGGTTTCCTAGCTTATGGCTTGGTCAAGTCTAACTAACAAACAAGTTGCCAGTTAACGTTGATCGATGGGAATATATGGAATTTCGTGTCTACCGTTATAAATCTGGGTAGGCCTGAAGATACGGTTTTCTGCTAGTTGTTCTTTCCAGTGAGCTAGCCAACCAGCAACACGAGCGATCGCAAAGATTGGTGTAAATAAGTCTGTAGGAATTCCCATTTTCCCATACACCAAACCAGAGTAAAAGTCAACATTGGGATAAATCCCTTTGCCAGAAAGTTTCTCGGCGACCACCTGTTCCATCTCTAGGGCAATGTCATAGTATTTGTCATGCCCAAACTTGGCAAACAACTGTTCTGCTAGGTTTTGCAAAACTGTGGCGCGTGGATCTTTGACTTTGTAAACACGATGTCCAAAACCCATAATCTTCGCTTTGCGTTGCAGAAGATTGTCTACATATGGGCGCACATTTTCTACAGAGCCGATTTCTTCTAACATCTGAATGACTTCTTCGTTAGCTCCACCGTGCAGAGGCCCTCCCAAGGTTCCTACAGCACTGGCAACTACAGCATAGGGATCAGTTAACGTTGACGCTGTTACCCTGGCACTAAAGGTGGAAGCATTCATTGTATGCTCAACATGCAGTATCAAGCAGATGTCAAAAATTTTAGCTGCTAATGCATCCGGTTCTTTCTCGTTGAGCATGTAGAGAAAATTGGCAGAATAATCTAAGTCATCGCGAGGCCTTACAGGGTCATTGCCTTTTCGCATTAACTGGAATGCCGCTACCATTGTCGGAATAGTGGCTAACAGGCGCACTACAGAATCCCGAATGTACGCAGGATTATGTAAATCCCGACGCGAATAAAACAAGCCTAAAGCCGCAGCAGAGGCTTGTAGAGCATCCATTGGGTGACCGCTTTCCGGAAAGCATTTCATCATGTCCCGAATGCGGTATTTGATCCGCCTGTGGTAGCGCACCTCATACTCAAACGCTTCTAATTCTTCTTTACTTGGCAGTTCACCCCAGATCAAGAGATAAGCAGTCTCCAAAAAGGAACTTTTTTCTGCTAGTTCCTCAATCCGGATGCCACGATATTCTAGAATTCCCTTTTGCCCATCAACATGACTAATACTCGATTGGGCTGCGGGAATGCCTTCTAAACCAGGCTTGTATTCGCACACCATCATGGCAACACCATTTGCTTATTGAAATATCTGATTGTGCAAAGCACACGCTAACTTACCAGAAATCAATGTCGTCATAACAGTAGCTAATCTCACAACATTTTTGCAAGAAATGTTGAAAAGCTGTTACAGCAGGTACTTGGGCGGTGTCAACCAAAACATTTGACTCCGACCCAGAGGTGAACCTATTTCTGGTAGTTTTATCCCAATCATACCTGCTTTTTTCAAGACTAAACTGTCTTTGGCTTCTCCCCAAAGCAGAATTTCTGCCCAATTACTCAAACAAGGTTCATGTCCAACTAAGGCTATTTGGGCTTTTTGGGGATAATTTTTCGGTTCTAGCCAATAATTTAGCCAACTGGAAATATTACCGTTGGGGGCAAGATGAGGAGATTTTTCCAATTGGGTACTTAGTCCGGTTGCTACCAGAATTTCTGATGTTTGGTACGCCCGTACTAATGGACTAGTGACAATCACATCAAACTGTAAACCCAGTTGTTTAATTCTCTGGGCAACTTTCTGGGTTTTTTGCTTTCCTTCTTTGGTGAGCGATCGCTCTTCATCTTGGGTATCTGGTTGCCTTTCTTCGGCTATGCCATGACGAATTAAGTATAATTCCATAATTTGCTTACTGAATCTATCAATTAGAATTTAACCGAGTTTTTTCTGAAGTTATAGGTATAAAACTGTCCGTAGACCTTCATCCACTTTTTCTTGTAAATCCATTGGTAAGGAACCAATACGCTCACTCAAAAATGATTTGTCTATAGTCAATATTTGAGAGACGTTTGCCACTGAATCTCTTGGTAAACTAGTTTTTTCACGTGCTAATAAAACATTCCCTGGTGCATTGGCAAGTTCAATATTAGAAGTAACAATGACAACAATCACTGTCCTAAGACGACTTTGGCTAAATGTATCATCTTGAATAATCAGGACAGGTCGACGATAGCCAGGTTCTGAACCTATCGGATCAGGTAAATTTGCCCACCAAATTTCTCCGCGATACACTACCAATCCTCATGAGGTAGAGAGATAAATTGCATTTTTGCCACCACTGGATCTAATTCTGAAGATTCCTGAGAGTAAACTTCGTTGAGTTTCGATAAAATTTGCTCTCGGTTATATCGCTGCAAATACGCCTTTAAGGCTTGGGTGTAGAGTTCACTACGAGACATTCCTAATTGTTTGGCAAGTGCTTCAGCTTCTTCAAAAATGGGGTCTGGAAGAGAAATAGCAGTTTTCACAACTAACTCCTTAATTAGTGGAATTATTTTAGTTATACCAAATTCATACCAATTACATCTATTAGGAATCCGGTTTGATTCCTAAAATTATTTGCGTAGGCTGGGAGTAGGGAGTAGGAAAGAAGATTTTTTGAATATACAGAGTTTTTTCAATAATTAAATAGGAGTCCTATAGGTTATTATGTATTAGTTTGAGGAGAAAAAATGAAGTTTCTCCGTTACGAAATTAAATGATGAAAATTAATAAGGGTTTAGCAATGCTAAACCCCCAATAAATAAATGTTGTCTTTAAGTTAGTTGTAACGGACTTTTACTTACGATTTCCTGGGTAATTAATCACTCTGAGTCAATGGGGCTATCTTTAGGATTGACTAACTTCAATAGTTTTTGTTTGATTTGAGAATCATACACTTCCCATTTCATTTTGGCGTAAGTAGGATTTTCGTTACTACCGGACAAGAAACCCATAGGAACTTCAAAACCACCGGCACCTGTGCGTCCGCCACCGAAAAAGCGCCCTGTACTATCTTGCCCAAAGGCTTCTTTGATAAATTCGTCAGGGTCTAGGGTGAGTTTGGCGGTTCTCAAGGAACCAATGACTACTTCTAATTCGTCATCTTCATCGTGAACGATGCCATAAACTAGTGCAGTGTGGACGTTTTCTTCAGTGACTAGAAAATCCGCTGCTTGGGGAATAGCATCTCTGTCTTCGTAGCGGAGATAACCAACACCAGCAATAGAAAAGTTATTTTGGACGACGCGATTTTTGAGCGATCGCTCGATCACATCCATCACCCGTTTGGAACGATTCGCCTGTAAAATGGCGTTCAGTAGCTGGGCATCATAAAACCGACTCAGATATGCCGCGGCCATGAAATCTTCTTCTTGGGCTTGCATCAGCCGATTGGTATCTGACCGCAAACCGTGCATTAAGGCAGTGGCACATTTGACGTGTTGACTGATGCTGCTATCTAAGGTCAGTAAACCCGATTGTAGGTACTGAGTAAAAATCGTGGAGGTTGCCCGCACATTTGGACGGACATCAATAAACTCTCCTTTGAGTTCCGCTTGTAAACTGTGATGGTCAATGACTGCAACTAGGGGAATTCCTGCCTGTTGCACTGCTGATAGTAGCTGACTTGTAGTTCCTTGGTTATCGATTAATACGAAACCTTGGTAAGATGAAAAGTCACGACTCTTGGCTGTTTGTGCTGCCCAACGCTGGGCAGGTAAACCAGTGAGTTTGACTAAGGCGATATTTTCTTGATGGCTGAGGGTACCAGCATAAATGATTTCACATTTAATATCGTATTGCTGCACAATCAACTGGTAGGCCCAAGCACAAGAGAGGGCATCAGGGTCAGGAAAATCTTGCAGAATTACTAAATGACGCTCATTTTGGTGGGCTAAGAGGGTTCTTTGCAGTTCTTCAGATTTCTGAACAGCCACTGAATTTACCCGTTTACCTAAATATTTGCCATTTCCTCCTTCAGCATTCGATGGTGGCAAGATTGGCTTGGTGAGTTCAACTTCGACTGCGTTTTTATCTATGTCAGCGTCCTCTGGGCTATGTTCTGTGGGCAGTAAAAAACTTTCTGATTGCTTCAAGGAAGAATTCAATTGCATAGGGGACATTTTTGTAAGTGCGAGCCTCCGTTGATATGTTGAAAAATAATACAACCAGTCTTGTATTAATTTAGAAAGTTAGAGACATATTTTGATCTTCGCAAAAATATAGTGATATGTGGATACTTATATAGGTCTATTTTTTGTGAATTAAATGGGTGAAATATCGGCTCAATTCCCCCAAATTGTATATAGACGCTGAAAAGAAGGTTTTCTGCTGATAAGGTGACTTTTAACTAAATCTGTTAAATATTTTTAACAAACAAAACATTGTATTCAACATTTTTCTAGAAACATGGGTTTCTAGGACAATTTGGAGTGTATTTAGTTATTTTACAATATCTTAAGGTACAATAAGAGGCTTGGATATATTTTGCCTAAAAATTGAGCAAATGGCTGTGGCCATTGCCGAAAAACAGATTTAACTATTTGTAGGCACAACAAATCCAGCAGACACAGAAACATGACACCTATGACAGGTGACAATGCTTTTGCTCTGTTAGGGTTATTTTCTGATGTTCAAAGACCGATCACATATTTTTGCCACTCGTTATGCAGTCCACTTTTCAGATGTTTACTGACCTCAAAATAAAGGCTGCTGTAAGGTTGGCGTGGCGGATGGCGCAAAGGCATATGCGCTTCATATGGTGTGCGATTTCCTTTTTTGACATTGCAACGCACACAAGCCGTAACAATGTTTTCCCAAGTATCGCCTCCGCCACGCGATCGCGGAATTACGTGGTCAAGTGTCAACTCATCTCCGGTATAACCGCAGTACTGACAAGCATGACTGTCACGATGCAAAATATTTCGGCGAGTTAGAGGAATTTCTTTGTAGGGAACGCGCACATAATGACGCAACCGAATCACAGTCGGCAACGGAAAATCTGTGTACAAGAATTTACCGTTATGTTCAATGCGTTCTGCTTTGCCTTTAATTAACAGAATCACAGCGCGACGCCAGCTCGTAATATTGAGCGGTTCGTAAGAGGCGTTTAGGACTAAAACCTTCCCCATTGGTTAGCGCTCGAGGTATTAGTTTTACATATATTAACACAAAGATACTCTTCTTGGGAGATGAGAATAAATTATACTTTCGGAATAATTCAAGAACTAAAATTTACAAACCACTAATGATTTCTGGCAAATCCCGACAGGGAAGAGGTTTAAGCTGTTTTTTTAGGGACATAGAAAAAATAGTGGGGTAGTCGTCATCAGCCCTCAGTCTTAAAAAAAGTTGATTAGTGCTGGTGAACAAATGCCAAATTTTCTCGTACTAGCAGTATTAGCCAAACTGATGTAGCTGAAAAATGATCAGCTACAAGGGTTGGTAACAAAGAAAAATACAGCATTTTGACAACCAAAACCAAGATGAATTAACTCATCTGCCACCTCAGTATCTTGTGTAAATTCCCTAATCAACGGTAAACTTCCTGATTAACTCTGATGTGGCTGTTAATACTGTGCATAAGAATATATAGACAATCTAGAAGTGCAAGAGTGGTGTGATAGGAGTGTATAAAAATGTTAAGTGGCAAACAAACCCCTACCTTTAGTGATCAGCAACAGTGCGACACCTACGCTTGGTTCTCGCAACGTGCTTGGGTAGAAATTGATTTGGGTGCGTTAGCGCATAATGTACAGCAATTAGTAAAGTTGCTGTCACCACGTACCCAGTTGATGGCAGTAGTTAAAGCTGATGCCTATGGTCATGGCGCCGTGACAGTAGCTCAAACAGCACTACAAGCGGGAGCGAGTTGGTTAGGAGTTGCTACAGTGCCAGAGGGCATTCAGTTACGAGAAGGTGGGATAAAAGCACCAATATTGATTCTAGGTGCAACTCATACGCCAGAACAAATTCATGCGATCGCCCATTGGAAACTACAGCCAACTTTGTGCAGCCCCAAACAAGCTTTTGTGTTCTCTAATGTTTTAGAAAGCATCAATTACGGTTCGTCCGTACCTGTACACATCAAATTAGATACGGGAATGTCAAGATTGGGAACTGATTGGCAACAAGCAGGTGAGTTTGTCCAGTTAGTCCAACGCTTACCATACTTGAATCTTGCTAGCATTTACTCACACCTAGCCACAGCAGATAGTCCCGATCCGGCAATCATGCAAGAACAGCATAGACGATTTGAGCAGGCGATCGCCCAAATCAAAGACATGGGAATTGAGCCACCCTGCTTACACTTAGCCAACTCAGCCGCCACTCTTGCCGACCCAGCATTACACTACGATATTGTGCGCGCAGGTTTAGCCATTTACGGACTATATCCAGCTACTCATTTACAAAATGTAATTAACCTCAAGCCCGTTTTGCAGTTGAAGGCACGAATTACCCACGTGAAAACAATTGCCGCCGGCACAGGTGTAAGTTACGGTCAACAATTTATTGCCCCCCGTGAACTCCGCATCGCCGTCGTTGGCATTGGTTACGCTGACGGTGTGCCGCGAAATCTTTCTCACAAAATGCAAGTATTAATTCGCGGTCAACGCGTACCCCAAATTGGCACCATTACAATGGATCAATTAATGCTTGATGTCAGCGCTATTCCCGACTTACAAGAAGGTGAAGTAGTTACCCTACTGGGAGAACAAGGAAAAGCAGAAATTTCAGCTAATGATTGGGCAGAACAACTAAATACTATTTCTTGGGAAATTCTCTGCGGATTTAAGCATCGTTTACCTCGTGTTGCCGTTATGTAATGGGGATTGGGGAACTCGGGGCCCCTCTGGGGATAAGAGGCAAAAGGGGTAATGGGGACTGGAGAAAATCTTCCTTATAATACAATACGGTTCACTTAAGAGAAAAAGTAGGTTGGGTTAAGCGATAGCGCAACCCAACAAAGTCTTGAGGATGTTGGGTTTCCTGAAGTCAACCCAACCTACCACTAATTGTAGTTTTTAGCCTTAACTGAACAGTATTGCCTTATTTCCTCATTCCCTCTTCCCATACAAGATGTCGTGTGTTATGATAAAAGACTGATGCGGATGTGGCGAAATTGGCAGACGCGCTAGATTTAGGTTCTAGTTCCGAAAGGAGTGAAGGTTCAAGTCCTTTCATCCGCACTTTCAAAGCCAAAATAAAAAGTACACTCTGATGAGTAAGTGTAGGTAAATATTGGTACTTTACCCACAGTTACTTTTTGTTTTGAAATCATTTTGGCTGTTTTAACTGCCTACTTTTGCCTTGAGACTTGAGGGAGCCGAAGCTGTAGGCCATAACCATTTTCACAATGTCGAAATATGCAGGGTGGTTGTCTTGGTTCACCACTGCCAAATATATCGAGCCAGCGACTAAAATAACCAAAATTGGCGAAAGAACTTCTGCTGGAGAACCGTTGCCATTGTTCTTTGACATGAATTATCATCTCCTGATGTGAAGCCCTTAGCTAAGTTGTAATTAGTTAGCCAAAGGCAATGAATTAAGGGTTCTACTGAGTCAACGGGCAAGAAATTAATTCCAGGACTCAGTTACAATTGCGATCGCAAATAAACAGAACAGAGAGATGGCTATTCTTGCCAGCCATACCCAAAAAATTGGAGCTTCCAGCAGCCTCATCATCCAGGTAAAGTCAAAAACGCCGGATAAAATAAAGGCGATTGTCAAACCAAGCAGTGACAGTAAAAAATACTTGAGGCCTCTGCAAGCTAAATTGAACAGTAGATTTTGGTTATCTTGAGGATTGGATTTCATAGGTTTTTTCCTGTTGTGTGAGTACTTAATGGAAGTAAAAAAACTTACGCAAAAAGCCGGTAAGTGCTTGAATTACACCTCCGGCTTGTAAACTTCTCATTTATCGAAAGCCAAATGTCCCAGAAAAAGGTAAATATTGAGTTGTACTAATACACTTTAATCAGCTAGCAATCTTCTCAACCCTAAAGTAGCTGTAAAGCCTAGACAGCCTTAAATTAATCAGGCCTTGTGACGATATTGTTGCCAAAAAACTCTATAAATTCGGTCGTATAGTTGTTGCATTTCCTCCACCTCCTGGGGACTTAATTTGTAACGGTGACTAATATGTCCACACAATTCCACAATAGTTTCGTATTTGCCTTGCTTGCTGCGAGTAACGAACTCACCATGTTGGGTTTCTGCCAGTGTTTCAATCAATAAAAAACTCATGTGACAGAAAACTGGAGGTAATTCAATTGAATAAAAGGGTTGTGGAAAAAACTCCGGTTTCTCTTTAGCTGCTGGCTTAACTATCGGTGAGGTTCCCAGAAAGTGATCTCCTATCTTCAAATGCATGGTGATGGTGTGTGAATTCCTGATAAACTCTGGCAATCGTGAGAAGTTGGTCATATTCATTGCTCCATAAGACTGACCGTTTACATGTATCCTTACCTATCTGTTGCTCTCACACACATATACTATAGGTATAAGATACACACATTTGCTCAAAATTATCAAGTAGATAAATTTAACTAATTTTTAACAAAAGTCAGGATATATAAAATTTTGTATAGTATTTAACCTGCTATTCCTCACATAACTATACTAAAAACAGTATTTAGTGTTTTTTTATACAAAAAATTAGAAATAGTTTAAAAAACGCCAAATTTAACTATCTTTCCTGCATCACGTACAAATCTCACCCTGTATTTTAGTCTTACCTGCTCTGGGCAATCATGGACAAAAAACCAAAAGGCATGATTAACAGTAACTAACAAAATGTATGGTTATTGTGAAATAGAGATCAATACTCTTTTCTAGACTAGTGAGTCGTGCTATAAATTAATATCTCACATACTGATAATTAATAGATTATGTGGAGCTAGGACGAGATGAAAAGCCTTGCTGATATGTCTCAGCTTCCTGAAGATTTTATTACAGGAATAGCAAGCAAGTATGGTGTTACTCAAACAGAGTTAGACGCGCTTATACTGGCATTAAATGATTGCTCTGGTGCGGAGATTGCTAATAAGTTAAATATTTCTCAACCAGCCGTCAGAAAAAGACTAGGAGAAAGTTACCGTAAATTGGGCATAGATGGGAGAGGTAACAAAAAAATCAATTACCTCAAACAAAAGCTATCGGCCCAATATCAAGCTAGTCCCGATCATGTCGTCTCAGTACATGAAGACTGGGGTGAAGCAGTTGATGTAGAAGGTTTTCGAGGTCGAAAAGAGGAGCTTTTAGAGTTAGAGCAATGGATGGTGGATGATCATTCCCTGCGCTGTCGGTTAGTGGCAATATTAGGAATTGGTGGCATTGGGAAGACAGTGATAGCAGCCAAAATTGCCAAAAAAGTTCAACCCAAATTTGATTACTTGATTTGGCGATCGCTGCGTAATGCACCACCCCTGGGAGACATTCTCACACAACTTTTGCGCTTTTTGCCCAATGACGCTGAAGCATATGCGGCAGATAGTGATAACAACAAAATTTTGCGCTTAATTGATGCTTTAAGAAAAAATCGTTGTTTAGTGATTTTAGATAATGTGGAATCAATCCTCAGTAGTGGTAAAGGTAAAACTCACGAACGGGCGGGAGAATATGAGCCAGGATATGAAAATTATGGTTATTTATTCAAAAAGGTAGCAGAAGCAGCCCACCAGAGTTGTTTACTATTGACTAGCCGCGAAAAACCAAAAGAAGTAGCAGCACTAGAAGGTAAAAATTTACCTGTAAAAGTGTTACAACTTTCGAGTTTAAACTTAGCAGAGGCGAGAAAAATTTTACATGATAAAGGATGTTCTTGTTCTGATCAACAGTTAAAAGAACTAGTAGAAAGATACTCGGGCAATCCCTTAGCATTAAAAATTGTTGCTACCACAGTTTACGATTTATTTAGTAACAATATTAGAGATTTTTTACAACAAATTAACCAATCTAGCGCCGTTTATGGAGATATTCGCGCTTTATTAGACCAGCAATTTAATCGCTTGTCAGACTTAGAAACCAAGGTAATCTACTGGCTAGCGATTCATCGAGAATATGTTTCTTTAACAGAGCTAAAAGAAGATTTAGCAACTACAGAATCAGTTTTTCAAATTTTAGAAGTAGTCGAATCTTTGTTGCGGCGATCGCTAATTGAAAAAGCAGCCAATACCAGTAGATTTCGTCAGCAGTCTGTTGTCATGGAATATGTGACCGAGCGCTTAATTGAAGAAGCAATTCAAGAAATTAAGTCGGGAGGGAAGTTGAAGATTGTCAATACCTATCCGTTAATGAAAGCGCGATCGCTTGATTATATCCGCCATACACAAGAAAGACTGATTTTAGAACAAGTCAAAAAAGAGTTACTAAATGTTTTTGGCAAAGAACTAGAGTCTCATTTACGGCGCATATTAGCCGCTTTACAGCAGGAGCCTACGTTGAAAAAAGGATATGCCGCTGGTAACTTAATTAATTTACTGCGGCAACTTCAAATAGATCAATCGCAAATTGATTTGAGTGGGCGTGATTTTTCGGATCTCACTATTTGGCAAGCATATCTCAAAGATGTCAAGCTCCAAAATACTAGCTTTGCCAACGCTGACCTCACTGGTTCTGTATTCACTGAAACTATGTCCAGTGTGGTGTCAGTAAGATTTAGCCCAGATGGCCAGTTCTTCGCCACAGGTTTAATCAATGGCGAAATTCGCTTGTGGCGAACTGCCGACAATCAGCAACTGCGGATTTACAAAGGTCACACTGTCTGGGTTTGGACACTTGCCTTTAGTCCAGATACCCGCATCCTTGCTAGTGCTAGTGCCGACTACACCATTAAACTCTGGAATATTCATACTGGTGAGTGTCTGCATACACTTCAAAAACATAC
Source organism: Cyanocohniella sp. LLY (assembly GCA_022241785.1). Lineage (GTDB taxonomy): Bacteria > Cyanobacteriota > Cyanobacteriia > Cyanobacteriales > Nostocaceae > Cyanocohniella. Next base: position 125,695 of record JAKOMP010000002.1, on the reverse strand, counting down.
TAATAAAGTTTATTCTGTGGCTTTTAGTCCAGATGGCAGCATTTTAGCCAGCGCTAGTCAAGACCAGACAATTAAGCTTTGGGATGTGAACACAGGTGATTGCCTGAAAACACTACATGGTCATACTGATTGGGTGTGGTCAGTTACCTTTCAACCATCCCCAGCGATAGATAATACACCTTTACTTTTAGTTAGTGGTAGCGCCGACACCACCATCAAACTGTGGGATATCAATACAGGTAAATGCCAAAAAACTTTCATAGGTCACACCAAAGTGGTTGACTCTGTAGCCTTTAGTCCAGATGGGCAAAAAATAGCCAGTGGCAGCGAAGATAAAACTGTCAAACTGTGGGATATCAATACAGGTGAATGTGAGCAAACATTTTTAGGACATACGAAAAAAGTATACTCTGTCCGCTTTAGCCCCAATGAAAAAATTCTGGCTAGTTGCGGTGAAGACCGCACCATCAGACTATGGAATACCGAAATTAATGAATGTTTGCGAATTTTAGCAGGACATCACAGCCAAGTGTGGGCCATCGCTTTTAGTCCCGATGGACGGACACTAATTAGCTGTAGTGACGACCAAACAGCTAGGCTTTGGGATATAGCTACAGGCAATTGTTTGAACGTCCTACAAGGTTACACTCGTGATGTTTATTCCGTGGCATTTCATCCCCAAAATAGCCAAATTCTTGCCAGTGGTCGTGATGACCATACAATCGTACTGTGGAACTTACAGACAAGTGAACACCACATCATCAGAGAACATCAAGGTAGGCTTCGTTCTGTAGCTTTTCATCCAGATGGACAAATGCTTGCTAGTGGCAGCGCCGATAATACTATTAAACTTTGGGATATTAAAGATATCTGCCACAGTCGATATATCCGGATGCTCGCAGGACACAGTAATTGGGTATGGACAGTTGTATTCAGTCCCAATGGGAAAACACTCGCCAGCAGCAGCGAAGACCGCAGCATTCGTCTGTGGAATATTTATACAGGAGAATGTCTCCAGAAATTAAAAGGACACACTCACTGGGTATGCACGGTAGCATTTAGTCCCGATGGAAAATTTCTCGCTAGTGGCGGGGCTGATAGTCAGGTTAAGCTTTGGGATGTTGCTACGGGTGAATGTCTTCAAACCTTCGTAGACCATAAAAATATGATTTGGTCAGTAGCATTTAGTCCCGATGGGAAATTTTTAGCTAGTGGTAGCGAAGACCAGACGATTAAATTATGGAATCTCAGCACAGGAAAATGCTGGCAAACCTACACAGGTCATACAAAACAAGTTTATGCCGTGGCATTTAATCCTGATGGGCAGATTTTAGCCAGTGGTAGCGCCGATAACACCGTGAAGTTGTGGCAAGTCAGCACCAATATTTGTTTAGATACTCTCAAGCGTGGACATACAGAAGCAATTCGTACCTTAGCCTTTAGTCCTGATGGTAAGTTATTGGCCAGTGGTAGCGAAGATGAAAAAATTCAGCTTTGGGATGTAGAAAAGTGTAGTCGATTGCGATCGCTTCAATCTGATCGTTTGTATGAGCGGATGGAAATTACTGGCGTTACCGGCATGACAGAAGCTGAAAAGTCTTCTTTAATCATGTTGGGTGCAATTGAATAACAGATAAAGTCACATACTCTTGACGCTCCGCTCATGCTTCGATAGAGGGTGGGGCTGCTGCTGCAAAAGCTCAAAACTAGAATTAGTCCGCGCAGGCGGACTTAGTTTGTATAGCCGCGACTTTGAGTCGCCAGGTATTTGTGCTTTTAGGAAAATCTCAAATCGAGAAGAGAATTTTATCCCATCACATTAATATTAGTTCCTTAAGTGGGAATTATATAGACAATTGCACTAATACGAAGTTGAGGTATAGTTCATTGTTAATTTATATAAATCTCCCGTAAGTTTACTTAATTAGCTATCTGAGATTCCTACTCTCAAGGGAATCTAAGTGTAAATACTGTCAAAAGCCAAGTAAAATTTTGTTAATTTAGCAGTACTGTTTCTCCGACTTTTTCTGAAAAATCCATCAGAGCCAAATGGCTGTATTTGGTCTTTATCTTTGCCTAAAATCCCATGATTAGTTAGTAAGTAAATTTGCTTATACTTACTTTGCAAAGAGAGATTTAAAATCACAACTGCTGCCTTTAAGTTTAACCACAAATTCCCCAGTGACATTTTTGTACCTGTGACAACGAAACGCTATTAACCCATATTTATGGGGAATTGTGGCCAAGCTTCTGCACAAATTTAGCTGAAGTAAAAGCAAAATGAGTACAACTTCTATAAGTAGTTATCGGTTACCCCAAAAACTACATCCCTTATCTCTGTTAGCTCAACTAACTGGTCGTCATGCTACGGGTTGTTTACGCATATTTACTGAAACAGCTTCTTGGTCAATTAATATAGAAGACGGTAAACTTACTTACGCCTCTTGTTCAGATAGACTATTTGAGCGGCTTGATTACCAGTTGCAGCGCCTCAGTCAACAAATTCCCACTCTTAACAGCGCCATTCGTGTGCAAATGCGGTTGATGTTTGAACCGAAAAATGAACATCAGTCCATGCCATATGCAGATTATCAGGCAATTTGTTGGTTGGTGAATCAGGAATATATCACCTCCACCCAAGCAGAAACTCTGATATACGAATTAGCCAAAGAAGTGCTGGAGTCATTTCTGGCTTTAATCGAAGGGAATTATGAATTTTCTCCAGAAAACTCCTGGGAGGAACTACCAAAGTTCTGTTATTTGGATTTGCGTTTACTAGTCGAACATTGTCAAAGGCAGTTAAGAAATCGGACAAATGTCCAGTCACAAGTTAATCCAGGTAAGGGTTATTCACTTTTATCTAAAATCAAGCCGCCTGCCATTCAGACTAAATTTTCCCATAATCAACAATTTTCGCCATCAAAAAGTTTTGAGTCGCCTGAACATATTCATCACAAAAATGACCAGCAGGTTATCAAAAAAACTTTATATACAATTGCTTGCATTGATGATAGTCAAACAGTGTTGAATTCCATCAAAATGTTTTTGGACGGCAAGACATTTTCAGTGGTTACAATCAACGATCCTGTCAAAGCTTTAATGCAAATACTCCGCAGTAAACCAGACTTAATTTTACTAGACGTAGAAATGCCCAATTTAGATGGCTATGAACTGTGTTCTTTATTAAGGAGACATTCAGCGTTTAAAAATACCCCAATTATTATGGTGACTGGGAGGACAGGATTTATTGACAGAGCCAAAGCAAAAATGGTCAGATCATCAGGTTATTTAACTAAACCTTTCACACAACCAGAGTTACTGAAAATGGTGTTTAAATACCTTGATTAATTCTCATGAATCTAGAAAAAATCATGCTTAATATTGTTTTTTGCATCTGAAATAATTCTCACCATAGTTCGCATACAAGTTTATTAATTACTAATTGATATTATCAGGAGAGTAAACCATGAACTTAACTTTAGTTGGCACAATTTTAATTGTAGAAGATTCGCCTAGTGAATTGGAACTAATGAGTTATTATCTCAAAGAAAGTGGTTATAACATCATTAAGGCAGTAAGTGCAAAAGATGCCTTAGAACAAGCCATATCACAGCAGCCAGACGTAATTATTACCGATGTAGTCATGCCGGGAATGAGTGGATTTGAGTTGTGTCGTTCCCTCAAAAAACATCCTCTGACTCAAAAATTGCCCATAGTAATTTGCAGTTCTAAAAATCTAGAAATTGATAGATTATGGGCGATGAAACAAGGAGCAGACATTTATATTACCAAGCCTTATACACGCGAACAGTTACTGCGTGCCATTAAATCAGTCGTACTTTAAATAAATAAATGAATAATTCTAAAATTATACTTGACCAAACACTTGACAAACAACCTAAAAAAAATAAATTAGGAGATGGTTATCTCAAGTTTCAGCTAAATCAGCAAATCACTGCTATTGTAGCTATGAATTATACGCAAGAAGCAGTTATTGTACCTGTTGAATCTATAACTTCCATGCCGAATATGCTGCCTTGTATACTCGGTTTAATGAATTGGCGGAGTCGGATAATTTGGGCTATTGATCTACCCAGAATGCTCAATTTAGAATCTTTAGATAATAGGTTGAGACAATACAATGTCATCGTTATCAAGGTGGAATCACTGCTTTTAGGCTTAGTTGTGCAAGAAATAAAAGGTATAACTAAGTTTATGCCTGATGATATTCAGTCTCCTGTGGGACAAGTCGCATCTAGTTTAGTACCTTATTTACGTGGATGTGTTGTTCAACAAGAGGAAATATTACTGGCATTGGATGCCCAAGCTATTGTGCATTCTCCTATTTTCCGCAGTGATTAGGTGCTACTAAAAGCTAGCTTTTTAGTGTTCTCATTTACCTATTCAAGCGAATTAGATTATGTTTAATAAAACTGACACAGCTAAGAGTAGTAATACTCAAAAACAGACCAACTTTTTTTCATTTACAAAAATTACTGATCAGCAAGTAGCTTTGCCGAGGCAAAATCATCCGGCAACGAATAATCATGCTGATAAAAATCAGGTAGTTGGATATTTACACCGACTCAGCTTGAGTAAAAAAGCGATGATTGTAGCGATAGCTATTGGCACTTTACCAACTTTGGTCATGGGTGCGATCGCCTATAAATTGGCTCATAAGTCTATTACTCAACAAATCGCCCAATCTCAAACAGCGGCAGTTACTAATCTATCAGATCAGGTAAACCGCTTTATGTTGGGAAAGTATGAAGATATTCAAATTATTTCCAGTTTACCATTTTTAACCAATACCAGAGTTAGTAGAAATACCACTGCTGCCGAAAAACAGTTAGTTTTAAATCGCTTTGTTGAGCCTTATAAAACATATAGTAGTATCGCCGTTTTTGATATTGAAGGTAACTTGATAGTCCAATCTGTCGGCAAACCTTTGGATCATGGTAAAGACCGTAACTACTTTTGGGAGACTCTGAAAAAAGATACTCCATTTATCAGTAAGCTAGAAAAATCAGTTATAGAAATCGCTGCACCCGTCAAAAATGACGTTTCTGGCGAAACCATTGCTGTAGTCAGAGCAAGTATCCCCATGAAATCCTTAGGAGATACGCTGAAAAACTACACAGTCAACGGGCGTAAATATTATTTGCTCGATACATCAGGAAAAGTTTTCCTAACTCCTCAAACAGAATTATTAAGTACGGAATATCCTGGTTTGGCTCAACTACTCAAAGCCAACAAAGTAGATAGTTTTACAGCAGTTAATTATCAACAGCGAGAACTAGTTAGTTACATCCCACCCGGCAGACTCGACGGCTTCCCTGGTTTAAATTGGCAGGTATTATTAACTACAGATACCGCCACAGCCTTTGCACCCCAAAGAAAATTACTCCAAACAATAGCAATTGGTACATTACTAACAGCAGTCATCACAGCTGCGATCGCAGTTTGGTTAGCCAAGTGTACCACTCAGCCAATTTTAAATGCCGCTACGGCTTTATCAAAAATCAATCAAGGCGAACTGGATACTCGTTTGGCTACAGCCACAACAGATGGGTTAGGCCAAATGAATGCTGACATTAACCAAGTAGCATCCCAATTACAAGTCCTACACAAAGAACAAGAAGTCATACACCAAGCCAGACATAATTGGGAACTCAATTCTGACCAAACACTGCAACTGCAACTTTTAGAACTACTCAATCAAGTAGAAGGTGCAGCCAGAGGAGACTTGACAGTACGCGCAGACGTGACGGCTGGGGAAATTGGGACTGTTGCCGACTTTTTCAACTCCATTGTCGAAAATCTCCGGGATATTGTCACCCAAGTGAAACAAGCTGCTACCCAAGTTAACGGCGCAATTGGTTCTAACGAAGGTGCAATTCGCCAATTAGCAGAAGAAGCACTCACCCAAGCTGCTGAAATTAACCGCACTTTAGATGCAGTTGACCAAATGACTTCTTCCATGAAAAGTGTTGCTGAAAACGCCCAACAAGCCGCTGTAGTGGCTAACCATGCTGCCCAAACCGCCACCAAGAGTGGACAAGCAATGGATTTGACAGTCCAAAACATCCTGTGTTTGCGGGAAACCGTAGGTGACACCGCCAAAAAAGTCAAACGCTTAGGAGAATCTTCGCAACAAATTTCTCGCGTAGTTTCTTTAATTAACCAAATTGCCACCCAAACCAACTTACTCGCCATCAACGCCGGTATTGAAGCCGCCCGCGCCGGTGAAGAAGGCCAAGGTTTTGCGGTAGTTGCAGAAGAAGTAGGCGAATTAGCAGTACGTAGTGCCGCCGCCACCCAAGAAATCGAGCAAATTGTGGAGAACATCCAACGGGAAACCAGCGAAGTGGTGCAGGCTATGGAAATAGGCACTACCCAAGTTGTCCAAGGTACTCAAATTGTCGAAGAAGCCAAGCACAGCCTGGGTGAGATTTTAGATGTATCACGACAAATAGATTCCTTGGTACAGTCAATTTCCACAGCAACGGCATCTCAGTTACAAACATCTCAATCAGTTAGCCAATTGATGCAAAATATCGCCGCCATTTCCCAACGCACCAGAGATTCTTCTCGCTCAGTTTCCGAATCTCTACACCAAACCGTGGAAATTTCCCAGCAATTGCAAGAAACAGTGGAAACTTTCAAAGTTAATTGAAATTGGGAGTGGGGAGTAGGGAGTGGGGAGTAGGGGTATTAGTAGAAAGTCTTTTCCCTTGCTCCCATCTTTCCCCACTGTTCCCTGTTCCCTGTTCCCTGTTCCCCGTTCCCTTTCTATAAAAACTATGTCAAAAGATAAAGAACTAGAAATCCAGATGCAATTTCTGGAAGAAGCCACAGATTACTTAAATACCTTAGAAGCAGTATTGTTGGAAATCAACACTATTCACCGCATTGATTTAGATAGAATTAATGCGGCACTGCGAGCTGCTCATTCCATCAAAGGCGGCGCGGGGATGATGGGATTTCGGGCGCTTAGTGATTTGGCGCATCGTTTGGAAGATTCTTTTAAAGTTTTAAAAACCCGCAAAAATTCTCTAGAAATTGACACAGATTTACAAACTTTACTGCTTTCTGGTGTTGATTGGCTGCGTCAGATAGTGGACTTACTCTCACAAGGAAATGTCATTGAAGACCAGTGGTTAACCACCTTTTGTTATCCCGTCTTTGACGAACTACGCGATCGCCTGGGTGAACCTAGCCCTGAAGACGCTTCTAGTATGTTATCGCCAGAAGATGGTCAAGACATTACCCCGTTGCTGTTTGAAACTGAAGTAGAAGGATGTTTACAACGCCTAGAAGCTGTAATTGCAGATAGCGCCCAGCCATGCTTACAAGAAGAAGTAACCATCATGGCGGCTGAATTGGGCGGTTTGGGAGAAATGTTGCAGTTGCCGGCTTTTACCAGGCTTTGCGAGTCCATAGCCCATCATATCAGCAACACCACAAGCGATCGCGTGTCCGAAATCGCCCAAATAGCCTTACAAGCATGGAGGCGATCGCAAGCTTTGGTTTTAACAAATCAACGAGATAATTTACCAACCAAAATTGAGTTAACTGAAGTAGTTACTACTCCAGCAATTTATGATCAACAGTCCAAAGCAGAGGCTATTGCTGAGTTTCTCGCCACCGAATCATTCCTAGAGGATGCACCAATAACTGATGTTGACATTCCAGAAGAAAGTCTGGTTTTGGCTCCTGAAAATACTACCACAGACTATACATTTATTGAACACACAGACGAGCTAAATAACGTTGGTAAAGATTGGGAAACACCAGACAATACTGTACGAGTTCCCAGTAAACAACTGGAGCAAATTAATGATTTATTTGGCGAACTAATTGTCCAGCGCAATGGCTTAAATTCGCAACTAGAAAAATTACGTAAACTTGTACGTAATCTGAATCAGCGTGTGCAAATTCTCGAAAGAGAAAACCATGAACTGCGGACAATCTACGATAAAATTGCCATGCCGCTGGTGAAAACATCCGGCGTGCGTTCCCTTACAGAAATTGATATAGAACATATCCCAGAATTTGATACCTTAGAACTAGATCGTTACAACGGATTAAACCTGCGATCGCAGGAAGTAATGGAAACCATTGTCCAGGTACAAGAAGTCACAACAGATATTCAATTAAGTGTTGACGATACAGATCAAATCGCTCGCAAACTGAATAAAACATCGAAACAATTACAAACAAAACTCACGCATATTCGGATGCGTCCCATCTCCGATTTAGTGGAGCGTTTTCCGAGAGCTTTACGTGACCTCAATGTAGAATACGGCAAAAATGTCCAACTGAAAGTTGAAGGTGGTAACACCTTAATTGAACGCAGCATTTTAGAAGCTTTAAATGAGCCGATGATGCATTTATTAAGAAATGCCTTTGATCATGGTATCGAAGATGCTGCCACACGCCGCACTTTAAATAAACCAGAACAAGGATTAATTGAAATTACTGCTACCCACCGCAGTAACCGCACAATCCTGACAATGCGTGATGATGGTCGGGGCATTTCTTTAGAAAAAATTCGCTCCCGTGCCGCAGCTATGGGATTAGATACTACTTTAGTAGCTAGTGCTAGCGACGAAGAACTATTATCACTAATTTTTGAACCAGGGTTTACCACCTCCGACCAAGTAACCACCTTATCTGGTCGCGGTGTCGGTATGGATGTAGTTCGCAATAACCTCAAATCGGTGCGAGGAGACATTACAGTAGACACCGAATTAGGAGTAGGAACTACCTTTACCCTCTCAGTCCCATTTACACTTTCCGTGGCGCGAGTACTGCTAGTAGAAAGTAATAAAATGCTTTTGGCATTTCCCACAGAAGTCGTTTCCGAAATATTTTTACTGAAAAACGAACGAGTATTTTCAATGGCAGGTAGCGAAGTCCTCAACTGGCAAGGAACCATGCTGCCATTGATTCGCCTTGGTCGCTACTTCGAGTTTAATTGTCCGCGCTACGATAACCCAGAACGGGAAACTCCCCCAGCCATCAACGCCAGCAGTGTCTTAATAGTTAAAGGTAATAATCAGCCAGTAGCCATCCAAGTAGACCGTTGCTGGGGTGAACAAGAAGTAGCCATTCGCCAAATCGAGGGCAATATCCCTTTACCCGAAGGCTTTAGTAACTGCACAATTCTCGGCGATGGGCGAGTATTAGCATTAGTTAATACCAACGAATTACTATATTGGATTGCCACTAATCAACGCACTCCCAAAAACAAGCAATTACCATCAGTCAGGTTAAAAACACCTTTTTTATGCTTTGATAACAACAAACTACCAGCACCTACTACTAATAACAAAGGCACGATTTTAATTATCGATGACTCAATTAACGTGCGGCGTTTCCTAGCCTTAACTTTAGAAAAAGGCGGGTATCAAGTAGAACAAGCCAAAGACGGTCAAGATGCCTTAGAAAAACTAGAAACTGGCATAAAAGTCGCAGCAGTAATTTGTGATATTGAAATGCCGCGCCTTGATGGTTATGGCTTCTTAGGTCGCATTAATTCCCACATAGATATGAAACATATTCCAGTTGCCATGTTGACCTCCCGCAGCAGTGATAAACATCGACAATTAGCCATGCAATTAGGAGCGCAGGCGTATTTTTCTAAGCCTTACAACGAACAGGATTTACTCAAAACTCTTGAGGAAATTATTGGTAATGTTCCGGCAACGGCAACATCATAATTGGGCAGACATATATAATTAAATTTAATATTTTACCTTTAGGAAAAAGACGTTTTTTTCTAGAGGTATAAAACCCTTTTTATACTGAGTAATGATTCTCTCTTAATGTAGCAATTAAAGGGTAAGAAGGACAATGATAGTATTTTTGTAAAGTTAGATATAAGCTACCAAGTTTTTTATCTAAGAATTTTAAATATTACGTCCGATACTTGACTGTAGGAAGATGCCGACCAATATAACCAATAATCACTGTTCCGGGTTGTTCTGCGAAGAAATGGATTCGCCAATTGCAACCCCTTAATTTAATATGTCGTTCAAATAGACGCTCTTTACCATCAGGACAACAAAAAGTTCTTTCTTTGAAATATTTATCAAGGGTTGGTTTACTTTCTCCCGATTCTTCAAGAGGATACCCGTCGAGATTGAAATAGCCATTATTCCAGTGTTTACAGCATTTTTGAAGCTCAAATAATATTCTCACAACAGTCTGTAATTCCAATTGTCCAGTACGGATATCTTCCAACTGCCTTCTAACAGCATTACAAAATTTTAAATTGGGAAATAATTCTTCTCTGCGATTCCAAATTTCCACTCCGTTGCTGACTTGTTGATAAATACGCTCTTGAATTTTCTGAATCAGATTGGCGTGTTCTTGTACATGAATGCTACGACTAGCATGGATAATTTTTACAAGTTTATGTACCATCGCTTCATCTTCATCCAGGCATCTAAATTCTAGTTCTAAATGGGTACAATCCCAACATTCTTCAGAGAGCAAGCTGATTGCGATTGTCTCAAGTACATAAGCAATACCAAGCCCAATAGCCATTTCTCCTTGATAACTAAATTCAAACAAGCTAGCATTATTTTCAATATCTTGGATCTCAGAATTTACAATATCAGTTGAGAAAGGTGCTTTAGTTGCAAGAGTTTTGATAAAAATTCGTTCAACTTGATCTGCATCATTAAGCCAACGGCGCAAAGGATAGTTAGGTGCAAGTATTGTTGTATGAAAATTCTCTTTAGTACGAAGACTTACTTTCACTCCTTGAGATTTGACTGCCTTTATTGTCTTAATTAGCTCAGACATTCTTTGCTGTGCTACTTGTTCATTCGGAGCCGGATTTCGCAGAGATAATTCATTTAATATTAAGTCAAAATCCACTTTTTACTCTCCCGCAGGCTCAAGTAAAACATCTAAACTTTTTTCCCATTCATCGAAGAAACCATCAGGCCATTTATCAATTCTTCCATTGCGATCAATATGTGGAGATACTACTTCTGTAACAGTTTGTCCTTCTTTTTCTTGTCGCTGAAAATAATGTAGCTGAACATCATACGGCTTAATTTTGCCTCCATGAACGGCAAGACGAATACCATTTAGCACATGATCACTATGAGTTTCTATTAGTATTTGAATCCCACAAGTAGCTGCAAGCGATAATAATTCACCCATCTTGACTTGCCCTTTAGGATGTAGATGTGCCTCTGGATTTTCAATTATAATTAGTGTACCCGGAGAAGATGATAAAACTGCTACGATAATCGGTAATGTGTAACTAATTCCAAATCCGACATTAGTAGTACGATAGGGGTTACTATCCCCATAAAAATATTGCAAACTCATCAAACCGATATCTGAATTTGAGTTAATTTTAATCCTTGTACCAGGACTAACTTCTCTCATCCATCCTTCAACCTGGCTGCTAAGGGCGTTAGATTTTGCCATCGGATGTCTTAGTTTACTTTGAAGAACATCTTTATCTTGATTAATTGCTAAAAAATGTGCAGTATATTCACCCTTACTACCTAACTGTCCTAGTCGTCGTGCTTGATAATCTGACATATCATAAGATGTTCGTGGCCCGAGACGTTCAGCCTGTAAATAGTGAAATCTTTTGTTGAAAGGACTTGATTTATAGACATTTTCAATTGGTGATTTTGAATCTAAATTATTTAAAACATCTGCACCTGTCTTAATAAGGTCATAGCTAAAATGCCAAATTCCTTTTTTTCCATCATTCCAAATAATCTCGAAACCAAGATAATCTTCTTTGGCTCTTTCACAAAATGCATCTTGAGCAGTACCAATACGTACTAATTCACCATTCAATGCTAAACCAACATTTGGTAATAATTCTTGTTGATAAGATTGGCGCAGCAAAAGTAGCGATTGTAGTACAGAAGATTTTCCCGTACTATTTAGACCAGAAAGTAAAGTTAGTGGCTTAAATTCAATTAACTGATTTTCAAAGGCTTTGTAATTGGTCAATTTTAGAGAATTAATCATAATAATACTTCTTGGATAATTTTTTCAACTGTTTCAAATCTATGCTCTATTTTGTTTGCTGCTTGAGATATTGATACTAGAAATTCTGTATCGTTGTCTACATATTTAGCAAAAGTATCTATTAGTTCTTTTTTTCTCTCTTTTAATATTTCAATATTTTGAATATCTAGCTTTGCAAGATTTACAGACCAAACTTCAAACAAGGATTTATTTAGTGGAAATTTTCTTTTATTTTTCTTAGAAATTTTCCGAAAAGCAAGATTATTGAAAATATCAAATGCTGCACTCATCGCCTTTTTAAACATCGCTTCTAAGTTTTGTATTTCTTCCTGACAAAGACTATTTATTTTCGACAAAGCTTTACTTAAAAAAGAATCTCTAGTTTCATCTTGATACTCTTTATAAGAAATTAAATAAAAAGCAATAAATCCTAGCACAAACTCTCTATCATCCATTCTCTTTTTTTTATCTGGGCTAAGATTAACAACACGTTTGAACTCTGGTAAAGAAGCTAGATTAGCCAAAAGTTTTGTAGCTTGCCCAGGGTTCAAAGCATGTCGCAGTTCCTGATTTGAAAGACGTACACCTCCTGTATTGATACGTTTGAAGATATTATACTTAACTTCTAAAGGTGTGCCTTTTTCAATTAAATATACTGTAACTTGAGTTTCTAATATCCGACGTTGATATCTGCGCTCTAATTCGTCATAGGTTTTATTATTAAGCTCTTTCAAGTATTCTAATCCAACTAATTTAAGGCTTTTATCAATAACAAAATGCTTGAGTGCAGACAATCTTTGTAAGCCATCTACAACTACCCATTCATCTTCATTTGTAGCATCAATATAAAAAGCAGGCAATGGAATTCTAATTAGAATAGATTCAATTAATTTACCTTTTGCTTCTAGAGTCCATATATTTGCTTGTCGTTGAAATTCCGGTGCTAAATCAAGCGCTTCTTCGTCAATTCTTCTGAGTAATTGTTCAATAGTTGGCTCCCTGGTAACGATGTTAATTTTTTCAGGATCATACTGAAACGTAACTTTTTCATCTTGTTCTTCATCATTATCTTCTTCATATAAATTTTCCTCATCCGCTAATTCTGTTTTATAATTATTCTCGTTTATCACTGCTCTTACTCCTTCGTATTAACACTTATTCATTTAGTTATTGGTGATGCTGGGTGTTACTACATCAGTAAATTAGGCTGCTTAACCAGTTTACTTCAATCCTATGATCTACCCAAATGACAGAGACGCGACATTTCGCGCCTCTACTCTAAAAAATAAACTTAATTAATTTCTGGTTAGATAAAAAAATTACTCAAAACTGTGGACTAACCTATTGCATTCTCACTCTAGCTACTATGTTGCTTGGCGAACCTTATGCCAAATTAACCCAGCCACAATCAGCCCTAAACCCACTTGCCAAATCGCAGAATCAACCCAGAAAGCGAGAAATAAACAAGACAAAAGACCCACCCAACCTATCCATAAAGGATAAAGTCGCTCAGATTGAGGAAGTTTTAAGGCAGCTAAATTAGTGACGGCGTAGTAAATTAAGACACTAAAGGCACTAAATGACCAAGTAGTTCTCACATTACCTAACAATACCAAAAGAGCGATCGCACCCCCAACGACTATCACCGCCCAGTGTGGTGCAGTTTCTTGCCGATTCAGACGCGCTAAAAATCTGGGGGCATCAGCACGTCGTCCCATTGCTAGTAATACACGAGATAAGCCCAAAATCAAGTTTAATAACACACCCAACATTGCTGTCATCGCCCCAACAGCTAAAACAAAGCCAGCACCTGCGCCTGCAATGCTACGGGCTGCCAATTCCAAGGGGGCTGCCTGTGTTTGTCCTGCGGCTATGCCTAATACATCTACTCCCACAGCCCCAATACCCACTGTTGCCACTGTTATGTAAAGCGTCATCGTGAGTAACAAACAGACAATCATTGCTTTGGGAATGGTCTTTCTGGGGGAACGTGCTTCTTCTCCCATTGTGGCAATACGTCCATAACCTGTGTAGGCGACAAACATCAAGGCACTTGCATGAAGAATAGCCCCAGGGGAACTAGCAAAGAATGGTGTCAAATTGTCAACGCCTACCTCGGCAACACGCGGCAGACAAATAATAATAAAAAATCCTAAAGATAGCAGGGTTATCGAGACAATCAAGGTGTTGGCAACATTAGAACGTCGAATGCCACTTAAAACAATCAACGTCATAATTACTACAATTAAGATTGCTATGGGAACAACCCAATCGGCATTTAACCCCACAATGTTGAGTAAATACCCAGCAAAACCCAAAGCAGCAGTGGCAGCAGAAGCAGTCTTGGCTACCAAGAACATCCAACCCGCAGTAAAGCCAAATGCCGGAGTGAGATATTTATAGCCATATTCATAAGTACCACCACTAACTGGATGATTAGCCGCTAGCTGGGCACTATTCAGTCCATTACAGGTAGCAACCATTGCCGCAATTGCCACGGCTAAAATTACCGCCGGGCCAGCAATTCCTGTAGCGATACCAATACTGACAAATACTCCCGTACCGATAATTGAGCCTAATCCCATCAAGGTGGCAGCAAACACCCCTAATTCTCGTTTCAGTTGAGGCGGTGGATTCCTAACGGACATCTTTGGTATCTCCCTGTTTAGATCATGAAGATGCAGCGCTCATTGCTGAGAATACCATGACTTTTGGCTAGGTTTCAGTGCAGGCGATCGCCCACCTGAATACAGGATTTTCCCCAGCCTTTATTCATTCAGGACTTACGCAACTGGCACAGGCGATCGCTAAATTTTAATACATGTGTATTAACGTAACTAACGCAACTGGTACAGGGCGATGCCTGCGGCGCGCTACGCCTACACTATTCAGTAGTATATTTGTTCTATAAAAAAGAATTTCAGTGATCGGCTCAACTTAAATTAGTAATACTAATCAATTGTGTAAAGTTGACTGGAAAGTTTTATGAGAAAATTAATARAGGGCGCATCAAAAAAAGTGGTTTAGCAATGAGATAACTCAAGCTTAATTACTGTCAATACTTATTAAGTAGTCAAATTAATTATACAATTACCAATTTAGGAGAGCATTTAGAAAGTATTAGCCATGATGCAATTAACTCTTATTTGAAAAGAGAAAAGTTAACACCTCGTTTACTATGGGATAATGTGAAAGAAGTAGTTGAGCCTGATGCCAATGGTTACATAATATTTGATGATAGCGTTTTAGATAAAAGATATTCAGAAGAAATAGAAATGGTCAGGAGGCAATATAGTGGTAACGAGCATGGTGTAGTCAAAGGGATTGGTGTGGTTAACTGTGTATATGTAAACCCTAAGCTGCAAAAATTTTGGGTAATAGATTATCGAATTTTCAATCCAGATGTCGATGGTAAAACCAAGATAGACCATGTGAAAGATATGCTGCAAAGCCTTGTATATCAAAAGCTTTTACCATTTGATACTGTTTTGATGGATACATGGTACGCGGTACACAGTTTAATGCTCTATATTGACAGCCTGGATAAAATTTACTATTGTCCTTTAAAGATTAATCGTTTAGTCGATGATAAATTTGGTAAGGAAAAATATAAACGTATTGAAACATTAGAATGGAGCCAAGAAGAATTAGAATCTGGTAAAATCATCAAAATAAAATCGTTCCCAGCTAATAAAAAAGTGAAGCTTTTCCGGGTTACTGTTTCTACCAACAGAACGGATTATGTCGTAACTAACGATTTATCTCAAAGTTCCACGGATGTTGTACAACAGGTGTGTAAAATTCGTTGGAAAATTGAAGAGTTTCACAGAGAAATAAAACAATTAACAGGCATTGAATCTTGTCAATGTCGTAAAGCTCGTATTCAAAGAAATCATATTGCTTGTGCAATGTTGGTTTGGGTTCGATTAAAGAATATAGCCTATCAAACGGGTGATACTATTTATCAAATTAAGCATAAATTACTTTCTAATTATTTGATTCAGCAACTCAAACGCCCCGATATTCCTATGACCTTGGTTTGAGTTAGATTCTTCTGTTATGCAGTCCCGTACCACCCATTGTTTGTGCCAGTTGCGTAAGTCCTATCATTATCAAGCGATATTCCACCACAGTAAAAAACGCTCTCAATGACTTAAATCATCTTTATATATATTTCAGTGAAAATAATTACGTAATTACTCTGTTATTTATTTGATATTTTCAATTCTGTTAGGTGTAAGGAATCTTCAATACAATTGGCATTTCTCTAGCTGAAAACAGCAAATTAAATCGCCCATCATCGATCACAAAAAATCAACTTTTTGTCTTCAGTGTATTTGCGTAAACAACTAGATAATGGAGCCTATTTATCAGATAAAATTTGACGAAAAACCTCCACTTGCTTGTTATGTTTGCAAGCAAAATCATCATAACAAAAAACAAAGCCTTCTCTATATGCACAATCTTTATCTATCACTAACAAGTAATAAAGATTAGATAAATTCAAATGCGAATGTATTGCTTAGTATCTTTTTTTAAAGCATATTCAAATTAAGTTGTATAACAAATTACCAAAACTCCAAGTAAACCAAACAACAATGAACAATAAATTTTCTGTTTTATTAGCTTCTGCTGCGATCGCCACAGGTACTATCGCTACCCTCGCCACTGCACCTGCTCATGCTGCCACTTGTGCTGTTTCTAACGTCACACTTGGTGGTATGACAGCCAATGATTGTAAAGGATCTTTTGGTGGTAATGACACAGGTGGAGGCACTCTGCTAAACGATTTAAAAAATGGTCTGTTTAACATTGGTGCTAACGCCACTTGGGATTTAATTGGCAAATCTGATGAAGGACCAGTTGATATTACAGCAGCCAACGGTTCTACTACTGGTACATGGAGTCTAACTCAGGCCATAGCAGATAGTGGTCTGAGTACATTTGCGATTAGCCTTAAGGCTGCTAACAGTTATAGTGTCTACCTGTTCCAAGATGTTGATTTCTCTGTAACAGGTTTAGAAGGAATTTTCAATACCATTGGTGTTTCCACAAATAATAAGGGTAAAGCTCAGGCTTTATCTCATGCCTCATTGTTCAAGGCTACTTACGTAACCATTCCTGAACCGGTTAAATCTGTACCTGAACCTGCTACAGTTGCATCTCTCGGCTTCTTGACAGTAGGTGCGCTCAGAGGCTTGAAAAAAAAGTCTCTAGTGAGAGGTTAAATGTAACTACCGTAAACATTTGAATTTAATAGAAAGTTTACGAGGCGCTGACTTGTGCAACAAGAACGCACGTCATCAACGGTACTTCGTTTTGGTGATGGGTTTTTATGCATAATCAGCTTTGATACTACATCTCCAATTTAAAAATATGGAGTTTTGCTTTGATCGCGTCATCTGAATCAACAGAAAGTGGTGCTAATGTCGTCAAGCCATATTTGATGAACAGGCTCCGCTTTTTTCCTAAAAATAGAGCGCCTATAGCCAGTGACAAAGTTCTAAAATTGAGAAGTATTAAATCAACTTGAGAACCCTATGACTGCCAAAGTCGAAATTTATACTTGGAGTACTTGCCCATTTTGTATCCGTGCCAAAAATTTACTAAACAAGAAAAACGTTGATTTCATCGAATATTGCATCGATGGAGATGAAGCAGAACGGGCTGAAATGGCTCAAAGAGCTAATGGCAAGCGATCGCTACCACAAATTTTTATCAACGATCGCCATATTGGTGGCTGTGACGATATCCATGCTTTAGAGGGGAAGGGCAAGCTAGATGAGCTACTAGTAACAGCATCTAAGTAGCGACAAGATCAAGATTAAACCTTTTTCCCCCAAAAGCAATTGTGAATTGGTCTAATCATCAGGGGATAATCTAAATTGAGTAATCTCAAACTTCCCGGTGATTGAGGCAAACAGCGTGAAACTGGCTTTTATTATTGATCCCATCCATCAGCTTGATCCGTGTCATGATACCAGCGTTGCTTTGATGGAAGCAGCGCAAACCCTAGGACATGAAATTTGGGTGACTCAAGCGAATCTGCTGAGTGTGGTAGATAGCAAAGCTTGGGCAATGTTACAGCAAGTAGAACTCGTCCCAGTGCAGTTGGTTTCAGGACGTTGGATAGCAGCGAATCCTTGGTATAAGTTAAGCGCAGGCTGCTTTACGTCCTTAGAAACAATGGACGCTGTATTCATGCGGACAGATCCACCAATCAATGATGCCTACCTTTATGCTACCTATGTTCTCGACTGCATTGACCAACAGAAAACTCTGGTGATTAACAGTCCTAGTGGTATTCGTGGGGCAAATGAAAAAATGTATGCCCTTCAGTTTACTGATGCAATTCCAGAAACCATTGTCAGTGCAGACAAAAAGTTAATTCGGCAATTTCTTGAAGCCAAGGGTGCAGCAATTATCAAACCACTGGGTAACAAGGCTGGAGAAGGGATTTTATTCTTACAACCAGGCGATCGCAATTTCAACTCGATTGTGGAACTGAGTACACTTCGTGGTCGCATACCAGTGATGGTGCAAACCTATTTACCAAAGGCCAAAGAAGGAGACAAGCGAATTATTCTGCTTGATGGCAAACCAATTGGCGCTCTCAATCGCCTTTCTAGCGGTGATGACTTTCGCAATAATATGGCTGCTGGCGGTACAGTTGCTCAAACGGAAATTACCCCTAGAGAGTATGAAATTTGCACACAAATATCCGCAAGTTTACGTAAAGATGGCTTGATTTTTGTGGGTATTGACGTAATTGGTGGCTACCTGACTGAAGTAAATGTCACTAGTCCTACAGGAATTCGGGAAATTGATCGGCTGGATAACACTCACTTAGGCTATCAGGTGATTGAATGGGTTGAACAAACTCTACAAATTAAAAAATGATCATAATCTAATTTGTGGGAGTAGAGAGTGGGGAGAAATCAACTTCTCAAGTGATCAATAACTAATAACCAAATCTCTCTACTTACACTTATTGTTGCCCAGCAAAAATTTAGACATCCGAGTCAGTGACTCTTGCCTAAGTTGATTTGCTTATGTGGATAGCACTGACAAATTCTTTCACCAATTTTCAGTTTCGAGAAAAGCAACAAAATTACTTACCCCTGACTCTGGTGAAACTTTAAAACTAGTAGATTTTATACAGCACCCAGTAAAAGTTGAGACTGCAAATTTCATCTAAAAACTTAAATGCCCAGCCAATTAATTCCTTGGGGGTGTACGCCGCCGTTGTAGAAAGTCAGGAATATCTAATCCTGATTTTTCCTTTGGTTCTGCCACTGGTGTGGGAGGGTTAGCTGCTGGGGGTTGTGAGGTTGGTTTCTTAGATGAGGCAGGGGCTACTCTGGCATTAGCCACGTTTTGTGGTTGTGCTGCTTGAATTTCACCTGTAAAACCAGTGGCAATTACAGTAATTCTCACCTCACCTTGGAGTCTGTCATCAATCACAGCGCCAAAAATAATATTGGCATTGGGATCGACTACTTCATATATTGCCTCGGCAGCAGCATTCACTTCATGTAGGGTGAGGTCGCTACCACCTGTAATATTAAAGACAACTCCTCTAGCACCTTCAATAGAACATTCTAATAATGGTGAAGAGATAGCTGCGATCGCCGCTTCTCTCGCTCTAGATTTCCCAGAACTGACACCGATCCCCATCAATGCTGATCCCGCATCTGCCATGACAGCTCTGACATCAGCAAAGTCAACGTTAACTAAACCAGGAATTGTAATAATGTCCGAAATGCCTTGTACCCCTTGACGCAGCACATCATCTGCATAGCGAAAGGCTTCTTGTACAGGCGTTTGCTCAGGAATTACTTCCAGCAATTTGTTGTTGGGGATAATAATTAGCGTATCTACTCTACTTTTTAGCCCTTCAATACCTTGCTCGGCTTGGGTAGTACGTCGCCGTCCCTCAAACACAAATGGACGTGTGACTACACCAACAGTAAGAGCGCCCATTTCTTTTGCTACTTCTGCAACAATCGGGGCTGCACCAGTTCCCGTACCGCCTCCCATACCGGCAGTGATAAATACTAAATCAGCACCTTCTAAAGCCGTAGCAATTTCATCCCGTGATTCTTCAGCTGCCTTTTGACCAATGGCAGGATTACCACCCGCTCCCAAACCCCGGGTTAGCTTCTGTCCAATTTGCAACCGACTAGGTGCGCCTGCTAGCGTCAAAGCTTGAGCATCAGTATTAATTGACCAAAACTCTACTCCAGAGACATCAGACTCAATCATGCGGTTAACGGCATTGCCTCCGCCACCACCGACACCAATTACTTTGATGTTAGCCACTCGACCCGGAACAATCTCGCCAATCCGGCTATTTTCTGTAGACAACTTTTTACTGTCGTGGTTTTGCCCAAAGTTCAGCCCCGAATTATTAAAGGGATTGGTCGAATTAACTGCCAGTGGAAATCCCTGCTGTCCCACAGATTGGGAGTTCTTATAACTATGCCCTTGGTGATTATCAAGTGTCATTGGATTCAGAAAGGTAGATAAACGACTTTTTTAGGTACTATTCACCTAAGAGTCAACTATAGTTTCACACTGCCAAAATCAATGGCACTGTATCTTTATTGTTATCACGACTGACAACCTTAACAGGATGGTCAGAGCGAAAGTTTGCTATGGGAGGAGCCTGAATGCAGCTGATTACGCAAAGCGTGGGGCTGGAGGCAATCACACAGCTAATTCTAGAGAAGTATACCTACATTTACTTAAAATTGATCTGTATAACTTCAATGAGATATTAATATTTTCATTACCATGTTGCCGATTTGGCACATTATGACTTCAGCATACCCAATTCCCTCCCACTATTTGTTGTTAATGGTTTAGATTAGCAAATATTTTTAGGGAGTTTGGGATTTAATCTTTTGATTTTTTTGGTTCACATGTACTAATGGAGATTGGGGATTCTTTAAATCAATGTACTCTATCTCATTAGAATCGATTTTTGCAGATAAATATCGCATTTGGGCAAGTACTTTCATCTGTTCAGTAAACTGAGTACTTGGGGCACCAAGATGCACAATTCCTAGTTCTGTTTTCAAAATTAGATTCGTCGGATCTTGTCCATCAATTTCCGTCACGTTCACTGAACTTTGACTCAATGATGAATAAAGTTGACTCCAGTAGGACTGATACTGTTCTGGTGAACCAATGACTTTAAGACTCGGTAGTTTGATATTGGGATTGACTAACGTATATTTTTCTAAGGGAATCCAAACTCCGCTAGCATCTAGTAAACCCAGAGATACTTGTTGTTTATTAGCATCTGTTTTTGGTGCTGAAGATGTTTGAGCTATGGCCACAGGGACTCTTTCCTGGACTTCAATGTTTAATCCAGGGGGAAACAGGCGACGACTGACACTCGCTTGGGCAATAGTCGGGTGTTGCTGCAAAGACTTGGCGATCGCAGAAGGTTCAATGCGCCATAAAGACTGAGGATAGGATATCACCAGTAATGACTGAATCGCTTCTTGTGATAGTACTTGATTGCCTGATTTCATGACAATTTGGTTGGGAGCGTTGAGTACCCATATGGGTTGGATTGCTACCCACAGCAAACCCCCTGTCAAACCAGTAATGGCAATTGTGCGCCAAATAGCCTGAATAATTTTCATTTGCCGCTGCCGACGTAATTTCTTACGGCGTTGGGCTAAATCTTTATGAGAAACTGATACTATGCCAGCCATTCAAACCCCTTTTTGGTTTCAGTCTAAGTATTTGGTAGGCTCAGATCATTGATTAATTACAGTAAACCCTGTTGGTATCTATTGACCTCTCTCCTCAAGACTTTTTTTACTTTTAGTAACACCTTACAGAAACTACACCAATATTCAGGTAACAGTAAGTTTTTGATGCCACTTTGCAGTGTTTAGTTTAAACCGAATGTAACCTGTTTGGCAGGTAACAGCTTATTACATGTGCTAAGAAGGCTACAAAAAATTATCGACAAACATAACACAACTTGTGTTTTACCCCATGACTGCTAATAGATTTCTTGTGCAAATTCCTGACTTATGCAAAAGAAGTCGGGGCAAAGGGTGTGCAGAGTGCAGGACAAAAGCAACTTCCCCATGACTAATGACCCCCCATCCCCCTCTTGCCGCTCTAGAAAAAAACAATATGCTAGACCAAAAGCAACTATATAAATTGAGGCTTACAATAGTGAAGAGCTTTTTTTGACAAGTCAACTAAGATACATGGGTTTTTACTCAGTCTAAATAAACTTAAAGATTGTCAAAAGCTCAATATATCTGTAAAAAAGACGGATATACTGTACGTATCAGGGAGAACTGAAGTTTTAGCAAATTACTGACATTTACTTGTAGCGATCCCGCTTCTAGTGTTGTCTTTCGGTAGATACAGATTTTGAATTAATAATGTGTCTACAAAAGTGGCTAAATAAATTGTATTTTATAATACGAACAAAAAACGCATCTACATGATAAATACACTGAATTTATCGCGCTTCTACAAAGCATGTAACCCCAGCTACACCCTGAATATGGGTGACATGCTTGATAAGCAGTATTACATAGATTTTGCTGATGTACGTGGTTGCAAAATAGTTGAAGAATTGCAACGTACTATCACTCGGATTTCTCCAGATGAGCCGACCTGCCAACTATTTACAGGTCATATCGGCTGTGGTAAGTCCACGGAATTACAACGCCTGAAAGCAGAATTGGCAGTGGCAGGATTTCACGTGGTTTATTTTGAATCCAGCCAAGATTTGGATATGGCGGATATTGATATCAGTGATATTTTGCTGAGTGTAGCCCGTCAAGTGAGTGCGAGTTTAGAAGCGATCGGTATCAAGCTAAAACCTACTTACTTTACTAATCTTTTTCGAGAAATTGGGGATTTTTTGCAAACTCCTATTGACCTAACAGCACAAGCAGAATTGTCTTTAGGTATTGCCAAAATTACTGCCAAAACCAAAGATAGCACTCAGTTACGAAATCAATTGAGGCAATATTTAGAACCTCGCACCAATAGTATTTTGCAAGCCATTAACGAAGAGGTGTTAGAGAAAGCTATCGAACAACTCAAGTTAAGAGGACAAAAAGGACTGGTGGTCATCGTAGATAACCTGGATAGAGTTGATATGCGTCCCTTAGCATCAGGACGGACACAACCAGAGTATCTCTTCATCGACCGAGGTGAACAGTTACGCCGTCTGAAATGTCACTTAGTTTATACAATCCCCTTGGCATTAATTTTCTCTAACGAATATGAGACCTTGAAAAATCGCCTGGGTGGGGGTATTGCGCCCAAGGTATTGCCAATGGTAAGGGTGCGGCAAAGAGATGGTAGTGACTACGAACCAGGCATGTCTCTGTTACGCCAACTAGTCTTGGCAAGAGCTTTTCCCCAAATTCCTAGTAATGACAGGTTGTTATTAATCACCGAATTATTTGACCACCTGGAAACTCTCGAACGCATCTGTCGCGTCAGTGGTGGACACATCCGTAACTTATTAGGTTTACTTTATAGCTGCCTCCAACGGCAAGATCCACCGTTCTCTAGAGATTGTTTAGAAGCAGTAATTAAAGACTACCGTGATGATTTGCTATTAGCTATTGATGAATGCCAGTGGGAATTATTATTTGAAGTCATGCAACAACAGACTGTCAAAGGTGAATCTGACTATCAAAGCTTATTGCGAAGTATGTATCTGTTTGAATACCGCGATCCTGTGGGGCGATGGTTTGGGATTAGTCCAGCATTAGCAGAGACAGCAAAAGTTATCGCTTGGCAACAAAACAAGTAACAAGCTCAAATTTTCAGAAATTCAAACCACAATTACCAATAGCACTACTGGATTTACAAAATGAGAAATTAGAAAAGCCACTAGTACTGCTGCGCGGAAGTCAAAAGTCAAAAGGCTTATCAAACAGGCTGTTTGACGATTTAAAATGGTATGCCTATTTACGCCTTGCTGTACTAGTACTCTGCGGACTAAATAGAGCCTGCTGAAAAAGTTCAAAAGCCCAAAATAATAGCTTTTTGAATGCCAGTTGCTACAAGTCGGGAAACCTACCCACGGCACTGACTCCTTTTGACTTCCGCATAGTCGTACTGGTGCCTTTTTTAATTTTTTATTGTGATATGGAATTTCTGATGTGAAATTTTTATCCTTCTTTTATGGCTCGATTTTTAGTTATGACACAGCGACAATCGGTAGTAGTGGGTGCTCACAATAATCAACATTCTCTGCAAAGGTTAGTCCGATCTATTAAGCTATCAAAAGGTCAATTTGCTGTAATTTTAGTCCGGTGCAATTACGGGCAATTACGTGAGCAAATTCTGGAAGATATTCGCTCTCTTACTCAAGACATCAATTTAAAAGAGATATTTCTTCAGGCATCTAATACTGCCTTACATACCACCATAGCATCAGAATTATTTCTTGATCATCTTGCTGTAGTTACAGATTCTTTGCCATCAGCTGTCATGGTTTTTGGATTAGAGTCAATAATCGCTATTGATGACTTACTAATTGGAATTAACCAGGCACGAGATATTTATGCAGCTACTTTTCCGTTTCCACTGGTATTGTGGCTTCAGGATGAAGTGGCATCATTACTTTCTCGGTTAGCACCTGACTTTAAAAGCTGGGCTGCCACCACAATTAAATTTGAAATGGCAAAAGAAGATTTAATTGCCTTGATTCGACAAGAGACAGAATCTTTATTTGCCAAGGTTTTAGAAGCGGGGGCTGATAAGTTTTTATCTAATGCGGCTCTTGATTTAGCCCCCAAATCACAACACCGCCATGAAATTGAATCAGCCCGGAGTGATTTGTTGCGTTTATATGATATTCAATTAGAAGCAGAATTAGAAGCTAGTTTAGAATTTGTTTTGGGGAGAGATAAGTATGCCAATGATCAAATTGATGATGCTTTAGGTCACTATCAACAAAGTTTATCTCTGTGGCAACAGCACATGCTTGTTGGTGGTGAGGTAGAGACTTTGGTTTCACATCATCGGCTTTGGCAGGCAGTAGTATTATGTCATCTAGGTCTGTGTTATCGTCGCATGGCAGACTTAAATCCCAGTGCTAACCAAAGTTACTGTCAAGAAGCTTTTTTGTTGTTTAAACAATGTCTTGAGGTATTAGAAAAAGAAGCAATACAAGACTTAGTTGCTAAATTTATTTTGCCTGCTTGTGAAATGTTACAACGTTTACAAGGTTGGCAAGAATTAAAAAGATTAGCTCAAAAGTCTTTGCAATTGCATGAAAAGTATGGTTTGCCCGCCCAAGTTGCTCAAGATTATGGTTTTTTAGCAGATGTGGCGGCTTCTGAGTCTAATTGGGTGCTAGCTCACGAATTAGCAAGTACGGCACTTGCTACCGCAGAACGGGCAACTGAAGTTTCACGACAACAAGAAAGTTGGTACCTGTTGTTGCTGGCACGTTCACAAAGGCATATGGGTGAATGGGAGGAAGCTATCAGCAATTTGGAATGGGCAAAGGTAGTTTGTGAGCTACAGTATGAGCCATCACTATATTTAGAGATATTAGAAGAGTTGCGATCGCTTTATTTTTATGAGCGTCATGACTACGCCGAAGCCTTTCACCTCAAGCAAGAAAAAATCCAAATAGAACATCAGTATGGCTTTCGTGCCTTTATTGGTGCCAGTCAATTGCAGCCGCAACGGTTCAGAATTAACCCAGTGCTAGAAACGCAAACAGCACCATTTATTCCAGAAGATGTGGCTAGAGAAATAGCTGCTTCTGGGAGGCAGCAAGATGTCAATCGCTTAATTGAAAGAATTACCCGTGCTGACTACAAACTTACAGTAATTCATGGGCCATCCGGTGTTGGGAAAAGTTCTATTCTCAAGGCGGGATTAGTACCTGCGTTAAAGGCAAAAATTATCGGTGAACGTATTCCTTTGCCGATTATTATCTCTGCTTATACCGATTGGGTTACAGCCTTGGGCAGTAGTATCAACAGGGCATTAGCACAAACAGATATACCAATTGCTACGGACTTTACCTCGGATATTCTCCTAGAAAAACTACAATTAGCCGTTGAACGCAATTACACTATCATTATTATTTTTGACCAATTTGAAGAATTCTTTTTTATAAGCAATTCTCAACAAATAACCACTTTTTATAAATTTTTTAGTAAGTGTTTAAATATTGCTCATCTAAAAATAATTCTTTCTTTAAGAGAAGACTACTTACATTACTTGTTAGAATTTGAACGTTTAAGCAACAAAAATAATGATACTTTATATGATTTGTGTATAATCAATAAAAACATTCTTGATAAAGACATTCGTTATTACTTAGGCAATTTTTCCATTCAAGATACTACGGGTATTATTAAAAGTTTTACCCAACGTTCTCACTATGAATTAAGTGATGACTTAATTCACAAATTAGTTCAAGATTTAGCAGGAGAAATTGGGGAAGTACATCCCATTGAATTACAAATAGTGGGTGTACAACTACAAGCAGATAACATTACTACCCTGGAACAATATACGCGTTGTGGCGGTTCAGAAAAACTCGTAGAGCGCTGGTTAGAAGAGGTAATTAAAGATTGTGGTCAAGAAAATGAAGAATTGAGTTGGCAATTATTGTTTGAGTTAACAGATGAAAAAGGCACGCGCCCGTTAAAAACCAAAGCCGATTTAGCCGTTGCCCTCGAAAAACAATATGATGTGGAACTGGCGTGGGAGTTAATTTTAGCAATTTTAGTGGGTTCAGGTTTAGTCTTACGGTTGCGAGAAGAGGTAGGCGATCGCTATCAACTTGTTCATGATTATTTAGTAGAACCGATTCGCCAAAAAAATAACTATGGCATAGTTGCCGAATTAGAAAAAATAAAATTTGAAAAAAACAAAGTTGAAGTAGCCCACAAGCTATCGCAAGAGCAATTAAATTTGGTGCTACAACGGCGATTGCGAGAAGCACGAATCGCAGGTGTCTTGTTGGCAATTATGGGAGGCACAATCGCTGCCTTATGGTGGCACGCCGACTTACAAAAAAGAGCAGCAATTAGCCAAACGATACGCGCCGAACGCAGTGAATCCAATTTGAAAATTAGCGCGATCGCCGCCACAAGTGAAGCTTTGTTTAACTCAAATAAAGAATTTGATGCTTTGCTAGAAAGTTTGCGGGCTTGGAGAAAACTCAAACAAGCAAAGGGCGTGGAAGCAGAAACCCAAATGCGGGTGGTAACAGCCCTACAACAAGCAGTTTATGGGGTAACGGAAGTAAACCGCTTCGAGGGACACACAGATATTGTCTGGGGCGTAAGTTTTAGTCCTGATGGTCAATTATTAGCATCAGGTAGTCGAGATCAAACGGTAAAACTGTGGCGTTCTGACGGTAATTTATTGCAAGAACTCAAAGGACATACCGATGCTATTACTAGCGTCAGTTTTAGCCCTGATGGCCAAACCTTAGCTTCAGCCAGTCTAGACAAAACTGTGCATATCTGGCGAAAAAACCCCACAACGGGTGTATTTGACCCCAAACCCGTTAAAACCTTAGCAGAACAAAACGATTGGGTTTACAGCGTCAGTTTCAGCCCTGATGGCGAATTACTGGCTACTGGCAACAAAGATCAAACTATCAAAATTTGGCGTCAAGATGGCAGCTTAGTCACAACCCTCAAGGGACATCAAGGCTGGGTTAACTGGGTTACCTTTAGTCCTAATGGTGAATTTATCGCCTCAGCTAGTGACGACAAAACAGTAAAAATTTGGCGGCGTGATGGCAGCCTAGTCAAAACTTTGCGAGGGCATCATCAAGGCGTGACGGTTGTTACCTTTAGCCCAGATGGGAAATTATTAGCATCAGCAGGACGAGATAGTACAGTTAAATTGTGGCAACTGGGGATAAATAGTCAAGATAGTTGGGACTTTCAAACTTATAGAAATTTACAGCAACACACTAGTACAGTTTGGAGCCTGAGCTTTAGTGCTGATGGTCAAAAGTTAGCTTCAGGCAGCGACGATAATACCATTAACCTCTGGAGTGTCAACGGTAAATTACTCAAAACATTGAGGGGGCATAGTGACGCTGTATCTAGCGTGGTGTTCAGTCCCGACAGCCAACTATTGGTATCAGGCAGTTATGACAAAAGTGTCAAACTGTGGAATGTAGAAGCACCAAAATTGCCTATTCTTCAAGGGCATAAAGATCGAGTTTTAAGCGTCGCCTGGAGTCCTGACGGTAATATGTTGGCTTCTGGTAGTCGTGATCGCACAGTGAAACTTTGGCAACGAAATACTAATAACGGTGAAATAGAAACTCGATTCTACAAAACTCTCAGGGGACATGCAGAACAAGTTCCTAGTGTCAGTTTTGACCCCAAAGGTGAAATTCTGGCTTCAGGCAGTTATGACAAAACAGTGAAACTATGGCGACGGGATGGGATTTTACTGAAAACTCTCCAAGGGCATACTGACAGTGTTATGAGTGTCAGTTTTAGCTCTGATGGTCAAATACTAGCCTCCGCCAGTAAAGATAAAACAGTCAAACTGTGGCGACGGGATGGGACTTTGCTCAAAACCTTAATTGGGCATCATGGTTGGGTAAATAGTATTAACTTCAGTCCTGATGGTCAACTTTTAGCTTCCGCCAGTGATGATCAAACAGTAAAACTGTGGCGGCGAGATGGAACTTTGCTCAAAACTTTCTCACCCCACGATAGTTGGGTGTTAGGTGTGAGCTTCAGTCCCACCGACCAATTGCTAGCTTCTGCCAGTTGGGACAATACAGTCCGGTTGTGGCGATACGATGGGACATTGCTAAAAACACTCTTAAAGGGCTACAGCGATAGCGTCAACGCTGTTACATTCAATCCTCAAGGTGAATTGCTGGCTGCTGCCAGTTGGGACAGCACAGTCAAACTCTGGAGCCGTGAAGGTAAATTGATTAAAACCCTCAACGGGCATCGCGCCCCTGTGTTAAGTGTTGGCTTTAGTCCTGATGGTCAAACCTTGGCATCGGCTAGTGATGATCAAACAATCATTTTGTGGGATTTGCATCTTGATCACCTGCTGCTGCGTGGTTGCAACTGGGTAAATGATTACCTCAAGCACAACCGCAACGTTGAAGAACGCGATCGCTTTCTTTGTGATGGCATCAGTCCCAGGCGCTAAATACAAAGGTGATGAGTTAAGAATTATGAAGCGCGAACAATTCTGAATTCAAAACTCAAAATTAAGTTTGAGCTTACCAACTCAAAGAGCGATCGCTTTCTAACAAATCATCGCTGTTTTCCGCCTCGCTGTGATCCTCCATCGCGGATGGCGGCAAAATTGCGAGAAAGGCTTTTAGTCTCATGCGCTCAATATAAGGCCAGCCCCCCTCAGACTCAATATCTTTGAGCAAAGAGTAGAGTTTTTGGCGATTATCCGGCAAACTCTCTTGAAAAGCGCTATCCCGAATATCTCGATGTAACTGTTCTAAATGCCGTAGCAAGCCCAAAAGAGCGATGGCATCTCCCTGACAAGCCTGAGCGACATCATTTACCGCCTTTGCGATCATTTGCAATTGATCAGACAAATTTTCTGATTCAACACTTTGTTTATTGTTCATGCCATTATCTCCGTGTAGTTGAAGTCTACTCAAATTTACCGAAGATTTTTGGCTTTTATCTGTGATCACAAATTTCTCAGGGCATAAGTACACACCTATGGAGTGGCAAAAATCAAGCCTCAGAAGCTACAAACCTATTGGGGCAAAGATTTCAGCTTGACGTACCTTGTCCATATTACAGGCACCAATGATCACTTCTAAAAGTGAGCGATCGCGTCTAGCACAGCCTCTAAGTGAGTAAAATCTCATTATGTGTTTTTAGATAAGACTAGACTGCTTTGATTTTGAGTTAAAAAAAATCGTATGATCTGGCTGATTTGACTTTTACAACTTAGATATTAATTTTTGACATTGAGGTTGACCATGAGGTATCGCGCTTTAATTGTTGCATTCTTGGCTGTGTGTCTTGGCCTATTAACTGCTTGCAGTGATGCTCCCGCTTCTACCGGTGGTAGAGATGTACTGACCTACGAACAAATTCGCGGCACTGGCTTGGCTAACAAATGCCCCCAGTTGGCAGAAACTAGCCGTGGTTCTATTCCCATTGATTCCAGCAAATCCTACAGCATCAAAGAACTCTGCTTGGAACCAACCACTTTCTTTGTGAAAGAAGAACCAGCCAATAAACGCCAAACAGCAGAATTTGTTTCTGGCAAATTATTGACCAGATACACTTCTACCATTGACCAGGTACAAGGCGATTTGAAAATCAATCCAGATAACAGCCTGACCTTTGTAGAAGCAGATGGTCTGGACTTCCAAGCCATCACTGTCAAACTCCCTGGTGGTGAATCAGTACCTTTCCTCTTCACCATCAAAGATTTAATTGCTCAAACACAACCTGGTTTGACCAGTATCAACACCTCTACGGACTTTGAAGGTACTTTCAAGGTTCCTTCCTATCGTGGTGCGGCTTTCTTAGATCCCAAAGGTCGTGGTGTTGTCAGTGGCTACGATAATGCTGTGGCTCTACCTGCCCAAGCAGATGACGAAGACTTGACCCGCGCTAATGTCAAACGGGTGCAAATTCTCGATGGCAAAATTTCTTTACAAGTAGCCAAAATAGATAGCTCTAGTGGTGAAATTGCTGGCACTTTCGAGAGCGAACAGCCTTCTGATACTGATTTAGGTGCTGGCGAACCGAAGGAAGTCAAGATTCGCGGTCTGTTTTATGCCCGAGTTGAACCTAATCGTGGCTAAATTCTTTTGAGTATGGCCACTAGCTAGTACTCATGAATTCAATTCTTTAATCATCAGCTTTATTACCAGATTTTACCCATTTGCTTCCTAGAAATTTAGGGGATGTAAATGGGTTTTTTATGCGCTTGGCTGAGATTCATATGGATAAAGGACTGCAAATAAAAAATCATCAAATCCCTGTAGGGAAGCAGGAGAGAATAAGCTGTTGCACATTTAATTTGCATAACTTGGGCGGGCAAGATGCCCACTCCACAAGAGTTTAATCTAATGGAAATGTGCAAACTAGAGGTTTTTTAGCTTAAATCTGATAGTTGTATTGGATGCAGGAATTGAGGAATTTAATTTTTGGATGTCCCTAAAGTAAGTAATAGGGACAAGTGCTTAACATTATATTTTTAGATTTACACTCCAACTAATTCTATTTTTTGAAACCATAACAGGTTTGATGATTAATTCTATTTACGCTCGGTTACTTAATAATTTTGAATATCAGATGAATCTCATTTGTTAACTACGGTATTTCCACTGAAACATACGAATAATCAGTTAATGAAGTCATTGCCAATAGCTTTCTTAATTAATTAATAAAGTTAGGTACAATCTCGGTTTGAAACTATAGAAGTAATTTTATATTTTGTTTAAATGTAGTCATCAAAAGCTACAGATAATAACGAATTTAAATAACTAGAGAAATACTAGCCTCGCTTATTGATATTTTCTGCGATTGTCAAGCCTCTAAGGTATTTCACAGCCAAAATTGTTATTTACCATATATTTTTTTAGGGAAAATAACAGATTTTTTTCTGGAATATTTCACAATCGTAGCTGTTGATAAGCGGGTATTCACTGATCATTTTCTCAATACATGTGGTGCTATGCCTACTACAGTCACCAACGAACTTAAGCATGAAATTTGGCAGTTGTTGCGAGAATATCAGCAATCTCGTTCCGAAACTATTCGCAATCAACTGGTAAAACTAAATTTTGGACTTGTGAGAAAAGAAGCTCATTATTGGATGAATCAATGTCGTGAAAGCTATGATGATTTGTTGCAAGTCGGCTGTTTGGGTTTAATTCGGGCTATTGAAAAGTTTGAAATTTCTAAGGGACATGCTTTCAGTTCCTTTGCTATTCCCTACATTCGTGGTGAAATTCAACACTACCTGCGAGATAAAGGTGTGACGGTGCGAATTCCTCGGCGTTATTTAGCCCTACAACAGCAGGCAATAGGCGTTTCACGTTCCTTACGCGAAAAATATAATCGCCAACCTACTGATGCTGAATTAGCCGCAGCACTGGAAATTTCCCCCAATGAATGGCAAGAAATTAAATTAGCATGGGTCAATCGCTCTCCTCTGAGCTTAGATGTCCCAGTTGTGGACGGAGAAGATGGGTCTACTAGCTTAGGAGAATTAGTCCCCGATCCGCGTCATCGTAGCTTTCAACTAGCGCAAGAAGACCAAATTCGCTTGCAACAAGCGCTGTTTCAGCTAGAAAAATGTACTCGTGAAGTACTAGAATGCGTATTTTTACAGGACTTGACCCAAAAACAAGTAGCAGAACATTTGGGGATTAGTGTCGTTACAGTTTCCCGGAGAGTCAAAAAAGGACTGGGCTTGTTAAAGCACCTCATGGGTACCGCAGAGGATGAATAGCCCATTAGGTTAGCCGCATTTACCCCAGGTTTAGTGTGCTAAAAATAACCTTTAAAATTCCAAAAAGTAGGTTATAACGGGAAGATACTTTGCCTCAAATACAAATAGGCATAGTTGATTTCCTTCAGCAATGTTTCCGGTAGCTTTTGAGAACGGCTAATGGGCAGAAATTCCAAAATTGCATTTGCAGCGTGTTTAAGTTTGGCGATGATCGCAGGCTGTACTACAGAAAGTACACCAGAAGCTATTGCTCCTGTGCCTACTACAACGCCAGCTACAAAGTCGCCAATGGCGACTCAATCCTTTAATAATCCGGTGGTATCTACCAACCAGCAAGTAACTAATGCTTCGGCAACTCCTAACTTAATCCAACCCACTAATGCTACAGAGCGAGTAGTCATAGTGTCACAAGGAAGGACTGATCCGTTTGCCCAAATTATCGGGCAGCCAGTTCTTTCAGTCCATCAAAGTACAACTACAGCTAGGGTAGTGCCGGTGTTACCTCGCCTACCTACGGCTACAGTACCCAGACAGCCCACCAGCAGCGCGGCCCTTTCTACTGGAACTAGAACTCCTGTCGCTTCCAGCAATGTGGCACAAACACCAAAGCCAAATCCTATTCAGGCTTCAGTTCTGCCACCAGTCATGCCTCAAGTTGTTCCCAATCCCACCTTGGTATCTGTATTACCACCACCAGCGCAACCTGACTTAGCCAAGGCAGTCACTGTAAGTGGTGTAGTGCTAATTGGGAAAGAACCCCAAGCGATTATTAAAGTCCCCAATGAAACCACGAGTCGTTATGTACAGGCAGGACAGCGATTAGCAAATGGACTGTTAATTAAACGTATTGAAATGAATGCAGGTTCCAATCCGATTGTAATTCTGGAACAATATGGTATTGAAGTCGCCAGAATGGTGGGTGAAGAGGCTAGCAACTCAACGCCATCAGCCACAACTAATGTTGGCAATTCTGTTTCGATGACAACACCTCAAAATCCTGTTACTGTCGGAGCTTCATAAAAGATGGAGACTAAGGAAAAAATTGAATTTACTGGTTTACCTTTAGCAGTCTATCGAGAGATAGCTGCTCATTTGCGCCAAGTTGAAGGTGTGGAAGTTGCTTTAATTCCTCAGTCATCTCAACAATTTGATTATGATCAAAGCCAAATTGATGGCTTATGGATTTCTTGGCAACCCAACTCTGGGTCAGAAAGTCGGCACCGTGTGCAGCAAATTTTGGCTTATTATCAAAACCGCTATGGTGTTTGACACCTTCGATTAACCATTGCCCAACTTTTTGATGAACCTGTAAATAAAATTAGGTTTTTTCTCGTCCAAAGAGACCTTGTTAATCATACAGGTCTATTTTTTTATAACAATTTTTCGCATACTAACAGTAATTTCAATTGACTGGTAATACTAAAATATACACCTCCTTGATTTATTGTCTCCAAGATGAAGGTGTTGATATGCATCTGGAAGTGCCACAATTCCCCCAGCAATTTTTACTTATATTTATCAACAAATAGTATTGGAAATACAAACACAGTATAATCTTAATATTGTAGAAATTATTGGATATACTGACGGTTAACCTAATGGTAATGTGGCCAATAACCTAGATTTGAATTGAGAAAATGTGGCGAACGGTGCATTGCCTTTAGGTAAATTGCCAGCGGGTTATAATGCTGATTTAGGATTGATGCGTGTTTTAACAGTGGTACAAGTGCTGCTTAATATCCAGCTAAAAGAACAAAGACTCAAGGAATTATCATTCCGTGCTGATTCGGCTACTTACTTAATATTACCTAGTGGAGAATTTGCTGTGAATCGCGCGTCAAGCAGATGAGACACGGCGACGGATTGAAATTCGCTTTACTCAGTTAGGGAAAGTGCTAGAAGTAAAGTAATTAAAGTTTTTGTAAAGTAGATGATAATCTTGCCGGACTGGGAAGCAAATAGTAACATTGGGTGATGCAATTGTTAGTTGCTGAGGTAAACTTGCAAGCAAGATAACGCACAATCTGACTCTGCTGCTCTTTGGTACGGGCATCACTCACAATGGAACACTGGCAATTTCTAATACAGAAGCAGGGCGATCGCTCTTGGCATACCCTGGAATCGCCAAACTTAGAAATTTTGGAAGGTCGGTATAGAGTTTTGGCTCGTTCTAACCTGCCTAATACGGATGTAGAAATCCGGGTTACTCACTCTTCAACCCAAGAAATTCCCCCAAAACGGCGGATTCAAAAGCGATCGCGGCGCACTAACTCGGAAGGTTTAATGGCGGTAATTCCCTTTACCCACCTCAAGCAGGGCATTTGGGAATTGCAATGCTCTGGGGATTTGATGTCGGATCTTTTTGGTCAATCGTGGCAATACAGTATCAATCTGCAAGTCTTGTCTCAGGAAGCATACGAGACACGGGGAAGTTTGAGCAAGACGGAAAATATAGAGTCTAATTCACTCCAGTACCCAGACACGATTGCAGATGAAGAATTGATAGCCCCGGTAACTGCATACAGCGACAGCAACCCAGCTACTATTGCTGAGGAAGAATTGATAGCCCCGGTGACTGTAGACAACGACAGCAACCCAGCCACTATTGCTGAGGAAGAATTGATATCCCCGGTGACTGTATACAACGACAGCAATCCAGACACGATTGTTGATGAAGAATTGATAGCCCCGATAACTGTATACAGTGAAAGCAACCCAGCTACTACCGATTTACCAACTCAAATAGAAGAGGGAAGTACAGTTAGTGACCAGCCAGTTAATCCCGTCTGGTTGAAAGGCGAAACGGCAGAGCAAATTTTACAAAATTTAATGGATTTAGCTTTACCTACCGTTGAAACCTTACTAGAACATGAGGAACTGGAAGATAGTTTAGTTGTACAATCACCCCCGCCATTATTGCTCACCTTATATCGAGAAATTTACATTGCTCGCTGGGGAGAAAAACTAACTATTAACGGGTGTGTAGAGCTACAAAACCAGGCAAATGGTGAGGATGAAACACCATACCCGGAAAACCTTTATGCTCTAAAATTACTAATTGAACTGCGATCGCCTCTGGAGTCAGAAATTTTAACCCTGGTGCGGCAGCCTTTACCAAATAGCTCGCTGCCCTTTAGTATCAGTTCTGTAATTAATATCCCTATTCACTGTGAATCCAAACTGATTTTGGCAGACATGCGTTTGTATGGCGCACTTACAGATGTGAGTGAAATAGTTCTGTTAGCTAGCAAGTCTTTCACAATTACAGCAGATGTGACGGAATTATTGGCAATCACAGCAGCCGCCAAAAGTAGTTATCTCAATTTCTTAGATAGCTCTAGCGCATCACCCAATTCGGCAGATGAGTCTACAGTGCCGGAACGGACTATGAGCATTGATTTAGGGCTGTTCAACTTGGTTAAAACTTCTCCAAAAGATTCTTCTGGGCTGTTTGAGACTTCTGCCCTCAGTCATTTACAGCCATCGCAAATTAAACCGCGGGAAACAGCAGAAGCTTCATTGCCAGTATCTGAGATCCAGAAAGCAGCAGATTCTCGTTTGCCACAACTACCAAAGCTACCGGAGAACCAATCCACTACCACAACTGCACTCACCACAGGTTTGGCGATTGATGATGTGAGTTTATCTGTTTCTCTAGAGTCAGCAGCCAGAGAGAAAAATGAAAATCTAACTCCCTTAGCTCCGATTAATTTAGCGCAGTTGGTTATTAGAGATCATCGAGTGGCGATGCTCGGCAGTACTTTTCCCTACTTAAAACGGGTGAAAGCTGCATCTAGGATACAAGTTGAAGAGGATAATAGCACGGCCAATGCTTTGGATGTTGCGGCTGTTGAGGAATCTCTACAAACTGATACACCTGTCCTGGAGGATGAAAATCAACTGGAATTATTTCCCCCAGAATTAGTACCTGCTGATACAGAATATCAGGATGCATGGGAGCCAGAAGTAACTGTCCCAGCCAGTTTAGAGTTAAGCAATGAATCGGAGTCAGAAGTAACTGCCCCAGACAGTTTGCGATTAACCACAGAAGGCAATATTTATTCTTCTCCCCTGATTAGAAAGTGGATGCAAAGCCAAGCATCTTCTCTACCGGAATCGATTATTGATGTTCTTGACCAGCAAAGGATACCTGATGCACAAATGCCGCTTTCTTCTCCCCCTGTAGATGTTGACTCATTATTAAATCTAGAGGAGGAAACAGAAAGCACAGCAGATGAGATCGCAGCAGAAGTACAAGAGACAGAAATACTAGAAGTAGCGGAAACAGAAATACTCGCAGATGTGGATGCAGAAAATATTTTATTAGCAGAAACCGCTGCATCACCGCCTCCAGTCCCCGAATTAGCATCGGCTGTCCATCCGCCAACACCATCTGCTTGGTTAGCACAAGAATTTGTGGTAGATGATACATATACTATGGAGGCAGCATATTTAACAGTCAGTGGTGCCTCTGAACCGCAAGAGCCAGCCAACTCAGACTTATCCGCTCCATTGCTGGAAGGAGGAATAGTTGAGCCTTTACCGATTCCGCAGATGCATGTACCGGATGGGGAATTAGTTGCTGGTAAGTCTGTGAGAGTGAGGATAGAATTGCCGGCTGTGCCTCCCCAAGTAGCTGTTAAGTTATGGGTAGAAGATTGCCAAACGCGCTGGTTGCTGGATGGGCCTCATGTGCTGACAGACTTGCTACCTCAGGCTGAGGGAGATGTGGAAGTGATGACTCAATTAAACATTCCCTTTGGCTGTTTGGAAATTCGCCTAGAGGCGATCGCTTTCCATCAGGTTACCCAACAGGAAAGTCACAAAATCACGGTTGTGCGGACTGTGATTCCTCCAGATTTGCCAAATTTACGGCTAGATGAATTACTGGGGATGTGAACGCCTAAGAAACAATGACTGTGTTAAAAATTTTGAGAATTTAAAAAATCAGGCAGGATTTGCAGTAAGCTCGTTTTCGAGGATTGTCTATTATTCAATAGGAAACTTAACTATGGCAGCTTCATTTTTGCCCTCCATTCTTGTTCCCCTGACTGGTCTAGTTTTTCCGGCGGTAACAATGGCGTTTTTGTTGTTATACATTGAACGCGATGATATTGCCTAATTAGTCATGGGTAAAGTAGCTCGTTACCAATTTTAGAGCTAATTCTAACGACAAACCGCCTGTCTCATAGAGATAGGCGGTTTGTTAATACTGATTTTTAAACAATTGCCAAAAAGTCCATACTAAATGGCATTCAGAATCAGGTTATTTTACATTGAAGAACCAACTCCAGCGTAGGCTCCGTAAAAGAAAATGCCTAAAACTGTAATTACACCTAAACCTGCGATCGTAGCGACGACCCACAGGGGTATTCTCCCACTTCCTGCTGACACAGTTTTTCTCCTCCCTTAACAAAAAATCAACATCGAACAAATAAACAAAGATTTACAAAAACTGTTCTCTATTAGTTAAAGAAGTAACTGGAGAACAGAATCCCTAGAACGAAAACTAGTAATAGTCCTAGGTATAGCGAAGTCCGGTTAAGTTCAACCGGTTGATTATTAGGATTAGGGCTTCTTTCCATGATTGACTCCTAGCGTTGAATAAACTGCATGGCGGCGATCGCGCCTAAGAAAAATACAGTGGGCACGCCTAGGGTATGAACTGCGAGCCATCTAACTGTAAAAATTGGATAAGAAACTGGTTGATTGACGTTATTTCCGCTAGTCATGATCCCAAACTACTTTCCGATAAATTGTTCAACTTGCTGTTTAGCGTCAAAACGATCCTTCACAATAGGCACTTCTTGCCGTGTTTGTGTGTAGTACTCGTTAGGACGGGGTGTGCCAAAAGCATCGTAAGCCAGTCCAGTGCTGACAAACAGCCAGCCGGCAATAAACAATGCTGGAATGGTGATGCTGTGAATTACCCAGTAACGAACGCTGGTAATAATGTCCGAAAATGGACGTTCTCCAGTGGTACCTGACATTTAGATTCCTACCTTCATGAAGACTGTTATTGAGTCTATTATCCTACAAAGTTTAAAAACAGTTACAAGTTGCAACGTTCTTCTCAGAAATCAGGGCGAATACTTAAGCGTGTGGTGTCCCTAAGCGGCTCCTACAGGGTCAGCTTTGGCGATATTTGGTTGGTATTTAAGTAAAATACCGCGATCGCCTATAACAAATCCCTGATCTGTCCCAAAAAAGACAACTTTGTACAAGTTAGCAGCTACCTGTTCCACATCGCGGTCTTTTTCCCAGGTTTGACCACCGTCAGGACTCCGCAGCAAATTACCGCTACCGCCACCGATCCAAATTTCATTGGCAGTACGATATGCCAAATCTAGTAAACCCCAACTTGTGGCCAACTCAGGATTCTGCGCCTCTTGCCATTCTTCAGGATTAGCTGGGTCGTTAAATTGCACCTGACCCCCCCTTGCTAACAACCACAATTGACCATTCTCTGTAAAACCCATATTTTCTAGGCGTCGAGAACTATTGCGGTTGTGGGGTTGCCAAGCACTTTGACCCGGTTCCCAAGTCGAATAGAAGCTACCTTTGGCGGACACAGCTACATATTTACCGTCAACCGAGCGCTCCATATTACGCACTACACCAACAGCCGCTTCAACCTGGGCTTTCCAGTTTTTGCCACCATCTGTAGTTTTATAAATTGCTCCTACATCGGTAGCCATTTCAGCTGTGTTTTTTCCCAGTGCATAGATAGCGATGGGACTACCAGGTAGTTTTTCACTGAGGGGAATACGTGACCAAGAACGACCTTCGTCAGTGGTATGTAGTAGTAAAGAAGGTTCTCCGACAATCCAGCCTTCTTGCTCGGCAAAACTTACCGAGTCAAAACGAGACTTGGGGTCATCAAGTACCAGTGTGATTGGTTGCCAAGTATTACCACCATCATTTGTTTTCAAAAGTGTAGCATTGCCACCTACTAAAAAACCATGCTGGGGGTTATCAGTAAAGGCAATATCCAGCAACTTAGCTTCTGTAGGCACAGAAATAATTTCCCAAGGATTAAAGCTGGTGGAAGGGACTTTGCTACAACCTACACACATGAGGACTAATACTAACAAGGCAAATATTCTTTGCCAATTTCTCACAATACCCATTGAATGCATCAGTATTTCTTACTTATTTCTAAATTTGTGTAGTTGTTTTCTAGATTTTTAACCTTAAGGGCAATGGTCGCCCTCCCCACTGGGTAAAAAAGATAACGGGTCTTATTGTAAGCCGTAGAGACTGATAAAAAACAAGAAACCGAGAGCCAAAGCGCCAAAAATCAGAATGTTCTTTTGCCCTGGTGTCAGTTGATTGACACCCAAACCATAACCAAGATTTTCCTTAAAACCGGATGCTGTTCCCGCAGGGCCGATATTGGCAAAAGCGGTCTTTTTCGCAGTACATACTGGACAGCGCCAAGTTATAGGCAGTTCTGCAAAAGGTGTGTTTGGGTCAATGTTATGGCTATCATCGCCCTTTTCTGGTTCATAAACATAACCGCAGGCGCGACACTCGTAGCGGTCTAATGCTGGATTTTCAACAGCTTGTTCGCTAGCTTGTTCACTCATTGCTCAGGCCTCGCCGAGAGGAATTATTAAATATACGTTAAAAATTATGACATACCTGTTAGACTTTTCCATCATTACCCAAAGCGAATCAAATACCTGAAGAGAGTCTGTTTCCCAGATTTCAGAAAAGTCAAAAAGATATAATGTAAAAGAAAGTAACAGCCTTATTTACACCATAAGCGGTAGATATTCATTGTGTTTGTCCTCAGCGGTTACGAGTACCTTCTAGGCTTCTTCATCATTTGCAGCCTTGTGCCTGCCTTGGCACTTTCAGCATCCAAGCTCCTACGACCCAGTGGTAATAGCCTAGAGCGGCGCACCACATACGAATCTGGTATGGAACCAATTGGGGGAGCCTGGATTCAGTTCAATATTCGCTACTACATGTTTGCGCTAGTCTTCGTCGTCTTTGATGTGGAGACTGTTTTCTTGTATCCTTGGGCGGTGGCTTTCCACCGTCTGGGGCTATTGGCTTTCATTGAAGCCTTAGTTTTTATTGCAATTCTTGTAGTCGCCCTAGTTTACGCATGGCGTAAAGGAGCTTTGGAATGGTCTTGAATCCAAATTTAACAACCCAAGACAAAGAGCAAATCATCAACCCCATTCAACGACCCACGGTTACGCAGGATCTTTCTGAAAACGTGATTCTGACTACAGTTGATGACCTCTATAACTGGGCACGGCTTTCGAGTTTGTGGCCTTTGCTGTTTGGTACAGCTTGCTGCTTCATTGAATTTGCAGCTTTAATTGGCTCCCGATTTGACTTTGACCGTTTCGGGCTAATTCCCCGTTCTAGCCCCCGCCAAGCCGATTTAATTATTACGGCAGGGACAATTACGATGAAGATGGCACCCCAATTAGTGCGTCTTTATGAACAAATGCCTGAGCCGAAGTATGTCATCGCTATGGGAGCTTGTACAATTACAGGCGGGATGTTCAGTGTGGATTCACCCACGGCTGTGCGTGGAGTTGATAAGCTAATTCCTGTGGATGTTTATTTGCCTGGTTGTCCTCCCCGGCCAGAAGCGATTATCGACGCAATTATTAAGCTGCGGAAAAAGATCGCTAATGACTCAATGCAAGAACGAGATCAAATTAAGCAAGTCCACCGTTTTTACAGCACGACTCACAACCTGAAACCCACGGAGCAAATTTTAACTGGTAAGTATTTGCAGTCAGAAACGCGCTACGCACCACCAAAGGAATTAACAGAAGCAATTGGTCTACCAGTACCACCTGCGTTGCTGACAGCAAAGACACAAAAGGAGGAACAAAACCGTGGCTGAAGAAGATTCCAAACCAGTACCAGCAGCCGAAGATTCCCTGGTTAAAGCTGGCCAAGTTTCCCAGTGGTTGACGGAAAATGGCTTTGAGCATGAGTCTTTGGAACCCGATAAGAACGGGGTAGAGATAATTAAGGTGGAGTCAGATTTCTTACTCCCCATTGCTACAGCGCTGTATGCCTACGGGTTTAATTATCTTCAGTTTCAATCTGGTATTGACCTGGGCCCAGGAGAAGATTTGGTCAGTGTCTATCACTTGATTAAAGTTGGCGATAATGCCGATAGACCTGAAGAAGTGCGGGTGAAGGTGTTTTTACCTAGGGAAAATCCCAGCGTGCCTTCAGTTTACTGGATCTGGAAAACCGCAGACTGGCAAGAGCGAGAAAGTTACGACATGTTCGGCATTGTCTATGAGGGACATCCGAATCTGAAGCGAATTTTGATGCCGGAAGATTGGGTGGGTTGGCCCTTGCGGAAGGATTACATTTCACCTGATTTCTACGAGTTGCAAGATGCTTATTAGGCAGTGCTAAGTGCTGAGTTTCAGCAGTGAGCTTTTTTAACCCCTCTCCGGCGGCGGAGGGGGGCAATGTTTTTTAAGGGACTGACAAATAAATCAATAAACCTACTCAACCCAAAAGCTGAGAAATCAACGGCAACAACTTACCACATTCCTCAACCAACTTAGTTGCATCAGGTAAACTAGCAACAGTACCCTTCAAAATTTTTATTGCTGTTTTCGCTGCCTTTTGCATCGCTCCCTCTTGGGGATTTTTCCCAGCTTCTGCCAAAGCTTTTACTTGTTCTAACGCCTCAGCTTTATCTTCTGGCGGTAAATTTTCCTCAGCTTCAATGACTGTTTGTAATTGTGCTAATAATTCCTTAATTCCCGGCTTTTCAGATTCAGATGAACTTGGTAACTCATTAATAGCATTTGTTACCGTACCACTGATATCACCTAAATTCAAAGCTTGCCCACTAGCATTAAAATTACCGCCAATATTGCCAATATTAATATTACGACTGGAATCGTTACTGTTAGTCATATTTTTATTTTCTAATTTATTTTCAACTTGAACATTAATAGGTTTATTTGCTAATAAACTCACAATTTCTTTCATTTCTGCACTTTGTTGTCGATAGATAACTATCTCATTATCTTTAGCTTGTAATTGTGCCTTATATTTTTCTTCTACAGCTTGCAGTGCTATTTGATAACTTTGGGTAAAATCACTATGAATCTTTTCTTTATCTGCACCTTCAGACACACCAACTTTAACAACGACTACTCCATCACCTTTATTTTCAATACTTTGTAAGGCTAATTCTGTATCTTGATTTTGTTGTTGTACATTGTCAAAAGCATTCACAAAAGCCTTCCAATCAATGCCATTACGGAAAATCAAATCTACAGTATTTAAAACTTCTTCAAATAGTTTAAAAAATTCTCCTGGTTGAAATTCGCCACTATTAGGACGGCGTTCGCGCTCATCAGTTCCAAGCTGGGGGTGTTCTAAAAGATAAACAAAGCGACAATCTACATTATTTAATAGAGTTGAACTTTCAATATTCCAAGCTTCTACACAAGCACCAGTCATTTTTGCACTAGTAAAATCAGTACCTACAGCTTGAGCTAAAGTCAAATTTGCCCACTCTAAACAAGCTCCTTGGAAGGTAGCTTCAGTAATATCGGCATCTTTAAAATTGGCTTTTGTTAAATCTGCGCCTATGAGGTTTGCGCCTTTTAGATTAGCGCCAAGATATGATTTTTCTCTACCATTGCAACTTACAAGTAATTTGAGAATATCTCGTTTAGCTAATATTAAATTTCCCACTCTGGCAAGGTCAAGTTTTTTAGCTTCATAAAAACGAGTGCGGGTGAGATTGGCTTTTCGGAAATCTGTATTTTTGAGAATTGCACCTGTAAAGTCAGCATCAGTTAAATCAGCACCACGAAAGCTTGTCCCACCTGTTGCAGCAAAGGCGACAGCAAATGAGCGTACCCAAGCGTCTTTTTCATCTCCTCTTAAACTACGCCAGCCAATGTAAGC
This sequence comes from Cyanocohniella sp. LLY, assembly GCA_022241785.1. GTDB lineage: Bacteria > Cyanobacteriota > Cyanobacteriia > Cyanobacteriales > Nostocaceae > Cyanocohniella. Next base: position 82,291 of record JAKOMP010000002.1, on the reverse strand, counting down.
ACTAAATAATGTAAAGGCTACGGCTCCAGCTCCGGCGAAGACTAAGGCTCCGGCTCCGGCTACGACTCCGGCGAAGGCTACGGCTCCGTCTACGTGGAAGGCTCCGGCGAAGGCTACGGCTCCGGCTCCGGCTCCGGCTATGGCTATGGCTATGGCTCCGGCTATGGCTCCGGCTACGGCTATGGCTCCGGCTACGGCTCCGGCGAAGGCTACGGCTACGGCTACGGCTCCGGCTCCGGCTACAGATACAGATCCGCCGAAGGCTCTGGCGAAGGCGAAGGCGAAGAGTCCGCCGTTTACGGCTACGGCTAAGGCGAAGGCTACGACTCCGGCGAAGGCTACGGCTACAGCTACGGCTCCTAAACCTGCTGTTAAACTCTTACGAAGAGTAATAATACAAAAAACCAGTAGCACAATTAGGGAGACTATACCGGAAATGATCTGTTGAATACGACTAAAATATTCAGTAGTTGTAGAGCTAAATATAGATGCTACCAATACACCGAAAAAGAGTGAGAAAAACCCTGAAACTGCCGATAGCAGCCATGAGGCTATGAGCAACCCAATAGTCCAACGCTTTTGTAGTCCGGCTTTAGCACCTGTAAAATCCGCACCTTTAAGAATTGCGTTAGTAAAGTTTGCTCCTCTAATATCCGCCTTGCTAAAGTTTGCTCCAGTCAGGTTTTGACCTTTAAAAGAGCGCCCTCTAAGATTTTTCCCTGCGTAGTCTGGCGGCATAATCGCGTCAGTATGAGGTTATTACTGAGATTTTATACAACTTTGCCCTTATATATTCCCGATTTTGTGAAAATTTGGTGAAATTAACCAGATACGCGTTCCAGATCCCCGACTTTTTGAAAAAATCGTTGATCTCAATGAAATGGTAAAAATTGCCATCATTATTCTAGCGATACGAAAATCAAGGCTTTGAGATTGCTACTCTGCGAGAAGCCGCTCCGCGTCTACCCTATGGTCGCAATGACGAAAATACGTTAGGTTTACGTAAGTTTTGTGTATTAATCAAGCCTTGTTATTAAGTCAATTTAGGAAAGGTTTGGAGGTCTAAGGTTGGTAAAGTTGGTTGCACCATAGTGGTTGTCAATCATCTTGGCAGAGGTTCCAGTCCATCTACCGATCGCAGTGCTGTTAATATGTGACTCCACACAAAAACTGATAAAAGTATGTCGTGTCTGGTAACTTTTACGATACGGTATGCAGCATTTGGCTAAGATTGCTTTCCATGCACGATTAGAGAAGTTGTGATGGTCAATAAATTTTCCTTTTGGGCTGGTAAAAATTAATGCTTCAGGTACTGGTTCTTCCGGACTAATCTCATCTAAAATCTCTAGTAATTCTGAATTAATCGGGAAATCACGCTTTCTTTGCGTTTTCAGTCCCTCCTTCATGACTAAACCATCTTCAGAAACCACAACAGATTCTCGAAACTGAACCACACTATTTGTAATATGTTTCCACTTCAAAGCAATTGCCTCAGATGGCCTGCATCCAGTAAAAAACAGAAAGCGTACATAATTCGTGTAATGGCTGTAGTAGCGATCACTAGCAAAAGTACGAATAATTAAATCTCTTTCTTCTTTACTGAAGGGATTAATATCTTGTTCTTCAGTAGCACCTTTGGGTGCTTTGATTTTCATAGCAGCAAACGGGTTAGCGTCAATTAGCCCCTCTTCCATTGCCCAATTACAGCAAGCTTTCAACTGAGTTAAACAACGCTTTGCAGCATCTGGAGTTAATTTGGCTAAAAGATAATCTCGAATAGCGGATGCTTCATCTAGCGATCGCGTGGGCAACTTAGCGATGTGATTTCGATGTTTAGTAAAGTCTTTAGCGTAAGTACTAGGACTGACTTGAGGTTTTTTGAACTCGCTATATTTATTCCATAGCTCATCTAAGTGTGGTTTTGATTTGTGAATTGGTGTAACTGGTGTAACCGTACTTAGAGATGATCTAGGCTTGTATTTCTCTAAAGATTCGTCAAACCGCTCGTATAGGATGTCTTTCTCAATCTCCGCTGCTTTGTATTCTGCTAGTTTCCAGTTAGCGAGAGTATCAAGTAATCCTGTGGACAAATAATGGCGCTTACCACCATAGTGAAACCTCAACTGTAATCGACTATTAGAGCTAATAATAGATACAGATCCTTTATATCCTCGTCCCTTAGACGTCTTTGAGAACATATATATTAATGGTGTAATTGTCCTCTACTCTATTTACACCACTTTTACACCACTTTTTGGTCTAAAGGTATCCAAAAATGTCCAATATTTATCTCAAAAGTAGAACTTTAAGTGCTATTTTTGTCATAGGTTAGAAATTATAAAACCCTTAAAACTCAATAGTTTCAAGGGTTTTTGATGATATGCCAGGAACGAGACTTGAACTCGTGACACGAGGATTTTCAGTCCTCTGCTCTACCAACTGAGCTATCCCGGCTGGGGCTTGTATTTGAGCCACGATTAATAAATGTAGCAAACACAAAGGGATTTTGCAAGGGGTTGAAGAAAAAAAGATTTTATCCGGCTTTGAACCTCAACTTGACCCCAAGAAAAATGGCGACAAAGAACAAAAACTGGACAAGCACAATACTAGGGCCTGATGCTAGGTTGAAAAGACCTGAAACGATGATACCGACAACGCTTGTGGTAGCTCCAATTACTACGGATATGAGCAGAAAGCGGCTAAAGTGGTGACTCATAAGTTTGGCGGTGGAGGCAGGAATTACTAAAAAGGCATTTACTAATAAAATGCCTACTGCTGTAATGGCCACGGCAACGGCCAACGAAAGTAGAATTACAAACCCATAACGATATAATTGAACTGGAACACCTTGTACCTGCGCCACATCGGGGTTCAGGGTCAACAAAATTTGCTGTCGTAGAGTTGAAAGTAAAAATATGCTACTGCCTATCAACAAAAGTAGCGTCAAAATTAAATCTGTGGTGTCGATAGCCAGAATATCGCCAAACAGTACTCTCATTAAGTTGCCGCGATAACCTGGAACCAAGCTAGTGAGGATTACACCGATAGCTAATGCGCCTGATAGCACTATACTAAGAACGCTATCACTGGCTAAATCTGTTTTGTCGATGAAATAGAGGACAACAACGCCAAAGACTAGGGTAAACGGCAATAACATCCAGGTGGGATTTACTTGTAGCAGTACACCCAATACCACACCTACTAGTGCTGCATGACCTACAGCATGGCTAAAAAACGATAACTGACGTAAAGTGGCGAAGCTACCTAGTAAACCTCCTAGTATACCCATCAACACAGCACCTGCGATCGCCCGCTGCATGAAGGGAAATTGTAACAAGTTCAATAAGTCCAGACTAGTGGTAATTGCCAGCCAGTCTGTTTGGTAATAAAAAGATAAAAACATAAGCGTAATCTATATATAAATGAACCCCAGTAGTTAAAATATATATTTTTTTAGACATCCTCAACAGGCCAATTCAAAAAAAATATTCATCAAAAACTTAGTTGCTTTAAATGTCATTAAACTTGATTATCAAGCGTGTAATAATTCAGTATAATTTAAGATAAAGTACTATATATAGCGATATTGTGCAACACTTAGTCGATGAAGTTCTTAGCAGTGAAAAAGCTCAACGCATGGCAGATTTTTTTAGTTTCTTAGGAGATGCTAATCGCTTGCGGATTCTCTCTTTTTTGGCTAAGAAAGAACTGTGTGTGGGTGATTTAGCTGCTTTATTAAATATGAGTGAATCGGCCGTTTCTCATCAGCTACGCAACTTAAGAGCAATGCGGTTGGTTGGCTATCGGAAACAAGGACGGAATGTATTTTATCATTTGCACGATAATCACATTTTTCATCTTTATCAAGCTGTTGCTGAACACCTGGATGAACCTGAATAATTTAAAAATTAAAGTAGTAACGATTTGGTTGGTACTTTCGATATAAAATTTTTTCAAACTTCACAAGTTACTATTGATGGTGATGCTTGTAGGGACTAAACCCTGGGCCATAGGTAGCTAAAAGGTTCTGGGGTGATAGGGCAATTTCTGGCTTACCAGTACAAACAACAGTTTGATTCAAGCAAAGAACGCGATCGCAATGATGGTTTACCATATCAATATCGTGGGAAACCTGTAATACTGTCCAACCTTCCTCCCTTTTTAATTCATTGAGTAAAGCATAAAAATCTGTTGTGCCTTGGACATCAATACCTGCAAAAGCTTCATCTAGCAGTAAAAGTTTCCGAGGTGCTACTAAACAGTAAGCTAATAAGACGCGCTTAAGTTGACCACCGCTAAGAGTACCTATCGCTTGATTTCGCAGATGATAAGCATCTGTACGTCGTAAGGCTTCTACTACGGCTGCTGACTTTTCCTGATCTTTTCTCCACAACCTAGAAAAAAACGAGTTTTTTCTTTTACTTTCCTTTGCCCATCCTAGCCCTACTAATTCACCTACAGAGATGGGAAAGCTGCGGTCAAAAATGAAATTTTGTGGCATATATCCCAGTTGGTGACGTAAATTGCCTAGTCTTGTAATTGGGCGACCAAAAATTTCTACTTTGCCTGTACTGTGGGGAATCAAATCTAAAATTGCTTTTACTAAAGTACTTTTACCCGCACCATTTGGGCCAACTATAGCTGTATCTGTTCCTGGTAATAATTCAAAGGAAACATCTCGAACAGCTAAATAATTTCCTTGATATACAGTTAATTTTTCTACTTTTAAAATGGGAGATGCCACGTTGCTTTGCTCCGGAGTGAAAATTCAAAATTCAAAATTCATGATACCCCTAAATATATTTAGGGGCTTATATTTTTTTAGGTTTCGGATACTATTCCAGGGCGTAAATAGGGAAAATTTTCCAAAAATGCAAAGGCTCAAAATCAAAGATTTTTAACTTTTACCTTGTGGCACTAAACCTTGTGTACTTTGAAAAATGTAGTTTGTAGTCAAGATTATGAGATTGCTTCCTGGCGTCGCAATGACAAAAACTCCAATTTTTATGATGGACGAGGTTTAGCTACACCCATCTGCCAAAGTTTGCAAGTTCTTTCTCATAGTCTGGAAATAATATTGTGGATCTCTCTCACCACCAGTTTCTAAAGAATCTAAGTTACGCACAGTTACATTCAAATCTTGAGCCAGACTGGTTAATAATTTATTATCTACTCCTGGTTCGCTAAACAAAGCTTTAGCATCGTATTTTTGTACAGCTTTCACGGCTTTTTGCACATCGCCTGGTGAAAGTTGGTCTTCAGGAATTTGCACTACAGCTACTTGCTTCAAGTTGTAGCGTTGAGCTAAATATGGAAAGGCATCATGAAAAGTAATAAAGGTGCAGTTAGGAGTTTTTTGCAAGGTTTGCTGAAATTCGCTATGTAAATTGTCTAAGTCCTGAATGTAAGCCGCAGCATTGGTTGTATAAGTAGCTTTATTAGCAGGGTCAGCAGCAATTAATCCATCTCGAATATTGGTTACTTGCTGTTTTGCCAATACTGGGTCTAACCAAACGTGAGGATTACCATCGGCATGATCATGACTGTGACCGTGGCTATGACCGTGGCTATGACCGTGGGTATCGGTTACCGTTTTATCAACAGGTGAAATTTCGTCTATCGTTTGAATACCTTGACTGGCATCAATTCTTGTCAAATTAGGATTTTCGGCATTTTTGATAGTACTATCCAGAAATTCTTCTAATCCCAAACCATTTTTTACCAAAATATTGGCTGAAGCGATCGCCTTAACATCATCCGGTGTAGCTTGGTAATCATGTACATCTGTAGTCGGTGATACGAGAATTGATACATCTGCGGCATCTCCAGCTACCGCCTTGGTAAACAAATACGTGGGTAAAATTGTGGCTACAACTTTCGTTCTTTCTTGATTTGCTGGTGTCGCAGCTGCTTCTTGTGCCTGGGGGGTTTGTTCAGTATTTTCGCTCAAATCCGAGTTTGACTGGTTACAGCCGATGGTTACTGACAACATAAGTAGAGCCATGAAGGGCAGAATACCTCTGCGTTGTCTGCCTGTTCTACATCCTAATAGATTCCAAATCACAATGTTTTCTCCTATAAATTCAATATTGTTTTAATTTTTGATTGAGAATGACTTTAGCTTTCTATTGTAGAATAAGTCTCATTCTCACACAATATAGTAAAAAAAAGTTTGTATAATAAACAACCAAAAAAAATATATGTTGCAGAAAATACTAATTTTTATGATTTTTACTTAATCCTGAGAAATAGTTTTTTTTACTTGTGGTACTGTAAAAATTCTTAAACTACTGTTAATATTTTTGAGACGACTTGAACAACCAATGTGTTCTGGAAAACCTTATGGGTGAGTACGTTTAAGCATTAAGTAAGTGTGAGGAAAAAATGCGAGAATTCTGTAAATATCTATTAGTTAGTCCAGTCTTTTGCAGTACTGTACTTTTTTTTGGCACTGGTGTATATGCAGGGGAACTACCCACAAAATCAGAAATCATCGAGTCTCAAAATATAGCTAATTTAGAAATAAAAACTGAGGATATTACTGAAACTCAGGCACAAGTTACCTCCGTTTCTCAGTTATCGGATGTACAACCTACAGATTGGGCTTTCCAAGCTTTGCAATCGTTGGTAGAACGTTATGGTTGTATAGCAGGTTATCCCAATCAAACTTATCGAGGTAATCGGGCGCTGACTCGATATGAATTTGCTGCTGGTTTGAATGCTTGTCTTGATCGGGTGAATGAATTAATTGCTACCGCTACTGGTGATGTGGTAGGACAACAAGATTTAGCGCAACTGCAAAGATTACAAGAAGAATTTGCCGCAGAACTGCTGACTTTACGTGGTCGTGTGGATGGAATGGAATTACGCACCGCCGAATTAGAGGCGAATCAGTTTTCCACCACGACTAAACTACAAGGGGAAGTTGTGGCGGTTATTAGTGATGTCTTGGGTGGTAATAGAGTTAACGAGGAAGATATTACAGACAGGAATACAACTCTGGGCGTACGGGCGCGTGTGGAATTTGTCACCAGTTTTACTGGGAGAGACACCTTATTTACGAGAATCCAAGCTAATAATATTCTCAGCCCTAATATTGGTACACCAGAAGGTAACTTATTCTTCGCTGGTGAAGATGGTAATACCAATGCCGAAATAGATGCATTGTTTTACAGTTTTCCTTTGGGTGAAAGAACAGAAGTAATTGCCATCGCCAATGCAGGTGCAGCAGATGACATCACCGATACTATCAATATTTTTGACGGAGATGGCAGTTTTGGGGCTTTATCTACCTTTGGTACACGCAACCCCATTTATAGCCAAATGGATGGAGCCGGTTTAGGGATAACCCATCAGTTCGGTGATAGATTAGCACTCAGCTTAGGATATTTGAGTGGTGCAGCCAATGATCCATCACCTAAAAATGCTTTATTTGATGGTGCTTACGGTGCGCTGGCCCAGTTAACAGTCAGACCAAGCGATCGCATTGCTTTGGGCTTAACCTACATTAATTCCTACAAACAGCCCCTACTTACAGGTAGTAATGCCGCCACATTCCAAAGTATTGTGGACGAAGATTTAGCCTTTTCCAGCAATTCCTATGGTGTTCAAGCCTCTGTTGGTATCAGTGAAAGAATAGTTTTAGGTGGTTGGGCGGGATACACCAATAGCCGTACCTTAACAGGCGATCGCGGAGAGGCTGACATTTGGAACTATGCAGTTACCTTGGGCTTTCCTGACTTGGGTAAACAAGGTAATCTGGCGGGGATTATCGCTGGTATAGAACCTAGAGTTACCAGTTCCAACATCCCAGGAGTGGCAAGAGATAGCGGTACTTCTTATCATCTTGAGGCATTTTACCAGTACAAGGTAAGTGACAATATCACCATTACCCCTGGTGTCATCTGGCTGACATCTCCAGATCATAACAACGACAACAGTGATGTTGTGATTGGTGCGTTAAGAACTACATTTAGTTTCTAATTTCCATAAATACAGAAAAGACGCAACAAGATTCTTTGCGTCTTTTTTTTGGATGATATTAACTGCTCACATTTAAAATTCCTAACTTTGGCGCAGTAATTTTGGATTAGATATTCTTGATTACTTATAGTTTTTGCAAAATTTTAGGCTATTTTTGATTTCCGTTTGATTACCGATCCAGCACCCATAGCACCAAAGGCTAATAGACCTAAGATAGTAGTCGGTTCAGGAACACTAGCTAATCTGTAGCTATGATTATCGGTTTCAAATGCAAAACTGGTTGACCGGAAAACTATTTTGTCAAAAGATTCGCCTTTACCGCCCAACAAATTAACGTAAACATTATTCACATTGCCACTTTGTTCACCATTAGCGGGCGCATCAGGAACATCTGCACCACTGAATGTTTGAAGTAAAGAGCCTCCGCTATAAACATCCACAAAGTTATATGCGTCTATTGACCCCCAGTAGAAACCAAAATAATCGATAGCCGCAGCAAAATTAATAGTCACATTACCAGTGTCTGGAGAAACTGTGAGATATTTGCTGGTATTACCAAAAGGGGTAGCATATTTTCCTGATAGATTTCCTTGGACAACGGCACTGTTTGCAGAATAACTAACATATCCAGAAGTAGGTGCTATCCCATCATTAAAGTTAATGGTTGTAGCTCCTTGAATATTAGTATATTGACCTTCTCCAGCGACTAAGGTGGAACCTCCTTTAGTCAGACTAATAGCACTAGCTGGGTTAGCACTCATGAAAACAATAGAAGTACCGATTAACGCCAATGATAGTTTTTGTAGAAGAGACATTGATTTATTTTTACAGATGATTGATGTAAACAATTTGGCATATGAAGCAGATGTTTGTGTAGTAATTAATAGAGCTTTTACAGAAAAAATGTATTTATATATTTGAATATAAAGATGATAAAAAAATACTCAAAAAAGCTTATTTGAAGAAACTATATCTACGTTAAATAGAGGTGTATTTGTATATTTTATTTTGATAAATCAGAAAATCTTAAGTATAATTTACTAGTTTTATGTCTTCCAGAAGGAGGACAAAGAAAATGTGATGGTGTATTTCACTAAATTAAAAAACTACCATACGGAAATTACTGAAAAGTATCCAACAAAAAAGCCAGCCTCCCACAGCTGGCCTGAACAATATTTTTTCGCGTTGTCTTCTCAGTAGAGTCAAAACCAAATTGCGCGTTCCCAAAATGCAACGGGCAACTTTTCTTAACAATATTGTAACAGTCAACACAGTTTTTTCGTAAAGATCTACAAAAAAAAGATATGTGACCAAAGGACGAACCTCTATCTTAAAGAGTAATTTCCAAATGTCGAGAGATAGAGATGGAGAGAGTAACTAATGATTAATGGCTAATTGCGGCTGTCCCCAGAGTATTTGCTCTTGCTTGTAAATGGCAATCCCTGGTTTAGCTCCTTTGGGTTTGTAAACGTGCTTGGGTTGCGTATAAACTATTGGTACTTGGTCACTCTGACGAGCGCGACTGTAATAGGCGGCGAGATTAGCGACAAATTGCAGATCCGTTGGTTCGGGAACAGATCCGGGTTCTAAACGCAGTAAGACGTGACTTCCAGGAATTTCTTGAGCGTGAAACCACAAGTCATAATCCCCAGCTACACGAAAGCTTAATTGGTCGTTCTGGCGATTGTTGCGCCCGATTAAGACTTCAAAGTTGTTGGGGGTACGGTAACGATGAAAGTTGGTAATGGCTGTTTCGTTGACGCTACGACTGCGGTATCCTGGATCTTCGAGATATTTTTGTCCAATTAGCTCGTCGCGGATTTCTTCTAAGGCTTGCAAATCTTCTGCTGTTTGGTAATTTTTTATCTGAGAGATCGCATCTTCTACTTGCTCTAAATAGCTGATTTCTGACTGTACCTCGAATAGTAGCGGTTCTACAGCAGCACGAGCGCGTTTTAATTTTTGATGCTGTTTGTATAAGCGTTGGGCATTTTGCACAGCATTTTTATCTGGCTGTAAGGCGATCGCTATGGGTTTACCTGTTTCAAAATCCGACAGGGTAATTTCTTTCATTCCCGGTTGCCAGTTGTGCAGATGAGCCATCAATAAATCTGCCTTTTCCCGATACTCATCTGCTTGATCTGATTGCTGCAAGCGTTCAGTAAAGGTTTGCGCTTTATTTCGCAATTTTACTAAGATATTCTGCAATTTCTGACTCAGTTGATGGCGTAACTGAGCAAATACCTGTTGATTTAGCTGGTCGGTGTAATATTTGTTGAGTAAGGTTTGGATATCTTTTTCTGGTGCAACTGCACCCCAACCCATGACGGTATATCCATTTGCTGTCCAAGCTGGTTGAAATTTAGTTGTTTCTAAAGCTTGTAGCCATTCTTGCCATTTTGTAAATAGCTGTTGCCAGTCTTCTGGTTTGAGATGATCAGTTGTGGTTTCTGGTGCTAAATTAGCTGCCAATAACATGGACTCTACCAATGCTGCACTCAAGCCGCTATAACTTTTGAGTAACTGACGCTTGATTGCTCCTGGTACTAAACTGACTCTTTCTTGCCAACGTTCTGGAGATTCATGCAAGCTGGGAACAGGGCCAGTGAGCTTTGGTGGTATTTCATAAGGCTGTCCGGTTTGAATGGGACGGACGCTAGACTGGTGTTGACCAACTTGATGGGCAGCAGTGATAATCATTTTGCTGTCATCAGTAAGGATAGCGTTGCTGTATTTGCCCATGACTTCCACATATATATGATATAGGGGGCTTTCTCCGGGACGACGGGCAAACTGTAAATCAACAACACGTTCCCAAGGTGCGATCGCTTCAATTCCCACCAATGCCAAACCACCCAATTGGTGTACTAGTTGTTGGCTAAAGGTGAAAGTATCTGGTAATCGTGGCGGTGGATCGCCAATACAAATACGCGTCGCTTGGGGATGCCAGGAAATTTCTAGCCAATCCCTTTGCTTCAGGGTACGTAATGCCACCGCTATCGTATAGCGATCGCGCTGATAAACTTGTTCTAAGCGAGATGGCAGCCAGTGCGCGCGTAGTTCGCTACAAGCAGCTGTGAGAGTAGTAAAGTCAACTGGTTGCACAAGAATTAGTCGCTGGCTTTCAAAGGTCGATGCTCAGTATATGCTATCTCGTCTAGCTCAAGGTTGATTAACGCAAAAAATTTTTCAGGTAAAAAATAAAAGGGAAAAGGTAAATAAAACAGCATATTTCTGCTTTTTCTGCTTTTATGTCCTCAAGTATTACCCATTCCCTATTACTTATTACTTCAGGGCGTAAGAATTTTATTTACTAGCTAATGCTGGTTCTTTGACAGTTTGCTGCAAGATTTGGGTATAAAGTTCACCTAGCTGAGTAGCTACGCCATCCCAACTAAACTTTGTTTCCACACGCTTTCTCCCAGCCTGACCTAATTCGTGTCTCCATTGTGGATTTAACAAAATTCGGTCGATAGCAGCGCTAAAAGCCGCTACATCTTGTGGTGGTGCGAACAAACCTGTGACTTCGGGAACTACAGTAAACTGAAGTCCGCCAACATCGCTAGCTACTACAGGTGTACCACTAGCCATTGCTTCAATTGCCACTAAACCAAAAGGTTCGTAGTGACTGGGAACAACGCAAACATCAGCAGCCGCGTAGTAAGTAGGCAGAATTTCTTGACTCAGACGACCGGGGAGGGTGGTAAAGTCATTCATCCCCAATTCTTTGATGATATTCTCAATGCGATCGCGCTCGATGCCGTCACTATTACCTGGAGTGCTACCACCACCAATAATGAGTTTGAGATCATTATCACCTCGTAATTGAGACTCGTTAACTGCACGCACCAAAGTTTCTATACCTTTGCGGGGGTCGAAACGTCCTACATATAATATGACTTTGGTTTCTGGCGCAATTCCCATCTCGGCTCTGGCGGCTTGGCGTTCCACTGCACCAAATCGGTGAATATCTGTACCGCAGGGAATAATATCGATATTACCTTTTGTGGAAACAAGCGATCGCATGTGTTCCTGCTCTTGGGGACTTGTGGCCACAATCCGTTCTGCTGTTTCCAAAACTTCTTTTTCCACTGTTAATCGCTGACTAGCAATCTGGGGAATATTTTTTATTGTGTTGTACTTAACTGCTCCTAAAGAATGGTAAGTATGAACCTGCCGAGTACCTTGGATTTTCTTCAGTTGCATCCCCACCCAGCTAGAGTGCCAATAGTTTGTATGCACTAATTCATAAGTAATATTATTTTCTTTTTGAAATTTGAGGAAGTTATCCAAAAATTCTGGCATATATTCCAACAGTTCATCTCGCGGCACAAATTCCACAGGGCCTGCTACTAGACGAACGGTGCGACAATTTTGGTTTAATTGAACAATTTCGTCTTGTTTTATACTTACTTTACGAGTAAATATATCAACCTGCCATCCTAGCTGCCCTAGTGCTTCACCCACATAACGCACATAAACGTTTTGTCCTCCAGCCTCTTCTTTTCCAATTTCAATTGCCGGGTCTCCATGAACTGAAATTAAGGCGACACGTTTTTCCGTGGTAGCGTTCATAGTTTGTGTGTTGCTGATTTTAAGAAGGTATCAGGCGTTTCTAAATTTGCTCGGTGCAAACTTAGCAGAAGTATTTTGTATTATTGAATAATTTTTATTTTAATTTAATTATGTCAAACAATTTAAAATACTTACTACTTGGTCTATACTTATTTGCTCAGTAAATTCATTGAATCTCTCTATGCATAAAAAACTATATTTATATCTAATGCTTATGATAGATGAACCTCAATTTAATTAGTGGTATGAGTGCAGATATACGCTTTTAGATATCATCTTTTTCTGATAACTGCCACAGTTGGATTTGATAACAAAGATGACGGTCAAAAATCGTACGTGCTTCTAAGCCTTCAACAATCAGGTTTTTAATCCAACGATTAAATATCCAACGACCAAGTAAATGTATTGGTGGAACTGCGATCGCCACTAAATCGGCAATATATTTGATGGTACTCAGCCCAAAGGTGCGGAAATTTTCAAGACACAAGTCAATAGTTGGCGCAATCTGAGCCGAAATGTCCTCAGTTTTCACTAATTTGAAGCCAGCTTGCTCTAACGCGGCGTGAAGAACACTAGCAACATGACAATTAGAAAAGATGCCTTCATTATATTTGGCATCAACGCGGATCATATCGGCTAGCAGCAGGTAGCCACCACTGTTAAGCAAACGCGCTGCACCTTGAGCTATGTCATCAGCAGCAATGTATTGGCTACTTTCACTAAAGAGTATCAGGTCGTAGGAGTGGGTTGACTGGAAATCTTCAAATTTTGTTAAGTGGAACGGTATCTGACCTTTGGTGTGATCAATAAACTTCTCTTGCTGGAAGGGATCGGGTGCTAATCCCTCAACCGAAAAGCCACGATCTTTGAGGTAAGCAGCATTACCACCAACGCCGCAGCCGACATCAAGCAGGCTATTTGTTTCGGCTGGGATAAAAGTCAAAAGTTTAGCCATATAGGCTTCCTGAGCAATGCGTAACCCCGCAAGAGTCAAATCCTCAGTGGAGGCTGGAATAGTTTCCCAATATCCGTAATGGAGATAGGATGAACCTGTAAGTTCTAGATAGTAATTGATCGCGGCATTTTGGTAGCGAGTCGCTTGAGAAATCTGAATTAACTTTGGTTGATGCATTGGTAAATACAGTATAGTCAGCCAGTTTAAACTTTTGGAAATGAGGCATCACCCGTAAAGCCCTAAAAAGAACAGCTGAAAGCGTTACCTTAGGATAGGGACTTAGTATGTACTGACTCAACCTTTTAGGTGTCAGTTCGTGGGAAATATTATTATTTCAGACTATTTTAGTTTAAACAAGAAACGCTACCTATACGCATAAATTTTCAAAATTTACAGTAGAGATAGCATTATTTTACTAATTTAGAAATACCTAAATAGCATTTTCCGTAACGTAATTACTGCTCATGCTGGCTGAGATTTACTGGTTAAAGGAATATCAAATCTCAGTTAACATTGCCAACTGTTACAGTTATTGACTTAATCCATCATGTCTATTGGGATCTTTTTTTTCCTTTTTTTTATCAGGATCTTTTTTAGGTTTTTTAGCTTCTTTGTTGCCTTTTTTTTCCTTAGACATAATTGCTCTCCAATATGGTGATATGTAGTCAAGAAAGGTCATTATAACGCTTTCCCTGTTGATTGTTTAGCCTCTAGCATCTAACACCAAAGTTAGAAATGCTATATCCTATTGAAGACCAGCGATTAGGTAGTCAAAGTAAGCGCCAACTTCGCTAGCGTCTTCCGCTGACATCATTGAGGTGACGATATTCTTCATGGCACTGATACCTTCAGCAACAGCTTCAATGGGAGTACCCAGAGATCTGTACATTTCTCTAGCACCAATAACTCCAATCTCTTGAATTGGTGTAGACTCACCCGTGACGACACTGTAGGTAATCAAGCGTAGGTAGTAATCCATGTCACGCAGACAAGTTGCAGTCATTTCCTGACCATAAGCGTTACCACCAGGTGAGATGATATCTGGGCGCTTTTGAAATAGCTGATTTCCAGATTGTTTAACAATCCTCTCTCGGTTTTCGTTTAAGACCTGAACAAGACGTAGACGGCGTTCACCACTCTTGACAAAGTTCTTAATCGGCTCCATATCTCCAGGGTTGAGATAGCGGGCTTCAGCATCGGCCTGTAAAATTGACTTTATAATTAGGCTCATCAACAAACTCCTTCAAAATAATGAACTTATTTCGCTCTATAGTGATTCCCAGGGTTACTTAATTAGTAGACTTACAAAAACTACTAATTTAAAGATATACCTTCTTTTGATTCACTCACGAATGGAAAGTTTAGAATGGGGCTCCCAAGCAATGAGGGTTTCTTCTACTCTTATGTGCTTTGTTTTTAAGTTAAATGTTGCCAACTAAGTTTCAGGTGTTGGCTTAATATCTATAAATTCCTTATAATCTTCTCAACTTTTTTCTTCAGCAAGAATTAAATAAACTCTGTTTGTAACTTTTATTATAGCAGTTATATTTTATTAAATACTTTATACATGTAAAATTCCTTATTCCATGGTAGTTTTACACTTAGAATTTATTGTTTTTTAAGTTAATTTGATACAAGATTTAAGTATTGAAAAATTAGCAAAATGGCTTTTAACATTCACTACATATACCTTTCAGCCTCAAATCTGAAAATATATTTTTTTCATCTCGATTAAACGCCTCCATTTCCGAACAAAATATAGCAGGAATGTAATAGCTTGCGTGGCGTAGCCATAATTATTTGCGTAAGCGAGGAGTGGGGAGTAGGAAAGAATACTTTTTGAGTATACAGAGTTTTTTCAATAATTAAATAGGAGTCCTATATCCTATATGACTGATGGTTAAGGATTACTCAAATTATTTGACAACTCAACTCACTAATCAAAATTTCTCCGGGTTACATTCTTAATAATTAATTGAGTATTAAAGTATAATTTAAAACCCTTACTTCTATGTATAAAATATATACAGTAAATCAATGCCAGATTTTACTACTGAATAACAATATTCTCCCCTTAACTGGCATGGTGTTGATTTATGCCTAAATAAACCCTTAGATAGATGGTAATATTAATAGTGCAGTGATACTTATGATTACCGTACTACTAATGTCTAAAAATATCTTTACTAAGATATATTTACACATATGCATACCTTATATGAAAATAAATCTATCTAATGGTTATTTTAAGACATTTATTGTTTTAAATAATTTACCTTTTTAAAATTAGGTTAGCATTTTCTATGAGCTAAGTATAGCTAAATGCCTATCTAGAGGCGTATTAAAGAAACTAAGCTATACGAATAATAAGCAAATTTAGGTGAAGCTTCTTCATGCATTTGCCGACACCAAAGTAAACTAAAATTGCACAAAGGATTCTATGAAAGCACTATTGATTTATCCTCAATTTCCCCAGTCATTTTGGTCTTACGATCGCTTTATGAAAATCGCCGGACTCAAAGCTGTTTTGCCTCCACTAGGAATCATTACAGTAGCAGCCCTTCTACCCCAAGATTGGGAAATTAGATTTTGCGATCGCAATGTCAATCTAGAAACCGAGGCTGATTGGGAGTGGTGTGACCTAGTAATCCTCTCGGCGATGCTGGTACAAAAGCCAGACTTCCACGCCCTGATTCAAAAAGCAGTGCGCTTAGGCAAAAAAGTTGCCGTTGGTGGCCCATACCCCACCTCTGTCCCCCAAGATGCTCTTGACTCTGGAGCGCATTACCTGGTTTTGGATGAGGGGGAACTCACGATTCCCCAGTTTCTGGAAGCCCTTAATCAAGGTCAGGAGCAAGGAATATTTCGCTCTCTAGAAAAACCTGATGTCAGTCAAAGCCCGATGCCGCGTTTTGACTTACTACAACGGGATGCCTACTTGATGATGGCTATCCAGTTTTCTCGAGGTTGTCCCTTCAATTGCGAATTTTGCGACATTATTACACTTTACGGTCGTAAACCACGCACCAAAGAACCCCAACAGACCATAGCTGAGTTACAAGCACTGTATGATTTAGGTTGGCGAGGGTCACTCTTCATTGTTGATGACAACTTTATTGGCAATCAGCGTAACGTTAAACGCTTCTTAAGAGAATTGATTCCTTGGGTTAAGCAGCACAATTATCCATTTACCTTCATTACTGAAGCATCTGTAAATTTGGCAGAAGATGACGAACTTTTACAATTAATGAATGAAGCAGGTTTTTATGCTGTCTTTCTCGGTATTGAAACTCCTGACCAAGACAGCCTGCAATTAACCCAAAAGATGCAAAATACTCGCAATCCCCTCATCGAAGCCTGTCGGAAAATTAATGACGCAGGGATGCTGATATATGCCGGGTTTATCCTTGGTTTTGATGGCGAACGCCCAGGTGCAGGAGAACGAATCCAAGCTTTTGTGGAACAAACCAGTATTCCTCAACCTATGTTAGGTATCCTCCAAGCTTTGCCCAATACGGCTTTATGGAACCGTCTGCAAAAAGAGGAGCGTTTATTAGAGGGTGTTGGTGTGACTGAGCTAGGAGACCAGAATAGTTTGATGAATTTTGTCCCCACTCGCCCCGTAGCTGAAATTGCTAAGGAGTATGCAGAAGGCTTCTGGAAATTATATGAACCCAGTAACTATCTCAGACGCTGTTTCCAGCAATGCCTGAGTATTAACTCGCCAGTAGAGCGAAAGCAAACCATGCAATTTTCTCCAGGTAAAGGGTTGCGGCTGGTTGCTCAGTTAATCTGGCATCAGGGCTTACGGCGGAAGGAAATCCGCTGGCAGTTTTGGCAACAACTATGGACGATTTTATGGAAAAAACCACAAGTTCTGAATATGTATTTGGGTTTATGCGCTGCTGGCGAACATTTTTGGGAGTACCGCGCTTTAGCTAGAGAACGGATTACTCAACAACTAGGCTACGACCCACTAAGAGCGCCCGTGCTACCTGAGCCAGAACCAATGCTTGTAAAATCTTAAACTGAATAAGCGATCGCCTGGATGAAAATCATTAGTACTTACGCAAAATTCACGTAATGTCACTGGGGATAGGCGATCGCTATTCACAAAGGTACAAGATGTAAGATAAATAATAGACACTAATAACTAATAGACATGGCAGAGAGTAACCAACTAGAGATACGCCACATGAGTCCTCAAGTCAGAAAGTTAATTAAAAGCTACGCTGCGGTTAATAACTGTACACAGTCGGAAATGTTAGAGCGGATGATTTTGGAATGGGATGCCCAACAAAGTGGGAGCGAACGACCACCAGGAGACGAAGATGAGTAGCTTTTGTTAATGTACCAGGCTATTCACAGAAAAATTTTCTTGAGATAGGGTCTTCCTTCAGGGATTGAATAAAATCCTTCAAAGTTAACAGGTTGCCATTTAAGGTGAACTTAGGGGTACCATTGGGAGCAACAATTATCACCTCACCATCTTTGAGCTTCATCTTATTCTTAATGCTGTCCCATAGAGTATCGAAGCTCTCATCATCCTTGCAACCATTAGCTTCCAGGAATTTTTGCCGTACTTCGGTTTTTAGCGATCGCACTTCTGCTGCTTGGGTGCGTTCCTCGAAGTGCTTAATGACATCTTCAGAAACATTTTCTCTCAAAATTTTGTTTTCCGCCTGAACTTCCTTTAATTGGATTTTTAGAGCTTGCAGTTGTGAAATTAAAGCAGCTGATCTTTGGTATTCGGCTTTTAAGGCGAGTTTTGCATTGGCTAACAAGACTTGACTATCTAGCTGCTGTTGGTTTTGACTTTTTTCAGGTTCCATTTTTATCACTTGTATGATCTCTTCGGGAGTTATTTATAACAAAAATAACTACTGAAAATAAAGATTATCTGGAGACGGAATTTAAAAATGCTTTGGTGGTATTTGTTTAGCCTGATGCTGATATCTGACAAATACAAAATATCCCCAAACTAATGCACTCTTGAATATAGATATAATAAAGATATTTTTTGGTAAGTATTTTTAAAATAAAAATTTATATGCAGTTGAAGAGTTATATGTTGCCCTTAACGCAGCTATTTTGACTCTGGAATACTGGAAAAGACTGAGTTTAGTAGAAGTGCGATCGCGGCTGCTAGTATGATTCATCCAAAGATATACTGCGAAACAGTAACTATGAACAGAGTTAGCAAGCAGCCGCGTTCTACCCAAAATAGTAATCGCACCGAAAATAATGGCTATAAAGACCATTGGATTGAGTAAATGAGGAATTAGGGAATTTTTGGGAATTAAAAATTAAAACCCCAAATTTGGTAATTTTTAATGTTTTAACTCCTATCCCCAATGACTCAATTTGTAGTTTGTGCAGCTAGCATCTGTTTGAGCTTTTCTAATTCAGAAGCCCAGCGTGGATCTGGACGAATGGTGTCTGAGTCAGTACTTGTACTAGTTTCACGGACACCGCCGCCGCCGCCACGTCGGGACTTCTTAGCACCTTTTTCACGACGACTGCTTTCTTTGTTGGTGTTAGGAACGGGATGAGTACCCGCAGTACTACTAGCAACTTTAGGTGCTTGTTGCTCTTCACCCTCTTCACCTTTGGTTCTGGGTAATGCTTTTTCTAGCTTGATAGGAGTCTCTTTGAACAATTGACCATTATATTTTTCAATAATTTCATCAGCTTGTTCGTCGTTGTTAACTGTGAGAAAACCGAAACCACGACATTTGCCTGTTTTTCGGTCTTTAATCAGTTTCGTAGTGACAGCATCACCTTCTTCCGCAAAGACTGCTTGCAGATCTTGACGGTCTATTTCTTCTTTTGGCAAATTGCCTATATATAGGCGAACGGACATGAACTATACCTCCAGAGTTGAATGAACATGGCAAGGCAAGAAAACAATAACTTGGCTTTGGCTTTAGCTTTGGTTGCTAAATAAATACTATTTACCAAGACTGCCATAAACCAAATTTTTTACTCCAAACTGTCAACCTATACAATACAGTTTTTCGTTGGGATCAAGCTTGTTTAATATGAAAGCGCACACAACGTTTAGCTAATACCAGCTTAATTCTAAGAATTGTAAATTTATTAGCCCACTGCCTGCTAAAGTGAATATCTTCTTTGATGACCTTGCCCGCAGAATTAAATACCATCCTCTACATTACCACGGTATTATCTACGTAGCTAGTTCAGCGCATACTTTTTCGATAATATCATGATGGAATCGTAGCACAACATACATTTTTTTCTCAAGAGTGAATATTAGAAACAAAAACCAGCCGACGGCTGGTTAATTTTTGCTGTGTGGGCAGAATAAAATGGGTAGATTGGCGTAAAACAGTTGATTTCGACAACCGAATTATAGTGTTAAGTTACATTAACTACTGGGAATTGTGTTAATAAATGTAACATTTGCCAACTAATTTTGCAACTTTTCTTCACATTTAGCTGAGTAGAGAATTGTAGATTGCAGCTTCATCCAAAATCCCAAATTAACATGTTAGCCAGTGAGAAAAATGTATGCGCCCCAAGCCTGGGCGGCAATTGCCACAACAGTAGACCAGACGGGATGAGGGCTGTGAATGGTTTTACCGCTTTGAGTTTGTACCGTGTGGATATCAATCCAGGGTGTTGCACTCTGGCGGAACCAGCCTGTGACTATAACTTGCCGACCAATTAAATCCTGGGGATTAACTGACTGTCCTAAGTAAGTATGGTGTAATTTTATTAACCCTGTACTGGACTGTAAGATTAAATCTTGTCCTAAACAATTGGCAATACCTGGACGACCTAAAAGTTTGCCGACAAGACACACACTAATGCTATCAATAGGAATACCAGACGGATTAGTTAATAAGCTGGGTAGAAGTTCAGCATTTTGCACACTGGCCGTTTTGATATCGGGAAAAAAAGAATTCATCCGGAATACCATACCGATGCTAAAGCCAATCAGTAGGCAACCTGTGACAAAAGACCAATCTTCGTATATCCACTTTAAATTTAAAATCTTCAGCGCGAAAGCAGTCTGCCAGCTTAGCCAAATTAAACCAGCAAACAAAGCACCCAGGGGAATACCCACAAAAGGAGCAATGTTTAATAAAAAGGAGTGGCGCTTTACCTTAGCGGTTTGTTCGCTAGTCAGATGTAATTCGGTATCTATATGCCAGTGGCGGGCGATTTGATTGAGGCGTTGAATGCGATCGCCTATTAAGGGATGGCTATTGCTAAAGGTAAACCAGCGGCGATAGGGGTTAACAGTATCCCACATCAAAATCGATTCAAAGGGCAAATGACCTGCAATACTACCCAAAGAAAGACTTTGCTGATAACTGACTGGTAACAGGAGATTTAAACTTTCTAAATACCCACTAGTATGTTCGGTTCTTTGGATATCACTAGAAATTCCCATAGCAATTTTGAGTAAAGCACGCGTCAAGGCATTGGGATTGCCAGTGATTTCTGCGGCCAGGCGATCGCTATAGTAAAGCCTTAACCGCGACAGCCATAAAGCCAAACCAGTTAATAAACACCAAAATCCATAAATGACGCTAGCCAAAATGGTGATTGGTCTACACCAAATTCCTGAGGCTTTTTTGTTTCCCCAGGCTGATATTTGCTGATATAACCCATAAATCGGCAATGACACCAGCAACACCAATGACATCACCACAAAATCCCAGTGGGAAATATGCCCTAGCTGTGTGCCATAAATCGTGGCAATTTCATCATCTGCCAGTTGATCTAATAGCCCTTGACTAACTACAATGCGGGCATTACGGCATAAATAGCCATAAGTCAGTGCCACTGGTGCATCTATGGGCAAAATTCGTAGTTTAGGTGATTGCCAGCGACGCTGTTGGCAGTAACGTTGTAGTACCCTAGCTGTTTCCCGACTATAGCCCTGTAAGACATCTTTAGGTAACTCTCGCTGACCATAAAAGGTCGTCATTAGCCAATCCAGCAACCAAGGTGATAGTCCGATCATGATGAACAAAACTATCAACAAAAATGAAGTAGGGTTGCGATAGAGAAACTGTAATGGCTGTAGATATGGTAGTTTGACTAAAGCATAGTTAGTCGCACCCATAGCAAATTTTAGGACTTCTCGCAGTACCCAAAACAAAGCCATGAATGTTCCGGCTGCTAACAATCGTAAGGGAATTAACTTAGGCTTTCGCAACGGCTGCCATACCTTGGCGCGTTTTGCCTGTCGCCAATAAACACTGGATTGTTGCGCTTGTGTATAGCTAGCAGAACCTAAAAATCCCCCTGTATTGCTGGATGATTCTTCGATGATTTTGGGGCGGTAATTGGTCGAGGGGATGGCTGTATTGCGCCAACCACCTGAAGGCACAACCGATGAATTGCCAGAGTTTGTAGTTTCTGCTACTGTATCTTTGGGTTGCGGTTTCGATGTCGTGGTGTTTTGAGAATTATCAAAAGCAACAAATCCCGTTGGAGATTTTTTAGACTCCTTACTACTTTTTTTAGCTTTTGTCAAGTGAGCCAGAGCAGTTTTAGCCCACTCATTGACTTGTTGATTTTCGCTTTCAGTGAGAGTTTGGCACAGGGCGATCGCCTTGCGGAGTTGCCCACTGCGTGCATAAGCCATCACTAAACCAACACGGGCTTGTAACCTAGCGGTAGCATTTTCAGAGCTACTCGCCACGGGTGTGAGTTTAGCGATCGCTGTTTGATAATTTCCTTGCTTGAGGGCTACTAAACCGGCCTCCAAAGACAATTCGACATGTGTTGGCATAGCGTCTCGTAGAGAAGGCATAGAAAATTTGGCACTTTAATCGCTGCTAACTGATCCACGGTTGTACAACAGCGCGAATCTCTGATGCCGTGGTCATCAATTGCGCCCGGTTAGTCCCAGCAAGTGAATTATTCTTCCACAGGTTGACCAGAATATACCGGGGCGATCGCACTTAATTTTAAGTCTGGATGATCTCCCTGTAACTGTTGACAATTCCATTCATTACGGAATAGCAAAACTGGGCGTCCCATACTGTCTTTGACTGTAGTGGTGTTAAAAATACGTCCCACCTTATTCAAAGCTTCCCAACCACCTTCAACCCAACGAGCGACGCTGTAGGGCAATAAGTCTAATATGGTTTCTACACCATACTCGTTTTGTAAGCGAAACTGCACCACTTCAAATTGCAACTGACCCACTGCGGCCATAATGGGATCGCGTTTGGCTTCATCAGCTGAATACATAATTTGTACTGCACCTTCTTCGCGCAACTCCGAGATGCCTTTTTGGAATTGCTTAAATTTTGAGGGGTTGGGGTTTCTCAGGGTAGCAAACAACTCTGGCGAAAAATACGGAATCCCTTCATATTCCAGTTTGGCCCCTGTGTAAATGGTATCGCCAATGGCAAATACACCTGGATTGTTTAAACCAATCACATCGCCAGGATAAGCTACATCAATGGATTCTCGTTCCTGGGCAAAAAGTTTTTGTGGGCGAGACAGACGGACGACTTTACCAGTGCGTGCATGATTCACTGTCATATCTTTTTCAAACTTTCCTGTGCAAACCCGGATAAATGCCACGCGATCGCGGTGTTTTGGGTCCATGTTCGCTTGCAGTTTGAAGACAAACCCCGAAAAATCCGGGTACGTAGGGGGAACTTCACCCACACTACTTTGATGGGCACCAGGCTTGAGTGCATACTTGAGGAAGTAATTCAGGAATAACTCTACCCCAAAGTTCGTCATGGCGCTACCAAAAAACACGGGAGTCATTTTGCCTTGATGTACCAATTCCAAATCTAGTTCTGGGCCCACACCATCTAAAAGTTCTAGATCATTTTTCAGTTGGTGATAAAGTTCCTCTTCTAGCAGTTCCTCAATTTTGGCATCACCTAAATCTACAGTCGTATCACGGGCTTCCCGGCTACCGTGGGCGCTACGTTCAAACAGATGAATTTTTTTTTCGTGTCGGTCAAAGACACCTTTAAAGCGATCGCCCATACCAATGGGCCAATTAACTGCATAAGTCTGTAAACCTAATTCCTGTTCAATTTCATCCAACAGTTCCAATGCTTCCCTACCCGGACGGTCGAGTTTATTGACAAACGTAAAGATAGGTAAACCCCGCAGCTTACACACTTCAAATAATTTCCGCGTCTGGGGTTCCAAACCTTTAGCCACGTCAATCAGCATCACCGCATTATCAGCAGCAGCTAAGGTACGATAAGTATCTTCACTAAAATCTTKGTGTCCGGGTGTGTCTAGTAAATTTATCTGACAATTTTGGTATGCAAACTGCAACACCGTCGAAGTAATGGAAATACCCCGTTGTTGTTCCATTGCCATCCAGTCTGAAGTAGCCTTACGCTGCGCCCTCCTGGCCTTAACAGCGCCAGCTTCGTGAATAGCACCCCCGTATAACAGGAGTTTTTCTGTAAGTGTAGTTTTACCTGCGTCAGGGTGAGAAATAATCGCAAAATTACGACGAAGTTCCACTGCATCATGCAGTTCCGTCTGAATTTCAGTTGACATAACTGTACTGGGTTCCTTGTTACTTAACTTATCTTAATTTTTTTCTACTATAGTGAGTGTTTTAATCTTAAAACAACGACGATCATGATAGGCTCTTAATATCACCAACAATTTTAGTTAGTGAAAAAAATGTATAAAATAGATACAAAAAATTCCACTTTTTCGGTAATGTCTTTGTATCTGTCAGATGGGCTATTGCCATTCTATTAGTTACCAATGATTCAGATATCTGCTGCATGAAAGACTAATAATACAAGTAATAGTCTCAATGTTTAGCAGTACAGACAAAATTTTTACTATCGTTTAATTTTCCGAATTTTCAACATCAATGCTCATATTTGGATCTCAAAAATAGGAGATTAAGAATGGGATAATTGCCCAAGACCTAATATCCAAATTTTTTCATGATGAATTTGATGAATTTTTTGCTTGGTTGGATAGATATCAACCCAGATGTAAAATACAAAATTGCCCCACAACTTCATAAAGAGTAGGGCAAGGACAGTTAAGCACTGTTTGTAGTGTGTCCGACAGCAGAAAAAACTTTACCTGCTTTTGTGACGCTTTGTTTTGTGTCCATTGCGTTATTTTTCTTTGCAAAACTCTATGTATCCCACTCATCGTCCCCGTCGTCTGCGTACCCATCCCCAACTACGCCGGATGGTACGTGAAACTGTTTTAACAACCAGTGATTTAATTTACCCACTTTTTGCTGTAGCCGGTTCAGGAATTGCCCATGAGGTCAAATCCATGCCTGGAGTCTACCAATTATCGGTAGATAAAATTGTCGAAGAAGCAAAAGCAGTATATGACCTAGGAATCCCCGCCATTATTCTCTTTGGCATTCCTGAAGACAAAGATGTCGATGCTACTGGTGCTTGGCATGATTGCGGTATTGTGCAAAAAGCGGCAACTGCGGTCAAGGCAGCAGTGCCAGACTTGATTGTCATTGCAGATACTTGTTTATGTGAATACACCAGTCACGGTCACTGTGGTTATCTACAAGTTGGTGATTTGACAGGCAGAGTCCTCAATGACCCTACCTTAGAATTACTCAAAAAAACTGCGGTTTCCCAAGCCAATGCAGGCGCAGATATCATTGCTCCTTCGGGAATGATGGACGGCTTTGTCCAGGCAATTCGTGAAGGTTTGGATGCAGCAGGATTTCAAGATATACCAATTTTGTCTTATGCTGCTAAGTATGCTTCGGCTTACTATGGCCCATTCCGCGATGCAGCAGATTCGACACCGCAATTCGGCGACAGAAGAACTTACCAAATGGACCCAGGTAATACCCGCGAAGCCATTAGAGAAATCGAACTAGATATAGCTGAAGGTGCAGATATGCTGATGGTGAAACCAGCCTTGGCATATATGGATATTATTTGGCGTGTCAAGCAGGCGTGTAACTTACCTGTTGCTGCTTACAACGTGTCTGGTGAGTATTCAATGGTGAAAGCTGCGGCGCTTAATGGTTGGATTGATGAAAAGCGTGTGGTGATGGAAACTTTGACCGGGTTTAAACGTGCTGGCGCTGATTTAATTTTGACTTACCACGCTAAAGAAGCGGCGCGGTGGTTACGGTAAGGTAAGTGAATAATCAGAATTTAATAAATCTCACGCAGAGGCAAGCCAGTGCGTTGGGCGGGTTCCCCGACTTGTAGCAACTGGCGTACAAAGACGCAAAGTATTTATTTGTGTTTTGGTGTCTAGACGTGAGATTTTTGTGAATTTAACTATGTAATAATACGTAAATAGACGATTGCTATGTTTGCCAGAGTAGAAGGCGATCGCTTATAAAGGAAGTAGTTAATAAATTTTTTGCTGATCGACATTTATTGTCAATTGATTTAATAAAACCTTTGATATTTCAAGTGGAGCATGGGATATGGATATGCAAGTCTTGAGAGAGCGTGCGGGGCTTACCCGTGCAGAGGTTGCCTTCAGGCTTGCAATCAGTGAAACCAGTGTTCGCAACTGGGAAGCTGGGCGTACTGAACCCACCATGACACCAAAAAAATATTTAGATGCTTTGCGTTTGTTTAAATGTACACCTGAAGAATTGGCCATAGCCAGCGAAAAATCAATCAATCAGCAGCATAAACGCAAACCTGGTAGACCCAGGCGCTTCCCCGAAAATCATGTTACTCAAGTCAGTGATTCGCCAGTTTGCAGCTAATTATTACTTATATAATGACTAATGAAAAGATGCCAGGAAACTATAGATGTTGTCATTCATAGTTATTGATAAATTTGGCAGAAACTAGAAAATTATTTTTCGGCTATTACACCTTAGAGACAGAATAGAATTATAAGTCGGATTATCTTTGATATCTAACTGGTGCGATCGCTCACGATATTCGCGCTCGACAGCACGATAAGATTCTAAAACAATAGTTGTCAAAAAGGTTTAAATGGCAGAAACACTATTTTTTAACGCTCTGAGGGAAGCCATTGATGAAGAAATGGCGCGTGATTCCAGCGTATTTGTCCTGGGTGAAGACGTAGGACACTATGGCGGTTCCTACAAAGTTACCAAAGACTTATACAAAAAATATGGCGAACTCCGCGTTCTCGACACCCCCATTGCTGAAAACAGTTTTACTGGCATAGCAGTAGGCGCAGCCATGACTGGGTTACGACCGATAATTGAAGGCATGAACATGGGCTTTTTGCTCCTAGCCTTTAACCAAATATCCAACAACGCGGGAATGCTTCGCTACACTTCCGGCGGTAACTTTAAAATTCCTATGGTAATTCGCGGCCCGGGCGGTGTGGGTAGACAGCTAGGTGCTGAACATTCGCAAAGATTAGAAGCTTACTTTCAAGCTGTACCTGGGTTAAAAATTGTCGCTTGTTCCACACCTTACAACGCCAAAGGACTACTAAAAGCGGCTATTCGTGACGATAACCCAGTGTTGTTTTTTGAACACGTTTTGCTTTACAACTTAAAAGAAGAATTACCACAAGAAGAATACCTGCTGCCTTTAGATAAAGCAGAAGTGGTGCGTCAAGGCAAAGATGTAACAATCCTCACTTACTCACGGATGCGTCATCATGTATTGCAAGCCGTGAAAACTTTAGAAAAACAAGGTTTTGATCCAGAAGTTATTGATCTAATATCCCTCAAGCCTTTAGATTTTGATACCATCGGTGCATCCATACGCAAAACCCATCGAGTAATTATCGTCGAAGAGTGTATGAGAACTGGGGGAATTGGTGCAGAATTAATCGCTTCAATTAATGACCGTTTATTTGATGAATTGGACGCACCTGTACTGCGCCTTTCTTCTCAAGATATCCCCACACCTTACAACGGCAACCTGGAACGACTAACAATTGTCCAACCAGAACAAATAGTTGAAGCTGTGGAAAAAATGGTGGCGATGCGAGTTTAGTTAATGGGGAGTGGGGAGTGGGGAGTGGGGAGTAGGGAGTGGGGATAAGAGGTAAAGGGTTAGGGGGAAAGACTTTCGCTGATTACCAACATCTTTGTTTTTAATCTTCCTCATCTTCTTCCTCTTCTTCATCTCCCCACCTGCCCACCTGCCCCTGCCATTCATAACTCCTCAAAAGAGCGCTATTATAGCCTTTGTCAGACGCGAGTTATGGTATGCAAAGACAGCGATCGCTATTAGCTTTGATATTTGTGCTGGTAATTGCCGCTGTGGCGGTGATTGCGACAATTCCTGTGCCTTTGGGATTGGATTTACGAGGAGGCTCACAGCTTACTATTCAGGTGCAACCAGCACCAGGTATGAATAATATCACTGAACGAGATTTGGAAGGTGTTCAAAGAGTCGTTGAAGGACGGGTCAACGGTCTTGGCGTTTCTGAGCCAGTGATTCAAAGTGTGGGTACAGACAAAATTTTAGTCCAGTTACCAGGGGTCAACGACCCAGAGCAAGCAGAACGGGTGCTGGGAGGTACAGCACAGTTAGAATTCCGTCAACAAAATCCTGGTACAGAAACTCAATTGTTTGCTTTTCAAGCTTCACGCGCTGAACTCAGAGCAAAGCAAGAAGAACTGAGAAACAGCGACGATAAAGCTTTAATTACTAAGAATCAAGAAGATTTACAACAAAATAATCAAGCGATCGCGGAATTATTTGGCAGTACTGAACCACCACTTGATGGTAAATATTTACAAGATGCCTATGGTGAACCTACTCAAGGTCAAAACTGGAATGTTGCCATTCGCTTTGACCAAAAAGGTGGTGAATTGTTTGCCAATTTGACGAAAAACCTAGCGGGTACAGGTCGCAGCATCGGCATTTTTCTAGATGATGAACTGATCAGCGCTCCTGTAGTTGGCCCCGAATTTGCCGCTACTGGGATTACTGGTGGTGCAGCTGTGATTACAGGTACATTTACACCCCAACAAGCCAATGATTTAGGCGTACAGTTACGTGGTGGTGCGTTACCTTTACCTGTAGAAATTGCTGAAATCCGTACCGTTGGGGCAACCTTGGGTAGAGATAGCATTAACAGCAGTATCTATGCCGGCATTGGTGGTCTAGCTTTAGTCTTAGTCTTTATGGTGGTGTACTATAGATTACCAGGGCTAATTGCAGATGTATCATTAGTAATTTATGCCTTGTTTACTTGGGCTAGCTTTGCTTTGTTAGGTGTGACCCTAACCTTGCCAGGAATTGCCGGTTTTATTCTCAGTATTGGTATGGCAGTTGATGCGAATGTGTTAATTTTTGAACGGACACGGGAAGAATTGCAAGCAGGTAAATCTTTGTATCGTTCTGTGGAATCTGGCTTTTATCGAGCCTTTTCCAGCATTTTAGATGGCAACGTGACTACAGTTATTGCCTGTGTTGCACTATTTTGGCTGGGGGCTGGTTTAGTTAGGGGGTTTGCCTTAACTTTGGGTTTAGGCGTAGTCGTGAGTATGTTTACGGCTATTACCTGTAGCCGCAGTTTAATGTTTTTGGCAATTAGCATTCCTTCACTGCGGAAACCAGAACTTTTCTGTCCCAACCTGCCAACCGTAAATAAGGCAGAGGTGGCTCGATGAAACTGAGTATTAACAAGTCGCGATCGCTTTGGTGGGCTATTTCTGCTGCCCTGATTATTCCTGGTATCATCTCAATGGTGATTTCCTGGCAAAATCCTGATATCCGCGCACCTTTACGCCCTAGTTTGGATTTTGTTGGTGGTACACGATTGCAGTTGGAATTAGATTGCACCCAACCAGGTAACTGTGATCAGCCCATTGATATTAATGTCGTCCGGGAAGTAGCTAGAACCGAAGGATTGGGTGATAGCAGCATT
This sequence comes from Cyanocohniella sp. LLY, assembly GCA_022241785.1. Lineage (GTDB taxonomy): Bacteria > Cyanobacteriota > Cyanobacteriia > Cyanobacteriales > Nostocaceae > Cyanocohniella. The sequence goes on along the minus strand of JAKOMP010000002.1, from coordinate 52,971 downwards.
CAAATTGTTACTGACAGAGAAACCGGTGCAGAAACTGGTATTTTAATTCGCGCTAAAAATTTAGAGCGTGAGCAGCGTGTTAATTTACAAGCTGCTTTAAGCGAAAAAATTGGTACGTTTGACGAGCAAAGAAACCAAATAGATACTGTAGGGCCCACCTTAGGAAGAGAATTATTTACCTCCGGTGTGATTGCTCTGATAGTTTCTTTTGCATTCATCGTTATTTATTTGAGCATTCGCTTTCAGTTGGACTATGCCGTATTCGCCATCGTCGCTATTTTTCATGATGTGTTAGTGACGGTAGGCATTTTTTCAATTTTTGGTTTAGTCCTGGGTACGGAAGTAGATAGTCTTTTTATTGTGGCTTTATTGACCATCACAGGGTTCTCAGTTAACGATACCGTAGTAATTTACGATCGCATTCGCGAAACCATCAAAAACAATCCCCATCGTCCCATTTCTGAGATAGTCGATGATGCAGTAAACCAAACTTTGGGAAGGTCAATCAATACGACCTTAACCACAATGCTGTCATTATTTGCCATCTTCTTCTTTGGCGGCGAAACTCTAAAAAACTTTGCCTTAGCTTTAATTATTGGCTTCACAGCAGGGGCCTATTCTAGTATTTTCATCGCTAGTACTCTTCTAAGTTGGTGGCGAGAAACTACAGGTAAATCGGTAGTAGAAAGCGCCGAAGCAATTGATACATCTACTAGCTCCCAAGATAGTTAAGCTGTTTGTAATTCATAATTGGGTAAAAGCATTTGCTCAATTGCTGAGAAGTGGCTACTTTATTCCTCTATGGATGAATCGGAAAAACCATCACTAAACGGCAACCATGCCCATTACACTGACCCATCTTTTAGACAACAGGTACAAAAGCTGCATCAGCTGACTGTATATGGTAGATGGTTATTTGCCGGTTGTTTATGGCTGACTATTGCACCTGTTGCCTTGTGGTATTTACGGGGAGAAATTGCAATTTGGCGACAATATTTTACCTGGGTAGCAGTAAGATATGGGTTATTTTATAATCCTTTACCTACTCTGGGTTTAGCATTTTGTATCGGTGTGACGGTTTCTACCTTAGTTTGGCAAAGCCGCAATATTTTGTGGGGGTTACCACAGCCGGAAAAACAACGTTTAGAAAAACAAGTTTTTCGTATTAGGCAGCAAGGGCCCACTCATCCGCTATGGAAATGGATTTGTCATTAAACGATGACGAAAAATCGTTGCATAAAGATATACGGATTCAGCAATTTCTAGCACAATATGAATTGATGACAGCGAAGATACTGCCGCATTGGGGTGCAATACATGAACTATCCTCAAATTCAATTTAGCGATCGCTCGGAAATAGACCTTTACCAACTCCAAGAACTATTTAATAACGCAGCCTTTTGGGCCAAAGGGCGGAGTATCGAGGATTTAGGCATAGCGATCACCAACAGTAACCCTGTGATTACTATTTGGGATAGAGAGCTACTCATTGGTTTTGCCAGAGCCACTTCTGATGGTATCTATCGCGCCACTATCTGGGATGTTGTCATTCACCCAGATTATCGGGGTACGGGTTTAGGTAGCAAGTTAGTAGAAACCATTTTGAGTCATCCTCATGTGAGGAGGGTTGAGCGTGTATACCTGATGACTACTCATCAGCAAGAGTTTTATGAAAAAATTGGTTTTCAAACTAACGCCACCACCACAATGGTGCTACATAACCAATCCCAGCTTGAGGAGTTTTCGGTTACTGAAGTCCAGCTTCAGGAATCACTAGGGGGATAGAAACTTGCAACCTGGTAGATGCTTCAGTGGTTGGAGATGGCACAATTTCCAGTTTTCCTCCCATCACTTCCAGTAGAGTTTGGTTGAGTGATAGTTTCATTCCTGGTGAAAGGGTCGTGTTGTCTTGATTAATTTGAGGATGCTGCTCTGATAACTGCATCAAATCAATTGGCTCACTTGTTGTGACAGCATCATTAGGCACATCCAAGTAAATATCAAGAGTATGACTAGTAAATGAAGGGTTACTAGAAATAAAGATACTGCCTTCCTGCATCTGAGCAATGGCAGTGTCTACTAAATTTACTAATATTTGGCATAGCCAGCGGTAATCTGCCAAAACGTAAACTTCTGGTTCAGGTAGCGTCACCTGCAAAGGTAAATTACGATTTGCGGCTAGCATATAAGTCGATTTTTTCACTTCCTGCAAAATATCGGCTAGAGAATGCGGCTGAATATCTAATTTATTTGTACCGTGTTCTGTTCTCGCAATATTCAGAATTTCATCAATAAGATGTAGCAGTTTCAGCGCCCGTTCGTGAGCTTGGCCAATAAATTCTCGCTCTTCGGCTGGATCGTCGCACAAATCAGACAAAATTAACTGATGCAAACCAATTAAACCATTTAGAGGCGATCGCAATTCATGGGTGGTCCGTGCTAAAAAACCCGCTTTAAACAGGCTCATTTCCTTTGCCATTTGGTACGCCAGCTGCGTTTCCTTGATTTGTTGCAGGAGTTGTGATGCTTGCTGTTGCTCTTTTGATATCACTGGAGATGAGTTAGAGTCAGTATTTAAAGACGGTGTAAATAACCAACGGCAGATCCAACCGATTATTAATCCTACACTTAGATATATCCAGTTACTCCAATTCATAAATTTGGCAATTATTATCTTGTTAATTAACCACAATAGTGCAAAATAAATTTCCAGATTTCCTAATTAGTCCAACTCATTCTGAGCTTGAATAAATAAATCAGGAGTTTTAAAATTTTATCAAGATTGTTTATCAACAAATATCAAGGTAAAAAAGAGAGTTTATATAAACTATTCTTCAAAAAAATAAATTAGTAGGTATTACAGTGTTTGTATACTGCTCCTTACATTGATACAATGTCAGATTTGGGATAAGCTATTGACTAGCTTACCCTGATTGTTGGCATTCTTAACTATTAAAAGTGGGGCTAATAATAGGAAAACAACATTATAACTATAGGAATCTGGTTTGAGTCTTGTTAAGTATACTGAATCTTGAACTTGTATTAGTTAGGAGTAGGATTTATTGGGCTTTGCAAACATCAAAGATTAATCCTAATTATTTACTTGTCCAGTTCTGTAGCTAAAAATTTAATTGAATGGCACCGGAACGCAAAGTTTGCCAATCTGCTCCTGTCCATTTAGCAACAGTAGAAGGTACACCTAATCCTGTAATTTCATCGGGCAATTCTGTTGTTGCCAAAGTCAACGCCTCTGGGAACTGCGCGGCAATTTCTGTTAACTTTTGCAAGGGCGGCTGACCAGAAAAATTGGCGCTAGTGGTAGCAAGAGGGCCTGTTTGCGCCAAAATAGTTTGGGTGATCGCACTGTTAGGTACTCGAATCCCAATTGTTGTGGGGTCAGTTGGGTTTATTTGTGGTGGTAGGCGATTACTTGCAGGTAATACCAATGTCAATGCTCCCGGCCAATGTTTATTAGCAACCTCTTGCCAAATTTTCAACTCATTCTCACTACCTTTGACATAAGGCCACAAATCCTCGGCCCTAGCCCCCATCAAAATCAAAGGTTTATCCTGACTACGCTGTTTCGCTGCAAAAATTAATCCGGCCTTTTCTGGTAGGGTGGCCAGTGCAGGAACAGTATCTGTGGGAAAACTAACTAATAAGCCAGCACGTGCGCCAGCTATCAGGTCAACTAAAGAAACTTGAGTCATGTGTCCAGCTTGTAAGTGATGAATTAACAATTATTTCATAACTCAGCACTTATATAAGCTAAAGCAAAGCGCTCAATCCCCGCTAAATCCTGATGAATTTGAATATTACAGTAGCTACCTTGCTTTTGTAAAAGTTTTTTTACTATATCCGCCTGACCCGCCATCATCTCAATTAGCCACACACCACCAGGGCGCAAATAATCAGGAGAAATTTCTATTAACTGACGAATACAATCTAGACCATCAGCACCACCATCTAAGGCTAGATGTGGTTCATGCTTCACTACTTCCGGTTGCAGGGTAGCCACGGTACTGGTGGGAATATAAGGTGGGTTGGACACCATACCGCTGAACTGACCTTTCATAGATGCTAATGGCTCCCACCAAGAACCTTGATAAAAGTGAATCCGGTTGTCAAGACCTGTATTACGAGCATTGAATTGGGCCATCGCTAAAGCTTCTGGACTGTAATCTACTGCCTGAATTGTGGCTTTTGGCAATGTATCTGCTAGTCCCAAAGCGATCGCCCCACTACCTGTACCCAAATCTGCCCAGTGTCCTGATTGTAAAAATGTGGCTGCCCCACTATTGGTAGCAGCCGCCACCGTTAAATCAATTAAATACTCAGTTTCTGGTCTAGGAATCAAAACCGCATTGGACACCGCAATCTGAAAATTTCGCCAAGGCGTAACTCCAGCAATGTATTGCACTGGCAAGTGTTCATTTAATCGCCTTTGCCACAACTGGTCTAAATCTTCTAAAGGCAAGGCCACCTTAATTTGAGGCCAGTCTTTGAAAGATTCTAACCGCAGTGCCAAGCGGTCTAATTCAGCTACCTCTAGCAGCAGCCAATCTACCTCATTTGGTGAGACATGAGATGCCATCGCAGCTGCGATCGCTCTCTGACGCCACTGCCAAAGCTGTAAACCAGAAACTGCCTGTAGCTGTTTGTCTGTCATTCCTTAACGTTGCTGGGGTTTCGCAGGCTGTGGCTGTGGAGCTACCTGAGTATTGGGTGTATTCTCTTTGGGCAAAGTCCTGATATATTCTCTAGATTCCTGAGATGGCACTAAAACAACTTGGTCGAGCCAAGGATCATTTTTTTCTTGTAAAGTTTTAATGACTCCATCTATGTCGATTACCTGAATATCAGCCTTGGGAAACTTCGGTTTTACCTGAGTTAACAAGCCTTGTGCATCTTGCTTGCTTAAAAACAAAGGAATTAATTGCTCTTTTTCAGATGTCAGTTGAATTGGCACATAACCTTGGTCTGGTGAAAATCTCACAGCAAAAACAGGTACACTGGGAAACTGATTTACCTGTTGACCACTTTGACGCAGTAAATCCATTGCTCCTTTAATTTCCTGTTCTACAGGTTTAAAGGCAAATAGCAGACGTTCTGACTGGTTTTTAGTTTGTTGCAATTGCTGATAAATGACCCCCAGAGGCACAGCTGTCACTTGTAGGCTTTTTACCATTTCTTGTGTTTTCGGGTCTTTGCCTTGGGCGCTCTGTAGTTCCTTGATGAAGCCTTGAGCCTCTTGCCGACTCATATAAACCCCTGTTACCGAACCACCAGGTTTTTGAGCGCCTTGAGCTTCTGTCAATGGACGGCTCAATGGTAAACCTTTTTCATTGGTAATTATGTATACAGGAACTGAATCTAATTTTTCCTTTATTTGTTGTTCCGACAAAGCCAGCGCTGGGAAACTGCCGGCAAAAACTGATCCTAGAAAAGTACTACCGACTAAACCTAATGTTGCGCCCCAGCGAACTAATGCTTTCATAAACGACTCCTCGCTTCAATAGTTAAATTAAGTCAAACACACCGTTGGATTTGCACCACACTAACTAGTCTTAGTTATATAGCAATTCATTTAAAATGTGAAAAATTTGTGGTGGCGGTTAAATATTAACAATCAATTCTCAAAAAGCGCTATTTTTCCACTTTAAGAATTTTTATGATCAGGCGATCGCCTATTGATCGTTATCAGGTTGTTTTTTGGCAATTTCGCCTTGCTATTCACTGCAAACTCTATGTAAATGCCTATTATAGTGTGCTTTCGCATAGGCAAAAACTTTTCCTGAGCTTAGAGATGATCAATCCTATACCTTTTCTTGGCTTTCTCAAATCTAGAGGACGGCATTAGATAATTAATCGTTCCACTTAACCTTACTTTTAAATATGTTCAAATATATACAAAATCCAGTGTTGAGATTTTGTTACTTTTTGGCAGCAAGTTTATCTACTTTTCCTGACAATTTTCTCCCTAAGCAGAATTACGTAAACTTCCGTTTCACGGGAAATCTTCAATTTGAATTTAAAGCTTACCAAAAACATTGCTCTGTAATTACCTGCCTCGGAAATTGACAGCCGATTCAAATTTTTTTCTTCAAGCGAATAAATATATTAGAAAAATTCCATAAGCTTTCAAAGCTTACAGGACTTTGTACTTATTCTTTGTATCAATTAATTAAAATCGGGATGACAGGATTTGAACCTGCGGCATCCTGCTCCCAAAGCAGGCGCGCTACCAAGCTGCGCTACATCCCGGTTATCTATTAATTACTGACTGCTATTTGCTACTTAGCTAGTCAAGCATAAACTAAAACTGAGTCAGATAGCAAATGTTTGAGCTTTATTCCCAAATAACTATCTTGCCACAGCAATAGACACATCATACCATATTTAACATATCTTGACTAACAAATTTTCTGACTGGCGACAGTAACCTTAATTGCTTGATGAGCAAGGACTCTGAGGGATATCCAAAAATTAAATTACTCAATTTCTACATCCAATACTAATATCCGATTTATTCTCACCCTGCTCACCAAAGCAATGGATTATTTTTTTATTTGTCAGTCCCTGACTGTGGCGCTGAATCAGCCTTTTAGTGCCTATTAGCAAAAATGCGCCCAAATACAGAAAATTGTTGACACTTAGGTAGGATTGTCGCCGATTTCTTGGTTAAAGATTTAGTGCGGATACCAGAACATGCCTTTAATCCCTTCTGGATCTGACATAAAACCCATACTCCGATAAAAATCTAGAACATGAGGATCAGCAAACAAAGTCACATTGCTAATCTCTTCACTTCTCAGTTTTTTGAGTACATATTTCATCAGCGCTTTCCCCAGTCCTTTGCCTTGAAAGTCTGGGTGAACTACCACATCCCAAATAGTCGCATTAAATGCATGATCTGAAGTGGCACGAGCAAAACCAATGAGCCGTCTTTGGTTTCCTCGAACTTGCCACATAGAGGCTACGAGAAAACTATGCTCAATGGCTTTTTTCACTTTCCTTAATGGACGACGCGACCAACCGACTGCATCACAGAGTTCTTCTAGTTCATACAGATCAATATCTCGCTCCGTGCTAAAAACGATGCGTTCTTGACTCCGAGTATTACCGGAGGTATCACTACCGGGCATAGAACCCGTAGCACCTGTATGCTCATCAAAGGAGGTTGTCTTATTTGTCGCTACAGAATCAGAGGTATTAAACCAAGTTTTCCAAAAACCCATGCCAACGTGGTTCGGGTAGTATAACTGAATTGGTTTCCACTCTTTGGGAGTGTTGATTCACGTTTCTCAAAGCTACTACCATAAACTACCCTTAACACTTTAATTTTTTTAGATGTTTTTGGGATTTTTAATGGCAATAGCCTATCACGGCGTGTTTCACACCAATCATTTTCAACTTTAGCATTTTGTTGTGAAGCCTAGGAGAAATTTCTCAAAAGGCAAGGCATGAGAGTAAAGATCAGGGATTGGAACTTTGGGATGTGGGAATAATTAGTAACAAGCCCCTATCTTTAAAGATGGGAACAAGAAAAAACTTTGTCTTGTACACTATGTGTCTTCACATAAGGTGTGAGTATCTTAAGTAAACCCCCCAATCCATAATCCCCCGTCCCTAGTGCCCAGTTACCAGGTGACAAAAGCAAGTGAGTCTTACCCCAACGATGGCTTCTGGTTTAAAATCTTCAACACTGGAACTCCTAAAGCGCTTTAATCGAGCCTTTCCCCAGTTTTATGAGCAATTTGTTAGTAGTGAGATTCAACTGCAAAATTTGCGGTTAGCCTACCGTCTTTATAAAACCAAACGCGCTGTGATTGAGTTGAAGCCGGAAGGTAGCAAAAGTGCGCTGCATTTTGCTTATCGTAACCAGTCGTTTCTCCTGAGTGATATTTTTGGTGTGTTAGCTGCTTATGGGCTAACCATCCACGGTCTGAGCCTCTATGGTCAGATAAGACCGCCAATGTTAGTTTTTATCAAACTATTAGTATCTCGTGGTAGTAAAGCTTTAACCGAGAAAACCGCAGAAAATGTTTGCCGCGCCATTCGCGAGGCTCTAGGAGGTCGGTTTGAAGTAGAAGAAATGCTGGCAGTAGAATTTAACCTGGACACTGGCTTAGAACAAGTACAGACAGAGTTTTATGTTGATCCAGTATTTCATCTCCCTGCCCTGGTAATTGAAGCCGACAATCAACCGGGATTATTTTACAAAGTCATGTACGCCATTTGGCAGGAAGACCTGCTAGTGGTCAATGCTAATTTGCTGGTTTGGCGAGGACGCACACGACTGATTCTCTACTTATTGGGGCCGAATGAAAGCCTCATTCCAGAATATTTAGGACACAAAATTGCCGAAGGCGTACGCTTGAGGTTGTTGGGTAGATGAAAATCAAAAATGAACAAATCTTAACTCCTCATATTGCGTATTTAGTCGTACCCACGTCTTAGGGGTACGATATTAAGTATGGCAACCATCGAAATCTTAGGCGTTCCACACGCATACGAGCTAACGGCTCCCACCTCTTATCCGCACGCTTTAGTGTTTATTCACGGTTGGCTAAATAGCCGTGGATATTGGCAACCTGTAATTTCCCGGTTGTCAGTTGATTTGCAGTGCCTATCTTATGATTTGCGAGGTTTTGGTGAATCGCAGTCCCAGCCAGAAACAGATTTTAGTTCAGCACCAACTTCTGTCAGTTTGAGTTCTAACTCTACTGATGAGTTGAGTTTGCCCTTCGATTCTCTTTATACACCAGCTGTTTATGCCCAGGATTTAGCGGCTCTTCTACAACAACTAAATATTACTAGTGCTTGGCTGATTGGGCATTCCTTGGGGGGTACAATTGCGCTGTGGGCAGCGGCTCAGATGCCTGATTGTATCAAAGGTGTGATCTGTATTAACGCAGGTGGTGGTATTTATCTCAAAGAAGCTTTTGAGCAGTTTCGTTCAGCTGGACAAAAATTTTTGCAAGTTCGTCCGCGTTGGCTGTCTCAATTACCTTTGATTGATTTGCTTTTTACTAGGGCCAGTGTAGCTCGTCCGTTAGAACGCCAATGGGCACGTCAGCGAGTGATTGATTTCGTCGTAGCTGACCCAGAAGCAGCACTGGGAGCGCTGCTAGACTCTACAACGGAAGAAGAAGTTAACCGATTACCTCAACTAGTATCTCAATTGCAGCAACCAGTTTATTTTTTGGCTGGTACCGATGACAAGGTAATGGAACCTAAGTACGTTCGCCATTTAGCTAGTTTTCATCGGCTGTTTCAATACAGTGGTGACAATGTAATTGAAATTCCTGATTGTGGTCACTTAGCAATGTTAGAGCAGCCTGATGTAGTTGCTAGTCACATTCGGTCAATTGTCAATACTTAGATAAGGCAGATGAGGGAGATGAGGATTTGTGATTGATCACTGTTTAAGTAGGTAGGCACAAATAAAGTCAACCATGTAACAGAATGTAAAAGCCTTATAACCCTGGCGATTACTTCGCTTCACTCCGTTACGTATGGCTAACGCCACGCTCCGCGAACGTAATGACATACCTGTAAATTTTCCTGCCTACCTACCTACTTATTTATTCAAAAAAAACTTCATCCTACTCCCCACTCCCCACTCCCCACTCCCTATTCCTTCTCATACAACTTCATTACCTGTGTCAGCGGTAGCCTAGATTCCACTCCTAAGGTCAAAGGTGATGTGTGACCCAGGGCTAGATGATGAGAAGCGGCGCAGGCAATCATGGCGGCGTTATCGGTACAGTATTTGAGGGGTGGGAATAGAACACGTAAGTTATGTTGAGTGGCTGCGGCCTGTAAGGTGGTTCTGAGGCTGCTGTTAGCTGCTACTCCTCCACCAACTGCAATGGTATTAAGACCATGATCAAGGGCACAGGCGATCGCTCTTTTGGTCAGCGATCGCGCTACAGTTTCCTGAAAGCTAGCTGTTAAATCTCGCACTGGTAATTGTTTACCATCTTTCTCTAACTGCTGTACTAATCGCAACACTGCGGTCTTTAAACCACTAAAACTGCTGTCATAAGGATGATATCCCCCACCCGGTAAAGAAACTTTACCTTCTGGTAAGGCAAAGGCCCGAGGATCACCTGTTTGTGCTAGCTGATCAATTACGGGGCCGCCGGGATAACCCAAATTTAACAACCTGGCTACTTTATCAAAGGCTTCACCAGCAGCATCATCACGAGTTTCTCCCAGGGTTTCGTAATTACCACAATCTCTAACGTAAATCAAGCTTGTATGTCCGCCGGAAACGAGTAAGCTAAGAAATGGGGGATCTAAAGTTGGCTCACTCAAATAAGTCGCGTAAATGTGGCCTTCCAGATGATGGACTCCCAAAAATGGCTTATTGTGTAACATTGCTAAGGTTTTGGCAGCAGTTAATCCTACCAATAGCGCTCCTACAAGACCAGGGGCGCAGGTGGCGGCGATCCCATCGATTTGCTGCCAGTTCAGTTTGGCTTGCTCTAAAGCCTGAGCGATCGCCTCATTGATCGTTTCCAAGTGTTGACGGGATGCCACCTCTGGCACTACCCCGCCGTACTGGCTGTGAACTAAAATTTGGGAGGCGACAATACTGCTATAAACTTCACGATTGTTAACAATTGCGACGGCAGTTTCATCGCAGCTGGTTTCTATTGCTAAAACGGTTGCCATTCCAGGGTTGTGATAGATAACGATTTGTTTGAGAAGCTTTAACTTTTATTTACTTAAACTTTACTCGGTTCCCGCCCAAGAGTATGATGACTTGCTAGTTATGCAAATAAAGACTGTACAAGCCGCTTCGTTTTGTACAAAAAACTTTTTGTTTTGTAATAAAAGGAAACAACTCCATGAGACGATTGTTTGCTTTGATTTTAGCGATTTGTCTTTGGTCCAATTTTGCCCCCCCAGCCCAAGCGCTTGGGGCTAATTTGGTACCCTGTAAAGACTCTCCCGCCTTTCAAGAGCTAGCAAAAAATGCCCGTAATACCACCGCTGACCCCGAATCAGGAAGAAAGCGGTTTGAGCGTTATTCTCAGGCACTGTGTGGGCCTGAGGGTTATCCTCACTTGATTGTTGACGGTCGTCTGGATCGTGCCGGCGACTTCCTAATTCCTAGCATTTTGTTCTTGTATATTGCTGGTTGGATTGGTTGGGTAGGTCGTGCTTACCTCCAAGCCATCAAAAAATCATCAGATACTGAGCAAAAAGAGATCCAAATTGATCTTGGTTTAGCACTGCCTATTATGGCTACAGGCTTTGCTTGGCCGGCGGCAGCAATTAAAGAACTCCTTTCAGGCGAATTAACAGCTAAAGATTCAGAAATTCCTGTCTCTCCGCGCTAATTTGTCCTCACTAATTCATTTGTTTTGGAGACTAAATTTATGGCAGACAAAGGCGATCAGTCGTCCTACCTTGTAACCTTTCTTTCTACCGCACCAGTTGCAGCTACCATTTGGCTGACAATCACCGCAGGTATTTTGATTGAATTCAACCGCTTTTTTCCCGACTTACTTTTCCACCCACTACCATAAGTGGAAAATGGGATTTCATGCCTAATATCCTGTAATTATTTTTCCCAACTTATTTAAGTTTAAATATTGCTTAAATAAATAGGAAAAATAGGTTATGAAACTCGTAATGCTGTCAACCTAGCTTACGAGTTTCAGCTTTTACTAGCCCCTAAATTAATTTTTTTAAACTTACTAGCCAAAATACATCTTTAGCTACAATTGTTATTAATAATATAAAAATGCCACCATTCTAATTTAGAGGCGAACATAAAATATGGCGCAAGCAGTAGATTCATCCAAAAATTCCCCCAGCGATCCTAGAAATCGGGAAGTTGTAGCCCCAGCAGGACGAGATCCCCAACAAGGCAATCTAGAAACCCCGATCAATTCTTCCCCCTTGGTTAAGTGGTTCATTAATAATTTACCTGCCTATCGCCAAGGTCTTAATCCTTCGAGACGGGGACTAGAAGTGGGCATGGCTCATGGTTACTTACTATTTGGGCCTTTCGCCAAATTGGGCCCCTTACGGAATGCAGAAAATGCTAACTTAGCTGGATTACTGGCAGCTATCGGCTTGGTTGTGATTCTCACCGCCTGTCTATCCCTATATGCCAATAGCAATCCTGCCAAAGCACTTGCCAGCGTTACTGTACCCAATCCTCCAGTAGACGCTTTTAACTCCAAAGAAAGCTGGAATAATTTTGCCAGTTCTTTCTTAATTGGTGGTATTGGTGGTGCAGTAGTTGCTTATTTCTTGACTACAAATTTGGGACTAATCCAAGGTCTCGTTGGTTAATTTAATTTTTTGCTAATGGAGCATAGGGCATGGGTAATTGCTGATTGTCAGTGATGTGATTACCTCTGCTCTATGCTGCTGATTCGGAATTTGTACTAAGTCGTCAGCGAAGTTTTGCCCGCTCAGGCTTTACATAATTTGTAGATAAAATTGTTGAAATGTAGTTCGTAGTTTACGGCTCTAGCCAAGATGACAGTCTTTCAAAGGACACAAGAGAAAAGTCCTGCCCTTTCTGTGTGTCCTGTTTGGGAAGGGATTAACAGTGCTGATGATGCTACTAAAGACCCTCAATTAGCCAAATAAAGTTCCTTCGATGGCGTTGAGAGCCTTTTCTAAATCATCATTAACTATTTGCACATCAAATTCGTCCACAGCTTGAATTTCTTCTTCGGCACGGCATAGACGACGGGCGATCGCGTCTTCCGAATCTTGGGCGCGACCACGTATCCGTTGTTCTAATTCATTGAGGGAAGGCGGTAAAATAAAAATGCTGAGGGCAGCAGGGAAGGAAGCGCGGATTTGTCTTGCCCCTTCTAGTTCAATTTCTAGCACTACTAACTTCCCAGATTGAACTTGGTTAAGCACTGCTTCGCGGGGTGTACCGTAATAGTTCCCAGCAAATTCTGCCCACTCTAAGAATTCACCTTGAGCAATTAATTGTTCAAACTTACTGCGGCTAATAAAGTAATAATTTTTGCCATCAGTTTCTCCTGGACGAGGAGAACGAGTCGTCACGGATACAGAATAATAAAGTTCCGGATGACGTTTTAATAGCGCTTGCATTAAAGTTCCTTTTCCAACCCCACTAGGGCCAGTTAAAACAATCAGCCTACCTGGAGATGGGCATTCTTTGGTAGTGGCGCTACTCTGGGTGGGTAAAACTTGCATCATCCGCTTAACCTGTGAATTAATCAATCGACATTATGTATGAGTCATTAGCTTTATGTTCGTTATCAGAGAAATCTTTGACGAACAAATTTGTAGCCCGGGTGACAGAAAACTTGTCTAATTCACATGGTACGGCCGATGTGGTGCAAATAGGGGTAGGGTTATTGACCTACATTAACTTAATTATCTACAGCATGATGATCGCGAGAAATCACAAAGCGGTTCGCTACCGTTTCCGGTTGAATCGCTGACAAAATCACGTGGCTGGAATCAGTGATAATTACAGCCCTAGTCCGACGACCATAAGTTGCATCCACTAGTTGACCTCTGTCCCGTGCATCGGTAATGATCCGTTTAATGGGCGCAGATTCGGGGCTAACAATGGCAACTACTCGGTTAGCAGACACAATGTTGCCGAAACCGATATTGATTAATTGTATTTCCATAAAAAACAGACACCAAATGTGGTGTGACAAACTGGTAAGGTATTTATTCCCATGTTATCCGCAAAAAATCGGAGTTACAACGCTTTACGACAAGCTTCCCTGAGTTTTTAAAGGACAAATGGGTTTTTTAGGTAATAAATAGCTAAATCTACTGAAAATATTCCCCAAGACACATGCGAAACCGTAAAAAGACAATCTAATTAACGAATGTAATGTTACTTTGAGTAAAAATATTGATTAAAACTGGATGTCGTCAGAATTTTCCTCAGTCTGGAGACTGATAAGTAGCAAATATTCTTTCTTAGACTTAAACATGACCTATTCAGCTTTGTCTGAAATTTTAGGTGGAAATATAAACGCGTAAGTCCTGATCAAAAAAAATCATTAATTCCCTGTCTTCTTGAGTATTTGCCATCTTTCTCGCAGTTGATTCAAGTTAGGTTTATGACCACCATAACGCCAGCCTACATAAGCTTGGCAAATTTCATCTATTACCTCAGCCGTTGCTGGGGGATGATGCTGGTGTGATCCGCTGGCATACTCTAGAGGTGTTTGTGCTGGATGCTTCGCCAGACCTTTGATTGATGACCATTCCAGCATTTGCTGATATAAATTTTCCATCGGGGGCAATTTCTTCAACCAACGGCGTTTCAGCCATTCTTGCCACTGTTCCCAACCTAGCCAACCCAAAAATGCTGTTGTTGTCGCCACAATTAGCCCGGTCAATATACCCAGCCAACCTTGAGAAAATAAAGCCAAGAACCAAGCGATCGCTCTAGTCAACCAGCTAAATATAATTCCCAATACATGATTGAGTAATCCCGTCACTGGCGAGGGTAACCAGCCAGCCACCCATTGCCAAAACTGCCGCAGCACACTAAATGTCTGAATATCCTCAATGGAAGGGGGAATCAAAGGCTGATTGGGAATGGGGTTAAAGGCGAACCAGCCATATCTAGGGAAATACACTTCTGTCATTGCAAAAGCATCTGTGTTGCGGACAACGTACATTCCTGTAAAGGGATTAAAGTTTCCTGCACCAAACCCCGCAACTAACCGCGCTGGGATACCAATGGAACGCAGCATCACCGTGAGGACTGTAGAGAAATGGTCTGGATAGCCGCCTTTATGCTTGAATAAAAACGCCTCTACCAGGTCTTCGTCTTCCCCTAAAAACGGTAGTCCTAAGGGATTTTCGGGAATAGAGTAGTTTTGTTTGAGATACTGAGCTAAATAAAGAGCCTTTTCGTAAGTTGAATCTAAGGTTTTAGAAGACTGTGATATGCGTTCTTGATTATAGTTAGCAATAATTTCTTCAGTGCGTTGCCGGACTTTTTCGTTAATTTCTGGGGGAACTTGCAGATAATATTTTTGAATATTCGGTGGATACTTAGTAGAAGTTTGTCCTAATAAAGTGCGATCGCGGTAAGGGACTTCGGAAATCACGGTGTAGGTGAGGCCTTCAGATAAACTCACAGGCGATCGCAACCCATTTTCTTGATCAACAGCAACAATTGGTGTGGGAAAGTAAATTTCCTTGGGATGGGCCATAGCTGGTATCAGGTTAGGCAAGTCTGATACCACTGTGTAAGTTTGGACGATTTCTCTAGTACGACCAGTAAATATTGGTAAAGGCAGACGAATTTGGTAAGACCAAGGCGATCGCCTGTGGGTACTAACTTCCTCATTGCGAGAAATCTCCCATCCTTTGCCGGTGTAGTGGTCAAATGCTAATACTCGCCAAAATCCTTCGATTTGCGATCGTACCCGCATCACCACTTTGGGGGTCATTTCTCCCCGTAGATTTTGGTTAATTTGGCTATTAAAACCGTAATAAAAGCTTTGATCTAAACTGCCTGGTTGACCTGTTTGGCTTTGTCCATCACCACTACCATCACCTTGACCATTGGCATTACCTGGGCGAACATAACCAGGATTAATAATGCTCCGACCTGTAAAATTATCCTGGACATTAATTGGGGCACTTACAGGAAAATTCCGCAGCTGATAGCCAGGGAATCGCGGTAAAACCGCAAAAATTGTCAGCCCTAGGGCGACAACTAGTGTAAACAGTAAAAAGTAAACAGATAAACTAGAAAATAATTTTGGTTTTTTTGATTTTAAACTGGGTATTTTTGCTTGATTCAGACCGAGTTGTGAGCGATAGTTTAATCCTAAAGTCGGCAAGGCGATCGCTAAAAATAACAGCAGCACTGGTGCAAAAGCCAGAGTTTGGCTGAGTGTTGCGGCTACACCCAATAAAATTAGTCCGATAACTATGGAATAGCCCAAATCTTTACGCCGGGGCATATCAAAGCTATGGAGTATTTGCAGTTGAATCAATAACTCCGCCAATGCCAGTCGAGTATCATTTAATTCCCCCAGCAATCGCCCAAAGAAAGCACCCAAAGCAATTAACATGCCGATAGCGATGCAAAACTTTACTGGCACATTGCTACTATGGCGACGATAATAACTCCAACCCGCACCCACTATACTTAACGGCACCGCCCACAGACTGAACCCAGTCGCAGCAGAAATATCCGTAGCGACAATTCCCATGATTACCAACGCCAGCACTAGCACTCTTAAGGAAATTGCCTCTTCCACTTCCAGTGCAGGCGATCCTTGGGCATTTTGCCGCTTGTAACGACCTAAAGGTAGAAGCCAAACCTGATTGATCCTGGATAAGTTAAACATTGAGATGTCAGCAAAGGGATGTTGTTATGCCATAGACACAATGTTGGGGATATAAACTTACTACCTTACTTGCTCATTTATATTGTTTTTGCGAGTTCCTCTCAAGAAAACAGGAACTCCCCGAAGGCAGCCTTTGGGAGTTTAGGTATCTTATACATGTGTCATTTTGATTGCGGTTAATGTAGAAACCCTAATGACCGCTTGTTAAAAAGTAGAAGCCCTAATGATCTGTTGCTAAAAACAAATCATGTTCAAAACCACGACAACCATAGGATTGATCAGTGTTAATCAACCTCATATGCTCACGGTGGTCTGCACGCAATTCAAAAGTTAAAAGTCAAAAGGCTTTTACTTTGATATTTTGCACATTTTGAAGTATCCCTGTTGCGCCTTGCTTTACTAAATTGTGGGGTTAATCACAAATAACAATGGCTGTGCGTCCAACTCGGGAAACTCAACTTCCAAAGTGTACGTCGGGTTAACTTGATTGCAGTATAACTCAACACTCAAAGCTCCCGGAGTCGAAGATTTTGCTACTGCTTGGTTGCCATCACCTTGCAGTTGCAAAATTCCCGCAGCGGGTAACTCACTTTGAACACGCAAATGCGTCATCTGACCCTGAGATTGGTATTCTACCCTCAGCGTCAGAGTTCCTTCGTTAGTTAGCCATTGTCTTTCTACTACTGGATTAGTGGATGACACTGGTAAAGTCAAATCGTCTAGCAGTTGTTTAGCTGCCATGAGTGACAATGCCATCTGTTGACGCGGCTGTAAATCTGAATAATCGCTCTGAATTTGCGGCATGGTCTCCAGAGTATCCACGGATCTATAGGTGCTTCTCAGCACCAATCCAGCTAGATCATTGATTGTTTGCGACTCGTTGGGGAAAAAGCTCTCCACCACCTGTACTAGTTTTGCCCCTAGAGGTAGTGAAGAAGTGATCATTCCTTGACATCTTTCCAAAAGTTCTTGGAAAACTTTCTCCGGTAAGGGGATGGGCAGATTCAGTTTTGACTGTTGTGCCATCCATCCCCAACTGGGAGTTAATGCTAGCGATCGCTCTTCTACAAAATCTGGGTACTCTACTAATTGAGACTCCCAAGGGAATAGAGGAGGGTGGTCTTCGGCTTGGATTTGTAGCCGACGTTTAAGGACGGCTTGGAAACGTTCTTGCACAGTAGGAATTTCTCCCAATTGAAAGGTTTGGGCGATTCCTCCCAATTCTGGCTCACCGCCTGTGAAGGCGGCTACCTCCTTGAGAGGGTCATATACCCCGTCATCTTCCTCACAATCTACCCATTTAGGCTCATGGATGTTAACTTTATTTGCCAACAACCCATCGAGTAAATGGTTTTGTGAGGATTCTGAGTTACTATTCATGAGTAGATGCACCTGATCCGGACACTAGGGAGTTACGAATTTCCCATGCTTGTTCCAGAATCTTAAACCAGCGTTTTTGCAGTTGTGCTGTGGATAAACCCAAAGCTTTGGCAATTTTTTCATCTGGTTGTCCTTGTTGTTTCAATTCTAGTAACGAACGTTGTTTATCATCCAATTGGGCTGTATAATCTTGCCATTGCTGGGGAGTTAAACCCAAATTAGTATGCAGTGAGGCTTCCAACCACTCGTGAACTAATTCCCAACGATGCAATAAAGCAAACCGAATTAGATGATATTTAAATCGTTGTTGTAGGTAATCTCTCTGGCGGGGAGTTAAACCTAAAATCGACTCAATTTCTTGTGTTGGTAAATCCTGGAGACGAAGAGCAAAGTAATCAGCACAATCAGATTGTTGCCGTTGTTCCAGGTAATCCATTAATTCCGTAATCACCACGGAACGTAAAGTATCTTCTTCCGGTTCTGGTTCCGCTTGGGTAGCCATTGCTGAACGCAATTGCTGTACTGCTGGCTCTTCCCAAGAACCGTCATTGTCGTTAGAACTACCTTCTGCGGCTTGTTCTATATCTACGCTGGTTTCCTGGGGTTGCTGTTGCGAAAAAGTTTGCGCCCGCAGGATAATTAGCTGCTGTTGCCGTCCTGGTAAGGGTATGCGCCGCTTACCATAGCGCTCTGTAAATGCCATATACTCTGCCAATTCCAGGAGAGTTTGGGGACGATATGTGGGGCCCATTTGATTTTCTCGTCGGAAAGCATTTAAAGCTTCCAGATAAAAACCTTGGAGAAAATCTTCAATAATGGTCAGTCGCCCTTGATAGCTCAACTGCCGTTGGGGAGGATTAATGTAACGATAAATAATGGCACTGAGAGTACTGTGTAACTCTACCCTACCTCGACTGGAACCTAACTGATAGTACCTGAGACACTGTTGCAGCCGATGCCGAGCCAGAGATATAGCAGAGCTTTCTACAGCACCGGAAGCTTGGATACGTTTACTTTCGCTGCAAATCCGGTAGACTTCGGTGGTAATTCGGGTTGCTACATCGTGGCAATTTTGTTTGGAAGCTTTGGTAGACTCCTGAAGCTCCTTCAACAAAAGTTGAAATGTCCCCTCCACGCCGATAGAATTGTCTCCCTGAACTGCTGGGGTGGGAAATGTTGTGTTTGGAATTGTTGCGGTTGCGGCTGAATTCATAGTCTCGGTTTTCAAAAGACCCTAAAATACTTAAATACAACCTGTTACGACCGTGGGTATTGGCTTTGTGGATTTGCGTATAAGCTAAACGCAGGACTATCGAGCATTTAGGATGTGAATACTTTTATTGTTCCCAAGTCTGATGGGATTGTTCACATGTCGATAGATGTTTTTGCCATTACCCACCATGCCGTTTACAAGTCATTATGGATTTAAAAACACAAATTCAATTGCTGATTGATAATGCACCCCGCGATGGCATAACACCACATCTTGTCTCAGCAATTGCTCCTGTATTAAGCGCGATCGCTCTTAAATTACGTCATTCCCAATACTATATTCTTCAAAATTCGGAAGAGAACTGGGTTTTAACTACATTGAGCAATCGGGCAAATGCAGGATTCGAGAAGCGTGTTATCTACGCTTTTCCTACCATACAGGATGTCTCCCTAATTTCACCTGCTGGGCTTGACCCTCAAATGCTAGCGAAAATTGTTCCCGTCACCCATATTTTGTTTCAACTGGTGGCATTAGAACCCGTAGATAGTATCGTTTTTTTGGAGACGCCGGGTAAGACCACTCATACCTTGGAAGTCAAACGCTCAGAATTGCAAAATCTCTTGCAACAACAGCTAAAACAACAACGATCGGGTAAAAACATACCCCCAAATATTGCATAAATAAATTACGGAGATGGGATTTATTAGATACAATCTAAAATCCCATCTCCGTCTGAGGAATTTTGCCAGAAAAAATTTTCTTGAGTAGCAAAGTTTTTGCAAAAGTTCCAATTTATGATGAAAAATCTAAAATTGGTTAATAAAGTCGGCTCAGTACATAGTCAGCTATATGAATCAACGCCTCGTGTGATGCCGATGGCGGCAGCACAGCCAGATGATCAACTGCTAGCTTGGCATGGTGGTCTGCTAATTCCCGTGCCTGCTGTATACCTTGACTATTTTGAATCAACTCTAGGGCTTGCTCTAAATCGCTTTCCTGGGTAAATTCCCTTTCAATCAGCACTTCCAGGTATGGTTTTTCCTTAAGAGCGAATAAAACAGGCGCAGTCAGATTACCACTTTTGAGATCAGATCCTGCTGGTTTGCCTAAAGTATCTGTTGTACTGGTGAAATCTAAAATATCATCCACAATCTGAAATGCTAAACCTAGATGACGTCCATAGGCGTACAAATGGTCAGCGGTTTCTGGGGAGACGTCACTAAGTAAACCAGCAGCTTTGGAACTATTGGCCATTAATGAAGCTGTTTTGTAATAGCTCTTTTTTAAGTACGTCTCAATGGAGATGCTATTGTCAAAGCAATTCAGCCCCTGCTGGATCTCTCCAGTAGCTAGATCCATAATTACTTCAGATAGCAGTTTCACCACTGCCAAATTATCCAAATTGGCTAAATACCAAGACGATTGGGCAAAGAGAAAATCTCCTGCCAAAACGGCAATCCGATTACCGAACAAACTATGAACTGTGGGTACACCACGTCGCATCTGGGATTCATCTACCACATCGTCATGCACTAGGCTTGCCGTGTGAATCATTTCCGTAATTTCTGCTAGGCGTCGATGACGCGGAGTAATGTCTTGTTCTAACATTGTCGCCCGCGATATCAGCAACACAATTGCTGGTCTGATACGCTTGCCCCCAGCTCCGAATAGATGTTCGGCTGCTGCAAAGAGGATGGGGTGGCGATTTCCAACTAGCTGCTTGAGGTTTTCTGCTAGTAGTTGCAGGTCTGCTTCCACAGGGGTAAACAGGGAGGTGGCTGGGGTCATGAATGGGCGGACTCTGGCTTAGGTTACGAAAGTTTACATATCCTACACTCATTTTAAGATAACCCTGTGCCAGCGCAAAGTTTTGATTAGAGAATACTGGCGGATTCTACATTTATTCTGCATAAATAGTTCAGTTTCCACACAAGCATAAATTGGAAAAACGCTCTGTGGTTAAGCTCTACAGCCATATCTCTGACTCATAAAAATCTTTTGTCAAGCCCAGGAAAAATTTTTTTATGTGTTATTTGTGTTATGAAAAATTAAGGACATAAAATTTATGTAAATTTGTGTGATATTTCATACTTGTATAATCAAGCTAAATTTTTCGTAAATTTGTGTAAATAAAGAAATATTCCTGGTTTTTCGCCAAAATAAATTTTTGGGTAACAGTATTAAAAGTTGTATTTAACACAATACTTTACAACTAATTTTTTAAGTAGTAGTTAAAATTTATACTTTTCACTAATAAAGCCAAAATTAGCTTCTCTCAGCCTGGATTTTTGCCCCCAAAAAAATTTCAAAATTGACTCCAAAGTCTGCTGAAAACTCAGGATCATTGTGTTACGCTAAAATCTAGGGATTTTAAATTTTTCAGGTACTCATTCTCCAACTGGTAAGATGCCTTTAGGTAAAATTACCTATATGGTTTTGAGGGTCTAAAATAAGTCTTCGCCGTGAATTAAAAATTAAGGAAATAATTTCTTGGTTGTTTAATTCGGCAACAAAGCCTCCTGGGATGGAGCTTCGCGGTATCCGTATGGTTATCACTGTAAGGCTTTAGCGTACGTCAGTAGCTAAGGCTGCTCTTGTCATAGAGGTAAGCCCAAAATAATGCAGACTAAGTAGACTGCTGAGGAGTGCAGTTTAAATTGCTGTAGAGCAATTTAGCTGTTGTGGTATTTGGTCTGCAAAAACTTAGTTCAACAATTATTGAACCGTAGAGAATCATAGCTGTACGGCGAAATTTCAGTATAGCAAACTACAGCCATCAAGGATCTCTTGGTTGGTTGAATTTTTACTCATTTTATAAAATTTCATATTCCTTTCAGAAAAGGTGCTGGTAGAACAATGATTTACGGGAAGATGCCTATGTTGATTTTTATTTTAGCTGCTGGATATTTGTTCACAGTTTACCTATTACTAGCTCTAGCAAAGCGAACTGGTCAAAAATCTGCTCCGAGAAATTTGCCTACAATAAACCCAGGAAAATACAAGCAAGATGTGTCAGCAAACTCTCATGTCAGTAATGTCAGTGAGGCAGTCAATAGTCAATAGACTACTATTGGGCGGCAGTCAACAGTCCAATTTTTTGGGATTTTGAGTGGTAATCTTCTTTGATGTGTAAAAACCCCGGTTTCTTGGAGAAATCAGGGTTTTTATTTTTCATAATAGCTATAGCTGAACAAAGCTTGATTAGAATTGAGAAACGGCTGTATCAGTAAAATCTACAACCTCAACCATAGGGGTATGGCCTAGTAACTGCACACCGGATTGGGCAAACTGTTGTGGACAGCCACTAACCACAAAGCGAGTAGGTAGTGGGGGATGAGTATTACTTAAACCGAGTAATTCTAATTCTTGAGTACAAGCAGCCACAACGTGAACTGCTGGGTCAACTAATTTGACATGAGCAGGCAGAAGCGATCGCAGTACTGGTGCTAAGTGGGGATAATGGGTACAGCCGTAAACTAAGGTGTCAATATTTTGCTGGATGAGAGGCTCTAAATATGAGCGGGCTACCTCAGTCGTGTAGGGGTCATTGATCCGGTTTTGCTCAATCAGTGGCACAAACTCTGGACAACTGACTTGCCAAACTTGGACACTGGGGTCAATTTCTAGAATTGCGTGGCGATAGGCATTGCTTTTTGCTGTAGCTGGGGTAGCAATCACACCAATCCGCTTTCCCTGCTGGACTGCTGCTTTCGCCCCTGGGAGAATTACGCCGAGAATGGGCAGGTCAAATTCTCCACGGACTATTTCTAGTGCCAAGGCAGAGCTGGTATTACAAGCCATAACCACCATTTTGACGCGTTGCTGTTGCATCCAGTGCAGGATTTCGCGCACATACTGTAATATTTCTGCTTGTGAACGAATACCGTAAGGCAGCCGAGCAGTATCGCCAAAGTAAATAATCGATTCATTGGGTAGATGCCGATAAAGTTGTCGCAGTACCGTCAGCCCACCAACACCACTGTCAAAAACGCCGATTGGGGAACGTTGAGGCTCTTGAGCAGAAACATCGTCAAGGTTGCCTTCAAACAAGGAAGATGAATACACAGGTAGATTATTGAATTAGGTTATTGGGGTATAAAATACAGAATCTAGCAGAGAATTAGCTAACTGACTACTATATAGGGACTAGCCTCAAGCCTCTAATCTCTACCCCCTAGTTGGATTTTACCTTTGCTGTAAATATTTGAGGATACCATTGGCGATCGCCTCTGCCATGCGATTTTGATAATCTTGTGTTCCCAAGCGGGGGTTATCTTCTTGACCTGTCATAAAACCAACTTCTACTAAAATCGAAGGCATAGAACTTCTTCTGAGGACGAAAAATCTGGCTTGGCGGACTTTCCGGTCTTTAATAGAACTAATATTTTGCAGAATATTACTGTGAACCGCTTGAGCTAAACGATTACCGCTTTCATAATAGTATGTCTCTAATCCATTTACGTCAGGGCGATCGCCAATGGCATTGGCATGAATGCTGACAAATAAAGTCGCATTAGCTCGTTTGGCAATATCTACCCGTCCCTGGAGTTCGACAAAAAAGTCAGAATCCCGTGTTAAAACTGCTTGGACACCATTTTGCTCTAAAATTTCTGCTACCCGTCTACTAATAGGTAGGACTACATCTTTTTCTCTTAATCCACCTAAACCAATAGCTCCTGGGTCTTTCCCACCATGTCCAGGGTCAACTACTACTCTCAATTTGCCTCTGGGATTTGTGGGGCTTGTTCCTGACACAGATGTGTGTGGGGGAATGTCAATGGTCAGATTTGGTGATGAGTCGCGGTTGGGTAGCGGTAGGGGCGGTAAACTGACTGGCGGAGTAACTGCACGGGAGCGTTGTAATTGTAAAACTACTAACTGGCTACTGAGTTGGTTAACTTCGCCAATTTGCACTCCAGTTGCTGGTTGAACCAAAACATTCACTGAGTTTGGTGCTTGTGTTTGCAAACGTACCCTGAGGACAGGACTATTGGCATCTAAAGCCGGGCCGGTGACGGTGGTAGCTAATTTCGCATTAGGAATATTAATCCTAAACAAACCAGAGGATCTATCCCATCCCCCAGTGGCGGATAAATTTTGGTCGCCGCGAATCAACAGTTGCGTACCATTACCGGCTAATTCTACAGATTGAATGGTGGCTAAAGAGTTAGTAACAGGAGTAACAGGTGGTGGTGTCGGGTTGGGGCTAGATTTATTAGTTTCCGGCAATCTAGCAATACCACGACTGGGCAAAACTACAAACCCACCAATACTGCTGGTGCTGGTTCGCCAGTCTGGACTATTTTTGTCTACCTGTAAGGTCATCCGCACAGTGGATGGTTGTGCTGGCAGTTGAGTGAATTGAATATTGCTGACACCATAACGATTAATAGACAAATCTTGTTGCCCTAATTGAGGCGACAAAGACGCACCTGCAATATCAATATTAATTTCCCGCTTGTCCTGACTGCGATTCAGCTGAATTTGCGGATTTCCCCCACTAGTGCGGATGAAAAACCCATCACCTGTGATTCGTAAATCCTCAATTTGAGTGACTGCTGCTACTTGATTAACAACAGACTCTTTGTTATCTGATGTGTTAGTGCCTGTTCTCACAACACTATAAATATTTCTGGGAGCAAGGGCTGATGCTGGTGTTCTGCCTGTATCTGGTGGCATGGACACTTCTTGCTGTAATGTAGCTGCGTTGTTAGGAGTGGCTGTATCCAATTCTGGAGTCGGTAATTGTACTGACCAACGACTGGCAGTAATACCTATAAATTTTACTTGCTGGGGGTCTAACGTATAGCCAGGATTCAGTTCCACAACTATACGTGTTGTTTGGGGGTCAAACTGGGCCGCCCGCACCACCCGAATTGCCCCACCTACTGGCTGCGTTGACGGTGAATTGCCAACGGTGACACCGGGTAAATCAATTACCAACCGTGTGGGGTTAAATACTAATTGTGCTTGGGGTTGAACAGCACCCGCAGTGTTAATTTCCAGCCGATTTTGCGTAATGTCAAAACGCCAAGATTCTAGTCTCGCTGCCAAAGCTGGCGATGATAGTAAGACAATACCGCCAATGGTACTAGGTAGTAACCAGTGTAATTTCACAATTTTTGCTCCTGATTCGCGTTGATTATATTGGCAAATCCTCACACCGTCGCCGCCTAAACTTTAGCTTTACAAAGAAAATTCTGATCCGCGCTTCCACAGATCAGAGCTTTTCTTGCAGCAAAAGACTTTTTCGCTGGTATTCCAGCTACCGCTAATGGCGTAATATTGTAGCATTAACTTGTGATTTTGCCATCCCGCGAAGGTATCATTTACAAGCAAAGTAGCAGATGACACCAAACAGAAGCTCATCAGAATTAACCACACAGTTACTTCCTGTTAATGGCACTTAAAATCAGGCAGGATATGGGTGTTGAGTTATTTAATTGCTGATAGTTAATGTACCCAAAAAATTCGCATTAATATCAACCCATTGGTGATGCAAGTTAGTAATAGCCACCTTCCTACCTGTAAGTGAAATTGCTTATCTGCGTTGTATATGCTGGAGAATACCTTTGGCGATCGCCTCTGCCATTTGATTTTGGTGAGCTGTGGTTCTCAGCCTAGCCGCATCTTCTCGACCTGTAACGAAACCTAATTCCACTAATACAGAGGGCATAGCACTTTGTCGAAGTACGTAAAATCTAGCTCGCCGTACACCCCGATCTCTAATAGTCACATTTTGGAGAATGCTGCGATGAATCGACTGAGCTAAACTTTGTCCACTTTGAAAATAATATGTTTCCAAACCATTGACATCTGGACGACTCATACTAATGGCATTGGCATGGATGCTGACAAATAAATCAGCATTAGCTTGTTTGGCTAAATTTACGCGTCCTGGCAGACTGACGAAATAATCCGAATCCCTGGTCATGACTGCTTGGACACCATTTTTCTGCAAAATCTCTGCCACCTTTTTGCTGACTGACAACACTACTGCTTTCTCTTGCAGTCCACCAATACCAATAGCCCCTGGATCTCGACCACCATGTCCGGGGTCAATCATCACGACTACTCTACTTCTGGGCGCTGGGCGTGGCGTTGGCTGAGGTGTAGGCCGAGGAGGCGCAGCCGGATCTGGTATTTGCCCTTGATTTGCAGGTGGTAAGGGCGGTAATGCTACAGGTGGTGTAGTTTGCCGAGAGCCTTGTAATTGTAGAGCTAAAAGCTGGTTACTAACTTGATTTAGTTGCCCAATTTGTACTCCTGTGGCTGGCTGCACCAAAATAGTTACGGTGTTGTTTTGGGGTTGCAGAAGTACCCGAAGGATAGGACTACCGGCGGACAAGGTTGGGCCTGTAACGTTGGGAGCTAATTTAGCATTGGGAATAGTAATGCGGAATAACCCGGAAGATGTATCCCATCCACTGCTAGCATTAACTTGTTTATCGGATCTAATTAGTAACTGTGTGCCATTATTACCCAGTTCCACACCCTGAATTGTCGCTGGAGAATTATTGACAACGGGTGGATTGGGAGTGGCTACGGGTGGTATTGGCTGATTAGGTGGTGGATTGTTCGGTGAGTTGCCTGAATTATTATTTCCAGGTAATGTGACAACACGGGTGGGTAGAACCACCAAACCACCAGAACTACTATTGGTTACCCGCCAGTCGGGGCTATTTCTATCTACCCGCAAGGCCATGCGGACTCCTGGTGGTTGGCCTGTGAGTGGAGTAAATTCTACACGACTTACACCATGTCTGTTGATTTCTTGATTTCGCTGCGCCAGACTGGATGATAAACTCGCATCGGCGATATCCATAAAGATAATATCGCGATCGCGGCTCCGGCTCACCCTAACTTGAGGGTTATCGCCCTTGGTACGGACAAAAAAACCGTCCCCTGTTACTTGTAAGTTCTCTATCTGAACTTTTCCTGGTGTGGCGCTAGCAACTTGATTAGAGAACTCTGGCCTGTTATTAGTATCAGAGTCAACAGTCACTATATTGTAAATATTTCTGTCAGAAGACTGTGTTTGCTGTGCCGTTGGTCTTGGTAACTGTACCCTCCAGCGACTGGCTGTCACGCCTTCAAATTTTACCTGCTGGGGGTCTAAGGTATAACCAGGAGTGAGTTCAACTACTAAGCGTGTTGTTTGTGGGTCAAACTGTGCCACACGTAAAGCCCGAATAGCACCGCCAAACTGTTGAGTGGACTGCGGACGCCCAAAGGTTGTACCGGGCAAATCAATTACTAGACGCGTCGGATTGAAGACGAGTTCTGCCCTGGGTTGCACAGCACCGGAAGTGTTAATTTCTAGACTATTTTGAGCAGGATCAAAACGCCAAGATTCCAGTTTTGCAGCCAAAGCCGGCGACGATAGTAAAACGATAGTTCCAACAGTACTGGGTAGTAACCAGTGTAATTTCACAATTTTTTCTCCTGATTCGCGTTCATGGAAGCCATCAATATTTCAACATATTGGCAAATCGTTACACTGTCACAACCTCATCTTTCGCTTTGATACTTCTGGAAATTGTTTGCTGGTATAAAAGCACAATTAATGGCGTAAATTACTAGTATGCCTTCTAATTTTGCCATCCTATCAGGACATAAGAATCACACCTATAAAGTATCGGATGCAACAACAATATCACAGAAGAATTAACTGATTAAAGTCAATCCCTGTCAGTGATGCTTGACGTAGCCTTAGATTGGTGCCGAGTTGTTGAATTGCTGGCAATCAATGTGTTGATTAAAAAATTCCAACTACTTTTAACTGATGTGGTTAACTGATGTGGTAAAAATTGCAATCACTAATTTCTACTTGCTGAAAAATATCTAAATTTACACAGACAAACAGAATGTTACTAGTAAGGAGACCAATTATCAAATTAACAATCTTCAAGGACGGAGACTTAGGCATAGAAGTTTCCCGGAAAGAGATAGGGAGATAAGGGGATGGGGAGATGGGGAGAAAGATTATGGTGTTAAACCAAAGTATTCTCCCCTAGTCCCTAGTCTCTAGTCCCTAGCCCCTAACATTTACTTAGGTTTTGGATACATTATCCCCAGCATCGGGGCTGTCTTCCTTATTCCCACCATCATTGGCGGCAGATGCTATGGATTGAGGTTGGTCTACCATTAACGGTGTTCCAGTCACACTGTCTAAAATCAGTTTTTTGTCGGCATCTGTTGCCAAATTGTCTGATTCTGGAAATACGAAACGTAACAGTGGCGGAGCTAAAAAGGTTGTGAGAATGACCATCATAATAATCGCTGCCCCCAGTGATTTAGAGAGAACGCCACTGGCGGCACCAACACCAGCAAACACTAACCCGACTTCACCCCGAGGAATCATCCCGACACCAATTGCTAAACGATTGATTTGGGGTTGACCAAACACGCTGAAACCTGTGATCACTTTACCGATAATGGCCACTACTATCAGGAAAGTTGCCATAATTAGACCTTCTCGATTGCTGGGGATGGCTGGATTCAAAACTCCTAAGTCTGTTTTGGCCCCAACAGTGACGAAGAAAATTGGTACTAATATATCGGCAATGGGTATAACTTGCTTCTGCAATTCTTTACGTTTATCGGTTTCTTCTAGCACTAAACCTGCGGCAAAGGCTCCTAAAATAGCTTCTAACTGGATGATCGAAGCCAGGTAAGCCATGACAAAGGCAAAGATAAATGCTGGTATAACTAGTTCACCGCGTGTTTTGAGTTGATTGGCGATCGCCACAAATGTTTTATTGAAAACATTGCCTAGGACAATGGCACCGATGAGAAACGCACTGGCGCTGATAATCAAATAAATGACTTTGCTGACATCTACTACGCCATCTTTAGCTAGGCTGGCAACCACTGCTAAAACGATGATGCCCAATATGTCGTCAATTACAGCAGCACCTAAAATAATCTGTCCTTCTTTGGAATTGAGTTTTCCTAGTTCTGACAGCACCTTGGATGTAATGCCAATACTTGTGGCAGTTAAAGCCGCACCAGCAAAAATTGCCGGCACTGCACTCACACCAAATAAAGCCATTAGTCCCACGGTACCAGCGGTAAAGGGAACTACTACCCCGACTATTGCCACAACACAGGCTTGGAGACCCACAGATATCAGGTCTTTTAAGTTAGACTCCAAACCAATTTCAAATAGCAGAATAATCACTCCCAATTCCGCTAAAACAGAAACCACCTCTGATTGAGCCTCGAATACCGCTGGAGTGGCTTCAGGCGTTAAACCAGCCGTGGTTTGCAGAAAGGCCATGATTAAAGAGTTAGAACTATCCGTGCCACCTTCTGGAAACACCAATAGATGCAAAACCGAGATGCCTACTACCACACCTCCCAAGAGTTCGCCTAATACGGGCGGTAAACCCACTCGGTTTGATAACTCCCCACCGACTTTACTGGCTAGGTAAATGACCACTAAACTCAGTAGTACTGCGGCCATTACCATTGAACTGTCGGCTGTTTCTGTGGCACTGGCCAACAAGGGA
Organism: Cyanocohniella sp. LLY; assembly: GCA_022241785.1. GTDB lineage: Bacteria > Cyanobacteriota > Cyanobacteriia > Cyanobacteriales > Nostocaceae > Cyanocohniella. The sequence continues at coordinate 23,512 of JAKOMP010000002.1, read as the reverse complement.
AAATATACGTTTGTTGCATCTAAAAACTGCATTATGTCCTGCAAAAATCCTAATGTGTTCTACGAAAAAGCTTCTCTTTATTTTTACTCCTTTGGGAAAGCAACATATCTTTACAATATATACAAGTTGCTGACCCCAGCCATAAATTAACTTGGGCTAACTTGGGCGATCGCTTAACTCCTGCAAGCGCCTCCAGTAAACTTCAGATACGGGGACAACAGAAAGTCTGGGAAGTCTCAATAAATCAAAGTCGATGAAATTTCCATCCTGCTTAATTTGCGCCAGGGTCAGGGACTGAGAAACTCTTTTAATAGCCTTGATATCCACAACTACCCGTTTGACATCATTTAACGCTGGGTCAGCATAAGGTGGACTGACTATCTCTGCTATACCCATAATTTGCCGTTCTTTACCTGTGTGATAAATCAATGCTAAGTCCCCAGGAACCATCATCCGCAGATGTTTGAGCGCTAAATAATTGTTAACCCCATCCCAAACTGTACTACCTTCTTGTTCTAGATCAAAATAGGAATAATTGTCTGGTTCCGTTTTTAGTAGCCAGTATGCCATCAAAAAACCTCCATAAATTTTGGTGTAATTTTTTTAGTTTCCAAAAATGTAACCATTCTTACTTTTGACTATGGCAGTGTCAAAGTAAGAACATACAAACATTGCTATGAGTGCAGCAGGTTGTAGTCCTGGCTGAGTCGTTGATGATAATTCCTCGATATCTGTTGACTATTGACGAGTTAACAGTTAACTAAGAATTACTAGATACGTTGTATAAAAGCATCTGTAGATACTTTTTGAGGAGTATAAATATTATGCATAGAACCGCTTTATCGGGTTCTCAGTTGGCGACTGGGAATTTGTGGAAAACTTTACCATTAGCTTTGCTGTTATGTATTACTTTTGTCCAACCTGGGTTAGCCCAAGAAACAGCAAAAATGTGGCGAACTCTGACAGTAAGTGGTCGTGGGGTGGAAACAATTCCGACCACCCTATCCCAGGTGAGTTTGGGTGTAGTAGTTCAAGGTAAAACGGCCCAAGAAGTACAACAAGAGGCAGCCCGTAGGTCATCCGCGGTGGTAGCCTTACTCAAAAGCCGCAATGTAGAAAAATTACAAACCACTGGTATTCGTCTGAATCCAGTTTATAGTTACACCGATAATGTGCAACGCATTACTGGGTATGCTGCTAGCAATACTGTAAGTTTTCGGATTGCTACCGATAAAGCAGGGATATTGTTAGATGAAGCAGTAAAGGTAGGGGCAACAGAAATTAGTAGTGTCAGTTTTATTGCTAGTGATGAAGCGATCGCCTCGGCACAAAAACAAGCACTGAGGCAAGCTACCCAAGACGCACGACTGCAAGCTGATGCTGTTTTTAGTACCCTAGGTTTTCAGGCTAAAGAAGTGGTAAGTGTGCAAATCAATGGTGCCAGTGCGCCGCCGCCACCGATATTGCAGCGGGCTGAGATGGCTAAATTATCCAGTGCAGATGCTTCCACCCCTGTGGTTGGTGGTGAACAGCAAGTAGAAGCATCAGTGACGTTGCAAATTAGTTATTAAAGGGGAGTGGGGAATAGGGATAATGGGACTTCCAAGTAAATAAATGTCCAGTCGCTTTTGAAGCTGGGTTAGCTGGGGGAGAAAGAATCTGATTATCGTCTTCGCTCCCCACAACCAATGATTAATGATTAAAAATGTTCTGAAGACATATCTGCCATAGAGCCTTCGGCATCGCGCTTAGAACCTAATAAGTCTAGTTGGTCTACTCTAATAATAGGTGCAGAACGATTGGCTCCCGTTTGGCGATCGCTCCAAGTGTCAAACTTTAAGGAACCTTTGATTCCAATTAAGCTGCCTTTACGTACATAGTTTCCTGCGACCTCTGCTGTCTTATCCCATAGTTCTAAAGTGAACCAGTCAGGTTCATCGCTATTACGAGTTCTTCTTTTTACTGCTAGCGTTAATCTACACTTAACACTACCAGACTCAAAATATTTAATATCCGGGTCGCCGCCTACACGACCAACAAGGGTGACAATATTGATGCTCATAGAGGTTACCTTCTAGTACACAAGTACTGACTTGTTTTGACTTTCATCATAGCGAATTGTGAAGCTATTGAAAATGTGTTAAAAACTTAACAGCCTTTTTGGGTATAAGAATGGAGGAAATTACTTGCAAAAATTGCAAAAATATACGGATATATTGAAGTGGTTAGAGAATATCAAAAACATGGACGCTTGACACTGAGTAAAGATTGCCAAATACAAAATAGGCATTCTGACTGGACTCAGAATAGAAAACGTAATAAAATCCAGCACTATTAACTCTAACAGTTTTTAGTCAACAAAGTATCGCAAATAAGGGGCGTAGAGACGCGTGGGTCTTTTTAGGAACTTTCGCTCATCGTGGGATATGGGTATCGACCTCGGTACTGCCAACACCCTCGTATATGTATCTGGTAAAGGCATCGTTCTCCAAGAACCTTCTGTAGTTGCTATCGATCAAAACGAAAAAGTAGCATTGGCAGTGGGAGAAGAAGCCAAGAAAATGCTCGGTCGCACACCTGGAAATGTGATTGCCCTCCGCCCCTTGCGTGATGGTGTAATTGCTGACTTTGATACGGCCGAGCTGATGCTCAAACATTTTATTCAGAAGGTTAATGAAGGTAGGTCTTTAATATTACCTCGGATTGTCATTGGTATTCCCAGTGGCGTTACCGGGGTAGAAAGACGGGCTGTCATGGATGCAGCCGCCCAAGCTGGGGCCAGAGAAGTGTATTTAATTGATGAGCCAATTGCAGCGGCAATAGGAGCAGGTTTACCGGTTGCCGAAGCCACAGGTAATATGATTATTGATATTGGTGGTGGCACCACAGAAGTCGCAGTACTGAGCCTCCAAGGGACTGTAATCAGTGAATCAGTACGAGTTGCTGGGGATGAACTCACTGAAGCCATCATTATGTATCTCAAAAAAGTTCATAACTTGGTGATTGGAGAACGAACTGCTGAAGATATCAAAATTCGCATGGGTTCTGCCTATCCCACTAATGATGATGAAGAGAGCATGATGGAAGTTCGAGGCTTACACTTGCTTTCTGGCTTACCCCGAACCGTGACGATCAAAAGTCCTGAAATTCGTGAAAGCATGGTAGAACCGCTATCCGTAATTATCGAAGCAGTAAAGCGGACATTAGAACGTACACCCCCAGAGCTAGCTTCAGATATTATCGACAGAGGCATCATGCTTGCTGGTGGAGGTGCTTTGCTTAAAGGCATAGATACCTTAATTAGCCATGAAACAGGAATTGTTACCCACATTGCCGCTGATCCTCTCTGTTGTGTTGTGCTAGGAACAGGTCGTGTGTTAGAAAACTTTAAACAGCTAGAACGTGTCTTCAGCGGGCGTTCCCGCAATATGTAGTCAAAAAATATGAGATATTGGGTTCTATTTGGGTTTTATAAAGATAGAATCCAATATCTTTTTGAGTATAAAAACAGGTATAAATGGTCACTTTACGTCGTTGGTGGGATCGGAAAGCACTACAACTCATCTTACTGGCTCTAGCAGTAAGTAGTGCCTGGATGTTGCGACAGACTCAGGGTCATCTGCTACTAGAAATGTATCAAGTGATCGGTCGACCGTTGCAAATGTTACAAACAGGGCCAAGTCCAGAAGAGCGGATGAATGATGCCCGTTTTTGGGAATTGCAAACGCGCATAGCTGATTTAGAAACTCAAAATCAAAAGTTACAAAATTTAATAGGCTATGTTCAGGCAGCACCTCTTTCGTCGCGGCCAATTCCAGCGCGGGTAGTAGGACGCAGTGCTGACCATTGGTGGCAACAAGTGACTCTCAATCGTGGTTCAAAAGCGGGAATTGAAGAAGGCTTTATCGTTAAAACTGACGGCGGATTAGTGGGTTTGGTAGAGAATGTCACACCTAATACTAGTCGCGTGTTATTAATTAGTGACCTCAAAAGTCAAGTGGGGATTACAGTTAGCCGCACATCTGCCAAGGGCGTGTTGAGGGGAAATGCTTCGGCGGAAGCTGTGCTGGAGTTTTACGAAAAAGTTCCTAATGTCCAGGTAGGAGATTTAGTTTCCACATCTACTTACAGTCAAAGATTTCCGGCTGGCTTACCAGTGGGACGCATCAAGTCTCTAGATTTAAAAAAACTACCAACATCAGTAGCAACAGTTGAGTTGTTTCCACCAATACTGTCATTGGATTGGGTAGCTGTATATCCTAAGCCGATAAATCCAGAACAGGAAAACGAAAAGTCTCAGTAGTAGGGATTAGAGGCTAGAGGCTAATATTTATTAGTTAGCACTTTGCACTTTTTGAATTCAGATTATCTAGAAAACTTCACCATAATGAAGATGCCTTTATTCGGCGAGAGTAGGCGTAGTCAGCCAAGATCGTCACCAAGAAAATCCAAAATGTTGAATAAGCCCCTTGCTCGTTGGCATCCCGGTACACGTAAACTGCTGGATGGGGCTATAACTGTTGGTTCGGTGCTGTTATGTGTACTGATGTTGCCAACTCGGTTTCCGGGAATGGAATTATTGGGAATTGGGCCGAATTGGTTGTTAATTTGGGTGGTAGCCTGGAGTGTCAAGCGCTCAGTCTGGGAAGGGGTATTAGCAGGTGTAGTTTTAGGGCTACTTCAAGATGCTATGACATCACCTCACCCCACTCATGCGATCGCTCTCGGTATGGTCGGATTTTTGACTGGTTTGCTTCAGAAACAGCGTTTTATTCAAGAAGATTTTATTTCTATTGCCTTAATTGTCTTTGTCATGGCAGTGTTGGCAGAAACTATATTTGCGTTTCAATTGACTTTGATCGGCGATGGCCAAGGGGAATACATTTGGGCATATTATCAACAGGTTGCTCTAGCCTCTGCCGTTCTCAGTAGTCTTTGGGCCCCTGTGGTTTATTATCCCTTAAATCTGTGGTGGCAGAAAATGAAATTTTTAGAGCAAGGCTAGGGAAGAGGCAGGGGGGAAGACTTTCCATGAGTACCAAAATCTTTGTTTTTCATCTTCCCCTTATTCCCACTTGCACTGCTAAATTTTTCTAGAATTTGGGTAAGTACTGGCAATATTGATTCAAGCTAGAGTTGAGTAAGATACTCAATAACAAACTCTAACGCCTGGATATGACTGCTGAAGTATGACGACAACAGCAGCTAGCGTGCAAAATATTGATAGTACCGCCCAAAATTATGGATAATTTCCCAGTGGTTGCTCAAGCAGATGCATCTCTACCCAATTACACTCAGGAAAATGGGCATATATTGCGATCGCCTGTTGAATCTGATTTACCCACAACACAGGGGGTAGGCAGTGACTTTGACCGGGCTATGATGCAACGGTGTTTAGCTCTGGCTCGCCGTGCGTTGGGGCGAACTTCACCGAATCCACTAGTGGGGGCTGTGGTTGTTAAAGATGGGGAAATTGTCGGGGAAGGGTTTCATCCCCGTGCTGGTGAACCTCATGCAGAAGTTTTTGCCTTGAAAGCAGCGGGTGTGGGTACGGACTCGAACCAGGAAAATCGAGCTTGTGGGGCGACAGTTTATGTCAATTTAGAACCTTGTAATCACCACGGACGTACTCCCCCTTGTTCGGAAGCGTTAATAGCAGCTGGTGTGGCCAGGGTGGTAGTGGGTATGGTTGACCCCAATCCTTTGGTGGCTGGCGGTGGTATTGCCCGTTTACGTGCTGCTGGGGTAGAGGTACTGGTAGGAGTAGAAGCCGAAGCCTGTCAGCAGCTAAATGAAGGTTTTGTGCATCGGATTCTGCATAAAAGACCTTTGGGAATTTTGAAATATGCCATGACTTTAGATGGCAAAATTGCTACTACCTCTGGTCATAGTGCTTGGGTGACAAACCAAGATGCCCGCAGTGAAGTTCATCAACTACGGGCGGCGTGTGATGCCATAATTGTCGGTGGGAATACAGTCCGAAAAGATAATCCTTACTTAACGAGTCATCAGGTGGGAGCGCATAATCCCCTAAGGGTGGTGATGAGTCGTCATCTCAACTTGCCTGAAGATGCGCGTTTGTGGCAAACTGCGGAGGCTCCTACTTTGGTGTTGACACAGAAGGGCAGCTCTCCTGAGTTGCAAGACTTCTTGATCAAACAGGGGGTTGAGGTGCTGGAATTAGCATCCCTGACACCAGACTTGGTAATGGCACATTTATATGAGCGGGGTTTTTGTAGTGTACTGTGGGAGTGTGGTGGTACTTTAGCCGCCAGTGCGATCGCTCAAGGTGCTGTACAAAAAATTCTGGCTTTTATTGCTCCTAAAATCATTGGTGGTAGTCATGCTCCTACACCTGTAGGTGACTTGGGTTTTACCACTATGACAGAAGCTTTGCCCTTAGAACGAGTTCGTTGGCGTGTTGTGGGTTCTGATTGCTTGGTTGAAGGTTATTTACCTCAAAGAACCCCATAATCAATAGTTCATAGCCAATAGTTATTGCTATTGACTGTGGACTCAGGTGAATTGATTGCTATTAACACTGGCGTTCATCAGCAAGATCACGTATGAGTGAGAGCCGAGATTGAATGTAGTCACTGAGAAAATCAGTTTCTTTGGGATCTAACAACGCTTGAGTTGTAGTTTGTTTTACCAGCCATTTTACCAAGCTAGCATCGTCCATTTGCAAAAGTGTCTTGGTTTGGGAACTTTCAACCACAGACCAAAGCTGACGCAGCATCTTAGGAGTCATTAAGACCTCAATTTAATCATTAGCTTAGCTCTTTTCAGATTACACAATTCTGGTGACAACTTACGACCAAAATGTACAAGCTGAGATAAGTATTATTAAAAACTTAATAGAGAGATTTATATCTTTATGAAGTTTAAGCATTAAATTACTACATTTACAAATTAATAAAAATTTACTAAGTTACTTTTTGTTATGTGGCGATTGTAATTAAAAATTACTTTAATGAATTAGCTAAAAGAATAACTATTTATTAACCAAATCTTAACTCTACAAGAACGTATTAGCAAGTAGCACTCCACTTTGAAGGCAATAGTAAATTAGGCTCTGCCAACAAACATCAAATCTAATTCTTATGTTTAAGTAAAACGACTTGAAAAAACAAAGCTATGTAAAGTAATGTAAATTTACTGAAAATTAGTTTGTAGTCAGGACTTTAGTCCTGATTTGAGAACTAAAGTTCTCACTCTTCGAGTTCGTTAGTCGCTCATGGAGGAGACCCCCAAGACCGCGCTAACTCACTACAAACTTTTAATTATTTAACCGGTTCTACTTATCTCGGTATGATAGAAGTAAAATCTTTAGTTTTAGTATGTTAAATTGCCTTTAAAGACAACAATAAGGCAGTTTTTCTGTATGAAACTGACAACGCAAACTGCTTTGATTACTTTTTTATTCTTCATATTCTACCCAACTATTAGGTGTTTCGGAAACATGTACTTTTAGCTGTACATCTGGAGGTATCCGTTTTTTAGTTTCATCATGAATATATTGGGCAATCATTTCCGCAGTAGTTTCGTACTCACTAGGCATAACTTCATTGAGAACACAGTGGTCAAGTCCTCCTTTAGTCACATCTTGTTTAGCCCAGCGTAAAGTTTTAAAATCAGCTACCATCACTGGATGGGGACAATAATCTGAAGAGTGTAGCTGTGTCGATATGGCCTCAATGTGGACTGTATAATTATGTCCATGCATCCGACCACAAGGACCATTGTAATCTTTTATGTAATGAGCGCTATTAAATGTGAATTCTGTTACTAGTTTCCATTTAGGCATATGAATATCACCTTGTAACTAATTATTAAATAAATTTTTATCTTACTTATATCATTACAGCTAACTTCAAGGTTTTGCCAAGTAATTTTAGATTAAATTCATGTTTTTTGCTAAAAACCTCAATGAAAGTTAGAAAAGGTTTTGCAGCCGAACTAAATACATTATAAAAAAGTATATTAATATAAATCGCTAAAGAAGAATAAGAGAAATAATCAAAGGTGTGCATGAACGCGTTACACCATTAATTTGGAGATAAAAAATGCAAATTACTCAACGGAATGTCGAATTAAGAGTAGACGACAGTTTAATGCGTGTTTATGTAGCATCTCCCAAACCTGTCGGCAATTACCCAGGCATTGTGTTTTATAGCGATATTTATCAATTAGGTAGTCCGATGATTCGGTTAGCTAACTATTTAGCAGGACATGGCTATGTAGTAGCTGCACCAGAGATTTTTCATCGCCTTGAGTTAGTTGGTTCAGTTATTGAACCAGACGATTTGGGGAGAATGCGGGGTAATGATGATGCGCGGCGAACTCTCATAGCTGGTCATGATGCTGATTGTCGGGCTGTGATTGAATTTTTGCAAGCAGAAAGTTCCATTTCTCCAGAAAAAATTGGCACTTTAGGTTTTTGTATTGGTGGACATCTAGCTTTTAGAGCAGCTTTTCAAAACGAAATTAAGGCAGCAGTTTGTTGTTACCCTACTGGTATTCCCAGTGGGAAATTAGGTCAGGGAATAGCCGACACAATCCACCGGGTGAATGAAATCAAAGGTGAAATGCTGATGGTGTTTGGTACTCTTGACCCCCACATCCCCGAAAATGATCGTCAAACTTTAATTCAATCCCTGGAGAGTGCTGGCGTACCCCACAAAGTTCTGTTGTATGAAGCAGAACACACCTTCATGCGCGATGACGGTTATCGCTACGATGCGGTGGCGGCTACTGCTGCTTGGTCGGAAATAGTAACATTCTGGGAACGGGTGTTTGCAAATTAGGGAGTAGGGGAGATGGGAAAAAGTCGCTATTATCTCTAACCCCTAGCCCCTAGCCCCTAACTGAGAAACCCTTAGGACTTACGCACTCGCTACGAAAATCAAGGCTTTGAGATTGCTTCCCTACGGTCGCAATGACGAAAATACGTGGTTGGTTACGTAAGTCCTGACCCTATTTACTACATGGGCGATCGCCCGGATACAATGATAAAACCAACAGAATCAAGCCGAATCAAAGGCTGGTGGATTCCTTCTAAAATAGCTGCACTCAAAGCAGTTTCTAGTTGTAATTCTTCAGCCAGTGCAGAATCCCCTGGTTGACGATTTAGACGTAGGCGCAATTGCTCTACTCTTTTGTTTAATTTCTGCTGGGCAACTTTAGCGCATTGTTCGTGTAAGTTAATAAAATCAGGACGATTGGCCAGTAATTTTTCAGAATTGCTACGCACTTGATGACAAAAACTTTTCCAATTACTAGGCTCAACAAAATCATCAATAATGCCTAAGCGTTCTTTGGCTAGATTGTAATCTCTACATCTATCATTGTTTCTATCTTTATATGGACGTTGCAGAATATTTAAGAGTAAATCATCTTCAACAATGCTCATGGCATCACTGCGACCATCAATAAAGATAGTTTCGATGATGGGAGCAAATAAACCATCGACGCGCCGCTGCAAAATTTTAGCTTGAGAATTATCTAGTTGGTGAGTGGTTAAAACTTTCTTAGCCAGTTCTAAATTTGTTTCCACTAGATAGTTAAGTCGGAAGCCAAACCACTCCTTACCTGGTGCAGCATCCCAAGATTCATCGGTACGCCACACAGCAAAGGCTTTACCTCTGTCATCCCAATTGATATAGCTCACAAGTGCTTCTATCAATCCTTCCCCAATGCGGAATATTTTGGTACCAGGATTTTGGTTGGCAACTCTGCGGTTATAAGTGCCAAATTGGTCTGTATGATTATTAGCAAAGTGAGTTTTTAACTCATCTACAGAAACTAAAGTGCGCGTTGTTGGTTGATAACGCTTAATTTCTTGGGAATTGGGATTAATAGCTGATTTAAATCCCAGTGCATCACAGACCCAGCCTTCAGTTGCTTGTTTCATGTCTACATGGCAAGCATCATAATCATCAAGGTCTTGAAAATACTGAGTAGTACCTTCATCGAGAATATCAATTTCATCGAGAGCAGTCTGTTCACTAAGTTTCACTGTTTCGGCAGTGATTTGTTGCTTAATAGGCTCAATCATGGCTAACAATCCCGCAGCACTTGATTGAAATAAAGCTGTTTCTAACTCTGTCAGTTTTTCATCTACATAAAACTGTAGACTAGCAATTGATTGCTCAAAGATGCCAAAGCCATTTTTCAAAAGTTGATACCAAGCATTATGCAAGCTATCTTCCAAGTAGGGGCCAATTAATGCCGAAGATTGAATACCAATTTTGCTGCCAATGCGGTCAAATCTGCCGATTCTTTGTTCTAATTGATTAGGCGACCAAGGCAGATCAAAGTGAACTAGACAATCTGCTAACTGGAGATTTAGCCCTTCTTCTCCAGAGCGATCGCATACCAAAATAAAGCAGTTGGGGTTATTCTGGAATCTAGTTAAACTTTCCTCAACTTTTTCGCGTTTTTCCCCTAATTGATGGCTAGCAACTGTCTCTTCTCCGAAGCTACGAGATAAACATTGGACAATTGCTGTACATGATTGGGTAAAACTGGTAAATACAACAATTTTCGGCAGAATATCACCAGGAATTGGTCGGCGGATTCTATGCTCTATTCTTGTGAGTAATTCTTGCTTATTTCTGCGAATAGTTGGGGAAATTTTGAAGTAGGTAGCTAACTGATTTAGCAGTACTGTTTGTAAATTTTCTGTGCGTTCTCCATCTTCCACAGGCTGACGAATAATTTTGAGCAAAGATTGTAAAATCTCTTCTTCTCCTGAAAATTTAGGAGTTGCTGTCAATAGGCGAATATCTTCTTCTTTGAATTCGGGGATGAGTTGATTATGGGGTTTACCGCTGACACGTGCAGTAACTACCTGTTCTAAAATCCCTAACCAAGTACCAGCCGCTAAGAATAATAACAGAAAAATACGCTGATATTGATTTTCTTTAGGGGCGACACTACGCCATTGTTCCAGGATTTCGTGAATATCAAGCGATCGCTCGTCTAAATCATATTCTTCTTTGGGTGTCACATCCCGATCAAAGATCACATCTTCTACCGCAGCGCGACGGTTACGCAGAATTCGGTGGTGTAGGCGATATGTTTCGCTGATGTGGGTACGAATTTCGCGGATACTGGCATCTGTATCAGTAGACTTGGCTGATAAACATTTTGCCAAATTGTCCGCCAGATTCATTAGATACTCATCTTCAGCCAACAAACTTCGTAGTTGCTTGAGGTGAGTTTGCAAAACACTAGTACTTGCGCCTTCCCTCAACGAAAGGAGTATGCTGCCAATTTCCTGGCAATTTTCCACTCTGGCATGAAAACCTGCCAAATCATGCAGTTGATAGGTTTTAGGGTCGAGTAGATGCAGCATTGCGAGGAAATTCTGCTCGTGATTGAAAACCGGATTAGCCGATAATAAAAACAAGCGATCGCTTTTATGTGCCAGAGTTTTACAAGACTCAAAACGCTGACGCACTGCTGCATCTCTAGAAGTGGCCATCGCCGCAATGTGGTGAGCTTCATCCACGATTAAACAGCCAATATTCGCCTTCGGGTTAATGCGGTGAATATCCTCAACCGCCAGTACCACCACCCGTTTACCAAAATGGGAAATATAAAATTTATTTTCTAACTCAGTTCGCCACTGTGGCAGCAAATATTGTGGAACTAATACCACCGCACCTTTTTTTGGTTCATCTAGCAGGTATTGTCGGAGGAGTACACCTGCTTCAATAGTTTTTCCTAGTCCTACCTCATCTGCTAACAAATAGCGTTGAATTGGGTCTTCTAGTACCCGCCGGACAACTTCGACTTGATGTGGATAAAGATCAATATTTGCCGAAATTAGCCCTCTCATACCGCGACTCATGGCACGTTGCTGAATTAGGCTTTTGACGAAAGCCAGTCTTTTATCGTGGAAGTAAGGCGTTTCATGACCCTTCATTGCCAAGGTTTCAATGGGGTCAGAAATAGGTATGTTACAACGAACGTAAATTTCTTGCTCAGTTGCAATTGTGCTTTTCTTATCAGGTAAATCAATTTGATACATCTCTGTATCTTCATCCCAGGCACAAATTCTGCCAATGATCCATGTATCCTGGTTGGGTGAATTAATAAAGCAACGAGTTTGCGGCTGAAGCCTGACTTGAGACAGCGAATCTAAAGGTAAAGTTTTTTGGAGGCGCTGCCCTCCTGAGCAAAAATACTCAACGCTGACATCAGGATGAGATATTTCAGTAACTTTTCCTATTCCCAAATAGTTGCTCTGGGACTGCACCAGTGAACCAAGCTCAATCATCATTCGAGTTATCTGAAGACACTAAGAGAAATTACTACGCCAACAGCAATAGCAACTCTCCACACTAGCTCGATAACCAGGATCTGGCAACTGAAATTAGAGACAGAAGGGATGAAAAAATGGGAAGATGGTGAAATGAGGGACAAAAAACCATTTGTGATAACTAACTGACGATTTTACACTCAGGTGCTGTCGCTATGATCAAGTCAGAACTTTGTCAAAGCAATCAATCACAATTTCTGAAGGCTCAAGCTAGTCAAGGTCAGCAATGGTAACGACAGTTGTCGTAATTAATACCTTTATTTCACTGGTGCTACTCTTTGTCGCTTGGCAAATGTGGAAACTCAAGGGACGAATAGGGCGAATAGCTGATAAATTATCTGCCTATGAACGTGCTGCCCATGCAGCCCTTTATACAGCACCTGAAAGGATTGATATTAGCCAGCAGAAAATTCATAACCTGCGCCAGGGGAATCAAGGGCTACAGTTACAAATTCTACAAGTACGTCAAATTATCAGCCTGCTACTTTTCGGACGACGATTTTGGGGACGCCCTTTTGGTATACCAAGGTTAAGATCAGCAAAAAGGATGTCAACAAATAAAAACAATATTTCGGGTTGATATATTCAGGACTTACGTAACCAACCACGTATTTCCGTCATTGCGACCGTAAGGAAGCAATCTCAAAGCCTTACTTTTCGTGGCGAGTGCGTAAGTCCTAATATTGTCAAAATACATTAATTAGATAAAATCATGTGGGACTTGCAAGGGGAGAAATCACACCTAAAATGGGTGTAAGGAGAGGAACAATAAGATGTCTAATAACCGTTCTGGTGTATTTATTGGTGGGATGATGCTAGGAGCAACTATCGGTGCTTTGACCGGGTTACTTGTAGCTCCACGTTCAGGGCGAGAAACGCGTAAAATTTTGCAAAAATCAGCGAATGCTATCCCAGAATTGGCGGAAGATTTATCAACAAGTGTGCAAATCCAGGCAGATCGTTTATCTGCCAGCGCACTACGCAACTGGGATGATACATTGGAGAGACTACGAGAGGCGATCGCAGCTGGTGTAGATGCTAGCCAACGCGAAAGCCAAATCTTGAAGCAGCGACAAGCGCCAGAAGGCTCAGATCCCCTTTCCCAGCAATTAGAACGCTCATAGATGAAATAACCGTGATTGATCCCCTGTTTTGGTTGGGACTGTCTATACTCCTAGTCGCCGCTAGTTTAACTGCTGTTTTGGTAGCGGCTATACCCGCTTTGCAGGAGTTAGCACGTGCTGCTCGCAGTGCAGAAAAGCTATTTGACACTCTCTCACGGGAGTTACCACCTACTTTAAATTCCATTCGTAAAACTGGGATAGAAATTACAGATTTAACTGATGATGTTAGTGAAGGCGTAAAAAGTGCAGGTAAGGTCGTTAAGCAAGTTGACCAAAGCCTAGATGGTGCCAAAAAGCAAGCCAAAAATGTCCAAGTAGGCACACGTAGTATTTTTGTTGGTGTGCAAACTGCTTGGAAATCCTTTACACGTCCAAAACCTACGAAGCGAGTTGAACGGTTACCCATCACTGAAAAACCACCGCTCACTTTGCGAGAAAGAGAAGCACTCAAGCAAGAAAATCGTCGTACCAAAGCAGAAGCCTATCGTAGTAGCAACTATGATGAGGCTGCTAATAATGAAGAATAAGAGGGGTTAGAGGCTAAATAAAAATTTCTCTAGTCCCTAATGCCCAATGCTTAATGCCCAATCCCCAATCCCCAATCCCTAGTCTCTAGTCTCTAGCCCCTATTCCCAAAAAGAAGCTTTGCTTTCATCCCTAAGATTAGAGTAAAGTAAACAAGTGTAAAGAAGTATTTCTTTTCCCGTACTCTTTTAAAGCAACTTGTCACTTTGTACTTTTGATATTTGTATAAGAACGTCCATGCAGTCTTGTTTTTGGCGACGAATTTTCGTATCTATTGCGGTATTTTTCTTGGCTGGGTCAATTTGGGTAATGCATTCTCCCCAGGCGCTTGCTTATGATAATCCTGACCTACTACCCAACTTCCAAACCCCAGTTATAGATTTAGCTAAATCTCTCACAGATATTCAAGAAGAACAACTGGTCACAGATTTAACACAATTTGAAGGTGAAACGGGTTGGAAACTGCGCGTATTAACCCAATATGACCGCACCCCAGGTAGAGCAGTAATCAATTATTGGGGTTTGGATGATAAAAGTATTTTGCTAGTTGCAGATGCTCGCGGAGGTAATATTCTCAGCTTTAGTGTGGGGGACGCAGTTTATGAATTTCTACCCCGGACTTTTTGGATAGAATTGCAAACTCGATTTGGAAATTTGTATTTTGTGCGCGAACAAGGTGAAGACCAAGCTATCTTACAAGCCTTAGATTCGGTTAAAGGCTGTTTGATTCAGGGTGGTTGCAATGTAGTACCTGGACTGCCACAAGAGCAGTGGATACTCACCCTAATTACTTCGGTAGTTGGGGGCATAATTTGCGGATTTGCATCTCATCCCCAAAAGAAAGGACAGGTTTTTGCTTGGCAATGGGCTTTAATTTTCTCGCCTTTGTGGGGAATTTTGTTTATTGCCTTCGGTATTGGCCCTGTAGTAACCCGAACTAGCGATTGGTTACCTTTGGTTCGCAATATCTCTGGTTTTTTCATTGGCGCTTTAGTTGCCTATTTAGCTCCCACTATTAATCGGCCTTCTTCTAATGCTGATACTTAGTTGCACTTCCAGATAGTAACTTCGGTGGGGAACTCGGCACTCAGTAATCACTTAAGCTGATAAGCTGAAAGCTGGTATCTCAGGGCTGAATAGCAATGGAATGGCATGTAACTGATGCTCAAAGTTTGGCAATCATTGATAGTGAAATAGGTGATCATGTTTTTTCACCCGCAGAGTACGAGATTGTCCGGCGGGTGATATATGCCACAGCTGACTTTGAATATAAGTCTGTGATTCGCTTTTCTGAGCGTGCCTTGCAAGCTGGTGCAGCGGCTTTAGCGGCACGCACAACAATTGTGGTTGATGTCCCAATGGTACAGGTAGGCATTGCCCAGGATATTCAAAATACTTTTGCTAATCCAGTCTATTGCAGCCTGGAAGCACTAACACGCCCGCAAAAAGAAAAAACTAGTGCAGCTTGGGGAATTGAAACTTTAGCCAAGCGTTATCCAGAGGGTATCTTTGTAGTTGGTCAAGCACAAACAGCTTTAACAGCATTGGTTGACTTAATTGCATCTGAAGAAATTCAACCTGCTTTGATTATTGCTACTCCAGTAGGATTTGTGAATGTAGATGAAGCTAAAGAGCGTTTGCAAGATTCTTTAGTACCTCATATCATCATTGACAGTCGCAAGGGTAATGCTGTTGTGGCGGCTGCAATTGTTGATGGATTAGTTGACTTGGCTTGGCAAGCTTACGGACAAGATAGAACAACGGGAGTTTGATGGGGGGATGAGGAAGATGAGTCAGAAAGATTTTGGTAATAGCCAAAAGTATTTCCCCCCTGCCCCCTGCTCCCGTACCCTTCGGGAAGCTACGCTAACGGCTGACGCTCACGGCGAAGCCTGCCCCCCTGCCTCTTCTAAGCCTCCTCTACTCTACGGCGACGGCGAGGCGGTTTTTCCCGTTGGTTTCTCCGCAAGCGGCTACTGACTTCATTGAAGAAATCTCTTCGTAAATAGGGATAGTCATTTACCCACAAGTCACGACTAGGAATATAGACATCACTAAAGTCTTCAATGCTGCTCAAATCTGAACGATTCGACATGACGATCATTTCGGCAATTTGACCGCGAACAATTCCTTTGTGAAAATTACGTAGTGGTGCTTCTAACTCGACGGTAAAACCTGTGTCATCTCCCACTTCTAAATTAATTCGTTTTTCTCGATTTTCGACTATTACCAGTTCGCCTCTGCTGTTGACGGTTTCTTGTTTGCCCATGATTCGGTCTGTAATCCACCAATCGAGGATTCGTCCTCGAAAGAAGCCACTATATTTATAACGGCGGCATTTGGCATTTCTGATACTTGCCTGAAAGACCGGATACCACAGCCAAAAAAAAGCACCCATTACTCCCACCAAAAAGATGATTGGGCCCACATCTAGCCTCAATAATGTTTTACCCAGCACAATGATGGCTATGGTAACTACAGAGATTAACAGGCGCTGCAAGAAATTTGAAAATTTCCCCCAGTAGTACTTGTACTGGGCGCCGGTGGCGATGAGCGGGATGATTTGTTCAAATTTCTTCCGAGTCAGTGGTACTAACATAAGTGCTGAGTACTGAGTGCAGAGTGCTAAGTTTGAAGTTAAAGGATTTTTTCTAATCCATATACTAATGACTTTAGCTGAGAGACTTTGCGAATCGCTAGTAGTACTCCTGGCATATAACAAGAGCGATCGCTTGTATCATGTCGTAAAGTATAAATTTGACCAGGTGCGCCAAAAATAACTTCTTGGTGGGCGATGAGTCCTGGCAAGCGGATACTATGAATTCTAATATTTTCCTCTGCTAGACTGCCCCTTGCCCCTGGTAATTTTTCTGTTTCTTCTACAAGGGTAGGGTTAAAAGTTTTACCCATTTGCGCCAGTAACTGTGCAGTCTGAATTGCTGTACCACTGGGAGCATCAGCTTTTTGGTTGTGGTGCAATTCGATAATTTCTACATGATCGAAATATTGGGAGGCTGCAACTGCGGCTTGTTGCAACAGCACCATCCCAATGGAAAAGTTAGGAATAATTAAGCAACCAGTACTAGCTTTTTCGGCAAAATCTGTCAAGTCTTTGAGCTGTTCTGGACTTAAACCTGTTGTCCCGACCACAGGCCGAATCCCATAGGCGATCGCACTACGAATATTGTTATACACTGAGTCAGGATGGGTAAAGTCTACAATCACCCCTGGAGGGGACTGCCTATCGCCAGCCACATACCCCAGCATTGGCTCTAATTGATTAGTAATCGGTACTTCTAAAGGTTCACTTAAACCCGCCAATTCCCCGGCGTCTTTATCTTGATGTTCAGGGCTGGTGTCAATTGCACCCACTAAGTTCAAGTCTGGTGCTTGCGCCACTGCTTTAATTACTTCACGTCCCATTTTGCCAGCCGCACCGTTGACAATAACCGGAATAGGAGCTTGATTCGTCATAATTTAGGAAATGCTTTTTGAGTCAATATAAGGAATTGTAAAGACTTTTGTAATTCTTAATCCTAAAAAAATGCCGCTTTGAGTAGCCAAGTTGATAAATTTCTGAATCTTTTCCCAGAGTTAATTTCTGTAATCGGTTTTAGCTGAACTCTGTACCACTAAGTATGGAACGGTTTAAGCCTGACTAATTGTATCTAAAAATACATGAAGCGACTAGACATCAATTTTGTCAGACTGTTATAAGTTACGTAAAAGATAAATAGGTCTTATGCACTCGCTACGAAAATCAAGGCTTTGAGATTGCTTCCCTAAGGTCGCAATGACGGAAATACGTGGTTGGTTACGTAAGTCCTGATAAAACTTCAGAACTGTCAAATCAAACCATATCCCAAAATTTATTGTGGTGAAAAATGAAAAAGGCTTGGACAAGAGCCAAGCCTTTGTATATACCAGGTGTTTACCATATCTAGATAATTTATATCCAATTGAATATTAATTCATCTACCTTAAAGTTGTGTACAAATCTTCTAAAAACTGATAATTGCTATTGCACATATATAAATAAAATTATACCAAGCTAGCATAGCATAAATATTTATAATATTTTTATTCATACTCTGGTGAGATGTTATTCGATTAATATTAATTTATCTTTCATCAAAATTATTTTCTTATACAAAAATTACCCTGGTTTTTACTCCAGAGTATATATTTGCTACCCTCAATCAAGAGTCTAGAAAGATAAAATTATTTATTATAATTATTATTTATTATGTAAGTCATATATTTTTTTCACAAAAGAGGCTTGATTGTTAACCCAGCCCATACATACCAAGAGTTTACCATATGTTGTTAGTTTAAATAGTCTCTTCCTTAAGTTCCTCTATCTATAGTTAGAGGCAAATTTAAAGTCATGTAATAAAAATAAAACAAGCTATTAGAAAGCTACTTTAATCATTTTTTAGCGCGTAGCTATGCTTTGCAAAAAATCTAGCATTTGAGTTTCTTGCTGTTTGCAAATCCAATAGGATTTATCTATATACAGAAAAGGCTTGGTATTAACCCAAGCCCTAAAATAGAAGTAGAATCTATCAGAATAATTTAACTTTAAGAAATTAATGATTCATCATCCAATAGGCAGTATACAAAGATTCTCTGAACTGATAAAACATTTCTCGATGACCACAAAAAAGGTTTAGCCAAATGCTAAACCTCCATAGAAAGCAGTTATTCGACACACCAAAATTAATTTACACTTCCACTTTCCTAAGTTCATCTCTCTCGAGGATGTGTCCAAATAACTTGTAATATGATATTGCCGATGAGTGATACCAATTTCTGAAAAGAATGTTATGGATGACTAGATTGGCTATTAACGAAGTAAAATTCGATAATATCGGAGGTTTTGGTGTTGAATTATGCCTCCGTAACACTACGTTAATTTACCTGAAACCAAGCTACATTTGTCGCAAATATTTTGTACATTGGCATAATATTAGTTAAGAGATTAATTTTGATATTGAACCAAGCAATGTATAATTATCCTCTAACTTACTTCAATAATTTCTAATTTTTAAACTGTTTTGCCAAGAGAATCAAAAGAATTTTTCGTGGTACTAATCGAGCTAATGTACTTCTGATTTGAGTAGTAATATCACCCATTATCAGTGTTGGCTGACCATTCTCTAATGCTTGTAATGATTGACAAACAACTTCTTTAGAAGAATAAGCTTTGTCTACATTTCCTAGCAAAGTGGGAGGAAAGTTAGCTTCTGCAAAAAAGTTAGTTTCTATTGGCCCAGGACAAGTGACTAAGACACGAACACCATATTGACGATTTTCTGCCCATAGTGCTTCGCTGAAGCTGAGAATAAAGGCTTTGCTAGCAGCATATACGGAAAGATATGGTATTGGTTGAAATGCTGTAATTGATGATACATTAATAATGCCACCGGAACGACGTTGCCGCATTAAAGGCAAAAATTTATGCGTTAAATCTACTAACGCCAAAATGTTGAGTTGTACTATTTTTATTTGCCGTTCCCTGTCTCTTTCGGCAAAGTCACCATAGTCACCAAAGCCAGCATTATTAATTAATAAATCAATTGTTAAATTTTTTGTCTTAGTCGCATCAAAGACAAAATCTGATGCATCAGTTTCGGTTAAGTCTTTGACTATCACATCTACTTGAATTTGATATTGCTCTTGTAGGTGTTTTGCTAGCTGATGGAGTTTTTCTTCAGAACGAGAAACAAGCACAAGATTTATTTTGCGTGCAGCTAATTCTTGAGCAAAGGCTTTGCCAATACCACTAGAAGCACCAGTAATTAAAGCAGTGGTCATTCTTAAGTAAATATTTTTTTATTAACCTTATAAATTTTAACAATACTTTCTACTGCTTTTAACTATCTAGTTTCATTACAAAACGAGACAATTGACACATAAGTATTATTTATTACTTAAGCATATTAACTTTGAACTTAAGTATCAATAATGCAAATAACCTCATAAAATAAGAGTTTAAGAGAATTGTTGTATACATCCTAGTAAGATATTTTTTTGGTAAAAAATGGGAACAATAAATTTATAAGTTACAGATGATATCTATGTATTGTCTTAATAAAAGAGCTTGGCAAATTTTGCATGATGAAGTTCAAAAATGCAGTGGTAATGACCAAGTGGGTAAAATTGAGCAGGAAATTGTCATTAAACGACTAAAAAAACTGCGATCGCAACAAGGCTCTCCTGCTGGGTTAGATGAACTGCGCGATACCGTTATAGATATATATCCGCAATTTAGTGAGAGTACTCTTAAGCAAGCTGCACGAGCGAATCAACCACCTGGGATTTTTGCCAAAATCAAATGGGCAACTATCCTCATAAGCAGTTCAGCCGGGATATTATGGATAATTAACTTGCCTTATCCCATGATTCGTTGGCCTGTAGCTAAAACCATACCAATTTTACTGTTACCTAGCTACATGAGTATGGATTATCACTATCGAGGAGTAATTGATAACCTTGAGCAAGCAGACCAATTAGTGAATAAAGCTACTAGCCCGGCTGATATTAATCGGGGCGCCAAGAAAGTTCAAGCAGCAAAAAAAAATCTGGAAAAATTACCAGTTTGGTTTTTAGGATACTATCCTCAGGCTTATTGCGGTTTATTTGGTTGCAGTTGGCGGTTTACTTTAGATGAATTTGAAACAGCTCGTCAGCGGGTAGCACGGATAGATGCAATTGTTTTTCAAGATCAAAATGCTTTCACACCATTCAATCAAGGCGAACAGATACTAAAAGCTGCAAAACAGCAGTATGAGCAGGCTAATAGTACCAAAGATAGAGAACAGGCGATCGCCTCTTGGCAAGAAGGAATTGACCAACTCGCAGAAATTCCCCAAGGAACATTAGCCGCAAAAACTGCACAAAGCAAACTCAAAGCCTATAAACGTGATTTTGAAAATGCACGTATTGGTAATTTCATCGCCGCCGCCCAAGAATTTGATTTGGCTGCGGAGAAAGCCAAGCAAGAACAACCCCAAACAGCATCTCAATTATGGCAACAGGCTGTTAATCGTATTAACCAAGTTCCTTTAGAAAATCCTCGATATCTAGAAGCACAGAAATTGTTAGCGTCCTACCAAGGAAAACTCCAGAGTGTTGTTGATCCTCATAGTGGTAGGTTAATCGAGGGTGCTAAAGAATTTGCCCTAGCGGCTGCTCAAGCATCCCAAAATCCACCGCATACAGATACACAGTGGAGACAAATTGCCAAGCTGTGGTCAACAGCAATTGAGCAACTGCAAAGAATTCGTGTAGAAGAACCAGGTTATCTAGAAGCGCAGAAGTTGCTAGCGACATATCAAACCAACTTAGGAATTATCGAAACTCGGCTGCAAGCTGAAATTGAGTCAAAAACATCTCTACAACAAGCTAATGAGCAAATTCAAAGTTTAATCTCTGCACCTCCCTCAGACTCTCAGCAGCTAAAAGGTCAAATACAAGGCATTATCAATCAGCTGAAAACCATCAAATCAGGGACAACAGCCTACGCAGAAGCACAATCACTACTGTTATCGGCACAAAACAGGCTCAAACAATAGATATTGGCATCAGATAGGTTGTGCTAAGACCAGCAGCATCATGTTTATGCTCGATTTCACAGTAATATTTGCGTAGCTGTAAAATATATGCTATGTTTATTATTCGTGTGGTTAAGGACGTATAGCTCAGTTGGTTAGAGCGCTACGTTGACATCGTAGAGGTCACTGGTTCGAATCCAGTTACGTCCATTTATGTTGTACAGTGACTAGTTATTTGTCGTTGTGATTTAAAGTTTGAATTTGCCGCAACGGCAAAGCTATGCTTGAAAACAGCAACGGCAAAATCATGCCTGAAAAATTTTGAAAAAAATCAATGTGAATTATCAACCATCTCCATTCGTACTGAAAGTTTACAAGCTACTTAAAATAGATTGAACTGTTTTCTTATAGAAAAGTCGAACCTTCTTATAACGAAAATATCCGGGATTACTAATCAGCTCACACACACGAGACTCGGTTGGATATTCTCCTGATTGATGGAGTGAGACAATAGCTTCTATAATTTCTTGACAACACTGCTCAATAGCAGCTAAGTGGCACATACCCATATAATTGCGACGTTTAACGACAATTTGATGGGATAATACAGGAAAATGTCTTGAGATAACTCGTCTATTAATTTTTAACTGTTTGGCTATCTCTGCAATGGTTGGTAATGGATCTCTTGCTTGAGATAAAATGCTGGTCAAGGTATTTTCAATATGATCCAAGTCCAGTATTTTGGGAGATGAACGCATATTCTTAGAATATTTGATGTCAAACTTGGGATTTTGACAATGGGTTGTTGATAGATTGAAATCTTGTGTCAAGAACTGGGATAAAGAAATTTGAAGACCATAACAGATTTGCAGTAAAGCAAATAAAGAGGGACGAGTTTTACCTGAATACCAACCCCAGAAAGTATTTTTAGGGATTTTGTGCATTGCAGCAAAAGCAGCTATATTGTCTTCACTAACTTTATGCACTACATGGGTGAAAGATTTTGGTATAAGCTCTTGAGTAAATGCAGAGGATAACTGATTTGCATTGGTAAGAAATTCTCCCAAATTTTCGACTACCCATCTCTCCTGAGTAACTACTGAAGTTTTAGAATATCCTCCTAACCACTGAAAACATTGTGAACAATAGCCTAACGTGGATTTCCAGTTTAACCAAAGTAATTGACTATGACAATGAGGGCAATTTTGCACAAGAGTATGTTGATGTATTAAACAAATCTTGACATCATTGAGTGACCATAGTAATGGATCATAAATAATTTGTTTATTTTGTTTCCAGTGTTGGTAACATATTGGACACCAAGCTTTATGAGAACGTAATAAGCCTTTTGTAACTAAAATGTTTGAGAAGGGTATCAATGTTAAAAACTCTAGCTGATTATGCAAAGTTAATTTATTAAGAACCTCAACAAAATCAGTAGCCATTATCCCATATCCATTTAAGGCATGAGAACGGTTAAAGAACGGTTTTAATCCTCTACCAGTAGAATTTTTAATAAAGGTTTGCTGTAAGAGTGGATTAACTATTCTTGATAGTAATGTATTGACAAAAACCCCATGAGAATAAGCTAATCGTGTCACATAACTGGTTAAACTTTCAACCAGAGGAGTCCCTATACCAATCGGTTCCAAAGGGAGCATCCCAGTTTTTTGCAAAGAAGGCGAAAATCAGTCAGGATARGTAAGACGAGTGTATTTACTTACCGATGACCCCAGAACAAAAGCAAGCTCTTCAAGAACATATTCAGGCGATCTCTAAAATATTGTACGAAGATACGTTAAAAGAAAAGCTCACAAATCTTGCAGGAATTGAAGAAGCAGTGCGGAGTCAAATGCAGAAGCATGTCATGCCAGAAGTAGGGGTTTTTTTATCGAAACGGTTACAGGCACAAGCGCAGGATATCAACGACGACTGAAAAGTATTTTGGGAGAATTGCCAATAACAAGCAAGCAGGCGCA
>JAKOMP010000129.1 GCA_022241785.1 Cyanocohniella sp. LLY | reverse complement strand
TCTAACTGAAATATTTCCTGAATGATAAGCATTGACTACTTTTTCTCTGAGATCGACGGAATATGGTTTCATAATAATAGTTTATCTATTTTACATTATTGTACTTCACGTTACTGGAAAGTGCTGTATCCATTTGCCACTGGGAATACAATAAGACATCGCTACTCATATCCCAAAGGTTTGCTAAAGGATTAATATCCCAAATATCTTCATCGGTGGCGTAAGATAATTCTGGTTGAGGTGATGCCAAAGCAATGTGTTCTAAAAAGCTTTTTTCTACTTCTAGATTTGAGTTGGGTTTATAACCATACACAATCGCCCATTCATCATAAGGGCCAATAATCTCTGGAAAATAATCACCTTGTTCGATTCCCTGTGGTGCTATATTCACAGGTAAATAGTCCATTACTGAACCTACTAACCCTTTGGTGTGGGTAATTTGCGGATTATTTAAATCTGCGGGTGCTAACATACTGCTGCCATGAAAGTTGTGACGTAAACCAAGGGTATGTCCGACTTCATGGGCAATCAAGGAACGTAAATATTGATGTATATACTCCTGCATTACTTCACTACTCGGTGTAGTGTTTTGCAAAAGTGATAATACTAGCGCTCCCATCGCTGCTTGTTCTGTAGACTCCATCCCATAGCAAATTTCACTGTCTGCTAATAAATTTTGTGAGTCTTTCGCAGATATATTACCTTGACAGTAGCTTTTACCTGCATTTGCTGCCATCATGGGGCGATATTCGTGCTGAATTGAGCGCACCATATTGGCATCGACGATGATATCTGCATCCAATATTTCCCCAGTGAAGGGGTTGACGCGCATTGGCCCTCTCGCAAAACCTGCATCCACAGAATTAAACCAACGAATAGTGTTGTAGCGGATATCTGCGGGTTGCCAATCAGCATTATCTGGCATTTGTCGCACTTCAATGGCATTTTGGAATCCTGCCTTTTCAAATGCTTGATTCCACATCAAAACGCCTTCACGAATGGCATCGCGGTACGATAAAGGCACAGCATTTTCAATCCAAAACACTATCGGCTTTTTGGGTGGAGACAAAGCTGCATCAGGATCAGATGGTTCTAAATGCCACCGATTAATATATCTGACAAATAATTCTGGAGTGTTATTATCAGCAAAGTTTTGGAAGGCGGTAATAAAGTATCCTACTCGGTCATCGGCAAGTCTGGGAATATAATTATTGTTTTCTCTCAGTAGGGAAAAGCTGTAGTGTACCTTCAGATTCAATGCCCGGCTATCAGGTAAGGTAATTAAATTTGCCGGATATGGTGAGTAAAAACCGTAAATAGCATCAATTTCTAGATTCTCTGCAAAGCTGTTAATACCACCAAAATATGACTTGCTATTATCTAAGTGGTAATCAGCCTGCAATGAGTATTTTAATAAAGGTGTTAATCCGGGAAAATCCTGCATGAGCAGATGATCCATATCAATAATTATATTTTGATTATCAGGATTAACTCTCTCTATTGGTAGCGAAAACAACACAGAATCACTAAATGAACGCTCAAGCGATCGCTGTTCTGGTTCACTAGGTGCTGTACGAAATTTTACATTACGCACCACAAAGTGCAAATTATGATTGACTCGCCGGAAGTAAAAAAGAAAATCATTCAGCGGTAGTCCACTATAAATACCACTTTCCCCAATACCCGATTCTAATGTCACCGTAGCCAAGTAGTTTTTATTCAGTTGCTCTGGTTTAATTTCTAAGTAAACCTTGCCTGATTCCTCACGGCGATAAAGTGTGAACAGTCCCTCTAGTTTATCTGTAGCTTTAATCACCTCACGCCATCGGGAAAAATTTTCCTTTCTCTGTCTGCCAAAGTTCTCAATTTCTTCAATTACGTTGAATGGCTGCACATCAGGATAGGTCAGTTGGCTGGCTACTGCGTAATCAAAGATTGGTATTAAATTATACAACAATATTGCTAGAATAACTAACTTCGTGATCCAATATTTCATCCTTTAGAGCAGGGAATGGGGAACAGAAAAACCAGAGGTAACTACTTACCTGTGAGAGTTTCCGAGTAATTTTTCAGTTATAAGATAAAACTGGGTAGACGACAACATTTATATCTTTAGATAGATGTTAATCCAAGATAAACACTTTTTTTGTACTATATCTGTATTTAAGACTACGTTTAGCGGCGATCGCAGAGCTTACCACAGGCGATCGCTTGATATCACTTAACGTATGTGAAAGCCTTAAGGATGTTAGAGAAAACTTTCTGTAGCGGAAAAAATTACTAATATAATAAGTAGGTTATTCAAGAATTATCGTAAGTAATTACTGCTCTTGAGCTTGGGAGCATCTCACTTTTTTGCATGTCATTACGAACATCGTTTCTCCTCTCTACGAAACACTACGCGAACGTAATAGCAATTATTCATAGTTGCAAAATAAAAACTGGGATGCACCCTATAACTGACCATATTTTTGCAAATTATCCTCAATCCAAGACTTGACTGTCCTTACTAAACGTCCACGCTTCATAAACCAGAGAAAGTTAAGTACATTCCGAGTAAAGCCGTCATTAATGGATAAATTGATGAGGCGTGGGATAATCACCTGCATTCGTTTTTCAATTTGTTGTTCCAGAACTTTTAAATTGTCCTGATGATATCGAGGCCAAAGTGGTAAATTCACTACCTTTGTTGCTGAACCAACAAGAGGAATAATTGGCAAAAAAGTATCGGTTTCACCTGCTTTTGATACTTGCCATTTGGGATTATTTTTTAGTGTTTCTGACCAAGAATTAAATAATGGATTATCAGCAGACAAAACAAAATGCTTCTGTAAAAATCTTTGACAATTACGACGACCAAGTACATAATCATGATGTCGAAAGTCCTGCGAAAGAAAACCACCAAAGGCATTAATGCTACCACAAGCTAACGGTTTATCAACAGGCCGATCACTGCGTTCAGGTGCAATTAAAAAGCGGCTATAAATATCTTCCTCCATCGCTAACATTAACTCATCAGGCTTGAATCTTACTTGATTGACTAAACTCCTAAACATCCGCGATACTAAGCTGAGTAGATTATTGTCAGGATTAACTGCATTCACATCATTGGGAAATGGATCTATCAACAAAGTTGCGCGTTTTGCTTGCCGTGCATCCTGTGGATTACGTTGTTCATTACCTCTGAGTGCAGCACGAACAAGTTCTATGGGTTCATTGCTAATAATACCGCCATCCACACTTGTGAACTTATAAGTTCCTTCACTAACTAAGTCTTTTTTAGGAATGATGGTGCGAAAACCAGACTTGGAAGATTGATTTGCATCCCCACCACAAACTAGCATTTCCCACAGACGGTTATCGTAGTAATTAATACTATCTCTTTCTAGTTGTTGGGGAGCTAATCCTATGGGAAAGGCACTACTAGCTAATGCCGCATTAATCAGTAATTGCCAATTGTCAGCGTCACTTTTATCTGGGTTAAGAGCGATCGCACCATTTACCAAACTTTTATTTTGCCCTATAGTAAAGTGCATAAAATCGGCATGTTTAATCATCAGATGTCCTGGAATGTTGGCGTTGGCTGTTTGCGCCTGAATTACATAAGGAACACCACGCAGGTTGGTAACACACAAATAAATCTGCAAAGGATCGGCAACGTAAGGTCTTGGCGCACGCAGAGGTTCCCGCTTGAGAACATCTTGAGCAATATCTTTCAAGATAGTGGAATCGAGAAATGACAACACTGGGGATTGGGGATTTTCTAAATCATGTGCTTTTAAAAAATGAGAAATATCAATTCTTTGTACCCAACTTGTATATAGTTGATTCTTGACTGATTTACTTTTTGGATCTTCAATTACAGGAACCATTTCACCATACAATGAAGATGCCGTCAGAGAAGCAACAATCGCACCAGCTGAAGCCCCAGACATAGCTTTAATTAAAACATCATGTGGGGGTATTTCCCATTGGGAAAAATCATCACCATACTGCTGCTGCTGTGAATTTTTTTGCAGATACCACTGATCTAATGCTTCAAACAAAAAGTCAATGACACCAGAGGTATAAGCACCAGCAGAGACAGCGCCAGCCATTACTAAACCAATCTCAAAATGTGGGTGTTTTTCTGCCATGTTTTTTGTTCCTTAAAGAACGCAAAGTACACAAAGACATGAGATGTAGAGAGTTTAGCTCGGCTTGATCAAGAAACTGTATGAGTGGTAGCGTGTTGCAAAATTACATCACTAGCTTTTTCACTAATCATGTATATGGAGGTCACTATAAAAAAGCCAGGAATGAAAGGAAATACTGATGCATCTACCACACGTAAATTTTGTGTGCCGTATACGCGAAATTCACTATCTAAAACTGCCATTTTATCTTCTGGATGACCAATTTTACAAGTACCACAAGCATGATGTCCCCAAGCCTCATCTTTGATAAACTGCTTAATTTTTTGCGGTTCATCTATACTTTTTCCGGGGAGCATTTCTGATTTTTTAAATAAGCGAGTACGTTGGGTCATGCGTCTAACAAATTCTACACCTTCGACTACAGATAATAAGTCTTCTTCATTAACATCATTTCCTTCATCAAAGTAGCGAAAATTGATTTCTGGTACATCTTGCGGATCAGCACTTTTCAAGGTGACTGTACCAGCTGTATTGTTGGTATGGGCTTTCAGTACTGCCCAGGTAAACAAGTTTTTTTGTGTACCTATTTCTTCAGAATATTTGAGAAAATAACCTTTAAAGTAAGCAGGTAAACCAAAAATAAATAAGTCTGGTTCTGGTCGCTCGCGGTGTGATTTTTTGATAATACCTAATACCGCGCCATTAGTCGTATAGATACCTGTTTTAGAACGATTCCATTCTAATAAACAAGAATCAGTAATTTTCTGTCCTGGTTGGGGTTCTGTGAATGTACAATTATCCAGAATGGTAAAATTTTCATTCATTTCATTGACTACACCCACTTCGTAACGGTCTTGTAAATTTGCACCCACCCCAGGTAAATCTACCCGCATTTCTATACCTAACTGTGATAATTCTTCTTTGGGGCCAATTCCCGATAACTTAAGTAATTGAGGAGTATTGAAAGCACCCCCAGCGAGGATGATTTCTCTTTTTACTGGAACTGTGTGTTTAACTTGAGAGTTATCAGTTTGATTTGCTCTAGGGTCAGCACGATAGAGGTGTTTACCTTCAATATACTCCACTGCGATCGCCTGATTTTGCTCATCCAAAACTACCTTGGTCACCAAAGCATGAGTTTTCACAATTAATCGGTCAGGATACTGGCGTTCGATTTCGCGGATATATTCTCGCGGTCCCGTCCGCTTACCGTCTTTCACAGCTAGTGGTACAGAAAATACACCTTGACCACTACTTTTGACAACCCGCCAATCATTGGGGTCTAAAAGTTGATCAATGAACTCTAAAGGGTCCCCCTGTCCTAATTTGAGCAAATTTAAGACATTAGCCAAAAAGCTCTTAAAAACTACCTTAATAATTTGCAGTAAACTTTTACCTTGTTCCCCCAAAGCTTGCAAAGCCGATTTTAAAATCACTTTTAAGAGTTGGCGATCGCGCACTACTAACTTGGGATCTGCTAAATTAGTTGTCAGCCAGCCATCAAAGCCGTGACGACTCGGATTACTATTGGGATTAATTGGACGGTCAAGGTAATTACAGCGCTCCAGCCTTTCAAAATACTTCCGCATATGATCGCTATTCCAGGAATTATCTCCTGTAATTTCCGCGATTTTATCCCAGTCACTATTATGGGGATACACCGTAATCATGGCATTGTGAGCCGTACATCCCCCCAGAGTCCCCGCCCGTGGATACAAAATTCCTTGATGCTCCGGGCTAAACTTAGAATCACGCCGTTGCTGTGTCTCATCAGAATAGTGTTTAACAAAGAAATCCCAACGTAAATCTTTGTCTTCTGTGGCTCGTGCGTGCAATGCTGGTACCGAGTAAGTGTAACGTTCCTTGTCTTGAGTTTCTCCCTCGTCACGTAAAGGATCACCACCTGCTTCCAACAGTAAAACCTTATAACCTGCTTTAGCTAAATTAGCCGCTAAAGGGCCACCACCAGCACCCGAACCAACAACAATATAATCATACTCAGCTTCTCTATTATTCATTCTCTGTGTCCTCTGTGACTCTGTGGTTAATTTATAAAAATTCTTTCATTTCAAGAGGTACAACAAGAAAGAATTAACCGCCGATAAAATAAGATGAACGCAGATAAACGCCGATGAATTTGTACCTCTGTAGATTAAGAAATGATATATAGGATTCCTATTTTATTGATAAACAGCATCAGTACGACATAAAAAGGTTTTCCCCACTCCCTACTCCCTACTCCCCACTCCCCACTATATTAACGATTACGAAAACGCTGATGTCTAAAAAATAGCTGACTATCACCGTAAAATGAAGAGACAAATTCCGATGTAGTTTCAATATGTCCAATTAATTGCGATCGCTCCCGAGTTTCCTCTTGACTCAAC
Organism: Cyanocohniella sp. LLY; assembly: GCA_022241785.1. Lineage (GTDB taxonomy): Bacteria > Cyanobacteriota > Cyanobacteriia > Cyanobacteriales > Nostocaceae > Cyanocohniella. Next base: position 8,267 of record JAKOMP010000129.1, on the reverse strand, counting down.
TTATTCTCTGCAACTTCTTCTGGCTTCACGCCATAAACAGAATATAAAACTGTACCACTAGAAATTGTTGCCAAGTCGGTTCTAAAATCATGAGGAGGACTTTCAGGAAACTGCAAATCAGCATGAGGAACCAAAAAAATCTGCGCCGGATAATAAGCTTGACTTTCTGGTTGTCCCTGCTGGTTTATTTCTCCTAACTGCTCTAGATAAAGTTTTGTGGGATACCGAGTCACGCGACTAAAAATTAAGTTAATAATCACAGGGCCAAAACTCTTCACCACTGGCACTATATTAGATAACTCATTGGCAAAAAAATTATAATTTTGCTCTTGCCCTACTAAAGATACTAAAGCAGAAAAATTAGCTGATGGTTTACTATCGACAAATAACTTCATAGCCAGACCTGGGGCAAAACCTCGGTCTGCTGGATCTCCAGTTACAGATAAGCGTAAAAGTCCATAATCTGCTTTTTTAAACAACCCTGTAAATGGTGTATTATTTGTCGGAATAAACTTAATTTTAGCTACACTACCATGAGCATGAATCGCCTTTTTCCAATTACTAGGTACTTCATCCTCTTGACGATCCATTTTAGCTTTAAGCGTAGTCAAAAATAAGCCAATAATATCAATTTTTTTTAGGGGAGGAAGTTGCTCATAGCGAGATTTTAAAATTCTATAGTTCCATAAATAATCTTGTTTTTTTTCGGCTGACCATGATTGATAATCTTCAGGTAAGACACCTAAATCTTGGGCATGATGCCAAAATTGCTGAATCTCTGCTAAATGTTGCATAATATCCTCCCGGATAACAATTTTGGATTTTAGATTTTGGATTGTATATTTGCGGGATGGGTATCCTGTATGAATTTTGTGGAAAGAGCATCCTGTCCGTATTTGATGTTTCGGGGCAGGCAAGATGCCTACCCTACAAGAGTCATACATTAGAAGGGTTTAGGGATGAAGTTAGAAAAATTTTTTCCCTACTCCCCACTCCCCACTCCCTATTCCCTACTCCCTACCGCAGCCTTTTTAACGTACCTTTCGCCAAGGGGCAAAACCATTACTCACACCAAGCAAAGCTGGCGCTAACTGCGGATAGTGACGACGGAGAATTGTCAAAATAGTGTTGTTGTCAATCCAATCTAAGCCAAATTGAGTGTAAACCTCAGCGGTATAGTCTTTGGTAAAGAAGCGATCGCTCTTTAAACGTCGAGATGCCATTAAGATAAATACACGAAATGCTGTATCACTAAAACCAAAACCATCAGGTAGATCCTCGGCAAATAAACCCACCATCAAATCTACACTGTCAATATCGTTGTTATAAACTTCTTTGAGTTCCTTAGCCCATTGTGGGTTAGTGGTAATTTCGTCAAAAGATTTGACCTTACCACGACCTAACAATTCCCGGAAGCGATTATAACGAGGAACACCTCTTTCTCTATCCCGCAGAATATCAATAGCGGCTAAATCAAAGGCTTTGGTATCGTCTCCTAACAAATCTCCCGACAGTTGTCGCAAAAAGCGGGGATAGTTATGTAACCGCACAGCACCGGGGTAACTAACACCAAAGGAGTAAAATAAATCCTCCATCTGCATTTCTTCGAGAAATTTGCGAGTGTTCTTACCCGCTACTTCGGGAAATTCTTTAGTATTGATTAACTTACCGTCGCTGACTGCATGAAACTCTAAATCATCGGGAATTAATGGATGCATCCGATATACAGAGACAAATTCTTCGGTGAGATAATAAGGTGCAGCATGATGGTCGGTGGCTGAACCAACAATCCCACTCAACAATTCACTATCACCAATTCGCCCCCAGCGCCGTTTAACATCTTGTCCCAGTAACCCCCACCAGTTGGCATTTAAGGCTATATCTGTAGCTGGATGGGGAAGGATAGCTGGAGTCCATTCTACAGTGTGAATTTTCGCCATCAAAGCGGCGTTAATTAGTCGCGCATGGTCGAATAATTCATCATCTGTCCACTCTGGATATATTTTCTGTAATTGCTCGCAGATATGGTTATGTTCTTTGACAAACAAAGTATGCAACATGCTGAGTCCTATCCACCAAGCACCAGCAAAACCTACTTGTTCTTCAATGCCATTTTCTGTGGGTAATAAGCCGTTTTCACTAACACGTAATTTCCCATTGACATGGGAACGTAGTTTGTCAATGGTTTCTTGGTTACTGCCATAAACTTGCGAAGCATCCCACCAGTGAGTCACTTCATTAATAAAACTGGCAGGATTTTTTGTATCCCCTGTGCGAGTAGGGTCATCTAAAGTTTTCTTAACTGGCATTTCCCCATGTTCTTCTGACCAGGGGTCATCCTTTTCTACCGGAATATCAATTTTTTTATTCGGCTGATTACTACCATGACTGAACCAATCATGAGTCTGAAATTGAATCCATGAAGCAGCCATCAAATTCAAAATTGTCGCGGGTTGAAATTCATCGCGTGCTAATAAAACTCGGCTAACAGTCCGGGGGTTAGGGGTGAGTAAATCTTTTTCATTTACTTTGGCATCTTGCAGTGGCACATTGCGCCCAAACCGAGTTCCTGCCATACCCATTTCTGGTTTCTGGAGGTCGTTATAGCTGCCATCTGCTGTGCGTATCTTCAAATGCTTGCCGTCGGGACTAGGAATAGGCTGGGGTAACTTGTTCGTGTCGGGTAATTGTGCCGTATCGTGGAGGTTGTCTTTACGTAGCTTGCCACGGAATTGAACTAATTTTAAAAGTGCCAGAGGAGTCGGTAGTTTATGCCACGGGATTCCAAACATGACTATATCTCCTAATAATTTTTCTTTTGTCTGTCAATTTGAGATCAAGGCTATATAAATACTCAATATTCCTTGATTCCATCTATTCCAAAGGAACTAAATTTTGAACCTGAGCTATGTTGTTTCACCACACAGTCACAGCAATCAATTCCGGAAAAATTATGATTTTTAACAAATTGTTACCGCTAACAAATAAATAGCCGCTAACAAATTTTAGTGGCGTTATTAAATTAAATCCGGGAAATATTTAGTTAGTAAGGATCGTGGATTAAATAACCTGTAACTCTGGTTTAGCGGTGTAATTCCATTGCGGCAAGAATTCATCAAAAACAATTTTCATATTTGATTTGAAATCAAGAGCCACTTTTCGTCCCGTTTGATAGGTTTGATCGAAAATCGTCGTCAAAACTTTGAGTCCTGTGCGAGTGGTTGCCGTTGCCATGAGGTCTTTTACAGTCTGGACACTCTCAAAAATCACCCCCTGACAAACGCGAGAGAGATGAGGAAACAAACGATGCTCAATCGGATTGTACTTGGAGGTGTAGGGCGGATAATGAGCGATGCGAATTTCGATGCCCAGTTCATTGACTAACGCCTGTAAGTCCTGTTTAAAGATGTAAGCCTTCGACTACGCTCAGGCTTACACTGAGCGAAGCCGAAGTGTAATGGCGAGAGCTATTGCTACCGCCGCCATCACATAACAGCAGAATTGAATTTGCTGCATGATAGCGGACTCTACCATAGGTGTTCCACCAGTAGCGAATCGAGTCACAGGCTAATTCACTAGTGTCGTGGCTGATGCCAATCTGGATATAGCCCACATTGTCTGTCATGTCATACAGCCCGTGGGGAATGGCGACTCCAGTCGCCAGGGTAGGCCAATCATGGTCAAATACCTCTATCGTTTCTTGGGTGTACAGTTGCCCCTCCCGGTATAACTGCCCAATTAATTCTTTTTTTTGGTGTCCATACTCATGACCGGATTGCCTGCGGCTTGATAAGACTGCTTGAGTTGATCAATAGTCTCAAATTGCTCGTTGCGGTGTTGGCTTTCCCCTGTTGCCAGTGTCTTCACTGCTTTGCGTTTACGAAAGTTGTGTTTCTCCAACAATTGGTCTACCACTGTCACACTCACTTCGATTCCCTCATTCTTGAACAATCCGGCAATCTCATGACGCTTGAGATTAGTCCACTTGACGCTTTCATCCATCGGTGAACCTGCTGTGTGCCGCTCCAATACTCGCAAAAACGCCTCGTCTAATCCAGCAATTGTCTCAAAGGCTGATTTCCTTCCACCTCCGGGTTGGCGAATCCGCTCCTGCTCAAGCACCCTTTCGTCCTGAAGTTCCCGCAAGCCCAACTGTAAGGTTTCGTGATGGCATAAGAGCAACCGACGGATGTATGCCTGCCCGCCGTACCCTAGTTTTACTGCTTCAATTGCTGCATATCGGCGGCGATCCTTCTCCGACAACGACTCATAGTATCGTTGCATTTGAACTTCAATTTCACTCCTGTAAGGGCGCATCATCTACCAATTCTCCATTTACCCTTCTAGTGTATAGATATCATTGGCAGTATTACACCTTATTTAATTCACGATCCTTACCTGAAACCGGGTTGGTTTGCTTACTTTCTGACATGGGGACAGGTAAAACTGAATTACTCGCCCGGATGAGACAAGCCCGACCACAGTTGAGTTTTTTAAACAATGGGCATCGAGTTAATTTGCTCAAGAACTTAAGCGATCGCCTACAAACTGCCATGTACTCCGCGATGGCTTACGGTGATTGGGGCTGAATGCGCCCAGCAGCTTTGGCGCTATCGTCCTGATGTGCCGATGTACATCTGGGTGGCTCCGCGTCCTCCCTTTGGTTACGCCGAAACTAATGCCCGAAATATTAAAGAGAACATTCTCCAAAAAAACGAGATGACGGCATTTTTGATTTGTACTAGCCGTGAGACGGGTAAACGGGGAGCGGAGAAAGATTGGGCATTGGATACCAGTTGTCAGATTGAGGCGCAGCGCAATTGGTCTATCAATAATTTACGGGCTGACTTGCGATCGCTTCTGGAGGAAATGGGTAACACCATCATTCCTGTAGGAGATGAGGGAAATGACGGAGCTAACCGATGGATGAAAGCAGCTGGGATCGCCATTGATGAGGAGCATTACCGCAAGGTGACCAACGCCAAAGATATCGACCGGAAAACTTACCAAAGTCGGCAGCATCAAGATTATCTCAAGCCAGAGGAGATTTTGGAATGTGAAAAGTTCCGCATTCAGGACACCTACGGCATGAGTGTTACCCCGGAATTGGTAGAAAAACATGATGGGGGAAGGCTGATTAAAAAGATTGTGGCACTGGAGGCAATCTTAGCAGAACCAGGGGAAACAATCACTGATGACCAGGGGAGGGAATTTGTCACACCGCCTGCTGTTGTTGTCGATAGAGATAAGTCGGAGCGCGAACGTTTAAGCATCTGCACTGATTGGAGTAATCATTCTACATCCTGGCTCATGCGTCATCGGTTGGGACTGAGGACGGTGTTGACAGATTTGATGGACGGGATTGAAGTTACAGGCAATGAGGCAGTTGTTGAAGCTTTAGCGGATTTCTCCAAACGCAATGCACCTCATATCAAGGGGATCTTGAATTTAACCATTCCCCTTGACGAGTCGCCTATATGGATTTTGGGACAATACCTTTCACAACTGGGTTTGTCTACAGAATCACGGCGACCGCTTGAGGATGGGAAGCGGGTCAGATATTACCGTCTTAATACTGATGATGTGGCGTTCGTGCTAAAGGTGCTGGAATATCGCAACGGCAACGGGAGGAGAAAGAACGCAAGCGGCAGGAGGAACAAGAACGAAATGCGGCTTATGCTGCCAAGATGCAGATGCAGTATGGCATCAACCCTCCGTCCACACCCCCCGTTTATTATTCCCATCTTCATTAATGGGGGGTGTGGACACAGATGAACAACTCAGTGAAGTCGCTTTGCTCCAATTCAAAAAAGGTGATTCTTGGTGGAAACGAGTTAAATATTATGCTCAGTTAGTTGCTCACAAGGTAGAAAGTGGGGTAGAAGTAGTTAAACAAATACTCAGTACCCTAACCAGTGATCAGCGTTGGGGGGTGATGCTGGAATTTGAAGAAGTTTGCCCAGAGGGGTTTGCTCGATTGGTGGCAGATGCTCCCGATTGGGTCGAGTGGATGGGCTAGATTGTTGTCATTACCCAATACCACTTTGAAAAAAGAATGCGATAGATACCCATCACCAAAGTCTTGTTAACCCTCTTCTGTCACTCTCCGGGTATTCTAAATAAAAGAATCAAAAGAAAAAACTCTGGAAGGTAAGCAGGGCGATGGATGTAGAATTACAAATTCTAAAGCATTTGGCGAGAGACTCTCACCCAACAGTTGCGCTCGTAGATAAATATTGTGCAGAGTATAAAGACTTATTTAAAGAAGTAAGGAACTATGAGTGCTTCAAATATTTACACATGGGGATAATATCAACGATAAAACGAAAATCGTTACCAGAGATAGCAAAGGTAGTGAGCATAAATTCGGCACAGTCATTACACCATTTTTTAGCAAATTCAGATTGATCAGTAAATAAATTAAAAGAACGAAGATTAAATAAGTTAAAGAAACAATTAGATGGTCGGGCAATTACATTAGTGATAGATGAAACAGAAGATAGAAAAAAAGGTAAAAAGACTGATTATGTAGCTAGACAATATTTAGGAAGCGTAGGGAAAGTAGATAATGGAATAGTTTCAGTCAATGCTTATGGAGTTTATGCTAATATAACTTTTCCATTAATCGCCAAAGGATTTAAACCAAAAGGAACATTAAAGGAATCAGATAAATATAAAACTAAAATAGAGCTAGCATCAGAGATAATTACAGAATTAATGGAATCAGGGTTCAATATTGAATTAGTATTGGCTGATAGTTTATATAGTGAAAGTAGCCAATTTATTAGAAAAATAGCTGAATATAACTTAGGATATGTGGTGTCAATTAGAAATAATCATGGAGTCTGGTTACCAGCAGGGCAAAGCGTTAGAGCAAATAAGTGGTGTAAATTTGAGAGAACATTTAGCAATCAAAAATCAGAGACAAGATATATTAGGGAAATAATTTATGGTAAAAAAAGAGCCATAACTTACTGGGAAATAACTACTGACCCAGAAACCATGCTGGAAAATTCTACCTCCTTCGTGATGACGAATCTGCAAGGTAATCTCAAGAAAATCTTAGGTGATTTATATGGATTAAGAACCTGGGTAGAATATGGGTTTCGACAGTGTAAACAGGAACTAGGCTGGACAGATTACCGTTTCACTGATTTCCAACATATTGAGAGATGGTGAGTCCAGTGCTGCGGGAGGGTTTCCCTCCGCAGGCAACTGGCGAACCCGAAGGGTGGGAAATTATTTTTTGTGTTTACACGATGATTAGTTTAAATTCTCCAGCCTTCTTAGGTTTAAATCAATCTTGTCAATTTGAAACTGAGACACAAAAAAATAAGGATGTTGATTTTTCTAATCATCCACAATGGAACCATGAATCTGGATGGAAGAATACTTTAAATAATCTACGTCTCATTATCCAACCACTTTTACTATTTTGGTTAATTTATCCCTGGTTAAGTATTTTCCCTAATTCACATTTATTATTGGGATTCAATCATTTAATTGCTGCAATGAATCAATTTAAACCCTCTTATGCTTCTGGATGATTTAGCTCCTGAACTACTTGCTTATCTCGGAGAGTGACAGAAGAGGGATAAAGCGCATCCACAGGACAATACGCCTCACACATAAAACAAGTTTGACAGTCTTCCTTCCGGGCRATYACAGGTGGTTGATTGGGTACAGAATCAAAGACATTAGTAGGACAAACTTGGACACACACATTACARTTAATACAGAGTTTATGGCTGACAAGCTCGATCATRATTCTGCTCCTATAGGATTAGTATTTGATTTTTGAAAAAGATCCGTACATCTGGAGAGACATAAAATCAAAGGCAGTGTTTTGGATAAAGCACTCAAATATCCACTTTAAATGAGAAAACGAAGGCACTAAAGCACAAAAACGTCGCACCCAAGTTTTAGCCTGCAACCAAATATCCTCAATTGGATTTTGTGACGGACAATTGGGAGCAAACCGGACACAGTGAATTTTCCATTGTTCTGGTGGTAAACCTTCGTTCCAATGTTTGCGGTATTTATCGTGATCACCATACCGAATGTCCCAGTCTAGTCCGTGTACCCCAGGTTTTCCATTAACAGGTTTACGCCTTTGTCGTTTAGCTTTTGTCCAGTTAGTTTGTTCCACTCTTGCTTGAGTTCGGCTGGCGTTGGTCTTCTGCCTAACATGTCTGCCCATTCTCGAATCGCCTCATACCAATCAACTGATTCTTCTGCCTTTGTTTTTTCCTGGGGTGGTTTTTTTT
>JAKOMP010000001.1 GCA_022241785.1 Cyanocohniella sp. LLY | reverse complement strand
TGCTAGCCATAATTGTAAATTTATATAAAAATAATCAGTTTGTATTTACAGCTAACAATAAATACTCTTTAAATGTCAATATTTATAAGAGCTTTAGATAAAAAAAGATACGCTTTTAATATTTCTCTGGAGGCTATAACTAATAGTTTGGCATAACAGCTACTGAAGAACCTTAATTATTTCAGATAAAGCATTTTCAAATGGAGCCACTTGTTCTTCAGTTTTCATTAAGCGATTTTCTATTAAAATCGTTAATAAATCATTTTGCTTCATTGGTCATGTTCATGAATGTAAATACATTAATTTTATTATTAAATTATGATTTACGTTGATAATAGCTACGCATCAGACAAAAGCAAAGCCAAATCAAAGAAAACCAAATATACCAAACAAATATAGCAAGCCAACCCTGAAATAAGCCAAAAAATAATCCTATTACAACAATAACCAGCTTTGCAATATTGCCTATTAATTCATCTTCTGTCGCTACGGAATTTGATAATGTAGTATTTTCGTTGTTAACAGCAGGTTGAAAATTAGTCTGTTGAATATATTGAGTTGATACTGTTACTGCTGGAGAAACCTGGTTAGATGGAGATGACGACTGATTATATTGAGAGACTTGAGTAATCGGTGATGAAAATTGCCAAATTTTGATAGTATTGTCAAAACTCCCACTAGCCAGGGTTTGACCATCCGGGCTGAATGCTACAGACATTACCGCTTCGGAATGCCCGGTGAGCTTGCGGCGGAGGGTACCTGTATTCAGATCCCACAGTTTGATAGTCTTGTCATAACTCACACTAGCCAGGGTTTGACCATCCGGGCTGAATGATACAGACGTAACGCAGTAAGAATGCCTGGTGAGCTTGCGGCGGAGGGTACCTGTATTCAGATCCCACAGTTTGATAGTCTTGTAAAGGCTCCCAGTAGCTACGGTTTGAAAATCCGGGCTGAATGCTACAGAAAAAACCCAGTGAGAATCCCAGGTGAGGGTGCGGAAGAGGTTGCCTGTATTCAGATCCCACAGTTTGATAGTCTTGTCACTACTGCCACTAGCGACGGTTTGACCATCCGGGCTGAATGCTACAGACCTAACCAACTTAGAATGCCCGGTGAGAGTACGGTGTAAGTTCCCTGTTTTTACATCCCAGAGTTTGATAGTCTTGTCACCACTTCCACTAGCCAGGGTTTTACCATCTGGGCTGAATGCCACGGAATTAACCCAGTCAGAATGCCCGGTGAGACTGCGGCGTAAGTTCCCTGTTTTTACATCCCAGAGTTTGATAGTCTTGTCACCACTTCCACTAGCGACGGTTTGACCATCCGGGCTGAATGCTACATATATAACCGACCAAGAATGCCCGGTCAGGGTATGGCGCAGATTGCCTGTATTCAGATCCCAGAGTTTGATAGTCCTGTCAGCACTTGCACTAGCCAGGGTTTGACCATCCGGGCTGAATGCTACAAACGTAACGAACCAAGAATGCCCGGTCAGGGTATGGCGTAGCTCCAATCTATCAACATTGGTGCGGCGAATTATCGGACGTGGCTGGACTCTCACAACTCCAGGAAAGATATCAACACCAGATTTTGTAGAGCGATCGCACCAATAGCACTTACCATAAGTTTGGCTATAGTAGTGACTATCTACCCTCCCGCATAAACTTAGCTCATTACTAGCAACTTTTAACGCCTCTAACCATTCTTGAGCAGACGGGCGTAAACGAGGATTTTGATGACCATCATTAAAACACCTGAGAAAACATCGCTGAATCTCAGGGTGAACAATCTCAAGGGGAATTGTTCTTTCTACAGCTTGGAATAGAGTATTTGGTGAATATAGCCATAAACCCCGACGAATAAGTTCATTGTTTTCTGGAGTTTCTCCCGCACCTATCCACTTACCTGCAAAAGGACGTTCACCCCCAAATAACAATTGATAAATAATTACTGCTAAACGGAAGCGATCATGTACTTCTGTTTGATAAATGTCAGAAAAATCTTTTCCGATAAGTTCTGCTGGTGTATAGTCTGGTGAACCAACGGGACAACGATAAATTTCACCATTTTTGGGATTACGAACCTGAAAAGAATCTGTATCAATAATTGAAGGTAAAGCTCGATTATTGACCAAAATATTTTGTGGCTTAATATCACCCAATACATAGCCATGAGTATGAAGCGCCGTAATAATCGAAGCTATATTCTGTGCTGTTATATGCAAAAAACGCCAATCAACTTTAAGGTTTAATTTCTTATAGCGTTGTGGGTTGTATACGTCAATTAGCTCTTTTGAGTTCTTAATTTCTGGCATCAAAAAGCCTACACAATCACCTTGATAATTTTTCAAAACCGACTTAGGCCAAGCAAAGGAAATATGATGAAGATGAGAATTTGGATCTTTGGGTGAATGGGATATCATCACCGCTAACTTCTGCACACGTTTTAAAGTTGGATCTTTATAAATTTTGGCTAAATAACCATTGCTATCAGTGCGCCAAATCGTACCTTCACCACTAGCTGTTAATTCACTAATTAGAGTAATAGATTTACCAGTGCTGGCACAGATAAGAGTTGACATTAAATTTTACGCTCTTCCCAAAAGACACAAAAGAAAAGTTTTATCATCATCAGTACGGACATTTAATCTTTCAGAAGTCAAAAAATCTATCAAATATTGATGCTCTTCCTCTGGATTTGGTGTTTCCTGTAAATATTCCTCAAAAGGTTTAAAAAAAGGTGGGAATGGTTTCCCGTCATGCAAACGAATGGCTACTTTTTCCAGTCCATCAGTAGAAGCACAAATAAACTCCTGCTCTCCTGAAAGAACATCTACCTGCATTTCTTTAAGCGCATTCTCTGAAGTAATAAAAGTCGTTTCGTTAGCAAACTCACCCTTGTCTGGCTTAAATAACATTTGATATTCTGAGTTTTGAGGACGGACTACAATAAATCCATCTCCAATTTGCATAGCTGCAAGCCAGTCTGGAGTAGCAAAAAAAATTAAAAGAGTACAAGCTAAGTCATTGATAGAATAGTTTTCTATTTCTGCCTTATTGCGTAATTCTGTAATAACTCGGGTTGCAATTTTAGCAAACAATTTTTCGGCTTCTGGTTTGGAAAATGGTTGAGAAAACTTTGGTTCTAATTCTTCTTGCTTATCAGGATATTTATTAATTTCTGAAAAACATTCGATTACTGTTTCTACAGCTAACTTAGAACCAACATCAGAATATTTCGCACTACCTGCACCATCAGCAACCGCACCTACAATCAAATCATTATAGATACGATAAAAACCATAGTCTTGACAAGGTATTTCTTGAATTTTATGACTTGTTCCTATTTCAGAACGAGCAATTGCTTTCCAACTCACAATAAACCTCAAAATTTAGGTAGTAATTTGACCCCAACCTACAGCAGGTAAAGCCACAGCCTCGCCTACTTTGCCACTAGAAACCCGTTTCATAGAAGTAGAAAGCCAAACAAATAAAGAACGAAAATCTAATCCATTTAGTGTCATAGGTGGACGTTGAGGAGCAGCAATTTGTTTAAGTGTGTTCATATCTGCACCTTGGACAGCAACAGTAAAAAATGACAATCGCCGATTTTCTTCTGCGTCTTTCACTCTTTGCGCTGCACTTTCCCAATAATCTGTCGGCGCACCATCAGTAATTAAAAATACCCAAGGACGATAATAAAGAATGCCGTTATCTTTGTAAGTCTGTTTGCGATTTTCTAACAAATCTAAAGCACACTCTATCGCTTCACCCATTGGCGTTAAACCATCTGCTGCTAGTCTAGGTGGTATAAATTGCTCTATGGACACAAAATCTTGCATTGGTTGTACTACCCCACCAAAAGTAACAATAGCTACTTCTACGCTCAGAGAAGCTTGGGCATCTTTCAAAACATCTTCCTTAAAAGCAGCTAATCCTCGATTTAACTCTTGAATAGGCTGGCCTAACATAGAACCAGAGGTATCAAGCAACAGTACTACTGGGCAACGATTTTCTGGATTTTCTGCAAATTCGGGTAGTCCTATCGCCATCCGATACTCCTATTTAAGTAAATAATAATACAAAGTATATGAATCAAATTCTATTTGCTACATGGATGCTTAAGGCTTAGTATTATTACTGAAAAAATACACACTATTCAAATAATATAGAGTTCAACTAGCAGAGAATTATATTGCACATTTACAACAAGATTGTTAGGTTTATGAGATTGATCAGGTTTATGAAATTACAATTCAGTTAAGAATAATTAACCACCGATAAACTTAGATGTTTATTTCTAAATACCTTTAACTGAATAGTTCAAATGTAAGTTAAATTAGAAATTAAAAAATATCAGGACTTACGCAAGTGTCACAAAAATAAAAATTTTTTGCTTGTAGTAAGGGCTACCCTACGGGTTCTGCGAAGCAGTACAGCCCTTATCTTATAAAGTCCTGCGGGCATAGCTGCGCTTACCGCAGAGCGTCTCGCAGAGAGGACTAAAGTCCTCACTACAAACTTAAAATAATATGCCAGTTGCGTAAGTCCTAAATATATAGAATATCAATTAAAAACATCTTGCACTAGAATCACCATAAGCAAAATAAGGGAGTTGAGCAAAAATGTATCAAGTAGATCCGCCCTTACCTCCTACAGAAACACTGCCAACGATGTATGACTTGCCCAGCGAAAATCCGGAGGAACCAGGTTTGCCAGATGAATTTCACCTTTTACAACCTGAATTACTCCGCATCACTTTTCGCCCCCCTAGTTATGCCGAGAATCAAGTTTTTACAGCGAGTGATTTAAACTTATACTATGACCCTCATCATCCCCAATGGTATAAGCGCCCCGATTGGTTTGCAGTGTTGGGAGCATCACGTTTTTATAACCAAACAGAACTGCGGTTAAGTTATGTGACTTGGCAAGAAGGAATCAATCCTTTTGTGGTGGTGGAATTAATATCACCAGGTACAGAAGCAGAAGATTTAGGGAGAAATTTACGGGAAGTTAAGCAACCTCCTAATAAATGGTCAGTGTATGAGCAGATTTTGAGAATCCCCTATTATTTTGTTTTCAATCGTTATACTAATGAGTTGCAATGTTTTGGTTTAATGATGAACCGCTATCAACCTCTGTCTGTAAATGGTTTAGGAGTATGGTTAGAAGAAGCAGAGTTAGGCTTAGGATTATGGGATGGCGAATATCAGGGATTAAAAAGATTATGGCTACGTTGGTTTGATGGTGATAAGAATTGGTTGCCTACACCTGAAGAACAAGAAAAACAACGTGCTGACGCTGCTGAGTTAGAAGTGGCTAAGTTGCGGCAATTGTTACGTGAACAAGGAATCAATTTACCAGATAGTTAATAATCCTCTCCTATTCAATAGGTTTTAAGAAAAAGCAATTTGTTTGACTTTATTCATGCACTTTCTTTTGCTTCTTCTCTCTGCGTCTTTGCGTGAGATTAAAATCATCCCCTTAATCAGCAACACTATCTGTCGTTATACCATTGAATTTAAATATTAATTTATATTTACAAATAAACAAACTTAGAAAGTCCCAACATAATCAACAAAAATCCTGGCAAGTAAGATAAGCGATTGAGTAATCTATTAGTTGCAAGCACAATTCCCACTTGTAAACCTAAATAAATCAATAATCCACTCATTCCGGCAATAATTACTGTTGTTTGCCAAATAGAAAGTCCCATCAGTGCAGCACCAATACCCGCCAGAAACGAGTCAAGGGGTTAAAGAAAAGAACTGAAGCAATTAATCTTTTTAAATCTTCCACCCTCACAATCAAAAAAATATACTGTGTCTCTTGCGTTAAAAATTCTATAACTTGTAGCTGAAGTACCCACCATTCGATAAACTCAGAATTGCCACAATTTTGCTTGTTCATCATGTCAGATTCTCAAACTGTTAGTGCTGCTGTTGCCAATCTCTACAACACCTACCCTTTTCCTCCAGAACCACTGTTAGATGAACCACCCCCCGGTTATAACTGGCGCTGGAATTGGTTAGCCGCCCATAACTTCTGCACAGGCTTGAAACCCAAAAAACAAGACATTCGCATTTTAGACGCTGGTTGTGGCACAGGAGTAGGTACAGAATACTTAGTCCACCTCAACCCCCAAGCTAGTGTAGTAGGAATTGACCTCAGCGCTGGGGCTTTGGCAGTAGCAAAAGAGCGTTGTCAGCATTCTGGGGCTAACAGGGTTGAGTTTCACCATCTCAGCTTGTATGATGTGGAACAATTGCCAGGGGAGTTTGATTTAATTAACTGCGTGGGTGTGTTACATCATTTACCTGACCCCATACGTGGCATTCAAGCTTTAGCGAAAAAATTAGCTCCTGGTGGACTAATGCACATTTTTGTGTATGGTGAACTTGGACGCTGGGAAATTCAACTCATGCAAAAAGCGATCGCTCTCCTCCAAGGTGACAAAAAGGGCGATTACCGCGATGGTGTCCAAGTAGGACGCAAAATATTTTCTTCCTTACCAGAAAAGAATCGTCTTGTCAAGAGAGAAAAGGAACTTTGGTCGTTAGAAAATCATAAGGATGAATGTTTTGCCGACATGTACGTTCATCCCCAGGAAATTGACTACAACATTGAGACGCTGTTTGCATTAATTGACGCTTCTGAACTGGAGTTTATCGGGTTTTCTAATCCTGGGTTTTGGCAGTTAGAACGGCTTTTAGCCAAAGCACCAGATTTAATTGAACGGGCAAAAGGATTGAGCGATCGCCAACGTTACCGCCTGATAGAATTACTAGATCCAGAAGTTACTCATTATGAATTTTTCCTCGGTCGTCTACCGCAGATCAAGGTCGATTGGTCAGAAGATAAACTCTTATTGCAGGCAATTCCTGAACTTAATCCTTGTATTGAAGGATTTCCCAGTCAATGTATCTTTAATTACGAATACCAAATAATCAATTTATCAGATACAGAGTTGGAGTTTTTACAAAAGTGTGATGGTAATTCCCCTGTGGCAGAAATTTTAACAACAGTGCAGATCAGCTTGGATCAAGTCAAGACACTGCTTAAACAACAGCTGATTATATTGACACCAGGTTAAACAAGGCACCAAGACGCTGATTATACAATCGCTATTGACTAGAAAACAGCGAAATTTGAAGAAATTTGGAATTGTGCAACCGGGAATTTTGGATATTTATCCGCCTCTTTCTCTGACACCATCGCCCTTTGATTTCCATTTTTCCATTACAGCGTCAGGCTTCTACCGTTAGGCTGAATATGACAAGAAGTTAATTGTTTTTTTCTAAAGTATTGTTACCTGATCATGATATGATTCAGCTGACTGAATGTGCAGTCATCATAAGTTAGCTGTACTGGTTTCAAGTCTCGTGAGCTTGTCAGAAAATTCGACTGATCCCACTCCAACAACACAACAAGATACTCAATCTGGTTTTGAGGACACAGAACCAGTAAGCTCTTCCATGCAAGAGTTTTATCAACTCTATCAGGAGTTGCTGGTAATCACACTTGCCTTGACAGGGATTGTTTTTATCTCTGTATGGATTGCTTATTCTCTAAACATTGCCCTGAATTATCTATTAGGGGCATGTGCAGGTGTACTTTACTTGAGGATGTTGGCAAAAGATGTTGAGCGTTTAGGTAGAGAAAAGCAGGCACTGAGCAAAACTCGGTTAGCCTTATTAGTAGCTCTGATTTTGCTGGCATCGCGGTGGAATCAACTACAAATATTGCCCATATTTTTGGGATTTCTTACCTACAAAGCCACACTCATCATCTACGTAGTGAGGATGGCTTTTATCTCTGACTAGCTAAAGCTCCGACAACCCCAAAAAGGCTGACAAAAGCTTTGCGTGAGGAATATCCACACAGCAAATTTGCTCCTCTTCTCCAGGTAATATTGGAGAAACGATTGATATGGAAAGAAAATGCTGAATTTTCTGAACTTCTACTCTCTTCCACTTGCCGAATTGGAAGTGGGTAAACATCTGTACTGGCAAATAGGCAACTTAAAGCTGCATGGTCAGGTGTTTCTCACCTCCTGGTTTGTTATTGGTGTACTAGTGCTAGTTTCCGTGGCCGCCAGCAGTAACATCAAAAGAATTCCCAGCGGTATACAGAACCTAATGGAGTATGCCCTGGAATTCATTCGGGATTTGGCAAAAAACCAAATCGGCGAGAAAGAATATCGCCCTTGGGTGCCTTTTGTTGGCACTTTGTTTTTGTTCATTTTTGTGTCAAATTGGTCAGGGGCGCTGGTTCCTTTTAAGCTGATTCATTTGCCAGAAGGTGAACTAACAGCACCTACAAGTGACATCAATACAACTGTTGCCTTGGCGTTACTGACATCACTAGCATATTTTTATGCTGGATTCAGTAAAAAGGGTTTAGGGTACTTTGGCAACTACGTCCAGCCAGTGTCGTTCATGTTGCCATTCAAGATTATTGAAGACTTCACCAAGCCTCTTTCCCTAAGCTTCCGTTTATTTGGCAACATCTTGGCTGATGAACTTGTAGTAGGTGTATTGGTATTGCTAGTACCCTTATTTGTACCTTTGCCAGTAATGGCTTTGGGACTATTTACCAGCGCCATCCAAGCACTAATTTTTGCCACCTTAGCCGCTGCTTACATCGGTGAAGCGATGGAAGATCATCATGGCGAGGAGCATGAGGGGCATTAAATACCCTCAACAGTCATTAGTCTTTAGTCATGAGTTTTTTAACAATGATTAAGGTCAAATGGCAACTGACACACAACAACTTCTAGACCCATTCAACTCAGTAAAGTAAGGAAAGAATATCATGGATCCATTGGTTTCTGCTGCTTCCGTTTTAGCTGCTGCTCTAGCTGTTGGTTTGGCTGCAATCGGCCCTGGTATTGGTCAAGGTAATGCAGCAGGACAAGCTGTAGAAGGTATTGCTCGTCAGCCAGAAGCAGAAGGCAAAATTCGCGGTACATTGCTGTTAAGTTTGGCATTCATGGAAGCGCTAACCATCTACGGTCTAGTAGTTGCTCTAGTGCTATTGTTTGCTAACCCCTTCGCATAAACAGTACTGAGTGCTGAGTAAAAAAATTAGGAGTTAAGAGTTAGGAGTTAAGAGTTTAGCTCATAACTCATAACTCGTAACTCAGGACTCAGGACTAATAAAGTAGATTAAGAATTAGCAACCATGACACACTGGATCACCTTATTAGCTGTAGAAGAGGTTGCCAAAGAAGGGGGGCTATTCGATCTAGATGCTACCCTGCCCTTAATGGCAATTCAGTTTTTAATTTTAGCCATAGTGTTGAATGCAACACTATACAAGCCATTGGGCAATGCTATTGATGGCCGGAATGAATATATCCGTAACAATCAATTAGAAGCACAAGAACGCTTGTCAAAAACCGAGAAATTGGCACAGCAATACGAGCAAGATTTAGCAGGAGCTAGACGCCAAGCTCAAACAATTATTGCTGATGCTCAAGCCGAGGCGCAAAAAACTGCTAACGAGAAAATAGCAGCCGCCCAACAAGAAGCTCAAGTTCAAAGAGAACAAGCCTCTAGTGAAATAGAGCAGCAAAAACAACAAGCTTTTGCTTCATTGGAGGAACAAGTGGATGCTCTGAGTCGCCAAATACTAGAAAAGCTTTTAGGAGCAGATTTAGTAAGTCGGCGCTAACTCAAACGTAGGTTGGAATCATTAAGTGACATTGTAAAGACGCCTTTGCTAAGTAACAATTGGCGGCGTCAGTAATGTTAAGCCTTGGCAGCGCAGTTGTGGATGAAAAATCATGGGGACTTTTTTACTGTTGATGGCCCAAGCCAGCGCCGTCGCAAGTGAATTGGCGGAGGAAGCAGGGAATGGTGGTTTTGGTCTAAATACAAATATTTTTGACACTAACCTCATTAACCTGGCCATTATTATTACTGTGCTGTTTGTATTTGGTCGGAAAGTTCTGGGTAAAACCCTGACAACTCGCCGGGAAAATATTGAAACAGCAATTAAGAATGCAGAACAACGTGCCGCCCAAGCTGCACAGCAGCTGAAAGAAGCGCAGCAAAAACTAGCACAAGCTCAAGCAGAAGCTGAAAGAATCAAAGCAGCAGCCCAAGAAAATGCTCAAGCTGCCGGCGAAGCTATTTTAGCGCAAGCGGTTGTAGATATTGAGCGCTTGCAAGCAGCAGGAGCGGCTGACTTGAGTACAGAACTAGATAAAGCGATCGCTCAGTTGCGACAGCGGGTAGTTGTTCAAGCATTGCAAAAAGTCGAGTCGGAACTAAAAAGCGGCATAGCCGACGATGCTCAACAAATTTTGATTGAACGTAGCATCGCACAACTGGGAGGCGGAGTATGACAAGTAAGGTAGCAACAGCTGAAATAGCCCAGCCTTACGCACAGGCAATGTTGTCCATCGCGCAATCAAAAAACTTGACAGAAGAGTTCGGCGAAGACGCGCGGACTTTGCGGAGTCTGCTATCAGAGAACCAGCAGCTACAAAGCTTTATCGGCAATCCCTTTATTCAGGGTGAGAGCAAAAAAGCTGCCATCAAACAAATACTCGGTGAAAGTGCTAACCCCTACCTCCGCAACTTTTTGTTGTTGCTGGTAGACAAACGACGCATTGTTTTCTTAGAAGCAATCCTCCAGCAGTATTTGGCGTTGTTACGGCAACTGAATCAAACCGTATTAGCAGAAGTTACTTCAGCAGTGACTCTATCAGAAACTCAACAGCAAGCGGTAGTGGAAAAAGTTCTCGCTATCACTGATGCTCGCCAGGTAGAGTTAGAAACTAAGATAGACAGCGAGTTAATTGGTGGTGTGATCATTAAAGTAGGCTCGCAGGTAATTGATGCCAGTTTACGAGGTCAGTTACGCCGCCTTTCTTTACGTTTAGCTAGTAATTCGTAATTACGCTACTTCTAGAGTTTTCTGGCTGTGCGGGTAACTTGGTGGGAGATGAGAAAATTAAAGGAAAAGGGAAACAAGAAAAGTTTTCCCCACTCCCTACTCCCTACTCCCCACTCCCTAACCTGTTTTTCCGTCTCGAACGCAAAAAAAATAGACACATGAGTATTTCAATTAGACCTGACGAAATCAGCAGCATTATTCAGCAGCAAATCGAGCAATACGACCAAGAAGTCAAAGTTGCTAATGTTGGTACCGTTCTACAAGTGGGTGACGGTATTGCCCGGATCTATGGTCTAGAAAAGGCTATGGCTGGGGAACTATTAGAATTTGAAGATGGCACAATCGGCATCGCCCAGAACTTAGAAGAAGATAACGTGGGCGCGGTGCTGATGGGTCAAGGTCTGAACATTCAAGAAGGTAGCTCTGTAACCGCTACCGGCAGAATTGCTCAGGTTCCCGTAGGTGAAGCCCTAATTGGCCGGGTTGTCGATGCCTTGGGTGTGGCCATTGATGGTAAAGGAGACATCAAAACTAGCGATAGCCGTTTGATTGAATCTCCAGCACCTGGTATTATTGCCCGTCGGTCTGTACACGAACCCATGCAAACGGGTATTACAGCTATCGACTCCATGATTCCCATTGGTCGGGGACAACGGGAATTGATCATTGGTGACCGTCAAACAGGTAAAACGGCGATCGCTATCGACACAATCATCAACCAGAAAGGTGAAGATGTAATTTGTGTCTATGTTGCCATTGGCCAAAAAGCATCCACCGTGGCTAACGTGGTCCAAACCTTACAAGAAAAAGGCGCAATGGACTACACCGTAGTCGTTGCCGCTAGTGCCAGTGAACCAGCTACACTACAATACCTAGCTCCTTACACTGGGGCAACCATCGCTGAGTACTTCATGTACAAAGGCAAAGCTACCTTGGTGGTTTACGATGACCTTTCCAAGCAAGCCCAAGCTTATCGCCAAATGTCCCTGTTGCTACGTCGGCCACCAGGACGGGAAGCTTACCCTGGAGATGTATTCTTTATCCACTCCCGCTTGTTGGAAAGAGCCGCTAAACTCAGTGACGAATTGGGTAAAGGCAGTATGACTGCGTTACCAATCATCGAAACCCAAGCTGGTGACGTTTCGGCATACATCCCCACCAATGTAATTTCTATTACCGATGGTCAGATATTCTTGTCATCTGACTTATTTAACGCTGGTATTCGTCCGGCTGTAAACCCTGGTATTTCTGTATCCCGTGTGGGTTCGGCAGCCCAAACAAAGGCTATGAAAAAAGTTGCCGGTAAAGTGAAATTGGAACTAGCCCAGTTTGACGACCTGCAAGCCTTTGCTCAATTTGCTTCTGACTTGGATAAAGCTACCCAAGACCAATTGGCACGTGGTCAAAGATTACGCGAATTACTCAAGCAGCCACAAAATGCTCCCTTGTCAGTATACGAGCAAGTAGCAATTCTATATGCTGGTATTAATGGTTACATGGATGATGTACCTGTAGATAAAGTTACCACCTTTACCAAAGGTTTAAGAGAGTACTTAAAAACAGGTAAGCCTCAGTATACTGACTCCGTAAAGAGCAAAAAAGTACTGGGTGACGAAGAAGAGACAGCCTTGAAGGAAGCACTCGTAGAATACAAAAAGACCTTCCAAGCAACAGCGTAATTAGTCATTGGTCAATAGTCATGAGTCATGGGGAAACACTTAATGGCTATTGACTGTTGACATTTGACTATTGACTAGGGACTCAGAACTTAAGAATATGGCCAATCTCAAAGCAATACGCGATCGCATTCAGTCGGTCAAAAACACCAAAAAAATTACAGAAGCCATGCGGCTGGTAGCGGCTGCTAGGGTACGTCGCGCCCAAGAACAGGTAACTGCGACTCGTCCCTTTGCCGATCGCTTGGCACAAGTACTGTATGGCTTGCAAACTCGTCTGCGGTTTGAAGATGTAGATTTGCCACTACTGAAAAAACGGGAAGTTAAGACAGTAGGATTATTGGTAATTTCAGGCGATCGCGGTTTGTGTGGCGGTTACAACACTAATGTGATCCGTCGTGCCGAAAACCGCGCCAAAGAACTCCAAGCCGAAGGTGTAAATTACAAATACGTACTGGTAGGACGCAAAGCCATTCAGTATTTCCAACGTCGGGAACAACCCATCGATGGCACCTACACAGGCTTAGAGCAAATTCCTACAGCAGCAGAAGCTACAGAAATTGCCGATCAACTACTTTCTTTGTTCCTCTCAGAAAATGTAGATCGCATTGAGTTAATTTATACCAGATTTGTCTCCTTGGTTAGCTCCCGCCCTGTGGTGCAAACTCTGCTTCCTTTAGATCCTCAAGGTCTAGAAGCCGCAGATGACGAAATCTTCCGCCTCACAACTCGTGGCGGTCAATTTGAAGTCGAACGGCAAAAAGTGACCAGTACAGCCCGGCCTTTGCCCCGTGACATGATTTTTGAACAAGACCCAGTGCAGATTCTGGATTCTCTGTTGCCCTTGTATCTCAGTAACCAACTATTACGAGCGCTACAAGAATCAGCAGCCAGTGAACTAGCAGCGCGGATGACAGCAATGAACAACGCCAGCGAAAATGCCGGTGAATTGATTAAATCTCTGTCCTTGTCTTATAACAAAGCAAGACAAGCCGCTATTACCCAAGAACTCCTAGAGGTTGTGGGTGGTGCTGAAGCACTAACTTAGGGAATTGTTAATTGTTTAGTTTAAAAAATAGCTAGTTGCTAGTCGTACGGATTATTAGCAATTGGCTATTTTTAGTAAGTAATGAAATATAATAATATGTGTAAGTTTCAACATAAAAATTTTTATTTTTATTTCATTTTATTCTCATAATTAAAGTTAAATTTTTGCTTAATCAATACATTAAGAAATAACCAGAGAACTATTTTTTCGGGCAATAAATCATTTTGTGTCTAGATTAATGCCACAAGTATACTTACTACTCATTGGTGTACATGAAATTGACTCGACCCTATCAACCACTCCTCCTTCGCATTTTGCATGGACTCACTGGTGTGTTTTTAGTAGCTGCAATTTTAACGGCTTTCTGGACTTATGATACCTATGATGGGCGCTGGGGAAGAATTCCATTGCCTTCCTATCGAGAAATTGAAGGCTTACATGGAACTTTTGGATTATTTACCTTACTGATATTTCCGGCGTTTGTACTCTATGCATTCCATAAAGGTCAGAAGCGACTGATTCAGCCTGATTCGTTGACTAAATTAGTTCAGGTTGGTAAACCCATTTGGTGGTATACATTAAACCGCTTGACAAATACCTTTGCCCTCCTGGCTTTAACCTTTGCGTTATTTAGCGGCAAGATGATGGATGAAACATGGTTGCCACAAGGGGAATTAAATCATGTTTGGTATTATGCTCACTTAATTGCATGGGTGATTATGGTGGTGGCGATCGCCTTTCACTTGTTGATCAATGCCAAAGTTGGCGGAGTTCCGTTACTGCTATCCATGCTCAATTGGCAATTTCGTGACAAAGATAGTCCTACTTTCTGGTCTGCCCATATCTCTCAATGGTGGTCAAGTCTCTGGCAAGGTTCCTGGTCGAACTGGTTTCCATCTTCGCGTACTCTGGTGTTATTAGAATCAGCTATCCTCATCAGCATTGTTGCTGCCTGGATTATTCCACTATTTAAGTAACTGCCAACTTCCCATCCAGATACGCTGTGTTTTTCCGCAACACTGGCATAAACCCAAATTTTCTCGTCGCACCACACAATTGCCAAACAGAGTATTATAATTGAAATATGAAGACATGGGTCCGTAACGGTTTCGACAGGTTGGCGAACGCTACTCTGTGATTCAGGTCGAGAGTGAGTCTCCTCTCGGAAATCAAAGGCTCAAAAAAAAAGTAAATGCGAATAACATCGTTAGCTTTGCTCGTAAGCCTGCTTTAGCAGTTGCATAAAAACCTCTTATAGGTTCGAGCGTCTTCGATTCGACTCCGTTAAGGATTGAAGACCAACCCCCAACGGACGCTCTAACAAGTGTTCTCTGATTGGCTTGTTAGCTAAGAATTAATCAGAGCATCCTACGTTCGGGATAATGAACGATTCCCGCCTTGAGGGTCAGAAAGGCTAAACCTGTGAATGAGCGGGGGGTAAATACCCAATTTGGACAGCAGTTCGACTCTGCTCGGATCCACTAATAACTAAAAACAAATCCACCAAGCAGTTATATGTTTAGGTGGATTTTAATTTTATATATATAAAAGTTAAGAATTTTAACTGATCACACAGCTATAAAAGCATTGTAATTAGCTCGTTTTCATTTACAGTCGGGGGATGCGTAGTTTTGGTATCAGTTTTTAGTGCTATTGACCAATGACCAACGACTGATGTATGTTTTCATTGCTAATGTGACAAAACTAGCTAGAAAAACAAAAATTTCAGGTAAGCTAACAAGAATCGGAAAATTTCAATAGGGGTGCTAAATGGCCAGGAGAAGACCCAAGCCGGAATCTGCATCAAAAACAGTCTGGGAGTGTATACAACAAGACTGTCATAATTGTAGTCCAGCGAAGTCGCATGAATATGACAGTTATTGCCACATAAGGACCCTGAAGAGAGTGGTACAACTACGCCTAAAAATTCGACGCTGCCAAAACCCAGTTTGTGAAAGCTTGCGACTAATTAAGCAGATTTGACATCCGCTAATTCCTTGTACTCGTTTGAGGTGATGTTTGCCTATAAGCAAACTCGCTGAAATCGCTCAATTTCTAAATAATTTCCTTGACAATTAAATTCTTCACCGTCTACCCAGGCTTTTTGAACAAATTTAGTCTAATAGCTAACGGGCGTTAGCTTATAAGCCTATCTAACACCCGTTGCCCAAATCAATGGAGCAAATTTAAATTAGTTGTCTACTTTGGGATAGACATTAGTAGCAACTATCACAGGTCTGTTGCCATATTCTTCTTGTAGCTGACCTTGTAAGTTAGCATCCCAAGTCAGGTTGTAGTCTCGCTGTAGTTCGGCAACATTAAATGGCCGTACCTCACCTGTAACTACTACATTATCTCCTTCGTTAAGATTTGCTTGTGGCTGTGGATGTATTACTAGTAACTCATCTCCACCCAGCAATTGGTCTTCTCCTAAGATGAAAGAAGCATTATCTTTTCTTTCTCCTACTTCACCGGTGATAGCCAGAGTTTGACCATAGAATAAATCGGGTTCAGAAGTAATATCACCAGGATCGGGTGCTAATGCCAATGATTGAGCAATGATAGCAGGGCGATTTTCGTATTCACTGTACGCGTCTGCTTGTAAGTTTAAGTTGTACTCTTGATTAACTTCTGCCAAGTTAAATCTCCGTACTACCCCTGTGGCTTGAACATCTATATTTTTACCTTCAGGCATAGTCAAAGGTTGTCCTGTGGCATTGACAACGAGAACAGTTTCATCGCCAAACAAATCGCTATCAGTGATTGTGAAGGTTGTCGGACTTACCATGTTCTCCGGTTCACTTCTTACCGTTACGGTTTGTCCAATTAATTCTTGTGTGCGGTCTGAGACTTGCTCAGTTGTACCGGCTCCTGGGGACTCAGGTGCAGTTGCCTCAGGTACTCCATTTTCACAAGCCGAAAGTAGCAGGGTTCCCAGGATGAGAACAGCAGCGCCTTTGGATTTCCACAGCCTGTTAATCCGGTTTGTAGATTGATTGTTATTCAGTTTATTCACCATAAAACACTCCTCTTTTTTGCTCTTTATTTTTCTGCAAGTAAGATACACAAATTTTGCTCATAGTTGATTTATTTACATCTCATCAAATCAATTATGAAGATGTAGTAAATAAACCAAGAGCATATAAACTGCCTAAATCATGAGAAAGAATTTTTTGTTGGAAATTTTGACAGTTCGACAACAAAAAATTCTTTTTTGATTTTTATAGGTAGTTTTTAACATTTTGCTATTCTATACAAGGAAAATTATCTTTTCTTCTATCTATATGATTATTTTTCTCTACCTTAAGAAAGATAAAATCGCTGAGTCATTTTCTACATTTCATAGTTTGCTGCCAAGGCTTGAATAACATAATCGTATTTTCTGTGGACATCCTTGCGGTCTTGTGATTCTGGTAAACCTTCATGGCTACCGCGTTCAATCATGTCAGCATGTCGCCGCAAAACTTGCCGATGGTGCGGATTTTGGGTATGAGTAGCAACCAAGGCGATCGCCTCTAGTAAACGAATTGTCACAGCGGCGTCAGACTTGCCATATTGTCTAATTTGGTTAAAGGCTTGACCGACTATGCCCGCAAAATCTAAGGATGGAACCATCACCCTCAATTGGTTATCAGAATCGTAGCGATAGGGTGAGGGAAACTCCCTTTGTACTAGATAACATAGTCCTGCACACAAACGATCAATACAGCGAATAGCAGTGAAAGGATCATTAATTCCCGGAGAAATAGCACGTAGAGCAATTTCCACTAACTGTTGGATAGGAAACTCTACATCCTGCTGTTCTGTACGTTCTTTTCCTATGATAAATATTTGTTGTAGTTGCTGCTTCAGCTTGTTATTTACTCGTACCCCAGGCCAAACCATTACTAATTCACTACCCTTAACAATAAAGTTGCCCGGTCGAAATTTAACATGTACTAAAAGATCATACTGACGGGCAATTTCCATCAATTTTTCATCATTAATTGCTTGCAAATAACCATTTTTCTTAGTTTTAATGGGGTAAGCCTGCAATGGAAAATCTGGTGGAACATCTTCTTTATATGGTTGATCTGTTTGGGGATTAACACCAATTTTTTCGGGAAATAATCGATCTATCGCTTTATCTAAATCGTCACTCACACTTTGCAGCACGTGTGATGCTTGAATAATTGTGGATGCATGATGAATAAAGTAAATCAGTACGCCAATGCTCACAATCGCTAGGGCGATACCAACGGTGACAGAAAGATGAGGTACAAACAAATCGAAGTCTTCATTATAAATGGCACGCAGCACCAGCAAGGAATAAATAAACGTGCCAATGAATACACCCAAAACAATTTGATTGCCTGTATCTTTCATAAAATTACGCAACAGCCTCGGCCCAAAAGTGGAAGAAGCTAGTTGCATTGCCACAATGGTAATAGAAAAAGATGTAGCCGTAACACTCACCATTGAACTGGCGATCGCCGAAAGTACTGCTCTTGATCCTTCGGGGCCACCTGCATACATCCAATCCCAATCATCAAAATCAATGATGCGGTCAAGAGTCAACGTTACCACGGCTAAAATTATCGAACTTATTGCCAAGATTCCTGGTAAAAACCAGTAGCTAGTATGAAGTGCATCCCAAACCTTGGCTAACTTGACATTTTTCATAATTTATGAGGTTGGGGAAGTTTAAAAATTGCCCTTGGAGTTATTTTTACCACCATAATTATTCTGGAGATTATCAGATATTTGTCGTAAAGTCGCTTCTAGTTCCGGCGATAATTCTAAAGGCAAATTTCCCGAACGGACATGCAAATCTCTCTGAGGAAAAGGAATTTTGATATTATATTGTCGGAAAAGTTCTTCAATGCGAAAATATAAATTACTTTTAATCAAATATTGTTGGCTTGGTTGAGCAGTCCAAACCAGGAGGACAAAATTCAAAGCACTTTCACCAAAACCAGTAAAAAATATCGTTGGTGGCGGAACCGATAAAACTCCCGTTTGTCCTTTAGTAGCTCCCTGTAACGCCGATTTGACTGCACCGATATCGGAACCGTAAGCCACTTTCACAGGGATTCTTAGCCGGGAAACTGGGTTTTTATAGCTCCAGTTGATCACCTGATCTTCCAGGAAACGTGAATTTGGCACAATAATGGAAACTTGATCTACCGTTCGGAGGATGGTACTGCGACCACCAATGCGTTCCACGGAACCTTCTATATCACCCACCTGGACAAAATCACCGACTTGGATAGGGCGTTCAAATAGTAAAATCAAACCACTACCAAAGTTTTTGGCGATGTCTTGAAAACCAAAACCAATCCCTACACCCAAAGCACTAGCCAAAATTGTCAGGGAACTTAAATCCAGTCCCCAGACTTGTAGTAAAACAATCGTACCAATAACAATAATTGTATATTTAGTGATGATTGCGATCGCCTCTTGAGCGCCCCGCTCCATACCAGTCAATTGCAAAATTCTGGTTCTCAAAAGATTGGTGGCCATACCAGCCACAATCATCAGTCCCAGTAGCAAGACCAACAAAACCAGCAAATAAATCACTGAATATTGGCTTTGTCCCAAAGTCAAGATAGGGGATGTCAAGCTTTGAATTAATTGCTCAGTAATCTGATAGCTCCAGATTCTAGTAGTGGGGAATAAATTAGTAATATAGAGAGCTACAGTTACCCATAACCAAATCCGCCCTGCTAGTAGGGTAAAGGTGAACAGTAAATTTAGAGCCGTAGAGGAACTAGAATCAACCTCTTCCTCCTCAGAAGATATAGGGAAGCGTTGCAAAACTGCTTGACGAAGGCGTTTCCATAGCCATCCCAAGGATTGATGCAAAGCAATTGCTATGATTAAAACGCCAGCACTCAGGAGTAATGAGTTGCGAATAAACCCAGCACTGCGCTCTCTTTGAGCTTGTAACAATACTTGTTCTAGTCTTTGCACCCAAATTTTTGCTTGTTCTTCGGGAGTGTTATCATCTAAGACATCTGTTTGGGTAACAGTCAACAAATATTGCTCATTCACCACAATAGTGGGAGATTGATTGCGTTCCTCAATTTCAACTTGGATTGGTTCTTGAGATAAGACAATTTGACGTAGCCGCAAATTAATTGATTCTGCACGTTCCTCGGCGGTAAATTGTTGAGAACTACCAACTTGAAATACCGAAAGACCATCAATACTCACAGGTGCTTGCGCTGCTGCTGTTGCAGGTGCAACTATCAACAACAAGGTGAGAATTAAAAACACCAAAGTTGTAGTAATCCAAGATTTAATGGAGTTTGATGACTGTCGCAGATGTTTTCGATTCATTGATTTTGTGTATCTCGTGAACTACTTAAACTTTTATCTGGATAAAACAAGAATCCCACGCGCTTTTAGCCGTGGGAGTGTCAAATCTTATTTTTGAGGCGTTTTTCACATCTGCGGGAAATATAGCCCCTGTGGGGAAGATAAAAATTGCTTCCCTAATCGAGATATAAGACGTTGCTATATTCTAGCGTGGACACACCTGGTCTCAGGTTTTTTGCTAAAAGCGCGATCGCTAGTTACAAACTACTATCTAATTCGATCTCTTTTATCAACCACTTTCACATTAGGATCAGTAGTAGTCGTATCTGAGTATGTCTCTGTATTACGATGAGCAGTAGTAGGAACTACATCGGTAGCAGTACCACGTTCATTAGAGATATCATGTACTCTCCACTCACGAATACCCCGACTGATTAAAATAGCCGCAGCTTTCTCAATTTCGTTAGCAGGGCCATCTAAGATTACCAAGTAGTCTCCTCTAGATACCCGTTCATTATAAGCTCTGGCTTCTTCTTCAGGAATACCCAAACCTGTTAGCGCTCCCACAATGCCACCGGCGGCTGCACCAATACCAGCACCAGCTAAGGTTGTAGCTATGGTACCACCAGCTAGAAAGGGCCCGATTCCAGGAATGATTAAAGCTTCAAGACCTACAAGTAAGCCACCAAGACCGCCAAAGACAGTACCTGTGGTTGCACCAATACCAGCACCTTCTTGAGCCTCAGTTTCACCTCGATCTGCGACATTAGCTCCAGCAATTTGGTCATCGCTACCTGTGTCTTTAGCCAAGATGGAAACGTTATCCATCACAAAACCTGAGCTTCTCAGTTCATTCAGGGCTGCTTCGGCTGCTTCTCGATTAGCAAATGTACCAATTGCCCGCTTATATTGTCGAGATACCATTTTTCCTCCTTACACACATCATTACGAATGTGTTGCCACAAAGGTAATTTTTGTAGTCATACTCGTCTCAGTATGTCTTCTAAGAGCTAAATATTCATCAACCTATAGGTTTAGCTTTGTATCCATCAGAAGGGCTAAGATGTATACACAAATGATTAAAAATGACTGCAAACCCTTTTTGTCTGGTGTATTGTCGTATAGCGCAACGCACCATTGGGGATGGAAATGGAGAATTTATTGGGGAAATCCCTTAATACATTGGGGAATAAGTTAAAATGCTTGTATGAATTATTGATTAATTCACAATCTTTCAAATATAATTAAAAACTGCAATCATGCTTTAAAAACTGGATTATAGATATTTAGCAGTATTCTGTATTTACAAAAAATGGTATTTTTATCATTCAAGTATCACGTTATTTGAGTTTGATAGGACTTACGCACTCGCTACCAAAATTAAGGTTTTGAGATTGCTAGAGCCTCCGGCACGCTAAGCGGTAAGCGCAGCCATGCCCGTTAGGGCTTTACCCTATGGTCGCAATGACAAAAATACGTGGTTGGTTACGTAAGTCCTGTTTGAATTAAAAACAAGTTTATTTATTAATAATAGCCGGAAAATAATATAAATGTTAAACAGTTTGAAGATTGGAACTAAGATTGGAGCCGGTTTTGCCATGAGTTTGGCTATTTTAACAATGATTGGTATCAGCTCTTATCAAAGTACTAATGAACTAGTTAAAACATCGGAGCAGGAAAAAGATACATACAGAGTACTTGGTCAGTTGGAAGAGTTGCGATTTCAAATTCTACAAGCTGAAACTGGACAACGGGGTTATCTAATTACTGAAGACAATCTGTATCTGGAACCTTATAATTCTGCCATCAAAGTGCTAGATGAAACATTTGAAGAACTTAAACTTTTACTAGCAGATAATCCTGGACAACAAAACCGACTAAATAGGTTACAGCCACTGATTAATGAGAGAATTGCTGTCATGAAAGCAGTTCTTAGTTTGCGAGAAACCCAAGGATGGGAAGCGGCTCAAAAAGCTGTCCAGGGAGATCAGGGTAGGCAATTGATGAATGCAATTCGGCAGATCATCCAGGAAATTGAAGCAGAGGAAAATTTGCGCCTACAGCAGCGCTCTGAGCAAGCAGGGGTTGCTGCCCAAAGGACTGTAAATAGTATTACTTTTAGTATTCCCTTTGTGGCGCTAATCATAGCTTTAATTGGATTCTGGTTATCTAGGCATATTTCCCAGCCACTGAAGCAATTTTCTGATGCAGCAGAAGAGATTGCTGCGGGAAATTTATCTGTAAGTTTACCAAAGAGCGATCGCCTGGATGAAATTGGCATATTGTCGCGCACTTTCAAACAGATGATCGCTAATCTGCAAAACATCACGCAAAAAAATGATGAGCAAAATTGGTTTAATGCTAATTTAGCTGAATTTACCCAGATGCTTCAGGGACAGCGAGATATAGAAGGCGTATCTCGGATGATTTTGTCCAATTTGGCACCATTGGTTGGCGCCCAGCAAGGGGTTTTATATTTGATGGATGAGGCTTATCAAGAGCCTGTTTTAAAGCTGCTGAGTAGTTATGCTTACCAAGAACGCAAACATTTATCTAATCAATTTCGCTTAGGTGAAGGATTGGTAGGGCAATGTGCCTTAGAAAAACAAAAAATTCTCTTAACTGATGTACCTAGTGATTATATTCGTATTAATTCCGGCTTGGGTGCTGCATTACCATTAAATATTATTGTATTGCCTGTACTATTTGAAAATCAGGTAACGGCTGTAATTGAACTAGCTTCTTTGCAGCAGTTTAGTCATCTCCAATTGCAATTTTTAGAACAATTAAGTGAAATTATTGGGATATTTTTAAATAATATTGCTGCCAACGATCAAACACAAGATTTGTTAAACGAGTCTCAAGCTTTAACAGAAGAATTACAACTCCAGCAAGAAGAACTCAAGCAAAGCAATCAACGCTTAGAACAGCAGGCGCAAGAGTTGGAGGAATCGCAACTGCTGCTGAAGCAGCAACAAGAGGAATTGAAACAGTCTAATGAAGAATTACAGCAACTAAATGAAGAATTAGAAGAAAAAGCCGAATTACTCGAGGTGCAAAATCGGGAAGTTGCTCGGAAAAATCGTGAGGTTGAGCAAGCTAGACAGTCTTTGGAAGAAAAGGCCAAACAATTGGCTTTATCTTCCAAATATAAATCAGAGTTTCTGGCGAATATGTCCCATGAGTTGCGAACGCCACTTAATAGCCTGTTAATCTTAGCAAGATTGCTGGCAGATAATACCGAGGGTCATTTAACAGACAAGCAGGTAGAGTATAGCCAGACAATTTATGCTGCTGGCACAGACTTATTAGAATTAATTAATGACATTTTAGATTTAGCCAAAATTGAATCGGGAACCCTAGCCGTAGATATTGAGCAAGTCACCTTTGTCGATTTGCAGGCATCCTTAGATAGAACTTTTCGTCAAATTGCTCAAGATAAAGAACTCAGTTTTGCAGTGGAACTGGATGATAAATTACCAAATGCCATTGCCAACGACTCTAAACGTTTGCAACAAATATTGAAAAACCTGCTAGCTAATGCTTTTAAATTCACTGAAAAAGGCAGCGTCAAATTACAAATTAGGGTGACTGACGAGATTAGCCAAAATGGTAGTCCCATGATTGCATTTGCTGTCAGTGACACAGGTATTGGCATTCCTGAAGCAAAACAAAAGATTATTTTTGAAGCATTTCAGCAAGCAGACGGTACCACTAGCCGCAAGTATGGGGGAACTGGTTTAGGCTTGTCCATTAGCCGTGAGTTAGCGCAACTATTGGGGGGAAGAATTGAGTTATTTAGCCAAGGAGGACAGGGAAGTACTTTTACTCTTTACCTACCCCAGACTTACACAGTGAATGAGCTAACAGAAATTCCCACAGCAATTACCGCAAAAGAAATTCCATTTTCCTCATCTCTCCCCCCAGTTGCAAATCCAGCAGCAACAATAATTCCGACTCCAATTGAGACAATTCCCGATGATCGCCAGCAAATTCAACCAGGCGATCGCGTTTTACTTATTGTCGAGGATGATGATAAATTTGCCCGCATCTTCCTAGAAATAGCCCGTGATCAGGGTTTTAAAGTCATTGTGGCCTTACAGAGTAAAGAAGGACTGGCTTTAGCCCAACAATACAAACCCGATGCCATTACCCTGGATATTCATATGCCAGATATGGACGGTTGGACAATGCTGGATCGTCTCAAGCGTGATCCGGAAACCAGACATATTCCTGTACACATCTTGTCTGTCGATGATCGAGAACAACGCAGATTACAGTTAGGGGCAATTACCCATCTGCAAAAGCCCATATCTCCAGAAAAGCTCAATCAAGCATTGACTGAAATTAAAAGCTTTATTGAACGTAAAGTCAAAACTCTGTTAGTAGTGGAAGATGACCCTGTACAAGCTCAAAGTATTATTGAATTGATTGGTAATAGCGATGTCAAAAGTACAGCAGTGTATACAGGAACCGCAGCCCTAGAAATTCTGCAATCACAGCGATTTGATTGTATGGTGCTAGACTTAGGCCTGCCAGATATGAGTGGCTTAGAACTAATTGAACAAATCAAACAACAATCTAGTTTGTTGAAACTGCCAATCATCGTTTATACAGGCAAAGAATTAACCCGACAAGAAGATACCCAACTCAGACGATTAGCAGAGACGATTATTATTAAGAACGTGCGATCGCCTGAGCGTTTACTTGATGAAACTGCCTTATTTTTACATCGAGTACAGGCAAACTTGCCCCAGCCCAAGCGTCAGATGCTAGAACAGTTGCGACAAACTGATCCGGTGCTGGCTAACCGCAAAATTTTGATTGTGGATGACGATTTGCGGAATATTTTTGCCATTACCAGCTTTTTAGAAAGCTATCACATGGAAGTATTATTTGCCGAAAATGGCAGAGATGGCATCGAAACGCTGCAAGCGCATCCCGACATTCATGCTGTGTTAATGGATATCATGATGCCAGAAATGGATGGTTACGAAACAACCATTGCCATCCGCAAGCAACCGCAATTCCGTTCATTACCAATTATTGCTTTAACAGCCAAAGCCATGCCAGGCGATCGCGAAAAATGTATTGATGCTGGTGCTTCTGATTACATAACTAAGCCAGTGGATACCGAGCAATTACTTTCACTCCTGCGGGTCTGGTTATATAGATAGTACGAGAAAATTAGCCTAGGTACAGGTAGCGATGCTGAAAAATTACAGCAACTAATCGCTCAAATGCAACTATCAGGGGTAATGTGGATCAATGAATATGTCCGCGATCGCACAGCCATTCAACGTTACCTATCGGCTGCTGACGTTTACACACTCCCTTCTAGACACGAGGGTTTTCCTGTAGCACCTATCGAAGCTATGGCTTGTAGCTTACCTGTAGTAGCGACTGATGCACCAGGAGTGCCTGATATTTTAGCCGATGGCGAAGCATCAGGGGGGCTAGTTGTACCGCGTGGCGATATTGTGGCATTAAGTCTAGCTCTTGGTCGGATTTTAGATAACCCCATATGGGGGCGCGAACTAGGTACAAGGGCCCGATGTCGAGCGCTGGAGTACTTTTCTTTAGAAGGAATTGGTCAGCAGTTACGTAACTTTTTATTTATATAGGATTCCTAGCTGAAATCTGTAATGATTGGATTAGTGGTGTTGACTTGATTATCCTCATTATTGCTATGAATCTGCCAAAAGCTAGTTTGGAGGACATCGAAATCAAGTTGCTATTAGAGGGAGTATATGAGTACTATGGTTACGATTTTCGTAATTATGCTCTTTCTTCCCTCAAACGTCGCATTAAAAGCTTTATGCACGTAGAAGGTATAAGCAATATTTCGACATTGCAAGAGCGATTACTGCACAATCGCACCTGTTTAGAAAGATTTTTGTTGGGTGTGACTGTAAATGTCACCTCAATGTTTCGTGACCCCAGTTTTTATCTCGCCTTTAGAAATCAAGTAGTTCCATTATTACGCACCTATCCTTTTATTCGCATCTGGCACGCTGGATGTTCAACTGGAGAAGAAGTTTACTCAATGGCAATTTTGTTAGAAGAAGAAAAACTTTACCACCGTTGTCGGATATATGCTACCGATACCAACAGCAAGGTACTACAAAATGCTAAAAGTGGAATTTTTTCTTTGAGGATGATGCAAGAGTATACTCAACTGTACCTGAAAGCCGGTGGCAAAAGGTCTTTTTCAGAATACTACACTGCGGCTTATGACAATGCCATATTTCGAGCATCCCTAAGGGAAAATGTGATCTTTGCTCAACATAATTTAGCCACTGACAGTTCTTTTAATGAATTTCATGTTATTCTTTGTCGAAATGTTTTGATATATTTTAATCAGATACTGCAAAAACAAGTCCACGAACTGTTTTATAACAGTCTTTGCAACTTTGGCATCTTAGGTTTAGGTCGGCAAGAATCGCTGAGATTTACTCCTTACGAGCAGTATTATTATGAGATAGCCAAAGGTGAAAAGCTTTACCGGAGGCTTAACTAGTGTCCTTTAAAGTTGTAGTAATTGGCACTTCTTTAGGAGGATTATCCGCACTCAAAACAGTCCTGGCAAATTTACCAGCAGACTTCTTAGTGCCAATTGTCATTGTCCAACATCGGCATAAAAACTCTGACGGCACGATGGAAGAATTATTGCAAGAACAAACGTGTTTGCCGATTCAAGAAGTCCAAGACAAAGATGAAATATTACCAGGAAAAATCTACCTGGCTCCCGCCGATTATCACGTACTCATTGAACCAGGCTATTTTGCTCTCTCTACAGACGAGCCTGTTTCTTACGCTAGACCATCAATTGATGTGCTATTTGAGTCAGCAGCCGATATCTATGCTGACCAAGTTATTGGTGTTATTTTAACAGGGGCTAATCATGACGGCACACAAGGTTTAAAAAAGGTAAAAGCGCGGGGAGGAATTACCATTGTGCAACAACCAAGCACTGCTGAAAGTGCCATTATGCCAGAAGCCGCCATTTCGGCTGTATCAGTAGATTGGATTGTCCCTCTGACGGACATTGCCAACTTACTGGTTAGTCTTTGTTATCGAACAGAGCAGGGGGAGCCGGGGGAGAAAGGGTAGCTGGCCCGTGCATAACAATGCTGAGTGTTAGTAGCTGGGCAAGATAAATGGCTAGTCGTGTCATAATAATTCAAGCAATCTGCTGTTGTCAGCGATTGTAATCAAGCATTTAGTGAAAGAAACTCATGCAGCCGGAACCCAAAGTAAACATCCTTTTGGTGGATGATAAGCTGGAAAATTTACTGGCACTAGAAGCAGTTTTGGAAAAACTAGGAGAAAACCTAGTGAAAGCCACTTCTGGAGAAGAAGCTTTAAGGTGTCTATTGCATCAGGACTTTGCGGTAATTCTGCTGGATGTACAAATGCCAGGTATTGATGGCTTTGAAACTGCTACCCTAATTCGTAGTCGGGGGCGATCGCGTCATATTCCGATTATTTTTCTGACTGCCTTTAGTACTAGCGACCAAATGCTGTTTAAAGGTTATGCTTCAGGTGCCGTTGATTATTTACTAAAACCTCTAAATACCAATATATTGATTTCTAAAGTGACGGTGTTTATCGAACTGTTTAAAAAAACACAAGCAGTCCGGGAACAAGCACTCCAACTCAGCGCCATGAATACTGAACTCAAACAAAGTGAAGAGCGGTTTCGTTCACTGAGTACTTGTTCACCCATTGGCATTTTTGAAACGGATACTGAGGGACGGTTTACTTATACGAATCCTTGCTACCAGGAAATTTGTGACTGTACAGCGGCAGATAATTGTGACAAAGGATGGCTAGAATGTGTACATCCCCAAGAAAAAGAACGAGCGATCTCTACTTGGTCTACTTATATTTGTCAAGGTCAGGAATATTCGGCAGATTTTCGGTTTCAAAATGCTGATGGTAGTATCCGTTGGGTTGAGGTGCGATCGTCACCAATGCTTTCCAGTCAAGGTGAATTACTCGGTTATGTAGGGACTCTCGAAGATATTACTGAACGCAAGCAAGCCGAAGAAGTTCGCGCGCAAATCATTCGTGAACAAACGGCTAGACAAGAAGCAGAAGCCACCAACCGCATGAAAGACGAGTTTTTAGCCGTGCTTTCCCATGAACTCCGCACACCCTTGACTTCCATGTTGGGCTGGTCAAAAATCCTCCGTTCCAAGAAACTTGACGAAAAAGCTACAGCCCGGGCCCTAGATGCTATTGAACGAAATGCTACGTCTCAAATGAAACTGATTGAGGATATCTTAGATGTTTCGCGGATTATTCGGGGACAGCTCAGACTACATTTATCTGTTGTTAATATGATTTCTGTCATTGAGGCGGCTTTGGAGGCCGTGCGACCTTTAGCAGAAACCAAAGGAATTGAATTAAATACTACCTTGGATACTTCCCTCGGCGCGGTTTGTGGTGATCCAGCCCGGTTACAGCAAGTAGTGTGGAATTTACTCACTAACGCTATTAAGTTTACCCCCGCAGATGGCAAGGTCGAAGTCCGGTTACAAGCTATAGAACCAGAAGAAGGGGAACCGCAAGAGTTGTTTCCCCAAGAAAAAGTTCAGATATCTTCCACCGCCGCCCCTCTACGTTTCTCTAA
Source organism: Cyanocohniella sp. LLY (assembly GCA_022241785.1). Lineage (GTDB taxonomy): Bacteria > Cyanobacteriota > Cyanobacteriia > Cyanobacteriales > Nostocaceae > Cyanocohniella. The sequence goes on along the minus strand of JAKOMP010000001.1, from coordinate 166,127 downwards.
AACTACCTATGCCCAAATCCAAGTTATTGATACAGGCATTGGTATTACCTCAGACTTTTTACCTAAAGTCTTTGAACGTTTCCGGCAAGCTGATAGTACCACAACGCGATCGCATGGTGGCTTAGGCTTAGGATTGTCTATTGTCCGCCATTTAGTAGAACTGCATGGTGGGCTGATTTCCGCCCAAAGTTTGGGGAAAGAACAGGGTTCAACATTTACGATAAAACTGCCATTAATGCAGGAAAACAACAACATCAACAATGGCAGAGAACTAACACCAGAAAATTCTCAAGTATCTAACGACTGTTAACTGTTGAACGATGATCCATTAGCAATGGTGGCGCCGACCGCAACACCGCATCCAGTAACCCCGGAAATAAGATTTCTAAATCTTCACGCCGCAATTTATTGATGTGTTGTGTACCTTCTTTGTGAGTCAAGATCACTCCTGACTCGCGTAAAATTTTAAAATGATTCGACATAGTTGACTTAGCGATCGCAAAATCAAACCCAGCACAGCACTGCTCCCCCTCGGTTGCCAGAATTTTCACAATTTCTAGCCGCACTGGGTCGCCTAAGGCATACAGCACTCCTGGTAAAAAAATATCTTTTCTGTCTGGGTGATACAAAAATCTCATACTTGCATTATCTCGTAAAATGGCGTATATTTTGTTTGTTCGATATTTCCGAACAATAGAATAAAAATAAGGGGGCAAGTATGTCATCCGTTACAAATGTCACAGAAGCCACATTTAAACAAGAAGTATTGGAAAGCACAATCCCAGTATTAGTGGACTTTTGGGCACCGTGGTGTGGCCCTTGTCGGATGGTGACTCCAGTGGTTGATGAACTGGCAGGCGAATATGCAGGACAGGTAAAAATAGTCAAACTAAACACAGATCAAAACCCCACCGTTGCCAGCCATTATGGCATTCGCAGCATTCCTACACTGATGGTATTTAAAGAAGGAAGACAGGTTGATATAGTCGTGGGTGCAGTGCAAAAAACCACCTTGGCTAAAACTTTAGTTCAGCATATTCAACAAGTATAAGAATGGGGAGTCGGGAGTGGGGAGTTGGGAGTCGGGGATGAACAAACAGGGGTGCAGGGTGGAGGGGGAAAAGATTTTCGCTGATTACCAACATCTTTGTTTTTCATCTCCCTCATCTCCCTCATCCATAATGGAAAGTAGTTTTTCAATCTTAATTATCAGGAGAATCGCGTGAATCCTACCACCCAGGTTCGGCCTTTAGATGTACCGCAAGCTATACTTCAACGTCGTTCTATCAAAACCTTTAAAACAGACCCCATCGCCCCAGAATTACTTAAGCAATTGGTAGATTTGACCGTAGCGGCACCTAGTAGTTTTAACATCCAGGATTGGCAAATCATACTGATTCAAGATGAAGCGCAAAAAGCTGCCCTAGCAGCAGCAGCTTGGAATCAACAGCAAATTATTCAAGCGCCTGTGACCTTTGTATTTGCCGCCGATCCCCATGCAGGCGAACAAGACTTGACACCGATTTACGAACAGGCGATCACTACTGGAGCTTGGAATGAAGGTACGGTAAACTACTTTAAAAATGCCATTCCCCAATTTCAATCGGTGCTAGGAGACAAACGCCGGGAATACGCCATTAAAGATGCTGTTATTGCTGCAACCCATTTAGTCTTAGCCGCAGAAAGCTTAGGTTTATCCACCTGTTTTATGAATGGTTGGATTGAAGAACAAGTCAAACAAGTAATTGGTGCAGCAGATCCAGATCTAGCGATCGCCCTTTTAGTACCTGTAGGTTATGCAGCCGAACCACGCTTAAATCCAGGTCGCTTACCACTATCTCATAAAGTCTCTGTAGACAAAATAGGTCAACCATATCAAGGTTAATGCACATCCACCTGCATCAAAAAAGCACAAAACAAAGGAAAATTACCGATGATTGAGCTTTATTATTGGACGACTCCTAACGGTCATAAAATTACCATATTTCTCGAAGAAGTCGGTTTACCATACACTATTATTCCTGTCAATATAGGTGCTGAAGAGCAGTTTCAGCCAGACTTTCTCAAAATTTCTCCCAACAATCGCATCCCAGCCATTGTTGACCATGAACCTGTAAGTGGAGATCAGCCCATTTCCGTATTTGAATCTGGGGCCATCTTGCTGTATTTAGCAGAAAAAACCGGGAAATTAATTCCCCAAGATGTGCAGGGTCGAGTAGAAGTCCTCCAGTGGTTATTTTGGCAGATGGGAGGTCTAGGGCCAATGGCAGGACAAAACCATCACTTCAACAAATATGCACCCGAAAAAATTGACTACGCCATTAACCGCTACGTCAAAGAAACAGGGCGCTTATATGCAGTACTCAACAAACGCCTAGCAGATAGAGAATTTGTCGCAGGTGATTATTCCATCGCTGATATCGCTGCATATCCGTGGATAGTACCGTATGAAAGCCAAAGCCAAAACCTAGAAGACTTTCCCCATCTCAAGCGCTGGTTTGAGACAATTCAAGCGCGTCCAGCCACCATCCGCGCCTACCAGAAAGCAGAAGCCTTTAAAGATCAGGCAATAGATATAGAAAAATCAAGAGAATTGCTATTCAACCAATCAGCCAACACAATTCAGACCTGATAGTTTGTAGTGAGGACTTTAGTCCTCTCTATATTTAACAACTAAGAAGATTATCTACATCATCGCTTCAAAACCCAGCGTTTAGGTACATTCACAAAACCCTTTTTGTATATTTCCCAAAAAACTGTATTGCATAGCACTATTTTTGATAGAACGCAAAACTTTTCAGTCTAATGACTTTTTGATGATTATTTAAATTAAATTGCTATCCCTGCTAAGTGCAGCATTACCGAGATAAATTTGCTTAGAATTTTCAGGAATGTGAATCCAGTCAAGGTCTTTTAAACGATGTTTCAAATTACTTTTTGTTACTCCAATTTCATGTGCCATTGCATCAAGATGAAACTCCTTAGTTAAGTTACGCCCCTTTCGTGTTTCTTCTAACTTATGTCGAGGCATTAGTAAGCAACTGGCAAAATATTGAGCTTGCCACTCAATCTTTTCAAGCTGTCCGCTAACATTACGGCATAGGAACGGCTGCACATTTATCTCAATACCCTGCTCTGGCCGTTCTACAAAAGAACCTACTACGTTATGGTTAATGTGAAGTTCCCAGTGTCCAATTTCATGGGCTAACGTGGATTCTCCATATCCTCCGTGCAGTCCTGGAACATCTTGATTGATTACAATTTCATGCTGTGTAGGCAGTATCAGAGCCGCTATTGATCCATTTTCATCAGGTGGTATGCTTTCCCAGACAACACCTATATCCAAAAAATCAGCCACACGAGTAGCATCAAAAGGCCATCTTGGAGCGTATTGAGGTGTAGCTTGCATCCGTCTGAGAAGGTTATTAGCCTGACGCTCAATTTCGCTTTTAGGAATGAAGCGATACTGCTTAAATATATTCAATTCGGCTTCTCCTGCTGATCTGATTGTGTAGCATCCCGAAGAAGTTTTTGAGCAAAATCAGGGTTTTCCTGCATTCTGCGTAGTAAAGCAGGTACTTGTTTGTTATAAGTCTTGAGAAGTTCACCAAAAATTTTCTCGTCATCGGCTGTGATTCGACCAGCCAGATACATCAGATCTTCTTCTCGTTCAGTTAAATCAAGGGTTAGCACTAACAACTTAATGACCTCTTCACTGGGGGGATACGCGGCGTGGTTGTTCTCCAGTTTGGACAGGTATGTATAATCCACATCTACTAACTTTGCCAGATCACGCTGACTGTAACCCTTGTCCCTACGGGCTTGACGAATAACCTTGCCAAAAGTTTGACTCACAGTGTTTTCCTACTTAACTACAAATTATATCAGGAGTTGACTTTTTAGTCAACACAAGTTAGCGTCTGAACAAGGAGTTGATTAAAAAGTCAACAAACAAATTGAACATTAACTATGGTGAATATAAAAGGCTACTGGAGGAAATAAAATGCCAACACCTTGGCGACCGTTTGCTAGCTACAACCTGTGGTTACAGTTCGCTCCACCAATAGGGCAAGAACGCTGGCATTGTGATATGAAGCGAGGTTTTACTAAAGCGCGATCGCGTGAACCATTAGTTGCAGCCCTCTTGGCAACTGACACGACACCACAGCGGATTGGTTTACTGGCACAACGGGGAGTTTACGAATTTTATCAAGACCCCCTGATGTTGTACCGCAGTGATGCTGTTACGAAAGTGGCAGAAATTCTGCAATTAAACCAAGAGTCAGCGGTCGTTCAAGAGCGAGTGATTTTTATCCTGAAAAACTACCATTCAAATCCCATTCTTTTTGGGAAAAACATTATCAAGTTGAGTCGAGGTGATGAGGGATTTCCAGAACCGATCTTAATTGAGCAAGGTAATTATCAATTCAACTTATTCGCTGCTATTGACTGCATTTTTAAAGAGCAAGATGGCACGCTGCACATCTTAGATTTCAAAACGGGACAAACTGACTTTGACCGACGACAAGCATATGTTTACTTGCTAGCAGCAAGCTTTCTCTATCCTACTCAACCCGCTGTGGCATCGTTTTACAACTTGGAAAATCAGAAGTGGTCTGACTCCATCACTGCAACAGCTAGTCACCTAAACGCTTTTCAGATTGAACTAGCACGGATATCTCAACAACATCAGAAAGATTTGCGACGTTATAAGAATTCTCCTGCTGAATTTAGCCGAATTTTTCCTCCCAATCCAGGTATTAACTGCCAATACTGCCCATTCAATTCAATTTGTTCGTTTTCTGAACTTGAGGTTTCTGCATGACTGTTACGCCCGTTTCTGTTTCTCAAGCTCCAATATCTCTTAGTGAAATTTTCCCGCTCACTATCTCGCAACCTAATTTGATGTGCTTTCGACTGACTCCAGAGATTGAACGTCAAGATGGCAATCGTTTGGGCTTCCGTTTTAGTCGCAAGTTCCCTGGGATTATTGTCACCTGGCACAATGGATATTTTTTTATTTTGGCTAAACCGGGTCAGCCTATGCCTAGCCAAGATGAATGGCGAAAAGTACTCTTGGAAATTCACGAGGAATTGAAGGAAGATATTGGCGATCGCTACTACTCAATTCAATGGGTACGCCAGCCACAGGCAACACCTTTAATCCTTGCCCAGCTTGCTATTCAAGTATTAAAAGTAACTCGTCCATTTTCATCTGTAACTGTTCGAGCTGATAAGGGAGTAGAAGTCATACGAGAACTAGACTTTTGGGCAGAAACTATTGAATTGCCAGAGGGTTTAAAACCTGCTTTAACTTTAACTATTCACAGCAGTATTGTATCAAGGGGTGATTTAGCTGACTTCTTGGAGAATCACCCCTATCGGCACGACCCAGAAAAGCTTTTAATTGGTTTGAAAGTTCAAGAAATTGAACGAGGTGGTAACTGTACTATTACTGGAATTGTAGGAACGGTTGGAGAACACAGAAAAGAACTAAAAGAAAAGGCAACTGGTTCAATTAGTAAACAAAAACTAGAGGAAGCACCCCCCGAACAACCCCTCGTTGCTGTACAGTTTGGCAAGAACAAAAAGCAGTTTCATTATCCGTTAATGGCTTTGCGTCCCTGTGTCACCGCCCAAACATCTGAGCAATTGCAAGTTAAATACGGAGAGTTGCTCAAGGCAACTAAAATTATTCACCAAGAGCGACAAAAACTTTTAATTACATATAAAAAACAAGCAGATATTTCTCTATCCACTTATGGATTTCAGTTAGGACGTAGTATTAACAGCCGTAATTACCAAACATTATTTTGGCATCCACCAGTAGCGATTGAGCAAACCCCACTCCTTTTTGGTAGAGGTGTTAAGGGTATTAGAGGTGAGGTACTTAAGGGACTCTCTAAAGGTGGTGTTTATAGTCGTCATGATGATTATCGTGAACATTCAAGAGTAATTCGCATTGTCGCTTTGAAGCTTTGTGATTTGAAAGTAGATAAATTTTTAGAGGAAGTTCAACAAAGGTTGAAAACCTACGGCTTTCAAAGTGAAATTGTTCACAGAAAAGCATTGCCTCAGTTGAGTGGCGCTGAAGCCAGGGCTGAACTGGAAAAAGCAGTTGATGAATTAGTAACGATTCCAACTGATATCTTTTTGACGTTTCTGCCAGAGATTGATCGCGCTGCTGATAATGACGAGGGCGGTAGTTTATATCAGCGAGTATATTCGCATTTGCTCAGGCGCGGAATTGCTAGCCAAGTAATTTATTCTGATACATTGAAGAGTGTTGACCATAGACAAATTCTTAATCAGGTGATTCCAGGAATTTTGGCAAAGCTGGGGAATTTGCCTTTCGTTCTGGCTGAACCTTTAAAAATTGCTGACTATTTTATTGGGTTAGATATTTCTAGAGAGTCTAAGGAAAAGTTACCCGGAACTCTGAATGCCTGTGCAAGTGTACGTCTCTATGATAGGCAAGGTAAGTTTATTCGCTATCAGCTGGAAGATGCTTTGATTCCTGGTGAAGAAATCCCGCAACGACTTTTAGAAACATTGCTTCCAGCAGCTGAACTGAGAAACAAAACTGTTTTAATTTACCGGGATGGCTCTTTTTGCGGTCAAGAAGTTGAGCATTTACTGGAATGGGCTAAAGCAATTAACTCAAAATTTATTTTGGTGGAGTGCAAAAAATCTGGCGTTCCCAGACTTTACAACTTAAATCAACAAAAAATTGTGACTTCACCAGAAAAAGGGTTGGCACTTCGTTTATCATCCCATGAAGCGGTTCTGGTAACAACTAAGGTTTCAGATCGGGTAGGTTTGGCTCGTCCTCTACGTTTGACAGTGCGTGAAGAAGGACACCAAGTATCAATTGAAAGTGTTCTAGAAACGACTCTAAAACTGACGTTGCTGCATCACGGGGCATTGCAGACTCCTCGGTTGCCAATGCCCCTCTACGGAGCAGACCGTATGGCTTATCTGCGGTTAAATGGGATTTATCCTACGAGTATGCTGTCAGGCGATCGCCAATTTTGGCTGTAGAGAACCCCGCATTACTCCAATGAAAGTATTTCATGAACGAGTAAGCTTTTCCTACCTAAAAAATTTTGTAAAATCTCTGCATCATTGCCCTATCTATAATGCTAATGCTGCATCTGCAAGGCACAGCAATTGGCTGCTCTAAGAAACGTTGGGCGAACGCCAGTACTGAAAGCAATCGTTTAACTCATTCCTTCACTGTTCACTTTAAAAGCTATAATCCTGATTCCATATAGATTAAAGCTTTTTTAGGTTAAATTAGAATGCCCAAAGTCCAGGTTAACGGAATCGATTTATTCTACGACATCAAAGGAACAGGAGAGCCTTTACTATTAATAGCCGGCTTCTTATGTGATCATTCCTATTGGTCGTTAATCATGCCTGCACTTGTTTCCCAATATCAAGTAATTCGCTTAGATAATCGCGGGATGGGACGAAGTTCTGCTCCCAACAGTCCTTATAGTATTCAGCAAATGGCAAATGATGTGGCCGCATTACTGGATCACATCGGTATTGACAGTGTAAACGTAGTAGGTCATTCGATGGGTGGTCAAATTGCCCAAGAACTAGTAATAGCCAACCCCGAAAAAGTCAAAAGCCTGATTTTACTATCTTCCTTAGCCAAGGGTGATGCACGATTTAATAGTGTCATCGAGACATGGGGCAACTTACCCCAGAGTATAGATTTGCAACTGTATGAAAAAGTTGTCTTACCCTGGATATTTAGCGACGACTTCTATACTATTCCCAAAATGGTAGAACAACTGATTGAGTGGGCAGTTAATTATCCCTTTCCCCCAGCGCCTCACACACTGTATTATCACAGTCGAGCTATCCTATCCAGCGATACAAAAGACCGTCTGCAACACATTTACTGTCCCACCTTGATTTTAGTTGGCAGACAAGATATTCTCACTCCAGTGAAATTTTCTCAGCAACTCGCTCAAGGTATTGCCAAAGCTGAACTATTGGTAATGGAAAGTGGTGGTCATAGTTTCTTGATTGAGTCACCGGATACAATAGTTGCAGTCATGCTGCGATTTTTAGCAACAGCAAAAAATTAAAATTATCGGTATTTATTCTTACATTTGCTGGGAGTGCGAGTAAATTGATCAAAAGCTCCACACTAGAAGTAGTGGCATATGATATAGGTAGGCATTGGTCACCCGATTCAGTTTCAAGGATACCAATATTAAAATGACAGACTTTAGAGAAATCCCAGAGTGGGAAAAAGCCCATGAACTGACAGTTGCAGTCTATGAAATTACCAAAAACTTTCCCGAAGAGGAATTACTGGGACTGACACAACAAATTAGGTTAGCTTGTGCGGCCATTCCCATTAAAATAGCTCAGGGATGCGATCGCGATGACTACGAAGACCAACTAGATTTTTTGGAAATGGCCAGGGATGCAGTCATTGAAGTGGAATATTACCTGCTGCTTTGTTATGAGTTGCATATGCTGGAATCAACTGACTACGATCGCCTGATTAGGGATGTAGTAGAAGTGAAGGAATTGCTAGCATCTTATATTGACAAGCAAAGTCACAATTTTTAAGCAAGATTCTGTGGTTCTCAAACTCCTCCCCCAACACTTGCAAATTATCTGCACCCATGCTGAAAGCACCTACCCCGAAGAATGCTGCGGACTAATTCTTGGTGATCTAGCTAGCGGGGGTAAAACCGTCATAGAAGTAATATCCACAGAAAACGCCTGGAAGAGTCAAGCAGATAATTTTCCAGGTGACTATACAGTAGATAGTACCAGACGGCGATATGCCATTGCCCCCCAAATCATGTTACAAGCACAAAAACAAGCACGCGATCGCTCACTGAATATTATCGGTATTTATCATTCCCACCCCGATAATTCCGCTACACCTTCAGAATGCGATCGCCTCTATGCTTGGCCAGAATACTCGTATATAATAGTTTCCGTTCAAAACGGTAAAGCTGGTCAACTCCAAAGCTGGAGTCTTGATGATAGTCACCAGTTTCAAGCAGAGACAATTGAAAACATAATTTAATTCAACTACGGATATCGTTTTTCGATAGGATCAATATTCCTCGCTGATCTACCATAACTGCTATGCTCAATCCCAATCTGGATGAAATCCAGTTGACTAAAGACGATTACGAACGCTATTCCCGCCATCTGATTTTGCCAGAAGTGGGACTGGAAGGACAAAAACGCCTAAAATCGGCCAGTGTATTATGTATCGGGACTGGTGGACTCGGTTCGCCATTACTTTTATATCTAGCCGCCGCAGGTATTGGCCGCATTGGTATTGTTGACTTCGATGTCGTTGATACTTCCAATCTCCAACGCCAAGTAATTCACGGTACATCCTGGGTAGGTAAACCCAAGATTGAATCAGCAAAACACCGCATTCACGAAATTAATCCCTATTGTCAGGTTGATTTGTACGAAACTCGCCTGAGTTCGGAAAATGCCTTAGATATCATTAAGCCCTACGATATCGTCGTGGATGGGACTGATAACTTCCCTACCAGATATCTCGTCAACGATGCTTGTGTATTACTAAATAAGCCTAACGTTTACGGCTCCATTTTCCGTTTTGAAGGACAAGCCACAGTCTTTAACTACGAAGGTGGGCCCAATTATCGTGACTTGTACCCAGAACCACCACCACCAGGAATGGTGCCTTCTTGTGCAGAAGGTGGCGTATTAGGAATACTACCAGGAATTATTGGATTGATCCAGGCAACAGAAACAGTGAAAATCGTCATGGGACAAGGTAACACCTTAAGTGGGCGATTGCTGTTGTACGATGCCTTAGCAATGAAATTCCGGGAATTAAAGCTGCGTCCTAATCCCATCCGTCCAGTTATTGAAAAACTGATAGACTACGAACAATTCTGCGGGATTCCGCAAGCTAAAGCAGAAGAGGCGAAACAGCAGATGGAAATGTCAGAAATGACCGTCAAGGAATTAAAGGAATTACTCGATAGCGGTGCCAAAGATTTTGTGCTGTTGGATGTCCGTAATCCTCATGAGTACGAAATTGCCAAAATTCCCGGTTCTGTACTTATACCCTTACCAGATATTGAAAACGGTGACGGCGTAGCCAGAGTCAAAGAAATACTCAATGGTCACCGCTTAATTGCTCATTGTAAGCTGGGCGGACGCTCTGCCAAAGCCCTGGGTATCCTCAAAGAAGCAGGAATTGAGGGGACTAATGTTAAAGGCGGAATTAATGCTTGGAGTAAAGAAGTAGATCCTTCAGTCCCAGAATATTAAACTGCTTTAAGGACGCAGAGGAACGTAGAGATTTCACTTTTATTCTCTACACTTTTGCGTCCATTGAATCGGCTACTGGAGGCAATAAATAATGATTCAAAGTTTAAGTAAACTAGTAACCTTTGAAGATTTTGCAGCGTGGCGACCCGAGGGCGGAAGATACGAATTACATGATGGTGTGATTGTTGAAATGGCGCAACCAGTGGGAGATCATGAAGATATGGTTGGTTTTATAGCAAGAAAATTAACAGTAGAATTTGACCGATTAAATTTACCTTATACGATCCCTAAAACTGCGCTAATTAAACCTTCTACTTCGGAATCTGCTTATTCCCCAGATATTTTATTACTTAATCGAACTAATTTAGTAAATGAGCCGCTATGGAAAAAAGAATCAACCGTAAGTCTTGCAGCATCAATCCCATTAGTAATAGAGGTTGTCAGTCTGAACTGGCGTGATGATTACTTCACTAAACTCGGACAGTACGAAGCTATTGGTATTTCAGAATACTGGATTGTAGATTATGCAGCGCTCGGTGGTAGAAAATTTATTGGCAATCCGAAACAACCGACTATATCTATTTATCAATTAATCGATGATGAATACCAAGTTACTCAATTTAGAGACAGCGATCGCATTGTATCGCCTACTTTTCCGGAATTGAATTTAACTGCCAAACAAATTTTTCAAGCTGGTGATCTGCCAACGTAGCCACAACCCCACTTGACTGAATGTTAGTGTTAAAAATGTTTGTTACTCCAGAGAACGCAGAAACCTTTATTTCCAGGAAGTAACCAGTAGTATTTCAATGTGCCTTACCTGCACCCAAATATAATTTACCTACTTTGGGATCATGCAATAATTCTTGACCCGGGCCAGATATAGCATCGCGTCCTGACTCAAGTACATAACCACGATCAGCCATTTCTAAAGCTTTACGGGCGTTTTGTTCTACTAAGACAATCGCTGTACCTGTTTGGTTAATTTGTTTAATTTGCTCGAATACTTGGGTGACTAAGATAGGAGATAAAGCCGCAGAAGGTTCATCTAATAGCAGTAAATTAGGTTCCAACATCAAAGCCTTACCCATTGCCAACATTTGGCGTTCCCCACCTGATAGAGTACCAGCACGTTGACGACGGCGATCGCTTAATCTAGGAAACATCGTAAATATCTGATCTTTTAAGGGTTTGAGGGCAACATTACGCACAAAAGCCCCCATTTCTAAATTTTCTTCTACACTTAAAGAAGGGAAAACATTAGAAATTTGTGGCACATAGCACATTCCCTTTCTGACAATTTGATTTGACTTTAGCCCGGCAATATTTTCACCTTTAAAAGTAATTGTGCCTGTGTGGGGAGTCAACAGCCCAAAAATAGCTTTTGCTAAGGTAGATTTACCAGCACCGTTAGGGCCAATCACGGTGACTAATTCCCCTGGTGTTACATAAAAATTTACCCCTTGAAGAATATCTACATCTTTAATATATCCAGCATGGACATTTTCAACTTCTAGTAAATAGTCATTATTCATTAGTAATTAGTCATTAAATAATAAGTAATGAGGTCAACAGTCAAGTTAAAAATAACTTCGAGACTGTTGACTAGCAAATTTTATGGTGTTTTTTGCAAATCAGGTCGTTCTTCTGGAACGATCGCATCCGCTACAGGACAAACTTGGATACATATACCACAATCTATACAAGTAGCAAAGTCAATCCAATACCAATCGGTTCCCTTGACATTTTTACCAGGGCCTTCATGAATGCAAGCTACAGGACAAGCATCTACGCAGTCGGCTACACCTTCACAAACATCAGTAACAATAGTGTGTGGCATTTTCTCGATTCCCTATCTTTCGGATCAGCTATATCTAGCCTAACAGGGGAGTAGGGAGTAGGGAGTAGGGAGTAGGGAGTAGGGAGTAGGGAGTAGGGAGTAGGGGAGAAGAGGCAGGGGAGCAGGGAGCAGGGAGCAGGGGGGATATACTTCTGGCTATAACCAAAATTTTATCTATTGCCTATTCCCTAATTCCCTAATTCCCAGTCCCCAGTCCCTAGCCTCTAGTCCCTAGTCCCTACTCCCTAGCCTCTACCCTCTAGTCCCTAGCCTCTAGCCTCTAGTCCCCAATCCCTACTTAAACCAATGATTCAATTGTGGGTGAACCATCAGATTTAATCCAAGCGATTTGAGCAATGCCGCGATCGCTTGCGTATTGTCTAATGGCTTGTTTATCTCTGCCACCTAAATCCATTTCTACTCTTACCAAGTCTGTGGAATCCCGCAGTTTTTGCGCGTAGGCAAAGGCCGCAGCTTCAGCATGTGGTGCTTCTGCAACTACTAACCAGTTACTAGCTGGAGTAGCCTGTGGCAATTGCTGAGTAGATAAAAGAACTTGGTATAAATCTTCGATATTCAGTACAAAGCCAATTCCGGGAATATCTTCTCCTTGGGGATGATATAGTCCCAGCAGCTTGTCATAGCGACCACCACGCCCTAAAACTCGTGCTGGCGAGTTAGCATTGCTGACGACTTCAAAGACGATACCAGTGTAGTAATCGATAGTTTGGATTAAGCTGAGGTCAAGAATTAACGGGATATCCCCTTCTGATTCTAATAACTCTACCAGATATTTGAGGTTATTTACTACCTCTTGTTGCTCTGCATCTAAACCGAGGGTGCTAACTTTTTGCAAGACATCTGCACTAGAACCGCGCAAATCCATCATGATTCTGGCGCGATCGCGGAGTTCATCACCCAAGGGTAAAGTATCTATAGCAATGCGGTCGAGATGGGCGATCGCACTACGAACTTTAGCTTGGAGATTTACCGGAAAGGCATCCAGGAGCGATCGCGTGATTCCCGCTTCGCCTAAAACTAAATGCCAATTCTGCAAACCGAGTGCCGCCAAACAATTAGCCGCCAACAGTAGTACTTCTGCATTAGAAAGCAATCCGCCTACACCTAACAACTCAACCCCGGCTTGATAAAACTCTTGCTGGCGATTGTGCCTGTTTTCCCAGGTGCGGCGGAAGACATTAGCATTGTAGTAAAGCCGTTGGGGATAACTGACATTTGCCATGCGTGTAGCCACTGCACGAGCAATAGAGGCTGTCAATTCTGGACGTAGGCCTAACTCTTCATCTTCACCATTTTGCAATTGAATTACCATCTGGCGTTGAATTGCTTCCCCCGCCATCAGAGTATCCATGCGTTCCAACGTTGAGGTGATAATCCTGTGATATCCCCAACGGTGAAACACTTGCTGTAACCTGTCTTCAATCCAGCGTTTTTGAGCCACGTCTAAAGGTAATAAATCCCTAGCTCCCGCTGCTGGTTGATACACCATTATTTTTTCTTCCCACCAAACAAACCACCAAACAAACCCCCACCTCCAGACTTATCTGGTTGTTTAGTTCCATCATGAGGAGGTGAAGTAACTTTCGAGCCACTGGATTGTTGCCCCAAAGCCTTTTCTATTTTAGGTTTCCATGTCAACGCTGTTTCATCTTTGGGGTCTAATTTGAGAGCATTATCAAAATGAACTTTTGCCAGCTTCAGTAAATTTTGCTTCAAATACACCAAGGCAATCAAACTATGACAACGACTATTCTTAGGTTCTAGCTTCAGAGCATCTTGTAACTCAACCTTGGCTTGAGCCAGTTGGTTTTTGTCAATTAAACTTTGAGCGCGGCGGACATACTGTTCCACTGCTGAATCTTCCTTTGGGGGAGGTGGCGGTGGTGGGGCTGTATTTGTCCTGGCTGTACCTGAACTACTTGGGGGTTTAGCCGATGATGGTGGCGCAGTGGCAACTTTGCCAGCACTCCGCATTAAGTAAACTAAATTCAACTCGCTGATTTGAGCAATCACGGAAATTGATTGCTGCAAAGATTCGTATTGAGTCGCGGCAATTTTAGCGATCGCACTTTTATACAAATGATCAATATCCAGTGCAGTAGCTAGCTGTTTAGCCACATCACTACTCCATTCCACCGCAGTAGATTCTTGTACCAGGCGTTTACCTATTTGAGACAAAATTATGATGTATTCTGTGCGACTGCGTTCTGCTGAAAGTTTTTCATAAGCTGGGTTAACCAACTTTGATAAAAGTTCGTTAGCTAGCTGTTTTTCTTCTGGTGAACTAATAGCACTGCTATCAGGATGTAAGCGGCGGGCGATTTGCAGATAACGTTTACGTACATCTTTCACCTGTGCGTCAACAGGAACACACAGAATTGCGTGATGATCTATGAAATCATATTTAAACAATCCACGATCTATTTTTAAAGTCATAGAGCGGTTTTGCACCCAAAGGAGCCATTAGATTTTTTCTAGTTTACTTCCCTTAATTGGTGATTTGTAAGTAGCAAATTTGGGGATTGGGGAACTCGTGGACCCCTCTGGGGATAAGGGGTAATAGAGACTAGGGAAAATAACCAAAATACTTCCTTGTCTTCCCACTCCCTACTCCCTACTCCCTACTCCCTACTCCCTACTCCCTACTTTTATTTCCAACTAGACAAGGGCGGAACTTCTACCAATTCTCGACTCAGGTTGTTGTGAATATTACCATTAGTAGCGAGGATTCTACCTGATTCCAACTTAAAGGAAGAACCATCATAAGCGGTGACTTTACCGCCGGCTTCTCGCAATAAAATTACACCAGCCACAACATCCCAAGGTGAAATTCCCCGTTCCCAATAACCATCCACACGCCCACAAGCAACATAAGCTAAATCCAACGCAGCAGAACCGCTACGCCTCACGCCTTGGGTAAGATGGGTGAGATGACAAAATTCTGCATAATTGTTATCAGAGGTTTCCCGACGGTCATAAGCAAATCCTGTTACCAGCAGACTTTTACTCAGTTCTGAGGTTTCCGAAACTTTGATGGGATGGCGATCGCGTGTTGCACCCAAGCCATTAGCCGCCCGGAATAACTCATTGTGAAAAGGGTCATAAATCACACCAACTTGCGGTACACCATTAATTAATAACCCGATGGAAACAGCAAAAGCGGGATATTGGTGAGCATAATTGGTTGTGCCATCTAAAGGATCAATAGCCCAGAGATATTCATTATCTTGATTTCCCAGTTTGCCTGATTCTTCAGCCAGGATGGAATGTTGGGGAAAGTGACGACGCAAAACATCTAAAATTACCACCTCCGAGGCTTTATCCGCAGCCGTGACTAAATCACCAGGGCGACCCTTTTCGGTAATAGCATCTTCTAATTTACCCAAATACCCTTGCAAAACTGCACCCGCAGCCAACGCCGCTTCCGTTGCAATATCTAGAAAAATTTGTAGATTAGTCATTGGTCATTAGTCATTATAAGGTGTCGGTTGAAAACCCCGGAGAAAGAGCAACGTAGTTGCAATTTTCCTGCTTGAGACCGGGGATGAAAACCACGATACAGGTTTTACCATGCCGAGATGCAATATGGTAAAATTGAACACGTGGAGGGGTAATCAACCACATTAAAAACCCTACACTGCTTAACAGCAATCTGTACCTTGACAATTGAGGATATGGGTTCTATTCCATAGTTCTAGTTTCTTTTCCAGGAATAGGTAAAATCTTCATGGGAACTAGACGACACAGAATTTAACCAAACAAATTTTTGGAGTAATCCAACTACGGTAGGGCATACCGAAAGTTAACGCTTGAGGAGAGAACCACCTCTGGGTTAGATACCGCAAGGGGTCTAATCTAAGTGGACTCGTTGAACCAAGAATCTCCATGTCTTTAGACCGGAGAGTGTCAATAAAAGACAACAGGTAACAGGAAATGGGGAACAGGAAAACTTTTTCACTTCCCCACCTCCCCAGTCCCTACAAATTCCGCCGACGAAATTCAGCAGGAGTCAGACGCATGGGTTTTTTTGGGTTCCAAATGCCTTTGCCCATGAGTCTAGCCCATTGTTGGGCGCGTTCTAAGCGCTGGTCATATTTATGGTTAGGCGATCGCCCGACAAATAACGCATATCCTTGTTCTATGACTTGTTCATTCAATAATTTTTCATCTCTCCACACATAAGCCAAAGTCCGCCCAATTGTATCTTTGGTTTCGACATCAAATTCTAGTGTCACGGGTTTTTCTAGATCACCAATTAACTGTTCTAGAGTTTGTCTGGCTTCATCTCCCCAGGGGCTTTGACGCAAATCGGGTGCATCAATTCCCAATAATCGGACTCTAGAAATTAAAGTTGGTTGTTCGCCTATGCCTAAAACTTCCAAACTTTGCCCACTTACCACCCGCGCCACTTTTACTTGAGTCTGATTGTCTACCGACTGATTATGGGCTTGACAACTGATTAACAGCAGCAAGCAACCTAAAATAGCTATTTTTCGCGCCCAGATAACTAAGCGCGGCGCCCAAAATTTCCTGTACACCACTGCTGTAAACCACATCTTACTCTTCATCTAACGGTAAACCCGCCTTAACTCTCCCTTTGGCAAAATAACGCCCAAACTGAAGTTCATAAACCTCGTCCTCATCTTGTGTTTCTACCTCCAAGTCAGAACGGGCGTAACTGACACATAACAAGGCATAACCTTGACGGCGTAACGCTGGGGACAATCCCACCGCCTCTGGTTGGTAAATTTCTCCAGACAACACTTTAACAGCACAAGTTGTGCAAGCTCCATTACGACAGGAAAATGGCAGTTCCACCCCTTGTTGTTCGGCAGTGTGGAGAATATAACGGTCTTCTGGTACTGTGAGGTTGTATTCTTTGCCGGTGGCGCGATCGCGGACTTTAATTGTGTATGTACGGGACATGATGATTTGGGATTCTGGATGGGAACTTTTAGCTTTAATCTAATATGTCTTTTTATATCTTTGCATTTTCTAGGATTCCATAGTACAATCGTAAATCGTTGGCACCTGGAGAGGTGGCCGAGTGGTTGAAGGCGCAGACCTGGAAAGTCTGTTATGCGGAAACGTATACGAGGGTTCGAATCCCTCCCTCTCCGTTTTTAAACTGAATATTCAATGTATTGTTTGCAGCTATGTCATCTGAGGTGGTAGAAAAGTACACAAACTGCGAAATTTCCTCTAAACACTGCCTGTATCTGACATTAAGATATAAAGATTTTGCACAATGCGTCAGCATTTCCAGTAAAATTGCTGTATTCTAGTTTTTGCTGAGTAACTTTTTCAACAATAAACTTTATAATAGCTTTTTGCGGATCTCTCTAAAGATTCTTGAAACACTACATTAGTATCTTTCAGAATCGGTGTTAAGATTTTCGCTTTTTCAATCTGTAGTTTTCCACCCATCCATATAAATATGAAATTAATCAAAAAATCGGAAAAACTCCTCCTCGATAAAATAAAAACCTTAGAGGAAGAAGAAGAACAAAGTCTACAAGCAGATGCAGATACTTTGCATTCTCTAGAATCTCTCCTAGAAGACAATCAACAATTGTATCTGGATAATCCAGAACCCAACTATATTCCATCCCGTGACAATCCCATAGTCCGGTCTGTTGGTAACTCAGGTTGGCAAGTTTCTGATATCTGGAAGGATGTGAGAGTAGATACTTTCTGTGGTTGATCAAATTGTTAAGTAATTAAATTAATTAAAATTAAGTAGGACGGCGTAAATAATTAAAGGTTTGTAGTGAGGACTTTAGTCCTCAAATAAGGGCTGAAGCCCTTACTACGAAATGAATTTTAATTATTTTACATTGCTTAACATAGTTTGATTTTTTCTCGCCGACTTACTTAAAACACTCTCTTAGTACATAGTGAGTGTTTTAGTTCTCAAGATGAGGGCTTTAGTCACTAAAGCCCTTTTTTTGTTTGGGTTGGAGTGTATTTGTACTGATGTCCAGATTTGTCATCAAAACAATTTTTTTAGGAATTTTTTGCTGCTCTGGTTTTTTTGGTGTTAGGATCTACCACTATAGATAGATTAAAAGTGCTATAGCTGTGAAAAATAAGCCAAAACCAAGGATCGCTTTGCTGCGTGAGAGAGCAGGGCTAACCCAGCTTCAACTGTCGCGTCTTGTGGGCGTAACAGAAAGCACTATCCAAAACTGGGAAAGCGGTAGGACTGGGACAGATCATATTGAAAGAATTATCAGGTTTTGTAAAGCCTTAAATTGTCAAGTGGATGACCTAATTGAGTATATGGGTGATTCATCAGAAAATTCAGTCAGAGAACCAGGTTCATTAAGTGAAATACATCAGTTGTTGGGTACTGAAGAACTAGCTACAGAAGCTATTTCTGAGAGTGAAGTTGATGAAAAGCGAAAAGCTAAGAGTAGTCAATGATTCATTTGATGATCAGAGGATTAGTAGGCTGAAATTGCTGCCATAGACTATCAATAGTTACAAATTGGTAACCCTGCTGTAACAATTGGGGAATTAATACTTGAATTGTGGCAGCAACATCTTGTCCACCATAAGCCCCATCGTGCAAGACGATGAGTGAGCCATTTTGCACTTGTGTGAGAACACGTTGCACCACAGTCGCTACTCCTGGTCTTTCCCAGTCTACTGGTACAATACTCCACATTACTGGGCGGTAATTCCACTTAATAAATAATTGTAAGGTTTTGGGTGTAAAGAAACCATTGGGAGGACGGACATCACATACTTGTGCGGGTAACAGGTCACAAGCCTGATAAATAGCAGCTTGAGTCTTTTCTAAACTGTCGCGCAGCTCATGTGGCTTCAGCATGGGGAAAGAACGATGATCGTAACCATGCAAACCTATCCAGTGTCCGCGATCGCAGATGGCTTTGGCTATGTCTGGTGAACGGTTGACGCAAGCACCCAACCAAAAAAAACTAGCTGGAATATTGTAACGGTCTAAAACTTCCAGGACTTGGGGTGTGTATTCTAGATGGGGGCCATCATCAAATGTTAAGGCAATCTTTTTCACAGAGCGATCGCCATGCCATAAACAGTTGGGAAAACTCGGTTGCAGAATCCGGTGTACAAATGGCAAAAAAGGAGCTAGTTGCATAGCTAAATGAATCCTAACCTCCAAAACCAGGAATTAGTCGTTTCAGGGCACGACCAGCCACTTCACCATAGCGTAATTCACCACAGAGGATTTTCCCCATAATATGCGCGCCAGAAGGACGCTTCACACCCACTTGGTAACCAACATGGGGAAAGCGATAGAATGCGCCAGCTATTTTCTTCGCCCAAGCCATATCACTACCCCATTGTTCGTTGAGGGCTTCGCTGTATTGTTCTAAGGCGTTGATGTCACCAGCCAGGGCTTGATTAACAAATTGTGCTGCTAATAATCCGCTAAAAATGGATGGACGAATACCTTCTGCTGTCATCGGGTCAACTACACAAGCAGCTTCCCCAGCTACAACGGCATTTTGCGTGTGTAGTTTTTGATGACCATCCCATAAACAAAGTGGATGACCGTATTGCTTACCAAGTTTGATATCTAGCCCAAAGGATTTAGCATATTCATCCACAATTTGCTTGAAGTTTTGGGCTTGTCCACCGATAAATGTGCCTACGCCAATGGAATAACCATCAGCTTTCGGGAAGTTCCAAATGTAGCCATTTTTGACTAAACCAAACTCCAAGTGCAGTGTAGATTTGTCAGTTACGACTGTGGGAATTTCTGCCTCTAAAGCGCCTGCTAGGCGGCGTTTGCGGTCTTGGAAGCCTAGCCATTTTGCCATTGGCCCTTTAGCACCATCAGCGGCGATTAAGTAGCGACCTGTAACGGGGCCATTAACTGTGTCAACTTGCCAATAATCATTGTGAAACTCAATTCCCGTAACTTCTGTTTGCGCGCGGATTTCCGCTCCTTGCTTCTGGGCTTGCTGCACCAGAAAATTGTCGAAAACATCACGTCGCACCATCCATACTGGTTCCTGGGTGGAAATTGTCGCCTCTACGGGGTCGCCTAATTGCCAGGTGAAGCGCAGCGAATCCACTTTTGTCGAAATTGCGGGGCTAAAATCAAAGTCAAACCATTGAGCGATCGCTGGTGAAACACCACCACCACAGGGTTTGTATCTGGGTAGAGATTCTTTTTCTAAAACTAAAACTGAGCGGCCTTTTTTGGCCAAATGATATGCTGCTGTACCACCAGCTGGCCCAGCACCCACAATGATGGTGTCGTACATAATGGCTGAATTTGTGTTCCTGAATTATTTGGTTTTTCGCAGACTTGATGGCACAATTTAGAAATTTTTCCTCAACATTTCCATCTGCAATACACAAAGGCTGAAGAATTTTGACATTACTCTTCAGCCTTTATATTTTGATACTACCCTACTCTATTTGCACAAGATACTGCGTTAGACCGTGGAAATGTCTTTTTCTTTTTCTGCCAGTAAATCGTCTATTTTGGCAGTGTATTTATTTGTCAGTTTTTGCAGTTCATCTTGTAGGTCTTTGGATTCATCTTCAGAAATTTCTGAAGCTTTTTCCTGCTTGCGAATCGAGTCTATAGCATCGCGGCGGATATTGCGAATAGCAACACGACCGTCTTCAGCATACTTAGCTGCTAATTTGACAAATTCTTTCCGGCGATCGCTTGTTAAGGGCGGAATATTTAGCCGAATTACAGAACCGTCGTTACTGGGTGTTAAACCTACATCAGAGAGGGAAATAGCCTTTTCGACTATGTTTAAGCTGCCTTTATCGTATGGCTGAATCAATATTGTCGTGGCATCCGGCGTGCTAATATTCGCCAGGGATTTTAAAGACGTGGGTGAACCGTAGTATTCCACTAAAACTTTATCTAGCAAACTCGCATTGGCGCGACCCGTGCGAATGGTGTTAAAAGAACGTTGAGTTGCCTCCACGGTCTTTTGCATCGTACTTTCAGCTTCAGATAATTTCACAAGAACCTCCCACAAGGGTGCCGATGGATTCTCCCAATACTGCCCGGCGGACGTTACCTCGCACGGTTAAATCAAAAACCAGAATTGGGATATTATTTTCTTTACATAAGGCAATCGCTGTACTATCCATTACCCGCAAATCTTGAGCCAAAACGTGGGCGTAGGTGAGACTGGTATAACGTTTGGCGTCAGGATAAACATGGGGGTCAGCATCGTACACTCCGTCTACCTTGGTGGCTTTAAAAATCACCTCAGCATCGATTTCTGCGGCTCTTAAGGCCGCAGTGGTGTCAGTAGTAAAGAACGGATTTCCTGAACCAGCACCAAAAATTACCACCCGCCCTTTTTCAAGATGACGGATGGCGCGACGACGGATATACGGTTCCGCTAATTCTTGCATAGCGATCGCGGTTTGTACCCGCGTCTGTACCCCTATTCGTTCCAGCGAATCTTGTAGCGTCATGGCATTCATTACCGTGGCAATCATCCCTATGTAGTCAGCGGTGGCCCTGTCCATCCCCGCCGATGCCGCTTTAACGCCACGGAAAATATTGCCGCCTCCCACGACGATGGCTATTTGAACGCCAGTGGCTATCACCTCTGCTACTTCCTGCGCTATTTCTTTGACCACTTCTGGATCAATGCCATAGCCCATGTTGCCCATTAAGGCTTCACCGCTTAGTTTAAGTAAAACCCGTCGGTAATTCGTTCCCATGAAGTTACACTTTATCAAATAAGTTGCAATTGCCTCCAATTTAAGATAGCAGTACAGTGACTATCTATGTCTAGTTCCGCCAAATCAATGAAGTTCCTATGGGTTTGGTTTCAAATAGGTTAATTGCTTGACCTTTAAACAGAGAGGCGATGGCATTTCGCAAATAATTTTCTCCCAAAAATGATGGATCTTGGGGATGATTGTCAATTTGACCCTTGTATCTTAATATACCGTTTTTATCTATTAAGAAAGCCATTGGCGTTTTACTAGCACCAAAACTGCGAGTCACATCTTGGGTTGAATCCCATAAATAAGGGAAGTTCAACTGGTGACGTTGGGCAAAAGCTTTCATATTTTCAAAACTTTCAGTTAAGTTCTGAGTAGCACTGCTGCCATTAACACCAATTAGTGTAAAATTATCTGCGGCAAATTCCGCTTGAATTTTTTTTAGTCTATCTAAATACAAGCTGACATAAGGACAGTGGTTGCACATGGAAATCACACCAACTGCACAGAACCTCTCTAAATAACGGCTGAGATGGTGTACTTGATTGTCAATTCCAGGCAGCTCAAAATCTGGTGCATAGCTACCAATAGGGGTGTCAATTGTTTCTAGTATATTCATCTTCTATAGCCGGAAGGAACTAGGAACAAAAAAGTCTAGGTGAAATTTAGTACCACTTTTTTGCGTGCAAACCACATTTTAACCAATGCTTGATATGCCACAATTCTATAAATCGATTGAACAGCCGTAAATTGTGAAACTACTGAATCTACTACCGATGATGATTTTCATACACTTAGTTACAGCTATAGTAATTCGCAGTGATTTGTGATGGCTTGCGTAGGCAATAGGCAATCAGGCTATTCAAGTTGTACTGAGTTTTTAGCGTATAGCCCAGGCTACACCAATAAAAATTACATAGTAGGATTCGTATAGTTTCCGGTAAATAGAAGATGCTGTAGAGACACCGTGTTGTTTTCTCGGAAAAATTTTACGGTAAATTTACATCACTTCACATTACTCTCTAGACAAATCACTCTTAACGATAAAAAAGGCATTGGGAATTTAGTACTACATGCTCTGTCTCATCTTCTCCAATCCCCAGCCTCCCTGGGATTCATGTTGAGATTTGTAAACATTTTTCCCCTATTTCGCTCCGAAAATTATGAATTAAAGCTACTCTCCGTAATATTTGGAAATATTAAGTTAATGGTTTTTAATAAAAAAATATTACTTAAAAAGGTAATACAGAGCTATAAAGTCTTTATCTATATGGATTTTCAGAAAAATAAAAATAATCTAAACTCAGTAAAATTGCTAGACAAACTCGTTAAGTGTGTATTTATATTACGAAAATATCAGAGATTTCTCAGGTATATCCCTTGTATGTAAAGGATTTGAGGTTGATCTTATTCGGGCATCTTATTTATTCATAATTTGTAACAGATAAAAGGATCTATAGCATTGTATAAACATAATCTGGAGGGGTTAAAGCACAGACAAAAGTTAAACAAGGTAATCAATTCATCAGGTTTGCCTAATTCTCATAAATCACCCCAGATTCTCATAATTCCTAGTTCATCTAGTAGCAGGGAAATTTGAGACTAAGTGAGAAGCCGTTTGATACTCAAGTCTGTAATTTTAAACCATCCAAATTTGATAAAACATTGCCAGTTTTAATCCAGACATCTCTCAACTAAGGAATTAGGAGATTAGAGTCCATGACATTAGATGTATTTTCCAAGGTAGTTTCTCAAGCCGATGCTAGAGGAGAATTCCTCAGCAACGAACAACTAGATGCTTTAACAAAAGTTGTTAGCGAAGGTAACAAGCGCTTAGATGTTGTCAACCGCATCACCAGCAATGCTTCCGCTATTGTGACCAACGCTGCACGTAGCTTGTTTGAAGAACAACCCAACTTGATTGCTCCTGGTGGTAACGCTTACACCAACCGTCGTATGGCTGCTTGCCTACGCGACATGGAAATCATTTTACGCTATATTACCTACGCTGCATTGGCTGGTGACGCTAGTGTACTAGATGACCGTTGTTTGAATGGTCTGCGTGAAACCTACCAAGCTTTGGGTACTCCTGGTTCCTCTGTAGCTGTTGGCGTTCAAAAAATGAAGGATGCAGCAGTTTCTATTGTTAACGATCCTAACGGAATCAGCAAAGGTGACTGTAGCTCACTAGTTTCTGAATTGGCTAGCTACTTTGATCGTGCTGCTGCTGCTGTTGCCTAACAAGCAAAAATAGCCGAGAGTCTAAGCCAAAAATTAGCTCTCCAAGCAAAACATTGAAGAAATAACTAAGGAGATCTGAAATATGAAGACACCAATTACCGAAGCAATTGCAGCTGCTGATACCCAAGGACGCTTTTTGGGCAACACTGAACTTCAAGCTGTTAATGGTCGTTTTGTACGTGCTATTGCCAGCATGGAAGCTGCTCGTGGTTTGACAGCAAACGCTCAAAAACTGATTGATGGCGCTACCCAAGCTGTTTACCAAAAATTCCCCTACACCACCCAAACATCAGGCGCACAATTTGCTGCTGATAGCCGTGGTAAATCTAAGTGTGCTCGTGACGTCGGTCACTACCTCCGCATCATTACCTACAGCTTAGTTGCTGGTGGTACAGGCCCCTTGGATGAATACCTAATTGCTGGTTTGGCGGAAATCAACAGTGCATTTGATTTGTCTCCCAGCTGGTACGTAGAAGCTTTGAAGCACATCAAATCCAATCATGGTTTGAGTGGTCAAGCTGCTAACGAAGCTAACACCTACATTGACTATGCAATTAACGCTCTCAGCTAGATAGCGTTTGCCCGGAGAGGGATGCAAGTGCTGGATGTAGTCACCTAGCAGTTGGATCTCGCCCCGGGCATTGTTTTATGTAGGGATAGATAAAAAGCTTTTAGCAAGGCTATGCAGTCGGCAACAGCCGCAGTGCAAATAAATAGGGGAAAATAAAAATGGCGATTACAACAGCTGCATCCAGATTAGGAACAGAAGCTTTTAGTCAAGTAAGTAGAGTTGAACTTCGCCCCAACGCTAGCCGAGAAGAAATCGAAGCAGTCATCAAAGCCGTTTATCGGCAAGTCTTAGGTAATGACTATTTGATGGCTTCAGAACGTCTTGTCAGCGCCGAATCACTCCTGCGGGATGGTAACCTGACAGTGCGGGAGTTTGTGCGTAGCGTTGCTCAATCAGAACTCTACAAAACTAAGTTTTTTTACAACAATTTCCAAACTCGATTAATAGAACTCAACTACAAGCATTTGTTGGGTCGTGCGCCTTATGATGAGTCGGAAGTTGTTTACCACTTAGATTTATATCATAACCAAGGCTACGATGCCGAAATCAACTCTTACATTGATTCTGTAGAGTACCAAAACAACTTCGGCGATAACGTTGTGCCTTATTATCGAGGCTTTAGCAATCAGCCAGGGCAAAAAACTGTAGGCTTTACTCGGCTCTTCCAATTGTACCGAGGTTATGCCAATAGCGATAGCGCCCAAGTAGGCGGGAAAAAATCCCGTTTAGCGCAGGAGCTAGCTAGCAACACAGCTTCGTCAATTATCGGGCCATCAGGTAGCAACGATAATTGGAGTTTCAGAGCGTCATCTGATGTCGCGCCGAAGAAGAATTTAGGTAATGCTGTGGGTAAAGGCGATCGCACTTACCGCATCGAAGTCACTGGCATCCGCAATCCTGGTTATCCCAGTGTGCGTCGTAGCAGTACAGTGTTTATTGTACCTTACGAGCGGTTGTTAGACAAAATGCAGCAAATCCATCGAGTAGGCGGCAAAATTGCCAGCATCACACCAGCATAAGCGATAGTTCGGTGGTGAGTAGTTAGTAGCTTGAAGTCTTGGTCAAGCAAGTGGCAACTGACAACTAATAATCAGTCACAATCAAACAGTAGAGGAGATATAGAAGTAATGTTCGGTCAAACCACACTTGGTGCCGGTAGCGCTTCCTCATCTGCAAGCCGAGTTTTTCGTTACGAAGTCGTAGGCTTGCGGCAAAACTCAGAAACCGACAAAAATAAATTCAGCATCCGTCGCAGTGGTAGTATGTTCATCACAGTGCCATACAATCGCATGAATGACGAAATGCAGCGGATTAACCGTCTAGGTGGCAAAATCGTTAACATTGAGCCATTAAGCGCGGAAGAAGCAGAAAATTAACTTCCTGGCAATGATAGAACCCAGTGCGGAAGAATATTCAGCAGATAATGCGTTACAGCTAACACCAGAGCTAGCGATCGCCAACCTGCAATCATCAGATTTGAGTCTCCGCTATTATGCAGCTTGGTGGCTAGGAAAGTTTCGAGTTAGTCACCCTGCTGCTGTAAATGCCTTAATTGCCGCCTTAGAGGATGAAGCCGACAGAACAGAACTGGGGGGTTATCCTTTACGACGCAATGCAGCCAGAGCACTGGGGAAATTGGGCGATGCTACAGCCGTACCAGGTTTAATTAAGTGCTTGGAATGTCCGGACTTTTATGTGCGAGAAGCAGCAGCCCAGTCCCTGCAAATGTTGCGTGATCAAACTGCGGCACCAGCACTCATGAAAATGCTAGATGGGGGTATCGCACAAGCCGTGCAAGTACCAGGATGCCCTCATCTTACCCAGCCCTATGAAGCGGTATTAGAAGCCTTAGGAGCTTTTGGTGACACTGAGGCTATCTCTCTGATTGAACCGTTTTTAGAGCATGAAATCCCCCGCATCCAGTGTGCCGCAGCCAGAGCAATGTACCAACTGACATGCAACCCTACCTATGGGGAAAGGTTAGTGAAAATGTTGGATATTGGCGATCTCAAATTGCGTCGTGTGGCTTTGGGAGATTTGGGTGCCATCGGCTATATGGCAGCAGCAGAGGCGATCGCTAATGCCAAAGCAGAAAATAGCTTCAAACTCATCGCCCTCAAAGGATTGTTAGAGCATCAACTCACACAAGAGTTAGATGCCTTGTCTGTTTCTGATGATGCGATCAGGGTGATGCAGTTGATGGATTCACTGTTGTAGTCATTAATAATTCGTAGTTAGTAATTCTTAATTCGTTACGGGCTACGAATTATCAATTACGAATTGGAGCAAAGCGACTTGACTGATGAACTAATCCATGCCGTCGCCCTGGCAGACACACCAGCCAAAATGGTAACGGCAGTGCAAAATTTGGCAGCCGCAAAAGATGTAGCAGCCATTCCCACCTTAATAGCGGTGTTTGGTTATAACAACCCAGCGGCCGCAACATTAGCAGTGGCGGCATTGACAGAATTGGGAGAAATAGCAGTGCCACAATTGCTAACCCAAATTGATGATTATAACTATGGGGCACGGGCTTATTCGATTCGTACTTTAGCGGCGATCGCAGACCCCCGTGCTTTAGATGTTTTAATCACAGCCGCAGCTACAGATTTTGCCCCCAGTGTCCGTCGCGCCGCTGCTAAGGGATTGGGAAACTTACACTGGCATCAGCTCAAATTTCCCGACAGCCACACTGCACCTAAAAAGGCTTTGGAAACTTTGCTGTTGATTTCTCAAGACTCAGAATGGTCGATCCGTTATGCCGCTGTTGTCGGTTTGCAGGCGTTGGCGAAAGTACCTGATTTGCAGGAACCCATCCAAACTAGACTCAAAGAAATGCTGGTTACTGATGACGAAAAGGCGATTCGCGCCCGTGTTCAGCTAGCTAGTAGCTAATAATTTGAACTTAATACCAGAAAACAAGGCAAAAGTCAATATGTCAATCCCACTGCTCAATTATTCTCCTACCTCGCAAAATCAGCGTGTAGATGGTTACGAAGTACCTAACGAAGATACACCGACCATGTATCGTTTAGCATCTGCTACCTCCGGTACAGACATTGATGCCATTATTTGGGCAGCATATCGGCAGATCTTTAGTGAACACTTAATAATTGAGAGCAACCGCCAATCCTTTTTAGAATCTCAACTACGAAATCGGGCCATCAACGTCCGAGATTTTATCCGTGGATTAGGCAAATCTGAAGTTTACCGCACACAAGTAGCAGACCTCAACTCCAACTATCGCCTAGTTGACATCACCTTAAAGCGGTTCTTGGGACGCGCCGCCTACAATAAACAAGAAGAAATTGCTTGGTCAATTGTCATTGCTACCAAGGGATTGCACGGTTTCATCGATGCCTTATTAGACAGCGAAGAATACCTGCAAAATTTTAACGATGACATCGTACCTTTCCAACGGCGTCGTTTTAAAGGCAGACCCTTTAACTTAGTTAACCCCCGGTACAATTCCTACTGGCGCGATCGCCAAACCATGCAAGCCTTCGGTGGTCGTTCCTTCTACAATGCTCGTACCAGTGGTTCTTTAAGTAAAGAAGATATTCGTCGGGTAATTCCTGCCAATTTCATGGATATGGCTGGAAAAATGATTACTAGTGAACGCAACTACCAGCGCACAGTAGCTTCAGTCACCTCTCAAATCAAAAATATAAAAATTCCCGACAACTCCCGCGAAATTGGTACCCCACAACCAACCGTCAAACCTGTAGCTGTGTCCCTACCTTATCGTTATATTCCTGGTATCAAGACTAACTAAGACATAAGTTATTCCCATGACCTAAAACAACTCACCACAACAAATTAACCATGACAATCCCTTTATTAGAATACAAACCCAGTTCCCAAAACCAGCGCGTTCCTGGTTACGAAGTACCTAACGAAGATACACCCAGAATTTACCGTATTGAAGACTATGCTTATGATGGTGAAGTCCAAGAATTAATTTGGGCAGCCTATCGGCAAGTTTTTAGCGAACATGAAATCCTCAAATTCTATCGCCAAAGTAACTTAGAATCTCAGGTGAAGAATCGAGCAATCACCGTGCGCGACTTTATCCGGGGTCTGGCTAAATCCGAGTCCTTCCGGAATTTGGTGGTACAAACTAACTCTAATTACCGCCTGGTAGAAATTGCTCTCAAACGGCTTTTAGGTCGGACATCTTATAACAAAGATGAAGAAATTGCTTGGTCAATCAAAATAGCTACTCTCGGATGGGATGGTTTTGTTGATGCCTTGATAGACTCTCAAGAATATCAAACCAACTTTGGCGAGAATATCGTTCCCTTCCAACGGCGACGCTACAAAGATAGACCTTTTAATTTGGTGACACCTCGTTATGGTGACTACTGGCGCGACAAGTTAGAAGATGCGCGCTATATAGAAGGCGACATCAAGAATTTCTGGGAATTAGCCGGTTCCATGTCAATCAGAACCGTGACCTTCACACCAGTGAACCTGGCAAATATCCAAATTCCCGATACAACCAGAGAAACTACACCACCAGGAATTCCCCTTTCCATCAATTCCAGTGCCAATTTCCCGGTGCGGTAATTTGAAAAACCAGGAAAGTTAAATAACATAATGCGGGAGAATAAAGAAAGCACGAATGAAGGTTTTGAATCATTCAACCTCCTTCAATTGTCCGAGCTAGCTTTTTGTTTAATTTGTTAATAAGAGGAAGAACGCAGCATGTCCCTGCCTTTACTTCAATACAAACCAAGTAGTCAAAATCACAGAGTCAGTAGCTTTGGTGTAGCTGACCAGAATGAAGATACACCATATATCTACCGCACCGAAGATGTCAGTTCTTACACTGATATTCAAAGCATCATTTGGGCTACCTATCGCCAACTTTTCAGTGAACATGAGATTCTGAAATTTAATCGTCAAAAAACTTTAGAATCTCAACTTAAAACTGGCTCATTATCAGTGCGGGACTTCATCCGCGGTTTAGCCAAGTCTGAAGCCTTCTATCGCTTAGTTGTCTCTGTCAACAACAACTACCGTTTAGTAGACATTACCCTCAAGCGCTTATTAGGTCGTTCGTCTTACAACAAAGAAGAACAAATCGCTTGGTCAATTGTCATTGGTACAAAAGGTTTTAGTGGCTTCGTTGATGCTTTAGTAGACAGTGAAGAATACACCCAAACCTTTGGCGATAACACCGTCCCCTACCAACGCAAACGTTTAGAAGGTCGTCCCTACAACTTGGTAACTCCCCGTTACGGCGAAGACTTCCAAGAAAGAGAAGGCACCGTTCAGACCGATTGGCGCATTACTCTGGAGAAGTTCTACACCCGCAAGTTCCAAGACAAACGACTTGCCGAAGGCGATCCTCGCAAATATGCAGATATGGCAGCATCAGTCGGTAGTCAAGGCAACTACGCGCAAAGACTCTCTGCATTTGATATTGATTATCTGAGTGCAGTACCTTACCGCGGTGGTAGCAGACGCTAAAATTTAATATCTGATTGAGTAGAATTTTATACTGGGTCTGGTTTTTGCGTTAATGTAACGACGGGTTTGCAGATTTTCTGTTAGCTAGTCGTTGTGTTAAGTGAGAACTAGACCCAGTAGCTTTTTGGGTGCTTGGTGAATTGCCGCCAAAGCGCAAGCAACAAACGAGTGCAGTCATAGCATCTAGCCTCTATTTTTAATTTTGGTAAATTAAGTTGACTTTTTGTAACAATTTTGTTATACTTATTTACATAAGTTAGCAAAACAACTCAAACCATATAAACAAATCTTAAATACTGCTTCTGAGTATTGATGTATCTAAATCGTCATTCTTATCTTCTCCTAATCACGAACCTCGGTTGCCAAGCCGAGGTTTTTTGTTTGGTATGGCAGTTATCAGGTATGTTTAGCGAAAAATTTCGGCAAAAAACTGCTTCATGGTTTGCCACGATCGCTTGGCAACAACTTCGTTATACAGTGATTGTGGAGGATTATTGGCTTCTGGGTTAGTAAAGCTATGCACTGCACCACCATAAGAGACTAATTGCCAATCTACATTTGCTGCTCGCATTTCCGTGGCAAATGCTTGCACTTGTTCATCTGGCACGAGAGGATCATCAGCACCATGTAAAACTAATACTTTGGCGTTGATGTTATTAGCATCCTTGGGATTAGGGGTATCGAGGTTACCGTGGAAACTAACCACACCGCCAATATTGGCACCGCTACGCGCCAGTTCTAAGACAGCACCGCCACCAAAGCAGTAACCAATGGCTGCAATGCGTTTGACATCAGTTAACGAATTTTGTTGCAAAACTTTTAAGCCAGCGTTGGTGCGATCGCGCAATAATTGTCTATCCTGACGATAAATTGATGCCTGTTTGCCTGACTCTTCAGGGTTCTGTGGTCTAATACCTTTACCGTAGATATCAGCAGCAAAGGCTACATAACCTAGTTTCGCTAATTCCTCAGTACGTTTTTTAACATAAGACTGTAATCCATTCCATTCATGCACTACTAACACACCGGGACGCTGACCCTTGATGGTGTCGTCATATGCCAAATAACCTTCTAAAACTGTATTACCGTGTTTATACTCAACAGTTCTAGTTTGAATAGCTGCCAGCACTTGTGTAGAAGTTAACGACATAACTACAGGCGCAAACAAAACAGGAAGCAGTAATTTCATATCCAAAGCACTCAGTAAAACAGTGATGTGCATTGATTATCTCTGGAAATTTACCCCTAACTGTATAATCTGCCCGACAATGTTCTTTGATTTTTTGGTAAAGTTCATCAGGCTTTGTTGATAAGGGGAAGATAAAAGTTACTTTTTCCTGACATTACGGTATTCTCCCACAGCTAAATACGGCTGCGATCGCTACATTAGAAGAGAAAGATACATAAATATATTTATAGGCGACTCACACAAAACCATGAGTGCAAATGTCACTATTTCTCAAAATCCTCTCCTCAAAGGTTCTGGCTTGCCTCCCTTCCAAGAAATTTTTCCAGAGCAAGTAGTACCAGCTTTTTCCGAACTCTTGGCAGAACTTGAGCAGAAACTGACCATCTTGGAAGCTAATATCCAGCCTACTTGGAGCGGTTTAGTAGAACCACTAGAAAAGCTGACAGAACGGCTGAACTGGAGTTGGAGTATAGTGAGCCATTTAATGGGTGTGAAGAATAGCCCAGAATCGCGTGAAGCTTATGAAGCTGTACAACCACAAGTAGTACAGTTTATCAACAAGCTTGGTCAAAGCCAACCCATCTACAATGCTCTCAAGGAACTCCGTGCCAGTGATAACTGGGCTACCTTAGAATCAGCCCAACAGCGAATTGTGGACGCTGCCATTAGAGATGCCGAACTTTCGGGTGTGGGCTTAAAAGGAGATGCCAGAGAGCGCTTCAACGCCATCCAAATGGAATTGGCAGAACTTTCCACCAAGTTTTCTAACCATGTTTTAGATGCTACTACAGCCTATAGCTTAACCCTGACAAGCAAAGCAGAAGTTGACGGCTTACCCGACAGCTTACTAAGTCTAGCCGCACAAGCTGCCCGTGCTGCGGGAGCAGACAACGCCACCCCAGAAAATGGCCCTTGGCGCATTACTTTAGACTTTCCTAGCTATGGGCCATTCATGCAACACAGCACCCGCCGTGATTTGCGCGAAAAAATCTACAAAGCTTACATAACTCGTGCTTCATCAGGTGAGTTTGATAATCAGCCATTAATTGAGCGGATTTTAGAATTGCGGCGAGAACTAGCCCAATTACTAGGCTTTGAAAATTATGCTGAATTGAGCCTAGCTAGTAAAATGGCTCCCAATGTTGCAGCAGTAGAAGCATTATTAGAAGAACTCCGCAGTGCTAGTTATGATGCAGCTGTGAAAGATGTAGAAGCACTCAAAGCCTTTGCGGCTAAGAAGCAAGCACCAGAAGCAGAGGACTTACAACACTGGGATACCAGCTTTTGGGCAGAACGCCAACGGGAAGAAAAATTTGCCTTCACCGCCGAAGAGTTACGTCCTTACTTTCCTCTACCGCAAGTTTTAGATGGCTTATTTGGACTGGTGAAGCGGCTATTTGGTGTTATTGTCACTCCTGCTGACGGTGAAGCCCCAGTTTGGTATGAAGATGTGCGCTATTTTCAAATTGCCGATGAAACGGGTAGTCCCCTAGCCTACTTCTACTTAGACCCCTACAGCCGTCCATCCGAAAAGCGCGGTGGTGCTTGGATGGATGTATGTATTAATCGCAGCAAAATCACTGACAATGGTGTAACTGCTATTCGTTTACCAGTGGCGTATTTGGTATGTAACCAAACTCCCCCAGTAGATGGTAAGCCCAGTTTGATGACATTCTATGAAGTAGAAACGTTATTTCATGAGTTTGGTCATGGCTTGCATCACATGTTGACCAAGGTAGACTACACCGGGGCCGCAGGCATCAACAATGTAGAATGGGACGCGGTAGAACTACCCAGTCAGTTCATGGAAAACTGGTGCTACGAACGACCCACTTTGTTTGGCATGGCGAAGCATTATGAAAATGGTGAACCCCTACCGGAGCATTATTATCAAAAACTCCTAGCGGCACGCAACTATATGAGTGGTAGTGTCACCTTGCGACAAATCCACTTTAGCAGTGTTGATTTGGAACTACACTATCGTTATCGCCCTGGTCAGGGTGAAACTGTCACAGATGTGCGTCATCGCATTGCCAAAACTACTACAGTGTTACAACCCTTACCAGAAGACGCATTTTTATGTGCTTTTGGACACATTTTTGGTGGGGGTTATGCCGCAGGTTACTACAGCTACAAGTGGGCTGAAGTCCTAAGTGCTGATGCGTTTGCCGCTTTTGAAGAAGCTGGTTTAGAAAATGAAGAGGCGATAAAAGCTACAGGTAGACGCTATCGGGATACAGTTTTAGCACTTGGTGGTAGCAAACATCCTATGGAGGTGTTTCAATCTTTCCGAGGTCGTCAACCTAGTACGGTTTCGTTACTCAAGCATAACGGTTTATTGCCAACTGCGGCTTAACGATTTTCGCAAAGTAGCATTGTGGTTCTTTCCGCAATTTTGGGAGGCTCTACCTCCCAATAGTTATTTCTCGCAGGTTAGGAATAAATAAAAACCAAACACCTCAATTAGTTCTTCATCCAAATTTGGTATGAATAAATCTACTAAGCGAGGTGTTTTTTTTATTTGAGTTTTGTACAAGAAAAAAAGTAATTTCCCAGAGTTTGTAAGTTTGTAAGGTCTAATTTATTCATAGGCCTGGCGACTAGAAGTCGCGCGCCAGTTGCTCATTAAAGTTATGAACAGAAAGATAACTCACAACACCATAATTATTGTTTGCTCCAATGCAGCCTAAGACTACATTGGAAAACTAGGTAAATACTATTCTTCTCCGCCGCCAAAAAGTTTGTATATCCCGTATCCAATAGCTGCTGCCGCAGCAACAGGTGCAGCAGCAACTATAGCAGTACCAGCAATTGCACCTCCCCCAACAACACTACCGATACCTGCAAGTGTACTCATAATTGCAGCACCAGAAGCACCAGCAGCTACTGTTACCGCACCAGCACCAGCAACACCAGCAGCAGCCCCAATATTAGTAGCTGTTCTTGCTGCTGTACGAGCATTACGTTCTTCTTCAGACAAATCGGGCTGGTCTTTAAACATAGTTTCATTCATAATTTTTGCACCAGCATAAGCAGGACCAGCAGCTAATACCGCAGGACCAGCAGCCATACCTCCACCTACTACACCACCAGCCGCAGCTAGACCAGAAGTAATTCCTGCTCCTGAAGTTGCTGCAACAGATAATCCTGTAGCAGCAACTTCAGGAGCACCAGCAGCAGCACCAGTTTCTGCAACGGTTTTTACCGTCTTTATATCATTAAAACTCATAAATTAATTTCTCCTAATTCATATACGAAATACAATATTATTACAACATAATTTTTAATACTTTTTTAATAGTATTAACACTGATATAATCTAGCTGAAATCCAATTACCAACCAAGACTTAGCCGTGGAAAAAAACTTATCCTTCAACCTCATAAACTATAAAAATCAAGCATAATTAACCTTTATAGTCATCAGTCAAAACGGTACATTCACTGTGAATAAACAACCAATCAACAAAACCATTCGTGTCGGGGTCTTAGGTTTCGGCGGACTAGGACAAGCAGCCGCTAAAGTCCTAGCTGGCAAACGGGAAATGATCTTAGTCGCAGCCGCAGACCAAAAAGGCTACGCATACTCTACTGAAGGCTTAAATCCCGAACAATGCATTAAAACCTACCAATCTCAAGGTTCCGTTGGTTATTTAGAACCAGTTGGCACATTAAGCAATAACAGCATTCAAGATTTAATTGCTACCAGTCAACCTGTAGATGGGTATTTCCTCGCTTTACCCAACCTGCCAAATGATTTTATTCCCTCGGTAGCCCAAGCGTTTATTCAATCCGGTTGGCGGGGTGTTTTGGTTGATGCTATTAAGCGCACTAGTGCCGTAGAACAACTCCTGGGGATGAAAGCAGAACTGCAAGCAGCCGGCATTACCTACATGACAGGATGTGGTGCCACACCTGGACTATTAACCGCCGCCGCCGCTTTAGCAGCCCAAAGCTATGCCGAAATTCACAAAGTAGAAATTACCTTTGGTGTAGGTATTGCCAACTGGGAAGCTTACCGTGCCACTGTTCGGGAAGACATTGGACATATGCCTGGTTACACAGTGGAAGCAGCTAGGGCCATGACTGACGCAGAAGTAGAAGCATTACTAGATAAAACCAATGGTGTGCTGACCTTAGAAAATATGGAACACGCCGATGACGTAATGTTAGAATTTGCCGGTATTTGTTCACGCGATCGCGTTACAGTTGGCGGAGTAGTGGATACTCGTAATCCCAAAAAACCCCTCAGTACTAACGTTAAAGTTACAGGACGCACCTTTGAAGGTAAAATCTCCACCCACACCTTTACTTTAGGAGATGAAACCAGCATGGCAGCCAATGTCTGCGGCCCCGCCTTCGGCTATCTAAAAGCTGGTCAACAATTGCACCAGCGTGGTATTTATGGTATCTTCACTGCTGCTGAAATTATGCCCCAGTTTGTGAAGTAAGAGGCTAGGGGCTAGAGGTTAGCCCCTCCTCACTCTCCTCAACCAACCATTGCGTCTGCATAATAAATGGTAGTTCCGCGCCCACAAGACCCCGTTGGATACGTTCAGATGTTTCACCAAAAAGTACAAATAACGGATATATACTATTAGCCCCTTCACTTAAAATATGACTGTGGCGGTGAGGCATCAACCACTCATAATCCTTATCCAGCAAAACTTGAGTTTTTCGCCAACGTCCCAATAAATCAGAAAAATCTTCGTGGGGACGATGAATAAAAAGTAAAATTTCCACTCCAGTTTTGATTTTCCACTCAGGATCGCACATTAAAATGGCCACATCACAGGGTAAACAAGTTGCCTGTAAATCTGTAGCGCTGCGGAGACGGACAATAGGCAAGGGAATGGTAATTACACTCTCATCTGGACGACGCAGACTAGGAATCATTTCTAAATATGGTCGATGCTCCTTGAGTAAGGCGATCGCAGCTAAATTATTGCTATACTCTGCCAAGCTCATTTCATAATCAGATTTTTGCACATGCATAGCTCATTAAATAAATAATTAAAAGTTTGTAGTGAGGACTTCAGTCCTCAAGTACTAATTCATAATTCAGAAAATTGTGTAATTTGGGATTGCAAACAAAATCTCAAATTTTAAATTATGTAGAGTTAGGAATAAAAAGTTTGAACTCCTAACTCTAAACTCATAAATTCTCATTACCTATCCCAAAGTTTCAAACACTTTAAACATAGGCAAATACATTGCTAACAAAATCGTACCCACCATACCCCCTAAAACCACAATCATCAGTGGTTCCAAAACACTAGTTAGTGCCTTAACAGCCTGTTCAACTTCATCTTCATAGAAATCAGCAATTTTCATTAACATCGCATCTAATTCACCAGTTTCTTCGCCGATACTAATCATCTGAATTGCCATAGCCGGAAACACTTCATCTTTTTGTAAAGCCAAGCTAATAACTCCACCTTGCTGAATGTCTATACGTGCGCCATCTATGGCGTTAGCAACCACTTGGTTTCCTGATGTATCCCGCACAATTTCTAAACAAGTAAGAATGGGTACACCTGAACGAGTCAAAGCACCAAATGTCCGACTAAAGCGGGCAACAGATGATTTTTGGATCAAATCACCAAACAAAGGCATTTTTAAAGAAAGACGGTCAATAGTTATCCGACCCACTGGTGTTTTGTAATATTGCTTATAAGCAGCGGCAAATGCTACGAAACTACCAACAACCACGAAGGCCCACCAACTTCTTAATATTTCACTACACGTCATTAAAAATTGGGTAAGTGCTGGTAATTCTGTACCTAAATCTTTGAAAATATTCGCAAAAATGGGAATGAGAAAAACAGTCATACCCACAAAGATAGCAGTTGCTAAAAACCCCACAACGACGGGATAAGACAAAGCTGATTTAATTTGGTTCTGTAATCTGGCCACATCTTCTAACAACTTAGCCAAACGATTTAGCACTTCATCTAAAACACCACCAACTTCACCAGCCTGAATCATGCTCACATACAAACCATCAAAGCAGTCAGGATGTTTACGCATGGAATCTGATAGATTCATCCCGCTTTGCACATCATTACTAATGTCAATCAGTGCTTGTTTTAATTTAGGATTGCTACATTGTTCGGATAGTACCCCTAAACTTCTGACAATTGCTACACCTGCATTCACCAAAGCAGCAAATTGGCGCGAAAAGACAGCTTTATCCTTAACGGATACTTTAGTCATTGACGTTTGAAATTTTTTTAAATCAAAGCTGGCAAGACTTTCAGATTTCTTCAAATCTTGAATCACAAAACCCTGCTGTCTAAGATTAGTACGGGCTTGTGACAAGGATTCAGCAACGACTTTTTCCCTTCGAGATTTTCCTTGGGAGTCCCGAATACGGGCGACAAATGTTGGCATAAATTATGTAACTCAAAATTAGCTAATGGAAAAGTTAATGCGCTCTAGCAACCCCTCTTGCACCTGCGGGGGGTGCAGCAGTACCGATGAGACGTTGAATTTCGTCTGGCTTAGAAGTTTTAGACATTGCTGCTTCAAAAGAAATAGTTCCAGCTTTATACAAATCAGCTAAAACCTTCTCCAAAGTTTGCATACCCAGTTTGCCACCTGTCTGGATAGCCGAATAAATTTGTGATGTTTTACCTTCTCGAATCAAGTTAGAAATAGCAGGAGTAACAACGAGAATTTCTTGGGCCATTATCCGACCAAATTCACCAGGTTTGGGATTTTTTTTGCTTACCAAAGTTTGGCTAAATACAGCTACCAAAGAGTTAGATAATTGCACCCGTACCTGAGTTTGTTTTTCATGGGGAAACACGTCAATAATCCGGTCTACTGTCTGTGCAGCTGAACTGGTGTGTAATGTACCAAATACTAAGTGTCCAGTTTCTGCTGCGGAAATAGCCAAGGAAATAGTTTCTAAATCACGCATTTCTCCCACCAGAATAATATCTGGATCTTCCCGTAAAGCTGCTTTCAAAGCATTAGCAAAACTCTTGGTATCTTCGCCCAATTGCCGTTGGTGAACTAAGCTTTTTATTGGTTCGTAAACAAATTCAATTGGGTCTTCTACTGTAAGAATATGTTCTGCTTTGGTGCGGTTGATTAAGTCAATCATTGCCGCGAGGGTAGTTGTTTTACCTGAACCTGTAGGGCCTGTCACCAGAATTAATCCTCTGGGTTTGTCTGACATTTCCCGCACCACATCTGGTAAACCTAATTTTTCAAAGTTAGGAATTTTGGAACTGAGGGCCCGCAAACATGCAGCATAAGCACCACGTTCTTTATAAACATTCACCCGGAAACGAGCTAAACCTTTCACACCATAGGAACAATCTAACTCCCAGGTTTGCTCTAGGGTTTTACGCTGGGTATTGTTGAGCATACTAAAAATCAGTCTTTGGCATTGGTCTGCACTCAATACTTCGTCACCTATGGGTGTGAGTTTGCCACTGATACGAAAATAAGGGGGCAAACCTGCGGATAAATGTAAATCCGAGCCACCCATTTCAATCATTTGTTCCATCAAGTCTTCAATCATCATTTCCATAGTTCTTATTCCTTGTTTTATGTGTTGAATCCAAATTCCTTAGTCAAAAGCAATAACTAATGACTAATGACTAATGACTAATTCTTAGTCTTGAAAACGAGGTGTCATACAGTAAGGACAATCCAGCCATTCCGGTTGTAATTCGGCGCTACAAGTCCGACAAGTAAGACCACTCTTACGTTTGGCCTTTAACTCCGCTTCCAAACCAGTATCAGTAAAGGTCACCCGTTCTACTTCTTCGAGAGTTGTGGCACCTTGACGCACTAAATCCAAACTGTAAGCCAGTAAGGTTTTCATGCCTTCTTCCACGGCTACTTCCTTGATGCGTTCTGTTGGTGCTTCTTGGTTGATTAAAGTTTGCAAATTTTCAGTAACTCGCATAACTTCATAAACACCACAACGTCCCTTGTAGCCAGAACCATTACACTTTGGACAAATCTGCTGATTGTGGGCTTTTGCTTCGGTAATATCCTCTAATGTCAACGTATTAGCTTTGTAAAAAGTTACGTCTACATCTTGGGAAGCTGATAGACCATAACGAGCCAATTCTTCAGGTGTGGGAGTATAAGGGATACGACATTCAGAACAGACACGCCGCACTAACCGTTGTGCCAACACACCAATTAAGGAACTAGAGACCATGAACGGCTCAATACCCATTTCTCCCAAACGAGCGATCGCACCAGGGGCATCGTTGGTGTGTAAAGTAGTTAATACTAAGTGACCTGTTAAGGCAGCTTCAATTGCGGTTTTTGCTGTTTCTTTATCTCGCGTTTCACCCACTAGCAATACATCCGGGTCTTGTCGCAAAAATGCCCGCAAAGCCGTAGCAAAATCTAACCCTTTTTCCCGAATTACCTGTACTTGGGTAATCCCCGGCAAACTGTACTCAATGGGGTCTTCGACGGTACTAATATTAATTCCCGGTGAGTTCTTTTCTGCCAGTGCCGAATACAGCGATGTGGTTTTACCAGAACCAGTGGGCCCAGTCACCAAAATCAACCCAAAAGGCTTGCTGACCATATCCTGCACAATCTGCAAAGTTTCGGGATTAGTAATTAACTTATCCAAACCCAATTGTGTGGAAGAGTTATCTAAAATCCGCAGGACTATTTTTTCCCCGTAGCGACTAGGTAAGGTATTGACGCGGAAATCCACCTTACGTCCCTCAAACATGCGCCGGATGCGTCCATCTTGGGGTAAGCGTCGTTCGGCAATGTCTAGATTGGAGATGATTTTAAATCGAGCTGTGACCGCAGCCACAATTTTTTTCGGTAGGGGATCGAAAGCTTCACTCAATACCCCATCCTTGCGAAACCGAATGCGTAAATTTTCTTCCTGCGGTTCGATGTGAATATCGGAAACCCCTTCATGTAAGGCTTTAGCCAAGATTCGGTTCACAAGATTGATGACTGGGGCATCTTCCGCACCCTTCATTGCTGCCCCTAAGTCAGCCTCCATCTCTTCTGGGGCATCGTCTAGATCAAGATTACTGAGATTTTCTAAATCTTGATTAATATCCGTAAACTTTTCTTTTTCTATGTGCTTTTGTCGCACAGCCAATTCATCCAAATATTGGTTAATTAGCTGTTGGTAATCTTCTTGGGTAATTACCATGCGCTGTAAAGCCAAACCCTGGGGGCGCAGGATGCGGTTGAGGTCGTCGGAAGCCTCAAGATTATCCGGATCGACCATTGCCACCAAGACACAGGGCGGGTTTTGGTCATCATTTTTGGATAATGGTACCAAGCGATGACGACGACAGATATCAGCTGGGATGAGGGTTTCAATGAGATTCCCTACACTGGTATTGCCAATGTTGTTGACTTCCGGATCTAGGAACTCAACACCGTATAGTATTTTAAGTTCAAATAACTGCTGTTTTTTATACTGCCTAAGGAACTCTGGTGATAGTTGTTGACCGGTGAGGGACTCCAGCACTTCTGTCAGGGGTCTGCCAGATTTGCGACTTTCAATCAACGCCTGCCGCATCTGTTCGGTATTGACATAGCCAGACTGGACTAGCTTGTTGCCAAAAGGAGAAAACTCGGTTCTTGTAGTTAAAGCGGTACTGCGCCGTTGTGGAGACGAGTAAGTCATAGGTGAGCAATGAGTAGGGAAAACCTCTGATTACAGTATTCCCAGGCTGGGGTAAATAATTTTCATGAACACTGAGTAAATTTAGGTCAAAATTTTTGCAGCTTCATGAGATTTGGAGGGCAGAAAATTCTCAATCCCTTCATTTACTAGGGATTATAAGATTGAGGAGTTGGGGATATTTCCGGTGTAATTCGTTAAAAAATAGACTTATGACTAATGATGAGAAGCAGATAATCGGACGCGACTCTCTTCTTTAAGGCTTACTCCTGGTGTTACCCTACTCGTTCGGGATACCGACCCAGGGGTGTCTACGCTAAGGTGTTCACCATTTGTCACAATAATGAAAACGGTGACATCACTTCCAGAAAAATGTCAGCAACAAATTAGCCTCAGTTGTAGGCTGTGGTGACATATTGCCATAAAAACAATCTGGGATGAGTAGACATCATGGACGAAAATAAACAGGTAAACAATATCAGCCAACAATTGGGTGAACCAACAGAGGTAAAGCAAGCAATGAACAGCGACTCCCCGGCCAACATCAATTCCTATGAATCTGGCAGCGAGGCTACTGAGCAAGTGACAACTCCAACTAATGTATCGGGAGATGCGACACTTCCAGCAGAAAATGGCGTCGCTGCAACAGATAAGAAAGAAATAGAAACGGCGGCTTTGGCAGAATTGAGTCAACAAATCGATTCCCTAAAAGCGCAAGTAGAAGAACGCAATACTCAATATATGAGGATTGCGGCAGATTTTGAAAATTACCGTAAACGCACCATCAAGGAAAAAGAAGAGCTAGATGTGCAGGCAAAACGCAATACTATTTTGGAATTGCTGCCCATAGTCGATAACTTCGAGCGGGCGCGAGCGCATCTCAAGCCACAAACCGATGGCGAGATGACAATTCACAAAAGTTATCAAGGAGTTTATAAACAACTTGTGGATTGCCTCAAACGCATAGGCGTATCACCAATGCGTCCAGAAGGTCAAGACTTTGATCCTAACCTTCATGAAGCAGTTATGCGGGAACCTACGGATGAACATCCGGAAGGAACAGTGTTAGAAGAGTTAGTACGCGGATATTATTTGGGCGATCGCGTGCTGCGCCATTCAATGGTCAAGGTGGCTGCTCCTCAGGAAGACGCACCACCTGCACAGGAAGATCAGTCGAGTTCAGCTGACAGTTAACCTGTCGTTGCTTGCCTAATTGACCATAAGTGCCTAGGTTCTATTAAGAACAAGCATCGCATATCTCAAAAAGGATAGGGCTGTTGATAGTTAGCCGGACTTTTGCAGCCCTCCTTTTGATAGCAGCTTGCATCTAGGGTGTAACTTTTTCACAAAAAGCCAACCTTAAACAACAGTCCGTGTTTCAACTGCTTCCAAGAGGAGTTCCACAGACTTTACCGTAAGCTTTAGCCCATACAAAAAATAGTCCGCGAAAAATCACGGCAGCAGCACTCAGTAAAAATACTGTACGTATGGGAAAAGTTATTGGGATCGACTTAGGCACTACAAACAGTTGCGTCGCAGTTTTGGAAGGTGGTCAACCGATTGTGATCTCCAACTCCGAAGGCGGACGTACCACGCCTAGTATTGTAGGATTTGGGAAAAGTGGCGATCGCTTGGTCGGTCAACTGGCAAAGCGCCAAGCCGTAACTAATGCTGAAAACACAATTTACAGTATCAAGCGATTCATCGGTCGTCGCTGGGAAGATACTGAAACAGAACGCAGTCGTGTGCCTTATACCTGTATCAAAGGCCGAGACGATACCGTTGATGTCCAAATTCGGGAACGCAATTATACACCCCAAGAAATTTCCGCAATGGTTCTGCAAAAACTCAAGCAGGATGCGGAAAATTTTTTAGGTGAAGCTGTAACTCAGGCAGTAATTACCGTACCAGCGTATTTTACAGATGCTCAACGACAAGCAACTAAAGATGCGGGTACCATTGCCGGATTAGAAGTTTTGCGAATCATTAATGAACCAACTGCGGCTGCTTTAGCCTTTGGTTTGGAAAAGCAAGACCAAGAACAGTTGATTTTAGTATTCGACTTGGGAGGCGGCACCTTTGATGTGTCTATCCTGCAATTGGGCGACGGAGTTTTT
The DNA here is from genome assembly GCA_022241785.1 of Cyanocohniella sp. LLY. Lineage (GTDB taxonomy): Bacteria > Cyanobacteriota > Cyanobacteriia > Cyanobacteriales > Nostocaceae > Cyanocohniella. The sequence continues at coordinate 123,034 of JAKOMP010000001.1, read as the reverse complement.
GAAGTTAAGGCAACTTGTGGTAACAACCACTTAGGCGGAGACGACTTTGATAACTCTATCGTCAACTGGATGATCAAACACTTCCAACAAGAAGAAGAAATTGACCTCTCCCTCGATAAAATGGCACTGCAACGCCTCAGGGAAGCAGCAGAAAAGGCAAAAATTGAACTCTCCAGCATGGCAAGTACCTCCATCAATTTGCCATTTATCACTGCCGATGAGAGTGGGCCCAAGCATCTAGAAATGGAACTCAGCCGCGCTCAATTTGAAGAACTGGCAGGGCGGTTAATTGAAGCCACCATCGAACCGATGATTCAAGCTCTCAAAGATGCAGATCTCCAAGCGCAAGATATAGATCGGATTATTTTAGTAGGTGGTTCCACCCGCATTCCCGCAGTTCAAAATGCCCTCGTCAAGTTTTTTCATGGTAAAGCGCCCGATCGCTCTATTAACCCAGATGAAGCAGTAGCGCTGGGAGCGGCGATTCAAGCAGGGGTACTGGGTGGTGAAGTTGATAATCTGTTGTTACTAGACGTTACACCCTTGTCCTTAGGAATTGAAACCTTAGGCGAGGTATTTACCAAAATTATCGAACGCAACACCACAATTCCCACCAGTAAATCCCAAGTGTTTTCTACTGCCGTTGATGGACAAACATCAGTAGAAATTCATGTCCTCCAAGGTGAACGGGCAATGGCAAGGGACAACAAGAGTTTGGGTAAATTTCTGCTGACAGGAATTCCCCCCGCATCCCGTGGAGTGCCACAAATAGAGGTATCTTTTGAAATTGATGTCAACGGTATCCTCAAAGTTGCAGCCCAAGATAAAGGCACTGGTCGAGAGCAAAGTATTCGGATTACCAATACCGGTGGTTTGAGTACCAACGAAGTAGAAAAGATGCGCCAAGAAGCCGAAGTATTTGCCGAGGAAGATAAAAAACGTAAAGAACTAGTTGCGCTCAAAAATCAAGCAGATAATCTTTTATTCAGTTACGAATCCACCTTAAAGGATAATGGCCTCTTTATTGGCGAGCAGATGAAAGCTTCAGCCACCGAAAAAGTCGCGCAACTCCAAGCCGTAATGACAAATCCCAGCATCTCGCTCATAGAATTTCAACAGTGTTTAGATGACTTCCAAGAAACTTTATTTGCCATTGGTGCTGATGTCTATAATCGAGCTAACGACCAAGATAGTGAAAAAGTCGAAGAAGCTCCAGATAGTCGGTTGACATCTGAATCAGAGCAACCCATGAATGGCACCCTAATACCTCAATTCAACTTTGATTTTGATGAAGAAAGTACCGCACAGGCTGATTATGAAGCAATAGATTAATTTGAGAGGCTAGAGGTTAGAGGTAAACAAAAACTTCACTAGTCCCTAGTCCCTAGTCCCTAGTCTCTAGTGGTCTGTCAAGCTAAAAATTGTGAGTTTGAGGGAAAATAGAGAGGCTATGCACTGTAAACCTCACTATATATCCTAATAAGGAATGAGGATTAAATAAGAACCCCAAAATAATATCTATCTGGAGATAGATATTATTTTTTTAAACTATTAATTTAGTATTAAATAGTCAAATACTTATCAAGTAACTAGCCAAATAAAAGTAGGTTGTACTAGATTAATTGTTGGCTGATCATCTGTTGTAATTTGAGTTTTTACAAACAGCATATTTCTTATTTTTGATCTTCAGTGCCTGTTTAATTGTTATTGAGTAATTCCAGTTTGGGTAAAAGTACAAAACCTTTCTTTTCCAAAGGTCTAAGAACGATTTCCACAATCTACCGAAACATATCTAGTACCCAACACATAAAATTCTCACCTCAATATCCCCAAAATGTACTTTTATATCTATTAGCTTCACAGTCAGAGCTTTTTTTTCTATCAGAGATATAAAAAACAATAGGATAATGCACCCCTGAGCAAAAGGAGTACGATGTTACAAGCGCAAGAAATATTAGTAGAACGGTATCAACTTCAAAGAGTATTGGGTGAGAGTGCGATTCGTCAAACCTGGTTAGCATGGGATTTGATAGATCAAGAGCAAGTAGTTGTTAAACTGCTGATGGCTAGCGACCAATTACAGTGGGATAATTTGCGACTTTTTGAGCGCGAAGCGAAAGTTCTACGACAATTAGATCATCCCTGCATTCCTCAATACAAGGATGATTTTGTTCTGGAGCGCGAAATTACATATTTTACTTTAGTGCAAGAATACATAAATGCAAAATCCATCAAAGAATTGCTTTCTTCTGGGAAAACTTTTAGCGAAACTGAGGTCAGACAAATAGCTCGAGCGGTCTTAAAAATACTAATTTATCTTCATAAACTCAGCCCCCCTGTTTTGCACCGCGATATCAAACCCAGCAACTTACTACTAGACTCTTCAAAAAATAAACATCAAGTTTATTTAGTTGACTTTGGTGCAGTACAAGATAAAGCAGCAGCAGAAGGTGCAACATTTACAGTCGTTGGTACATATGGATATACCCCTCTAGAGCAGTTTGGTGGACGGGCGACACCTGCATCCGATCTCTTCTCTATGCATTGGGGGCGACTTTGATAAATTTAGCGACAGGTATTCCACCAGCAGATTTGCCACAGTTTGATTCAAGGATGCAGTTTGCTCATCTTACAAAACTCAACCCAGGTTTAATGAGGTGGTTACAGCAAATGACCGAACCTAATCCAGAATTTCGCTTTGGCAGAGCAGCAGAGGCACTCAAAGCACTGGAAACAAACGAACTGGCAATAAATAATACAAACAACGATATTCCCTACACTCCTGTATTTATACGTAAATCATTAGATAAATTAGAAATCGATATTCCCACGAATCAGAATGTGATTGAATTATTATTTGGAGGAAGTGCATTACTTCTATGGATACTTTTTATTCTCACTTCCGGTGGTACAGCAAGTATTTGGGTAGGCTGGCTATTTTTTATATTTGGAGCTTCAATCATCGCTTGGTTGACATTACCTGGGTTCGTAGAAAATAATATTTGTTTCAATAATAAAAAATTTGAAATCAAGTGGAAATTATTTGGTGTGACTTTCATGAGAAAGCGTGGCAATGTATTAAACATCGAGAAAATTTATATTTATAAAACTGGGGGTATAGGTCGAAATAGAGTTTCTGAAATAATTTTGTCTGTCGGTGTTGATGAATATTCATTTGGTCGTTTGAAGAAAGGTTTAACAAAAAAAGAAAGCCAATGTATTGCTTTGGAAATTAGGAATTGGTTAGGAATTTAAGGTGAGAAATTTAATTGGAATAAAAAATGATAGAAGTTGGGCAAGTAATCGATAATCGCTATCAATTACAAAAAAAATTAGGGCAAAATAGTAGTCATCAAACTTGGTTAGCAATATCATTAATATCGCCAAAACAAGTAGTTTTAAAGCTATTAACTTTAAATCCACAAATACAATGGAAAGAACATAAATTATTTGAACGGGAAGCTCAAGTTTTAAAAAACCTCAACCATCCCTACATTCCCCAGTATGAAGATTGTTTTATTGTTGACAATTTACCTGGCTCAAAATTTTCTTGGTTTATTTTAGTACAAAGTTATATTTCTGGTAACTCTTTGCAAGAATTACTCAACCAAGGACAGCGATTTTCAGAATCACAAGTCGAAAAAATTGCCATTGAGATATTAAGTATTTTAGTTTACTTGCATTCATTAGAACCACCTGTATTACATCGTGATATTAAACCGAGTAATTTAATTTTGGGAGATGATAAACGGGTTTATTTAGTTGACTTTGGTGCAGTACAAGATAAAGCAGTAGCAGAAGGTGCCACTTTTACTGTAGTAGGAACTTATGGTTATGTGCCAATGGAACAATTTGCTGGACGTGCAGAACCAGCATCTGATTTATATGCACTAGGTGAAACATTAATTCATTTAATAACAGGGACTAGTCCTGCTGATTTACCACATCGTAATTGCCGAATCGAATTTGCCAGTCTCATTAGCATTGATTTGGGATTGATTAATTGGATTGGTAAACTTACTGAACCCAACATTGCAGATAGAATTAACACAGCAAGTGATGCAATTGCTGCTCTTGAGAATAAATATACTTTAAGTCCTGCTATTACTCAGCACAAACCAACAGGTAGTAAAATCCAGCTTCAAAAAACAGCTAGCTTTCTTAAAATTAAAATTCCGAAACGTGGAAGTAAATCATTACGTTTTGTATATCTAGCTAGCTTTCTTGTCGCTTTTTTACCACAAGTTATAAATATTACAATTAATACTTATAATTGGTGGTATTTTCAATTTATTATTTTCTTATCGCTAATTTTGGGTATTTTAGTTGTCTTATTATCATTTTTTGGGCATACAGAGTTATATTTTAACCGAGATAATTTTGAAGTAAAATGGAAATTATTTGGACTTTGTTATTGGCAAAAAAGTGGTAAAACTAAATTTATTCAAGAGATTCATCAAGAGGATAAAATAGCAGCTTCAGCACCTATAGGTGTAACTATTGAATTAATGAAAAAGCAAAGAATTACTACTACTCCTTTAGCAACCGTAGAAGGTCATTGGTTGATAGATGAAATAAAAGATTGGTTACAATCTTAAGTTTAATATAGTTCTTTCAGCCCCAGTACTTCCTTGAGACTTTCTAAAGCTTTCAATAGAAGATGAGCCGTTTTGTGATTTTTGGTGCCAGTCGGGGTTTGGGTGAAGTTTTTCATCGCTTCGTCCCAACACCAGGTGATAAAGTTTGGCTTGTATCTAGTGGTCTATCAAGCGGTTCCCCACAATGCAAAGCGATGAGTTTTGCTTCCACCTCTCCATCAATAACCTGTTGACGAGGCGGCTTTTTACTAGGCTTGCGGTTTAAGGCTGACTCTAAACCAACATTTACCAATCGCTCCCTGAGATTTGCGACGGTGTTACGGTGGCTACTAAAGGCAGCGGCCGCTTCTTCATCCGTCCATCTGTGTCCATTTACATCAATGTTTAATAGAATATTGGCGTGCTTTATTTTGTAAGCCGCCTCAATCCCTGTAGATACCAAATCTTTTAGGGTCTGCCGTTCCTCTTGACTTAACCGGACAATATAGTTCTTGAACATGCTCAGTTATTAGGATATCTGGTGAAGTTTACACTGCATAGCCGCTCTATTTTCCCTCAAACTCACAATTTTTAGCTTGACAGACCACTAGCCCCTAATTTTGCTAGATTATAAAAGCGAATTGCCGTGGGCTAGACAGTGTACCAGTACAGATGCGCCTAAATTTTATCTGGAGGGTTTTCCGCACCATTAGGTACGGCTAGCTCCTATGGTTTATCAGCGTGTTTTGACCCTACTAAGTAGCACAATTGTAAAAGAGACAGGCTCAGCTCCTAACTTTGGCAGCTTTTGTTGTATTTGATGAGGAAAGTAACTGTTGCTTCCAACTTGCTGGTGATTTTTGTCAAATGTAAAAGGTAAAATCAATATATTAATAAAAATTTATTTTTGCCTTCTACCTAGCTTCCGGCAAGCCGCCCAACTCAGGATACTACGTTACAAAAACAAGTAACTTGAAAAAGTTTTGACCCTTGGGTTAACAGACTGATTGCCTTAATTTTACAGGTAGTCGCTTTTGCAGGATACGGCTTACCGTAGGGTAGTAAATGACTGTGGCGTTTAATGCCTTCTGCTTTCTTCCTCCTAACTTTTACCTTTGTTATATGGCCCGCGACTATTACGAAATTCTGGGTGTCTCTCGTGACGCCGACAAAGAAGACATCAAACAAGCCTACCGCCGTTTAGCCCGGAAGTATCACCCAGATGTGAACAAAGAACCGGGAGCGGAAGATCGGTTTAAGGAAATTAACCGCGCTTATGAAGTGCTTTCTGAGCCAGATGTTCGAGAGCGTTATAACCGTTTTGGTGAAGCTGGTGTTTCAGGCGCTGCTGCTGCTGGCGCAGGCTTCCAAGATATGGGGGATATGGGCGGTTTTGCCGATATCTTTGAAAGTATCTTTAGTGGCTTTGCTGGTAGCGGCGTTGGTGGCCCAACACAAAGACGGCGCAGCGGGCCAGTACGAGGTGACGACTTAAGGCTAGACCTAAAATTAGACTTTCGCGAAGCGGTATTTGGTGGCGAAAAGGAAATTCGCATTTCGCATTTAGAAGTGTGTGACGTGTGTGGTGGTTCCGGTGCTAAAGCGGGAACTCGTCCGCGCACTTGTTCCACTTGTAGCGGTTCGGGTCAAGTACGCCGCGTTACGAGAACGCCTTTTGGCAGCTTTACTCAAGTTTCGACTTGTCCCACCTGTAACGGTACGGGCATGGTAATTGAAGATAAGTGTGATGCTTGTGATGGTAAGGGGACAAATCAAGTACCCAAGAAACTAAAAATTACCATTCCGGCTGGAGTGGACAATGGTACACGCTTGCGAATCTCCCAAGAAGGGGATGCAGGACAACGTGGCGGACCTCCTGGAGATTTGTACGTTTATTTATTTGTCAATGAAGATGAAGAATTCCAGCGGGATGGAATTAATGTTCTCTCAGAAATTAAAGTCAGTTATCTGCAAGCAATTTTAGGATGTCGTTTGGAGGTAGAGACAGTAGACGGACCCGTGGAATTGATTATTCCCGCAGGTACCCAGCCAAATACAGTGATGAAGCTGGAAAATAGAGGCGTACCCCGGTTAGGTAATCCTGTCAGTCGCGGAGATCATATGCTGACGGTATTAATTGACATTCCTAACAAGGTGACTCCAGAGGAAAGAGAATTGCTGGAGAAACTGGCTAAAATCAAGGGAGACCGTACCGGTAAAGGTGGTCTAGAAGGATTCTTGGGAAATCTATTTAAGTAATGATTTTATCCTCCCTTTCATCTCCCGATGCTCAACTTGATCTACGTGGCACACCTTGTCCCATTAACTTCGTGCGAACAAAATTATATCTGGAAAAAATGTCGCCAGGAGGTTTGCTAGAAGTATGGCTAGACTCTGGAGAACCAATTGAGCAAGTTCCTGATAGCTTGACAATGGCAGGTTATCATGTTGAGCAAATTACAGATTGCATGGGCTATTTTGCCTTGCTAGTCCGCCGTCCTGTTACTGCCCAATGACAGTAGATACTATCTCTACTACCGGACAGTTAATTGGTACGGTGGTAGCCGTGCAAGCAAATTTTTATCGCGTACAGCTGGACGCAGAAGAGGCAGAAGAGGCAGAAGAGGCAGAAGAGGCAGGGGGGCAGGGGGCAGGGGGCAGGGGGGAACAAGAAAATGATTCTTCCCAACTCCCAACTCCCATCCTCCTCTGTACTCGCAGAACCCGTCTGAAAAAAATCGGGCAACAGGTGATGGTGGGCGATCGCGTGGTTGTGGAAGAACCAGATTGGTCTGGGGGTAGAGGGGCAATTTCTGATGTTTTACCCCGTTCCAGCCAATTGGATCGTCCAGCGATCGCTAATGTTGACCAAATTCTTTTAGTGTTTGCTGTTGCTGATCCGCCGCTAGAACCTTACCAATTAAGTCGGTTTCTGCTGAAAGCTGAGTCTACTGATGTGGATGTGCTTTTATGTTTGAATAAATGTGATTTGGTTTCACCACAGGAACAACAAGAAATAAGCGATCGCCTGTTGGCATGGGGCTATCAACCTTTATTTATTAGTGTCCAAAATGGCATAAATATTGACAAATTAGCTAATCATCTGAGCAACAAAATTACAGTAATTGCTGGGCCTTCCGGTGTGGGCAAATCTAGCCTAATTAATGCGCTGATACCCACTGTTAACCTGCGCGTGGGGGAAGTTTCCGGTAAATTAGCTCGTGGTCGTCATACCACCCGCCATGTAGAATTATTTGAAATGCCAGATGGAGGCTTACTGGCAGATACTCCCGGTTTTAATCAGCCTGATTTGGATTGTCCCCCGGAAGAATTAATCTATTATTTCCCAGAAGCTAGAAAGCCTTTAGTTGAAGCTAACTGTCGATTTAGTGATTGTCTACATCGAGATGAGCCTGATTGTGTAGTGCGAGGCGACTGGGAAAGGTATGTACATTATTTGGAATTTTTAGATGAGGCGATCGCGCGGCAAACTCATCTTAACCAACAGGCCGATCCCGAATCAACGCTGAAGATGAAAACTAAAGGTAAGGGTAAGCAACAGTACGAACCGAAATTAGAGAGTAAAAAGTATCGTCGCGTATCTCGGAAAACACAGTTGCAAGAATTAGAACACTTATATCAAGAAAGCGAAGAGCAATGATACTTAGGGCATAGAGTTGGGTTTACCACGGTAGCATAGATACAAACACAAATATTGTTTTGTTATATTTCAGCGGCTTGCTGCCACACTTAGTATATAAGGTGTCACAGAAGGTGCAAGAATCTCATCTCTAAACTCAGCATAGAACAAGAGTGCTATGAACCAAACACTATCTGATCAAGTCCGTTGGACAACCTCAGACTTAGAATTACTGGCAACTGACGAATGGAAGCGCTACGAAATTATTGATGGAGAACTATTTGTGACTAGAGCGCCTCACTGGAAACATCAGCGAACTGCGGGTAACATTCATTTAGAATTAGAAGTTTGGTCTCGCTCTAGTAAACTAGGTGAACCGATTACAACTCCTGGAATAATTTTTCAAGACATCAATAATGTCATACCCGATGTAGTTTGGATTAGTTGTGAGCGATTAAAGCAATTACTAGATGACGAAGGACATTTAAGAGGAGCGCCAGAACTGATTGCGGAGGTGCTTTCTCCTGGGACAACCAACGAACGCCGAGACCGTGAAGCTAAGCTAAAACTATATTCATCCACGGGAGTCCAAGAATATTGGATTGCTAATTGGCAATTACAGCAGCTAGAAGTTTATCGCCGAGAAGCCGCACAATTAAAACTCATCGCAACCTTGCTGATTAACGACGAAATCACTTCACCACTGTTACCAGGTTTCTGCGTTCTGGTTGAGAACTTTTTTGTATAGTTTTAGTAAACAGTTACAGTAAGCCAAGCAACAACTAGAACAAGAACGTCAACGGGCTGAAAAATTAGCAGCACGCTTGCGAGGTGCAGGTATTAACTCTGAGCAAATATCTTAAAGTACAACTAAGAGAAAACTACTGTCACGATCCCCATAAAGTCTTAAAATATTGTTAATTTCGCCAAAACCCTCGTCCTTCAACTTACAAGTACTACCCCAAAATCACTATGGCTATCGGCTACGTCGCCCTTGTACTTCATGCACATCTGCCCTTCGTTCGTCACCCAGAAAGTGACTACGTGCTGGAGGAAGAATGGCTCTATGAAGCCATTACCGAAACATACATTCCTTTATTGAAAGTATTCGAGGGCTTAAAGCGAGACGGTATCGACTTTAAAATCACCATGAGTATGACACCACCTCTAGTGTCGATGCTTCGTGATCCCCTATTGCAAGAACGCTATGACGCGCACTTAGCCAAACTAGAAGAACTTACAGAACTAGAAGCTGAACGTAATGTCCACAACGGGCATATTCGTTATTTAGCTGAACATTACGCCGCTGAGTTTAAAGAAGCGCGTGAGCTATGGGAACGCTACAAAGGTGATTTGGTAACAGCTTTTAAGCAATTCCAAGATAGTAACAATTTAGAAATTATCACTTGTGGTGCTACTCATGGCTACATGCCATTAATGAAAATGTATCCACAAGCTGTGTGGGCGCAAATTCAGGTGGCTTGTGAACACTACGAGCAAACCTTTGGACAAGCACCCAGAGGTATTTGGTTACCGGAATGTGCCTATTATGAAGGTCTTGAGCGAATGCTGGCAGATGCTGGTTTGCGCTATTTCCTCACCGATGGACACGGGATTTTATATGCTCGTCCTCGCCCACGTTTTGGCACTTATGCCCCGATTTTTACAGAAACCGGTGTGGCAGTTTTTGGTCGAGATCATGAATCATCCCAACAGGTATGGTCTTCAGAAGTTGGCTATCCTGGTGCGGCAGAATATCGGGAATTTTACAAAGATTTGGGCTGGGAAGCAGAATATGAGTATATTAAGCCCTATATCATGCCCAATGGTCAACGGAAAAATACGGGCATTAAGTATCACAAAATAACAGGCCGTGGTTTAGGGCTTTCAGATAAGGCACTCTACGACCCTTATTGGGCCAGGGAAAAGGCAGCAGAACACGCGGATAACTTCATGTATAACCGTGAGCGCCAGGCTGAACATTTACACGGTATTATGGGTCGTCCTCCAATTATTGTTTCGCCCTACGATGCCGAATTGTTTGGACATTGGTGGTATGAAGGCCCTTGGTTCATTGATTACCTGTTCCGCAAGTCATGGTATGACCAAGGAACTTATCAAATGACTCATCTGGCTGATTATTTGCGGGCAGAACCATCGCAGCAAGTATGTCGCCCTTCACAGTCAAGTTGGGGCTTTAAAGGTTTCCATGAGTATTGGTTAAATGATACAAATGCTTGGATTTATCCACATTTGCACAAAGCAGCCGAGCGGATGATTGAAATATCACACATAGAAGCTGAAGATAAATTGCAGGAAAAAGCACTGAACCAAGCAGCGCGGGAACTATTACTAGCGCAATCTTCTGACTGGGCGTTTATTATGCGGACAGGAACAATGGTACCCTACGCCGTAAGAAGGACGCGATCGCACTTGATGCGGTTCAATAAGCTCTACGAAGACGTGAAAATTGGCAAAGTCGATAGTGGTTGGTTGCAAAAAGTCGAATTAATGGATAATATCTTTCCTGAAATCAACTATCGCGTCTATCGTCCGTTGTAGTAGTTGGATTAATTTGGCTTAACTTAAAAAAGCAAAACCCCCAGTCTTGATGCTGGGGGTTAAATTTATCCACATTTCGGCAGACGGTTGTTAGCGGGAAAGATTACGGCTAGTGTACGCGTCCATTGCATAAGCTGGGACACGAACGCCATAGTCTGTATCCATACCAGTAATCGACTTGGCTAACTGTTCAAAAGACTCAGAATGCCAGTTACGTTCATGGATGGGCTTACTCTGTTCTCCGAGGAAGTAAGCCAAAGAGCCTAAGACTGAAGCAGCCACCCAACCTACTGTCAATAATGCAATTAAAATAGTCATGGCGAACCTCTTAATTTAAAATTTGTAACTTTATGTAAATAAATATAACGTTATTTATGCAAAAGTGGCAATATAGTGACTTGGTGTGCTAGCCGATGAATAAGTAGGGTATTCCACACTCTGACTTTTCACGTCATGTGGAAAAGGTCGCAAAACCTAACCCCCCACCCCCTTCCCTACGAGGGAATGGGGAGAAGTCAAAGTCTCTATCCTCCCAGGAGAGAGATTTAGAGAGAGGTTTTCCAGATACCGTGAAAAGTTAGATTCCACACTACCGTACTATTAAAAATTACGCAGAACAGTTCCTCAAATCTTAGAGAAATAGGGTTTTAGTATCAAGTAAACAAATTTACGCGTCATAGAACGGAAAAAAACAACAAAAATTTCTCACCTTGAATTACCATACTTGGAACACTTCAATTATTGATAGCTCTACGTTAAATTTGAAGTAAGTTGGGGATTTCCGTCTAGGAGATAATGCGATGGATATACTCATTGAGTCAACAAAAGAGTTTGAACAAGATTTAGAGAAATTTAGTAATACAGAAAAATTTAAGATTATTAAAAAACTGAATCGATATGTGGAACTTCTCTCTGAAGAGAAAAATTTAATTTATCAAAATAGTACACAACTAAGAGAAATTAGGCTCAATGAGAACTATGATTCTTCCATATATTCTTTGAGAATTAATGAAAAAATTAGGATAATTCTGACTATTGATGATGATCCAATATTTGAAAGGACACTGATAACTTTATTTAGAGTTGTCAAGCCCGAAGATGCACCAAAAGCATACAATTCAGTTGCTGAGTCACTGTACCAAGATTTTACGGTGGAAAATCAAGAGGTTAAGGTTAATTTGCGCTAATGTCACAAATCAAACCTCTTCTAGACGAGTATGGTGTGATTAATGAGGCGATGAAGATTTTGCCAAATAACCTAAAATGTAATTTTCTGGAAGCTTTGGCTGAACTAGAAGATAATGAATGTCACAGAACTCGAAATTTTCATAAGACAAGACTCCATAAAGTCACTGGGATTAAACAAGCAATATACAGAGCCGATATCGATAAAATATCTGGATGGCGTATCCATATTCAATATATTGAAGGGAAAATACATTTGAAAGACATCATAGAAGGTCAACAGCATGATGATGTCCTCAAAGTGATTAAATCAAAAAAGGATAGATATGACTAGGAATTTGTAATTATTTACAAATATTTGAAAAATTCTTCGGGAACTAATTTTAGTTCACCAGATTTAACGCGGGAAATTTCTAACCACAGTGCCTTATGTTGATGATGTTCTGATTCAGAAAATATTAAGCTTTCTAATTGATAAAATTTAGTATCAGCAAAATCACATTGGTAAAGTTGAATAATTTCGTGACCTTGCCTACCGTTAAATGTAAATATATTTTCTATACAACCTAAATAGCGAATATTTATTAAGTCTGCTTGAATTTCTTCTTGAAATTCTCTTTTTAAAGCAGCTTGGCTAGTTTCGCCCAAATCAACCCCACCACCCAAAGCGCGATAGAATGTTTCCTGCTTTACGGGGTCATAACCTTCAGAAACAAAAATACGCTCACCATCCCGAATCAGCCCCAAGGCTAATACCCGAATTTCGTTTGCTTTGCTCATTGTTGTCACTAATTATCGTAATTAGAGGAATGATGGCTGTCGCTATCCTCAACCGGCCAATCTTCATTTTCGCCGCCAATGTACAAATCCTCAATAGTGACATATTCCTGATTTAGCTGGGTGAGGGCATTGACCAATATATCAAGAGCGATCGCATCACTGGTTCCCAAGTCAAACCAACAACGCGCCCACTGTCCCTCATACTCAAATTCACCCATATTGTGCATTAATGCCACCAAGCTTTTGTCATAACCTTGTTGGTCATAATTCATGTAGCTGATTTCCAGCCCGGTGTCTTGTACCTGGAGATTTTCGGCATTAAATGCACCCAGTTTGCCCAAATAAAACCAAGAATTAAAAACTTCTTCTACATATTGTTTTTCTCGTCCAGAAGGAACTGTGCTGAATTGCAGCCAAATCCACACATCAAAAGGATTAATCTCGCGGAACTGAATTTGCATTACGGTCAAATAGCTCAATTAGTAATAAGCATATCAGGATGAGGAGGTGGGGAATGGGGAAGTATTTTAGTTTTTCCCTTATCCCCTTGTCGCCACGCTCTATCTAAATTAACCACCCATAGCATTGAGGCTATTCATCGTATTGTTACGTTCACGCTCAATTTGTCTGACTAAAGTAGCTGGGAGTTGGGTTCGTTTAGTTAAGGCTTTGTCAAAGTTAGCGATCGCTTCTTTAATCAGTGACTGGCTTTTATCGTTTTGTCCCTGTTTTCTGAGGATTTGGGCTTTGAGATAATACAACTCTGGGTTATCAGATGTTGTATTTAAAGCACGGTTAACATACTCTAAAGCTTGAGGGTAGCGTTTTAAGTCACGATAAGCAAGGGCAATGCCTCGATCTACTAAATACTGCGGGGCTGCATTTGTCTTTAACCTGTCGATGGCATCATCGGGACTGGCAAAGGGTAAATTAACGGCTAGCATCAAATCCATATAGCCCTTGAGTAAATTCAATTCTGGATCTTGAGGTGCGATCGCTTCTGCTCTATCTAAATGTTGATAAACTTGCCGTAGTCTAGTTAAAGCTTGGGGCGCACCTTTGAGGGTACCTTCACGGGTCAAAATTACTGCCCCTTCCAAAAAATGTCCGACAGCAGTGTACGTGTTGCCACGTAATTGATCAGTAGCAATCAACTTTTGTCCGGCTTCTAAAGTTTTTTTGCTGTAAGTGTCTAGTGTAGCTAAATCTTTGTTGGCGTATGCTAAAGATGCCTTCATAGCATAAGCTAGAGGTTCATTTGGCTCAGTGGATATTGCTTGTTGCAAGTGACGCTCGGCGGCGGGATAATCACCTTGTTGGAAAACTGCTTTAAAAGCTGCTTCTGTGTTGTCGCCAATGTTACGCGGTTCGGTAGTGCGAAATGGATCGCCAGCCAGAGAAGGATTCACCCATAAATTGAGGGCGATCGCTGCGGCAAAGGCTGTCTGAGCGAGCTGAGAGAGTCTGGCAAATGCTATTGGTTGAGGGGTAGAACACCGTTCAGTCATTGTAATTCTCAGCAAAACTGCTGTTGAAATAGTTCTAGATGATACTTAGAATGCAAAGGACGGTTAACTATAACTTGCGTCTGCTTTAGCCCAAATATTCTACACAGGTTGACTGCCATTAATTTGCCAAGTTCCCATGATTTTTGTAGCCTTGGTTAGAGGTAAGTCTGTAACAATGGAAAGCAGAAACAGGTTTGGTTTTTTTTAATTATTATCTCAAATCTCCCGTCCAGAAATTTATTTCCTCGCTAATAGCTTCCAGCCCACTTTAGTGGATTAAAATCCATGCCATCATAGTCTTTTCCCACTCCCTACTCTTTACTTCCGTACCCTTTGGGAAGCTACGCTAACGGCTGACTCTCACGGCGAAGCCTACTCCCTCCCTACTCTCTATTTTTTTTCACAAATGCTCTATCTTAAAAATCTAAATTATCATCCCACAGCTAGCCCCACAGCGATTCTCAAGTCAATTAACCTACAATTAGCACCCCAAAAGCTGGGTTTGATTATTGGACCGAGTGGTTCTGGCAAAAGTACCTTATTGGAAATTTTATCTGGACTAGCCGAACCAACTTCTGGCTCACTATTTTGGCGAGAGCAAGAACTGATACCTGAACAGCTACAACAATTGGCTGGATTAGTATTTCAGTTTCCCGAACGTCACTTTTGCGGTGGGACAATTTTAGAAGAATTGCGTTTAGGGCATCCCGAATTAGGCTCCCAGAGAGTTAAGCAGGCATTAAGTGAAGTAGGATTAGAGCATTTATCACTCTCCACAGCCCCCCATGCTTTAAGTGGTGGTCAACAAAGGCGTTTAGCTTTGGCGGTACAATTAATTCGTCAACCAAACATATTGTTATTAGACGAACCTACCGCTGGATTGGACTGGTCAATGCGTCGGCAATTAGTAAATTTATTAGCGAAACTGAAACAACATTGGACACTATTAGTAGTGACTCATGACGCTGGGGATATGCTGGCGATCGCAGATTGTTGTTGGACACTCAACCACGGTGAACTACAATCAGTAGACCCCGAAATGCTAGCAGCGAAGGTTAAAGAACCACAAGCAGCAGTGTAGATAATGGGGAGTGGGGAGTGGGGAGTGGGGAGTAGGGAGTAGGGAGTAAAGAATAGGTGATAAGTTAATTCCCAATGACTAATGACTAATGACTAATGACTAATGACTCAGAACTAATGACTAACTCCACTCTCCTGCTTCCGGAAATGACGGAAATTTGGCAGCAAACGTTGAATTGGCAACCCACACAACAGCAGCAGCAACAATTTCAGCAGCTTTATGATTTAATCCTAGAAGGTAATCGTCAGTTAAATTTAACTCGCATTACTGACACGCAAGAATTTTGGGAAAAACATCTTTGGGATTCTCTGCGAGGAATTGCACCACAACAAAAATTTATCTCGAATTTTTCAGAGAACGCATCTGTGATTGATATTGGTACAGGTGCAGGTTTTCCAGGTGTTCCCGTAGCAATTACTTTGCCTAATGGCACAATTACTCTTGTGGATTCAACTCGTAAAAAAATTAATTTTCTCGAAAAACTATTAACTGAAATTAATTTAAAAAATGCCAAAACTGTGATTGCTAGAGCCGAAGAAATAGGTCATCAAAACCAGCATCGTCAAAACTATGACGTGGCTTTAATTCGTGCTGTGGGTAATGCTTCTGTCTGTGCAGAATATGTCCTACCATTGCTCAAACAGGGTGGTTTAGCTGTGATTTATCGTGGTAATTGGACAGAGGAGGAAACAACAGCTTTACAACATGCCGTTAAACAATTAGGCGGGGTAATTGAATTAATTGATAACTTTACTACTCCCCTAAGTGACAGCATTCGTCATTGTTTATATGTGCGTAAAATAGCAAATACGCCAGATGATTTTCCCCGCGGTGTTGGTATACCCACTCAAAAACCGCTTTAAAAGACTAGTACAGCCATGAAGTCAAAAGTCGTCTTGAATTATATTTTTTGTCTATAAAGGTAGGACTTACGCACTCGCTATGAAAATTAAGGCTTTGAGATTGCTTCCCTACGGTCGCAATGACGAAAATACGTGGTTGGTTACGTAAGTCCTGTAAAGGGTTAAACTACCGATTTAAATATTTAAAGTGACCTAATCTTCGGACTAATTGACAACAGGAAGTTTTAAAAGAAGTTCCTAGACGATAATATTTGCGGCTCATATCTAAGGCAGAGTATGGCACACGCAGTCGCAGTGGAGACAATACGGGAAGATAGAACCAGTAATAGGCTTTTTTCAAATCCTTCCACTTTGAACAGGCTTCTTGATGCAAAAAATCTGAGATGTCTACAACTAATCCTCGTCCTTGGTGCATCATGACATTACGACCGTGGACATCATGAGGGTGGAGTCCGCGACTTTGGGCATAGTCGAGAGCTTCATCAATGTCCCGTATTACTTGTTTGGGAATAGGTAAACCCAAGTGCAGACAATCATAGAGCGTTGTTCCATAAAGCCGTTTCAAGACTAAAAAGCAATCTTTGGCATACAAACACTCGGAGAAAGCCGGATGAGAACCTAGGCGACGGTAAACTTCTATTTCCTCTTCATAGCCTGGTCGTCCGGGGGCATAAATTTTGACTACAGAGTCAGGGTAGTCAGGGTGATAGACTACAGCAGCGTAATTTCCTGTGCCAAGTAGTCGCCAGGGTTGTGGAAGATAACTAACCTTGATGGGATTACGGGGATTGATACTTTCAATTTGTAAGGTAGGTAATAGTTGCTGATAAATACTTTCAAGCAGCTGCTTTGGGGGCAATTTGTCCATATTGAATAAGTATTTTCCAGGTAAGAAAAAAAATAAACCGGGATTATCCTAAATGTGTAAGTTTAATTTATTTACTAAATGTTGGCTTCGATTGATAGTCGTATTTTCATTAGAAGCAACATTATAATAATAGTGAATATTATATATATTACGCTAATACGTTGGTCATGGAGGTAGATAATGACACAAGAATTAACAGACCTCAGACAGAGTATTTTGCAAGGACGTTATGCAGATGCTTTGGCTATCGTGGATGAATTAGAGGGGATGAGTAAAAAAGCAATTCTGCGGCAGATTAAATCTTTTCTCAAAATTTTATTAATTCATTTAATTAAAAATCAAATAGAGCAGCGATTAACAAATTCTTGGGTAGCTTCTATTCGCAACTCAATTCGAGAAATTCAAGAAGTGAATCTCAAGGAAAATAAAACATCTTATTATGTCAATCAAGACGAATGGATAAATTTAATAGAAGAGGAAGTAATCGAAGATGCTATAGCTGATGCTAGTTTGGAAGTGATGAATGGAAAGTACAGTCAATTTCAATTAGCTGATGTTATTAATAGAACCGAGATAATTGAAAATGCTTTAAAGTTTTTAACCCTTACATATGACTATTCAGCGAAACAATTACCCGCAATTGTGGCGAATACTTTAACTCAGTTACCTGGTGGTGAAGATTGGAAAGCAGGGAGATGGTGAAAAAGCAGGGGGGCAGGGGGCAGAGGGCAGGGGAGAAAAACCACCCACAAGGAGGAGCCACTGCGGTGGAAGGGTTTCCCGACTTGAGTGGACTGGCGTCAAGTGGCGTTGGGGCTTCTCTACCAGACGCTGCGCGTAGCTTGCTTCTCCGTAGGAGTACAACCACCAGAGCAAGGGAGCTATCGCCCACAATTCCACTCGGCTTTAAACCTTATCTTTTGGTAAACAATGACACAGGAACTCACTGACCTCAGAAATAGCATCTTACAAGGACGTTATGCAGATGCTTTGGCAATTGTTGATGAATTAGAGGGGATGAGTAAAAAGGCAATTCTGCGGCAGATTAAGTCTTTTCTGAAAATTTTATTGATACATTTAATTAAGAATCACATAGAACACCAATTAACAAATTCTTGAATTGCATCTATTCGCCATGCAATTGTAGAAATTCAAGATGTGAATATTAAAGGAAATAAAACATCTCATTATATTAATCAAAATGAATGAAAAAACTTTATCAAAGATGTAATTATTGAAGGTGCTAAGTAAAGCATAACTAATTTTTAAACCATTTTTTTAGATTTACGAAACTCGCGGACAACATCTTTAATATCTTGTAACTCCCCTTCGACTAAATAATTTAATTGCCGCATTTCATCGGCTGTAATTTTTCCACTCAGTTGATTGATGGCATTTTTTAACTGTGGATATTTAGTTAAAGTTTCTTGCCGAATAATTGGTGCAGCTTCATAAGGTGGAAAATATTTTTGGTCATCTTGCAGTACCACTAAACCCAGACGAGAAATTTGCCCATCTGTAGAATTTCCTGCAATCATATCCACCTGTTTTTGCATCAAAGCCCGATATATCAAACCCAAGTCCATAATTTGGGGAGATCTAGCAAAACTTAAATTGTAGGTTTTAGCTAATCCTGGAAAACCATCTTCTCGTTCTAAAAACTCGTAACCAAACCCACCGCGCCATTGGGGTGTATATTTAGCAGCTTCCGAGAGGGTTTGAATGTTGTAGCGTCTAGCATCTTCCCCCCGGACAATCATCGCAAACGTATTTTCAAAACCCAGACTTGGCATGACTTCTAGGTTAAATTTTTCAGCATAAGCTTGTTGTATTTTTTCATGTACTATTTGAGGGTCATTAATAACTTCTTGTTTTAAAATGGAAGTAAAAATTGTACCTGTATATTCAATATAAGCATCAATTTGTCCAGAAAGAATAGCATTATGACAAACAAAAGTCCCACCCAAACGGGGACGACGAGCAACTGTCAAATTAGTAGTATCTTCGATTTGCTGGGCTAAAAGTTCACCTAAAATATCTTGTTCAGTAAAATCTTTAGAAGCAACAACAATATCACCGCGACTAGTAATATTTGTATTGAAGTTACAACTAGCGATCGCCACCGCCATGACACAAGTTAAAATACATAAGATCAACAACTTTTTCATGATTTCTCGCCTCTAGCCTCTAGCCCCTGATTTATTTAATTTTCAATTTTTTCTCCACCCAACCAATACCCCAATCAGCCAGTAAAGCGATTACCGCCGCAGGTACAGCCCCAGCTAAAATTAACTGGTTGTTCACCACAGCAATTCCGCGAAAAATAAACACACCCAAACCCCCAGCACCAATAGCGGCTGCAATAGTTGCAATACCAATAGCAATGACTGTTGCTACCCGCACACCTGCCAAAATTACACCCATTGCCAAAGGAATTTCTACCTGTAATAATAACTGTCTATCTGTCATACCCATACCTTTGCCAGCTTCCCGAATTGCTGGATCTACCCCTGTTATCCCTGTGTAGGTATTACGAATTATTGGCAGAAAGGAATATACAGTTAAAGCCACAATAGCGGGGACAACCCCAATACCACCAATTACAGGGACTGGAATCAGTAAACCAAACAAAGCCAGACTGGGGATAGTTTGCAGAATATTGGCAATACCGAGAATCGGTTGACGCAGATGAGTTTTGCGGGTGATTAAGATACCTAAAGGAATACCGATGAGTGTAGCAGTTGCGATCGCAATACTCACCATGAATAAATGTTCTAGGGTATGCTGGAGGATTTCCGGGCCATACTTGATCAGGAAAAAGTCATTCATATATTTTCTAGAGAACGCAGACATTCAAGAAAAGCTAAACTTTCTGGATGTTGCGATCGCTTAAATTCATCCTTTGTCCCCAATACTACCAATTCTCCGTCATACATTAAACCAATACGTGAAGCTAAAACAAAGGCTTCTTGAATATCGTGGGTGACAAACACCACTGTCTTACTTAATTCTTGTTGTAACCGCCGAAATTCTTGTTGCAGTTCTAAACGGGTGATGGGATCAAGTGCGCCAAATGGTTCGTCCATCAATAATACAGGCGGATCAGCAGCTAAAGCCCTAGCAACACCCACCCGTTGCTTTTGTCCTCCCGAAAGTTCATGGGGATAGCGTCCTGCAAATTCTTGGGGATTTAAGCCTACCAATTGTAACAATTCATAAACTCGCGCTTTAATTTGTTTTGGTGGCCAACCTTCTAAAGCCGGGACTAAACCCACATTGCGTTCTACCGTGAAATGGGGAAACAAGCCAGTTTCTTGAATCACATAACCAATTTTGCGCCGCAGTTGAATTTCATCCCACTGAGTTGTAGGGATACCATTAAATAAAACTTCGCCTTGGGTGGGTGTCAGTAGGCGATTGATTAATTTCATGGTTGTAGTTTTACCGCTACCACTACGTCCGAGTAATACTAAGGCTTCGCCCTGGTGAATCGAGAAGTTCAAATTTGATACTAAAGGGCGATGGTTGCGGCTAAAGGTGACGTGACGAAATTCTACAGTAATGGGATTATTTTGTCGCATGGTTGACAGTGAAAACTGGCTATATATTATTGTGGCTCCTAGTGGCGATTTAGGACTACAAACTTTAATTTCTTACAGCCATTGCTTTCGTAGATGATTCACCTGCTTTTTTTAAAATCCGCGTTAGTTGTAACAACAATAATCCCACAATTATCAGATGACCAACAATTGCTATGATGTAATGATAAAAAGATGGTGGATAGTTTCCTGAAGAAAATAAAACCATCAATGGTGCAGTTATTGAAAATAGCCAGATAAAAGAATTGTTTCCAGATTGGGAAAATAATATAGATAAAATTAGTGGTAATACAATTACTGCACCCAATACGCCAGTTGTCCAGAATAATCTCTGCTCATTCTTCATGAATAATAGTATTTGGACTAAGAGTGCATAAGTGACAGCTAAAGTACCACAAAAAGCAAGAGAAATAAACGCAGGAATTTTATTACTTATATCGACTTGTGAAACTAAAACAAATCCACTTAAGCAGGTAATTGCAATAATGGCATTAAGAGCGATCGCTAAAGTACCTGGACTTTTTTCACCCCAAATTAAATCTTGAATTAAGCTTTTATTACCTAATTCTTGAAAATAATAACTATGTCGATAACGGGCCCAATCTTGTAGCGTTTGACGATGAGGATTAAGGGCAGCAATTAAGTACAAAAATAGACCAAAATTCAAAAGTAATAGCCCAGCTATATTTTCGTACAATGTACCATAGTTATAATACTGACCAAATACCAAATTTTGCCAATTAGCGCATCCTATAGTAATAATGGCAAAGCAAGTAGTTAGTATATAACTCTGCCGCTTACTTAACATAGTAATATGAGAATCACGAAAGCAACGCTGCAAAGATTGCCAAATAAAATATGAGCCGATGGCATAAATTAATAAAGCAAAGCAGACGGTGGCGAAAAATACCATTCCTATTGATTTGCTAAACCAATGAAACTCGCTTAATAGTGGATTATCTGATGGGTATGTAGAACTAACATAAGAGTGTGGCACTAAATAACAAGGATTAATCAATTTCAAAAAAACTAATGGATTGTCAGATGCTACATTATGATTTAGCGCTTCTTTAGAGAAAATGAGAAATCCCAAAACTGTACCACTTCCTAACCAGGCTTGAAAACCGCCCAACCAGGAACCAATTAAGCCAAAAAGTAATGCTCCACTGTAGTAAAAAAAACAAGCAGCAAATATAAGTATATAGAAACTGAAAATCATAGTTGAGGGAATTTTAGCTGCAAACCCTAACCACAAATGTAAAGGAATTGCCAACAATACAACCACATACAGCAAAATAGGCACACCTAGCATTTTTCCCCATAAAATACTTTGAGGTGATTGGGGACTCAGGCGAATAAAATTGAGCGTATCACGCCGTTCTTCACTGGATAAATCACTGATTAATAAATATGTTCCTCCAACTAAAAGAGCAAAAAAACCAATAATACTGAGCCAGGTAAATACATCTAAATACCACAATTGCCAGTTGATAATGATATTTCCTAATTCATCCCCTAGACATTTGGGCTTCTCCCCAAAAACTTGACTCGTGCAATATTTATTAGGGGAAGGATACGATAGATTATTATTAGAAGGTAGTTGGGAATGGTCATAAATTAATAGTACAAATTGCCCCAGTATTGAAATACTAATTGCCAATAAAATGTTACGCATTTTTATACGGCCTTTAATTTCGCGTAACAGTTGAGGATTCCAATCACCTATTTGATTGAGCCAGTGAGATTTCATAATTTACAACCCTCTAAAAGTATGAGTTAGTAATGAAGCGTAGCTATGGGTAACATCAAATTATTTAACGTCCTGTTAGCAATGCTTTTGTCGTATATTCTCCTGCTAATTTAACTTATTTTATCAGTCGCATATTTAATAAAGCTCAGACAGAAAATTCAGCTAATTTTAGAGTCATGCTCAAAAATATCCAAGGATAGGGAGTGTAAATATTGACTAATTAAGATGCTTGTTTGTGTCCTAACTTCAAGAAAATAGTTTCTAAGTCTTCTTGAGTACAGTGAAAATCAGTTACAGGAATGCCAGAATGAATGAGCGATCGCAATAACTCAGCACTGTCTTCTTCTTTACCAGAAAAATTCAAACGCACACTGTTTTTTCCGGAAATTACCTGTAATTCTTCCACCAAAGGTTGATTTCTCAGTTCACATACAAGTGTCTCTAAATTACCGAGGGTAGATACTAAAATTTGCTGCCGAGCAAGACGCTGGTAAAGTTGTTTGAGTGAAGCACTTTCCACCAGAAAACCAAGTTCCATAATCCCCACAGATGTACATAATTCTGCTAAGTCGCTGAGGACATGGGAGGAAATCAATATTGTCATCCCTGCTTCTTGCAACGCCTTGATAATTTCGCGGAATTGCATCCTGGCGATGGGGTCAAGTCCAGAAACAGGCTCATCTAATAACAGTAAAATCGGTTCATGGATAATAGTCCGCGCTAAACTCAAGCGCTGCTTCATCCCCCGCGACAGGGTAGAAATCAGACTGTGACGTTTATTACCCAGTTGAATCAGTTCTAAAACTTCATGTAAGCGTTGAGTGCGGCGTGGTTCTCGCAAACGATACAGACGGGCAAAATAATCTAAGTAGTCCCAGACTGTCAACTCCTCATACAGTGGATAGTCATCGGGTAAGTAGCCTAGACGACGTTTGAGAGTGGGGTTACTCTTGTCACGACGCAGGCGATCGCCATTAATATAAATCTCACCCGTAGTTGGTTCTTCAGCGGCGGCCAACATGCGAATGAGAGTTGTTTTACCTGCGCCATTAGGCCCAATCAAACCGTATACTTCACCCTGTTGAATGTCTAAATCAACGTCATTAACAGCAACATGACGCTCAAACTGCTTCGTGAGTCCACGGGTGGAAATTGCTAATTCTTTTACCATACCTGCTAGGGGCGGTTGTTGATTACACACTAACCTAGCTTCTGGATACAACTGTTGTCAGCCTCGTTTCGGAAATTGTAACTGACTTTATATAATGCTGCTTTTAGTCAGGGGCATTATTTACCACTATCTTCACTAAAGTTTTAAACAATAGTAATTATTAAGTTTTGCTACAGGGGAATACTAAAGCTAGAAATCTCTAGGTTTTCTCAGTTAATCAGGTAAAAGCTGTATGGATTTTGAATCAATTATAAATATGCCTGCTATCGCGCAAGCTATTGCTTATGCTATTGAAGATGGTAGACAATGGGGACTATCTTTTACCAACAATTTTTATTGGGTAGGTAATAGAGATAATATTGCAAACCTGATGATATTAGAGTCAACCGCTTGGTCTGTAGGCAACGGTATTTTCAGTGGATTCATAGGGCTAGCCGGAATACCCACTGATATTACGATTACTTTGTATTCCAAGATAAAACTAGCATCAGCTCTTTTTGCTCTTTATGGCATTGATACAAGAAGCGAATCTGCACGAGTACCAGTTTTAGCTGCTGCGGCTGGAGTGAGTGTATCTGAACTGGCTAATCAATTAGGAACACAAGTAGGATCACAAGCTATTCAAAAAACTTTAATGTCCATTCCTGGTAAAACTTTTGCTGAGATAAACAAAGCTTTAGGAATTAAGCTAATTTCCAAAGCAGGCGAGAAAACTTTAGTCAACGTAGCAACAATGATGCCTTTTATCGGGTCTGCGATCGGTGGTACGGTCAATGGGGTAATGATGAATGCTTGCGGATACTCAGTAGTTGCCTTTATTAAGGCTTGGAACAGATTATAAAGTAAGTAGTCGGACAGAATTAATTACACAAGGTCATTAGGAGTATAATGAGTGTAAATATTTTTGTCCAATTACTTAAGATAACGTAGTAATTATCTAGATTGTTAAGTCTAGATAATTATTACTACATAAAACTTTTCTACTTTTCGCCCTTCTCCTGCTGTTTTCGTCGCTCCTCAATGCGAGCAAAGATTTCATCAATAGTGGAATTTCCTAAGATTTGATCCCTGTCTCGTGTGTAATCTCCACTACCTATTTCAAATTGCTGCATAAATCTTGCCATTCCAGCAGGGCCAAGAGCCTTTGTTAAGGCTTCTATTCCCAGTCGCCTAATCTCAGCTTGAGTCAACTTAGTCACGTCTAGCATTTATTACCTCCGATACCCACCGCAATGGGTTTTCTACTCTCACTTGTAGCATGGCGCTGTATTTTGCTCCTAAGCGCAACATTCTGTCATCAGTTGTTAAAAAGATATCGCCAGCATTTCCAGCTTCTGCACAAGCAATATGAGATGCATCAAAGGTTTTTAATCCGAGAGCAACAACTTCTCTAGCACGGTACCTAACCTGTTCTCTAGCCATAACTTTGGTGGTTGCGAGAAATGTCCAAAGTATCATTTGTCTTTTTCTTTCTCCAGTAGGTGTTTGATCGAGTTCATCATCAATTACTTCACTGGTAATTAACTGCCATTCACGGCGTTGACAACGAGCCAGAATCAGTTGTACTGCTTCAGCTTCTAAACGAATCCTCTCTTGTGTCTGATCATCGAACGGTCGATTTAAACAACACACATCTAAATAAATTGAAAGCTCCATAGGTGCATTTTGCTAGGTATGATATTTAATCTGCAAGGATTTACCTAGTAAAAACCAACTATGACTCAGAACTACCGCATTACTTTACTCCCTGGCGACGGCATTGGCCCTGAAATTATGGCAGTGGCGGTAGATGTGCTGAAAGTCGTAGGGAAGCAATTTGATATTGAGTTTGCATTTCAAGAAACTCTCATCGGCGGTGCAGCCATTGACGCTACAGGTGAACCTTTGCCAGATGTTACCCTCGATACTTGCCGCAATAGTGATGCTGTCTTACTTGCAGCTATTGGTGGTTATAAGTGGGATTCTCTCCCCTCTCATTCACGTCCAGAAGCAGGTTTGTTGGGTTTACGTGCAGGTTTGGGTTTATTTGCCAATTTACGTCCAGCCCAAATTTTGCCCCAATTAATTGATGCTTCGACTTTAAAGCGGGAAGTTGTGGAAGGCGTAGATATTATGGTGGTGCGTGAACTCACTGGTGGCATTTATTTTGGTAAACCTAAGGGGATTTTTACCACCGACACCGGAGAAAAACGCGGTGTGAATACAATGGTTTACACTGAATCGGAAATCGACCGCATTGGTAGAGTAGCTTTTGAAGCAGCACGGAAACGCGGCGGAAAACTATGTTCGGTGGATAAGGCCAATGTATTAGATGTATCTCAATTGTGGCGCGATCGCATGACTCAATTGGCTCAGGAATACCCCGATGTGGAACTATCCCATCTATATGTAGATAATGCGGCCATGCAATTAGTACGCGCTCCCAAACAGTTCGATACCATTGTCACTGGCAATTTGTTTGGTGATATCCTCTCTGATGCAGCGGCTATGCTCACAGGTAGCATTGGGATGTTACCCTCAGCTAGTTTAGGCGCTTCTGGGCCTGGTGTATTTGAACCCGTCCACGGTTCCGCCCCAGATATCGCCGGACAAGATAAAGCCAATCCTTTAGCTCAGGTTTTAAGTGCAGCGATGATGTTACGCTACGGTTTAGACCAGCCCCAAGCAGCTGAAAAAATCGAACAAGCTGTATTACAAGTTTTAGCCCAAGGCGATCGCACAGGGGATATTATGTCTACTAACATGAATCTTTTAGGTTGTCGCGCTATGGGAGACTCGCTCATCAAAGCTTTGGAAAAATAATAATTTTTCGCCTAAATCTGGCAATTTGGCAGTCTTTGCTAAAAGTTTCGGATAGACTAAGGACAAATCTAGCAATTATACAGCAGTCGATAGTGTACGCATTACGACAAGAACAAACAAAATTCACTGCCCCCAAAAACCAGTCTCCTTTGATTGATCCAGCCGTAATCAGAGCAGCAGGGCAGATATACTATACCCACTGTGAAGTACATCCTGAAATAGCTGGACAGCCTTCAGGAGTAGCAATTAATCGCGTGAATCATCGAGGTAAAGTGATTTTTACTGACCAACCAGTTCTTTTACCGCAAGAATGTTTTGTCCCGTTGAATCAAATTGAATCACATATGTATTAGTCATTGGCCCTTCTCTACGAGACGCTACCGCGAACGGCTGCGCTCAGGGTAAATCATTGTACCTTCAGCTACGCTTAGGGTAAGTCATTGGTCATTAGTTGATTGATTTACTCTCGACAAAGAACAAAAAATCAACGACAAATGACACAGAACAAATGACACAAGGATTATATGGACATTGTGATGGTCGTCCCGGCGAGTATCATTGTCTTCGCGCTGGGTGCATCTATTGGTAGCTTTATTAATGTTGTAGTTTATCGGTTACCCGCTAAATTATCTATTTTGTGGCCGCCTTCTCGCTGTCCCCATTGCTTAAACCAGCTTAAAGCTAATGACAATGTGCCTGTGCTGGGATGGATATGGTTGAGAGGGCGATGCCGCTATTGCAAAAGCAAAATTTCTGTCCGTTATCCAGTGGTAGAAGCGATAACGGGCATAATTTTTTTGCTGGTATTTACGGTATTTCAAGTTTCAATTATTACTATAGGCTATTGGGCATTTTGCAGTTGGTTATTAGCCTTATCGCTGATTGATTTGAATACCATGACCCTGCCTAATCCACTGACGCAATCGGGTTTGGTCTTAGGGATCATCTTTCAAATGGCTCTTGGTTTTATCCAAGCTGGTTGGGTGGGATTAATCAATCACCTGATGATGGCAATTGTGGGCGCAGTATTAGGCTTATGGCTATTTGATGCCATCGCTCATATTGGTTCCATCGCCTTAGGTAAAACCGCAATGGGAGCCGGCGATGCCAAATTAGCAGCCATGATGGGCGCTTGGTTAGGTTGGAGATACCTGCTGCTGGCGAGTTTTATTGCTTGTGCTGTAGGCGTATTAATTGGTGGCGCTGTCATATGGCGATCGCGCCAAAAAAGCAGTCAAAAAATCCCCTTTGGCCCTTTTCTTGCTTTAGGGTCAGTCATCACCCTATTTACTGGCGAAGCGATTTTATCTGCCTATATGGGGTTGTTTTTTTAAAGAGAAGTAGAGAGGATCAAGGAGATGAAGGGCATGAGGAAGAAAATCTACCCAGTTCCTAATCCCCAGCAATGCACATAGATACGCCTAGTGGGGAGCGGCTCACAGAGAAGTGTCCCCATGTTTGTAACCGTCATTACCCCAACCCCTCTTAAGTCTTTGGTAATATCAGCTTGTGACTTGTGTCACCCTCTTGATAAAGAGTCACTGTTGGCAAGCACACTTCCTTAGGGTTTGGGAAAGGGCCTCTTGATTGGGGATTGATATATCTAAATGATCTTGACTTTGCTAATACACTTACAAAACTCAAGCTTGCAAGAGACTTGTGTTGGTATGAGCATTTTCGTTAAGCTGGCAACCAAAGATACAAAATAAGGTCTGGATTGCTAAGAAGCGTAATTTGAGATGTAGTCAAGAATCAAGAGCTAGAATTGGGGTGTTATGTGCGTCTGTACAAGAGCAAATCTGGAGACTTTGAAAGCGTTAGGTCAAGAGTCACAATTAATTGTTCTGGACTTAAGACTTTTTCATCTAGGCATCCCAATAGTGGCTTGATATGTTTTCAACCTCATACCCACTTAAAAAAAGATAAAAATGGCGAACAACGAAGAATCACGTGGTTTAAAGTCTCTGTTAGATTGGTTTGCAAATCGACGGAAATCAGGGTCTACCAATTTGGAACGTCAAGAACGTGAAATTGCTGATGGGCTGTGGCACAAATGTCCTAAATGTGGTGTATTAAGCTATACAAAAGACCTGCGGGCTAATCAAATGGTCTGCGTTGAATGTGGACATCATAATCGAGTAGATAGCGATGAGCGCATCCGCCAATTGATAGATAACAATACTTGGCGACCAATAGACGAGCATTTGCGCCCCACAGATCCCCTACAATTTCGCGATCGCAAACTCTACAGCGATCGCTTGCGGGAAATGGAAGAAAAACTGGGTTTAGTAGACGCGGTAAAAACTGGTTTAGGAGAAATCAACGGCTTACCCGTGGCCTTGGGTGTGATGGATTTCCGCTTTATGGGCGGTAGTATGGGTTCAGTCGTCGGTGAAAAACTCACCCGCTTGATTGAGCAAGCAACTCAGCGACGATATCCTGTAGTCATCATCTGTACCTCTGGTGGAGCCAGGATGCAAGAGGGTATGCTGTCCCTGATGCAGATGGCCAAAATCTCCGCAGCTTTAGAACGCCATCGCCAAGCCAAATTACTCTACATTCCTATTTTGACCAATCCCACCACAGGCGGTGTTACCGCTAGTTTCGCCATGTTGGGAGATATTATCATTGCAGAACCAAAAGCAACCATTGGTTTTGCTGGTCGGCGAGTAATTGAGCAAACCCTACGAGAAAAGCTCCCAGAAGATTTTCAAACCGCAGAAGATTTGCTAAAGCATGGCTTTGTGGATGACATCGTATCCCGTACCCAATTAAAGAAAACCTTAGCCCAGCTAATTGCTTTGCACCAACCAATTCCCACTACACACCCGATGGTACTGTGGGAAACAATGAGTTTAAGTCCTACGGCCGCTGAATAGAAGAGGCAGGGGGAAAGAGGCAGGGGGAAAGAGGCAGGGGGCAGGGGGCAGGGGGGGAAATTTCTTCGTTACTCCCTCCCTACTCCACACTCCCTATTCCACACTCCCTACTCCCGTACCCTTTGGGAAACTATGCTAACGGCTGACGCTCACAGCGAAGCCTACTCCCCACTCCCTACTCCCTACTCCCTACTCCCTCATTAATAAACATCAGTGGTATAAGTGCGAACAAACGCAAAACACTAGAGAGGGCAAACAGTCCTAGTAAGCCTCCACAGTTGGTAAATTGCGCTATTAAGCTGCCTATGGTTGTACCTAATGCACCTCCTAGTCCAGCAATGGCAGCTGCGATCGCAAAGTAGATAGACTGATTTTTCAGGGGCGCAATCTCTAGTTGCATATTGTTGGTACACAAGTCAATGGCTGCCCATGTACCTCCAGTTAAGATATGTAACAGTGGTAGCCATAACCACAGGTCAAGGTGATTGCTGCTAATTCCCAACCATAAAATTGGTGTAATTGCCACCAAAATCCCTACAAATATTAGAATGGGACGATTGCCAATTTTGTCTGCTAATTTTCCCCACAGAATCAACATTAACAAGTTTGCTCCTGCTTGGAGACTGCTGTAGAGTGTCACCCAACTGATATCTAAATCTAGGTTATCTAGCATATACAGGGTAAAAAAAGGCGCACTGAGATTAACAGCAAACATCCAAAAGCAAAAATAAACCAAAAATTTCAAAAAATTCGAGTTTTGCCAAATGCTCCCCACCAGCGGGTTTTGTGGAGCCGTGATTTGTGGTGCAGAAATAAATTCACTCCCAAATTCCTCTGTTTGAGGGTAATTAATTACGGTGTTTTGTGACTTGGGATTCACATCAACTTTAAAGTACTGACACCCTAACCCTACAATCCCAAACACGACACCAATCAGCAACACTACCCCATAGCCTTGTAAACTCCCGCCTTTCCAGTGGGATACAGCTAAACCAGCTAAGGGGACACAAAGCAAATTTGTCAGGCTGGCGGCGCTATTGCGGATGCCAAAATACCTACCGCGCAATTTCCGGGGAACAATCATTGCTAGCCAACTTAGCCAAGATGCGCTTCCTAATCCTCCTAGAAGATGGCTAAACAGAACAATTAATAATGTCAATACCACTAAATGATGAGGATTGAAGCCTCTCCAACTCCAACCTACAATAGCTATTACTAAAATTAGCCACAGTAAGCGTGCAATTCCATGAGTCCGCAGGGAATACTGAAAGCGGCTGGTAGTTTGTTCCGATAGGTAAGCGCCTAAGGGTTGAACAAGATTTACCAGCATGGGGATGGAACATAGCATCCCAAATACGAATGGACTCGCATCTAATTCCACCAAAAAATTACTCAACAAAATTCCACTGGTACACAGGGAAAAAACTGCGGCGAAGACTGCATCTAAGGTTGAGGCTTTTAAACTAGTGCGAATCGCATCTTTGGCAATTCTAGAGTTGGCTGGAGAAACGGGAGAGATTGCTGTTGGTGGTGGGGCAATCTGGGGAATTTCCAGAGTTACTGGTACTGATGTGTCAAGTGGAACAAAGGTCATAACTTATGTTGACTGGGCAAATACCCAAGCACCAAACCCTGGCGATTAGAAATCGCGGCTATACAAACAAAGTCCGCCTACGCGGACTCACGGAAAAACAAGGGTTTTGAACCCACGTAGGTGGGTTTCGCCTGTGTAGCCGTGACTTCCAGTCGCCTGGTGAAAGATATGAGTGATAGACTTTGGTGATAATTATTCGTTATTTTATATTGCATTTCTCAATAAAAATACAGATTACTTCAATATAAATTTACAAAATAAAAAGACTTTTCCCCACTCCCTACTCCCCAGGAGCTATATATAAATAAAGAACTGGCATTTGCTTGTGATCAACAAAAGCTGGGTTAAATTTTGGGTACTGGTAATTGCGATCGCCTTCGCTGTGTTTGGCTGCCATAATCTAGTAATGTCACCGTCAGTATCTACCGCCGTCACCATTAAACTGAGTGGCTGGGCTGGTAATCCGGTGGAGCAAAAACTTTTAAGGCAGTTATTACAGGAGTTTGAGGCACAACATCCCACGATTAAGGTCAGATATGAGGTGATTTCTGACCAATATATGGATGTGATGACAACCCGTCTGATAGGGGATGCTGCACCTGATGTTTTTTATCTGGAAGCACTGGAAGCGCCTTTCTTGATGAGGCAGAATGTCCTGGAACCGCTAAATGCTTACATCACCCCGGATTTTGACCTGGGGGACTTTGAGGAGAGTTTACTGGCAAATTTTCAGTCCCAGAATTACATCTATGGTCTGCCTAAAGATTATTCCACTCTGGCACTGTTTTATAACAAAAAAGCTTTTGCTGATGTAGGTTTGAGTAATCCACCAACTACTTGGAATGAATTACGCACCTACTCTCAGCAGTTAACTGGCAAAGTCAGCAAATACGGTTTTGGAATCTCTCCAGAGTTAAGCCGTCAAGCTTATAAAATACAGGCTTTTGGTGGGCAAGTAGTTGATCAAAATGGTTATGCGGCTTTTGCTAGTCCTGAAGGTGTGCAGGGATTACAGTTGGTGGTAGACCAGTATCAAAAAGAGCGCACATCTGCTCAACCTACGGATGTGGGAACTAACTCAGGTACGGAAATGTTTGGCCAGGGTCGGGTAGCAATGGTGATTGAAGGTAATTGGGCGATTCCTTTTTTGGAGACGACTTTTCCACAATTGGATTTTGCTACAGCAGAAGTACCTAGTATAAATGACAAAAAAGGTACGATGGTGTTTACTGTTGCCTATGTGATGAATAAGGAATCGCAGCACAAAGCCGCAGCTTGGGAGTTGATTTCTTATCTGACTGGTAAGGAAGGTATGGCAAAGTGGACGGGTACGGGGTTTGCACTACCAACACGTAAATCGGTGGCGCAAAAGTTGGGTTATGACAAAGATGTTCTGCGATCGCCTTTGGTGGCTGGTGTAGATTATGCTACTCCTTGGCAGGTGGGCCAATATCCAGGGGCGATTTCTAATAATTTTGATAATCAGTTTATTAGTGCTTTGTTGGGTCAACAATCTTTACAGCAGGCTATGGTTCGGGGGCAAAATGCCGCTAATCAGCAAATTCGAGCGATGGAATAGTTGATATTTTGTATTGCTGTCTATTAACTATTGCCAAAAATCAGTGACGTTGTATCCTATTTCCTCAATCATCTGCCGTAGCAAGGGTAAACTCAGACCGATAACGTTGCTGTGACAACCTGCAATTTTTTCCACAAACAGACTACCGAAACCTTCAAGGGCAAACGCACCAGCACATTTGAGGGGTTCGCCTGTAGCTACATAGGCTTGGATAGTGCGATCGCTCATTTGGGCAAAGTACACTCTTGTCATCTGACATCTAACTAGGGTGCGATTTTGGCACAAGTCAATCAAGACATGACCTGTATACAGATCACCAAATTTACCTTGCATTAATTGCCAACGAGCGATCGCTTCGGCTGCATCTGCTGGTTTACCATAAATCTCACCATTCATGGACAAAACTGAATCGCAACCCATAATTAAGGCTGATTCAAACTGCGGGACGACAGTTTCAGCTTTGCGTTGTGCAAGAGTTTGCACTAACTGTGCAGGATCATCAATTTGGATTTGCGACTCATCAAAATCACTAGGCTTGACTATCGGTGCAATTCCCACAGTTTGCAGCAAGCGAAGCCGTGCCGGAGAAGCTGAAGCAAGTACAAATGGAGGCGTTTTCATAATTGGCAATTCACAATTTACTACTCCCTACTCCCCACTCCCGTTCGGCTGACGCTCACGGCGAAGCCTACTCCCTACTCCCTACTTCCTAATATACAGAGAAGGAATTGACCACATTCTTGATCAAGCCTTGGATTCTGGGCCAACGTCTTTCGGAAATTGAGGCGTTGAAAGTAAACAGCTTACCACGGCTGACGGCAACACTGGTGACGTTGTGTCGTTCTTCCCGGTTGGGCAGTTTCACTTCATACTCTAATATGTAGTATGTTTTTCCCTTAGATTCGCGCTCAAAGGCATTGACTAATTCAGCCGAACGACCAGATTCAGGAGGAGCAAGTGCAGCTTTGCCCAATTTGTATCCTACTTCTGTTGGTGTTCCCAGTTCTTCTAGGCTTTTGTTATCGGGAACGGGACTAATTACCACAGAGACATTTTCCGATACTTCAATTAAGTCATGAAATACTACATCGGGGCCGTCGGACACTTTAACTTGTAACCAGCCGTTAGGGTATAAAAACTCATAGCCATCATAAGAATCTACAAAGCTTTTGAATCCAGCCGCATTAGCTACACCAGGATTACTCAGATTTAGGCTCAATACCAATAGCAAAATAAATACAATTCTTTTCCACATTTCTCAAGATTCCTTTAGGCTGGCAACAAAATAGGATCAGCGTTATTTCCCGTATATATTGTCCCATCAACCGTGTCGCTTCGCATGATGCAGTGAATCGGGAAAATGTGGTAAATGTTTACTTTAGACTAGACAAATTTATGCTTACAAGTCACGAATTACGCTGGTTTTACCCAGATACAATACCTACAGATGTTGTAGTTTGGTTTCAGCAAAATTGTCTAATTAACCCGATGGAAACACCCGAAAAACGGGAAGATGTATATCTTTGTGTTCCCGATTCTGACTATATGGGGATCAAATTGCGGCAAGGAAGTTTGGAAATCAAATGGCGTCAGGCAGAATTTGGTGTAGTCTGTTTTGGCAAATCTGTAGAGGGCAAAGCTGAAAAATGGGGTAAGTGCTCGTGTAGCGATCGCACGGGTGAAAGTTTTCAAGTTGCCACGGTTACAGATCATGCCTATTGGGTAAATATCCAGAAAGTTCGTTATCTACAACAGTATCAAATTTTACAAAATAATTCAGTAAAGCCTATCATGAGTGATGCATCAATTGATAACGGGTGTAGTGTGGAAATTACTCAGCTTGTAATTCAAAATCAATCTTGGTGGAGTTTAGCATTTGAAGCCTTTGGCCCAGGAGATCGCCTGATGGATAATCTCCAAGTCACAGCAGATTGTGTATTGAGTACTTATCAAGGGCCAAAATTAATAGCTGCCAATTCTTATGCTTATCCTCATTGGCTAGGCCATGTGTGCAAACTCGCAACGTAAGTTGGTTTAATGGCAACCCCATAAATCCACACAAATGATAAACTTTGTCTCCGTCATCCCCCTGATTTTCCTCATCTTCAAGTGATTGAATATTTTTTTATGATAGGATTTCCAGGTTAACTTCATCCTTAATAACACGGAGACACCATGTTAACATCATATTAGATTGACGTTAAAAAATATTACGCTTTTAAATAAGCGACTTTACTTAAAAGATAAATGCTCTATAGGCAGCAATTACCTTGATGTCGTCTTTTGCACTATGCAATGTAGGAGGAAGAAATGCCTTTAAAAAATTACGGTGTTCTTAAAAGTCGGGCGATGAACCGCCGATTTGCTGAAGGCCCATCTCCCCATTATCAAGTGCTTGTAACTGACGAGACGCAAAAATATCGCCTTGCCATCAACGTCAAATCCCAGGAAAAGCCATCAGAGTTGCTGTATTTTGTCGATGAAAATTTCTCCCATCCCATTATTAAGGAATTGCAAGAGTTAGATTTTGGCTTTCATGAGTTGGAGAGAAAACCCGGGGGATTGGCTTTAGACTACATTCGCGGAAATTTGTTTGATTCGTCTTTGATAAAGTCCGTACCATATGACTTACCGGGGCCAGATAACGATCTAAATGAGTTACTAGAACTATACATGGCGCGGGCGATCGTTTCTACAGATGCCATCCTTTATCCCTTTGGTGAACAATGGGGCCTAGAAAAAGATATTGAAGACAAGCATTTTGGTTTTCTCCCTGGGAACAGTATTCATAATCTCCACATGAATCAGGGTAGTATTGGACAATTTAAAACAGATAATGGTGTTTTCCAAGATGGCGGAATGCTGATTCACTACCCAGCCCGCAACCAGTGGGTAGGCATCTTTTTAGCATTTCAGTCCCAGTCATTTCATACTGACGATACCACTGGCAATAAACTTGATGTGATTATGCCTACAACTACATCGATTCGCATTTTTGCGGCTATGGTGAATCCTGTGGGAGAAGATTTAAATCAGGAAACAGTCAGTTTAATCAATACTTCACCGCACCCCATAGATTTGAACGGTTGGACTCTGGCAGATCGTATCAAGCGCCAGCAACGCCTTAAGGGGATTATTTATCCTGGTGAAGTTTTGCAAGTTGCTTTGCATCAAGACGGCATCCAACTAGGCAACAATGGTGGCATGATTACTCTGCTAGATGATCAAGGTCTCAAAATCGATGGTGTTGCTTATACCAAACAAGATGCCCAAAGCGAAGGATGGACAGTATTATTTTAATGTTTGCTGTAACGTAATTTTACGGTATGAAATCATTTATCTAGCTAATTCATTGATATGATGCGGGATGCACCTAAAATCAACAAAAATGGACGAACATCAGCGGCGCTCTTATTGGCGTGCTAATACTGCGTTAATTCGTAACCTTTTAATTGTTTGGGCATTGGTTTCCATCGTTTTCAGTATTTTGCTGGTGGAACCATTAAATGCAATCCGTTTCTTTGGCGTACCTTTTGGTTTTTGGATGGCACAGCAAGGATCAATCATTGTATTTGTGGCATTGATTTTTATTTATGCTTTCCAAATGGACAAGCTAGACCGCAAGTATAATTTGAGGAAGTGAGGCAAAACCGTGTCAGTAGAAATTTGGACGATTTTGTTGGTAGGACTTTCCTTCCTGGGTTACATTTACATTGGTTGGCAATCACGAGTCAAAAATAGTAAAGATTTTTTCATAGCAGGTCAGGGAATACCTTCCATTGCTAATGGAGCCGCCACCGCCGCCGACTGGATGTCCGCAGCTTCGTTTATTTCCATGGCCGGACTGATATCTTTTTTGGGGTATGACGGTTCTATCTATTTAATGGGTTGGACTGGTGGTTATGTATTGCTGGCATTACTTTTAGCGCCCTACCTCAGAAAATTTGGTAAGTATACAGTGCCAGATTTTGTAGGCGATCGCTACTACTCCAATGTGGCCAGATTAGTGGCAGTCGTGGCAGCTATTTTTGTCTCCCTCACCTATGTTGCTGGACAAATGCGGGGCGTAGGCATTGTTTTTAGCCGCTTCCTGCAAGTAGATATTAATACAGGTGTAATCATCGGCATGGTGATTGTCGGCTTTTTTTCTGTGCTGGGAGGTATGAAAGGCATCACCTGGACACAAGTAGCCCAGTATGGAGTTTTGATTTTTGCTTACTTAATTCCAGCGGTGGCGATCGCCTGGTTACTTACGGGTAATCCTGTGCCGCAGTTAGCATTCACTTTCAGTGATGTTGCTGATAAGCTCAATAAAATCCAAGTTGATTTGGGATTTCAAGAGTATACTCAGCCCTTCGTCAACAAGTCGATGCTGGATGTATTGTTTACCACCATTGCTTTGATGGTAGGGACAGCTGGCTTACCTCATATTATCGTTCGTTTTTACACAGTTCCCAGTGTCCGGGCAGCTCGGTTTTCTGCTGGTTGGGCATTATTATTTATTGCCATTCTTTATACCACCGCTCCTGCCCTTTCCATGTTTGCCCGTTATAACTTAATTGAATCTTTGCATAATCATACAGTTGCCGAAGTACAGCAGTTAGACTGGGCGGCTAAGTGGGAAAAAACAGGATTGCTATCCTTTGAAGACAAAAATAATGATGGGCGTTACCAGTTAACTCCCAGTATTGATACCAACGAAATTCAAATTGACCGAGATATCATCGTACTTTCTACCCCAGAGGTAGCTAAATTAGCACCTTGGGTAATTGCCCTAGTAGCCGCTGGGGGTTTGGCCGCAGCTTTGTCTACAGCATCGGGATTATTGTTAGTAATTTCTAGTTCCGTTGCCCATGATATCTACTACCGCATCCTCGACTCCAACGCCTCAGAACAAAAACGCGTATTTGTGGGGCGGATTATGGTGGGTGTTTCTCTAGTCCTGGCGGGATATTTTGGCGTCAACCCACCAGGATTTGTCAGCGAAGTGGTAGCTTTTGCCTTTGGTTTAGCGGCTGCTAGCTTCTTCCCGGTAATTTTTCTGGGAATTTTCGACAAACGTACCAATTCCCCAGGTGCGATCGCGGGGATGTTAACTGGTTTAATTTTCACTATGATTTATATCATCGGCGTAAAATTTGCAGGTATGCAACCTTGGTTTTTTGGCGTCTCTCCCGAAGGTATTGGCACCTTGGGAATGCTGATTAATTTTGTAGTTACCCTAGTAGTTTCTCGTCTCACACCACCCCCACCACCAGAAATTCAAGCCTTAATAGAAGATTTGCGTTCCCCTGCTGTAGAAATATAATTCATCTGATTAATCAACAACACCCGATTTCCTAACTTTTCTGGAACACCGCCTAGAGGAAGTGAGGTTTATGAAGTCACTTTAGGTAGGAGACTTTTCATGGTTTCTACACATACAGGGATGGGTGCTATTCCTTTCGATGGCGGTGTAGCTTTTCGTGTATGGGCACCCTCTGTTAGTAGTGTTGCTGTTGTCGGTGACTTTAATGCCTGGTCTGAGACAGCGAATCTGTTGACTCACGAAGTTAATGGCTACTGGTCAACAGATGTCTTAGATGCCAGAGTTGGGCAAGAATATAAATTCGTCATTCGCAACGGTGAGCAAATTCTTTGGAAACAAGACCCCTACGCCAGAAACCTCAACAACTCTGACGGCAACTGCATTATTTATGATTCTAGTTACGATTGGTCACCCACCAATTTTACGATGCCAGCATGGAATCAACTAGTAATTTATGAAATGCACGTGGGCACGTTCAACGATGACATAGACCCAGGTTTAGGAACCTTCCGCAGTGTCCGAGCTAGATTACCAGAGTTACAGGCACTCGGCATCAATGCTATACAAGTTATGCCTACGGCAGAATTTCCCGGAGATTTATCCTGGGGATACAACCCATCTCATCCCTTTGCCATAGAAAGTGTTTTGGGTACACTCACAGACTTTAAAAATTTTATTCAAACATCCCACGAACATGGCATTGCCGTACTTTTGGACGTAGTTTACAACCATTTAGGGCCTAATGACTTGGATCTGTGGCAATTCACGGGTTGGAATATAGACGGCAAAGGTGGAATTTACTTCTACAACGATAGACGTTCCGATACTCCTTGGGGACAAACAAGACCAGACTACGGCCGTGGAGAAGTCCGGGAATATATTCGTGATAACGTTTTAATGTGGATAGAAGAGTGCCATGTAGATGGTCTGAGGTTAGATGCTACGGCATTTATCAGAAATACTTTTGGTAACAACAACGATCCAGCTAATGATATTCCCGATGGCTGGAGCCTGATGCAATGGATTAACAACGAAATCCGCGCCAGACAGCCTGAAAAAATTACCATCGCCGAAGATATCCGTAATAATGAATGGCTAACTAAAGATACAGGTTCGGGTGGTGCAGGCTTTGGTTCTCAGTGGGATTTGAATTTTCATAATGTGATTCGTGAAGCCATAGTTAACCCCAGTGACCAAGGGCGCAATATGTTTGCAGTGCGAGATGCTATTTACTCTCGCTTTGAAACAGATGGTTTTAAACGTGTTATTTACACAGAATCACATGATGAAGTCGCCAAATCTTTAGATGATAAGCCAGACAGATACCGTGTACCAGAAGATATATGGCGGGGTAATGCAGATAGTTGGTTTTCGCGCAAACGTTCAACCTTGGGAGCGGCTTTAGTTTTGACATCTCCTGGTATTCCCATGCTTTTCCAAGGTCAAGAATTTTTGGCATGGGGTAGTTGGAGTGACCATACTCCTATTGATTGGAGTCAGAAAGACACATATAGCGGTATTTGGGATATGTACCAAGCCCTGATTCGCTTGCGTCGTAATTGGTTCAACAATACCCGTGGGCTGAGAGGACAGCATGTAAATGTTCATCATGTCAATAACAATGACAAAATGATTGCTTTCCATCGTTGGGAAAATGGCGGCCCGGGAGATGATGTAATTGTGGTTATAAATATGAGCGATCGCAACTACAACAGTTACAATATTGGCTTTCCCCGTGAAGGCATTTGGTACGTGCGATTTAATAGCGACTGGCAAGGTTTTAGCCCAGATTTTGGCAACCAACCGGGCTACGATACAACAGCAGGCAGGGCTATTTGGGGTGATACTGATGGCATGGCTTTCAGTGGAAATACTGGTATTGGTGCGTACAGTGTTTTGATGCTATCGCAGTAATTTGTGCGTACCTATTTCAATTCTTAGTGAATTATGAACATATTCAGCAAAGCCGGATTGCTATATGTGTTCTAAGATTAATAAAACGCCTAACTCATGACTCAAAGTCACGAGTCTGAGGCTTGCAGAAATCAAGCAATAGGTGCATCAATTCCTGGCTAACATAGCAGTTTTCCGATAGCATAAAACATAAACTGCTCATAAAATCCTTACAAAAATAGCCTTTCAAGCCTGTTCTCGGCTATAGATTCCTGATCTAGTTTTTGAGAGATTCATCAATATGCCTACTCTTCAACTACCTGATGGCCCTCAATCTCCGCCTTGGCTACAAACATATCGATGGCTGACTAACCCCTTGGGATATATGGAGGAATGTGCTAAAAGCTATGGTGATATGTTCACTCTCCGCATTGGCCCAGTTTTTAAGCCTCAAGTATTCGTTAGCAACCCCCAAGCTATTCAGCAGATTTTTAGCACCGACCCCAAATATTTAGACTCTGGTGAAGCTGCTGGATTTAAATCGCCTTTATTGGGGCAGCAATCATTACTGTCTCTAGATGGTAAGCCGCATCAGCGACAACGCAAGCTATTGACTCCACCCTTTCATGGGGAACGAATGCTAGCCTATGGTGAGTTAATTAGTGATATCAGTAAGCAAGTAACTAATCAATGGCAGGTTGGCGAGACTATTTCCGTCTTGTCATCGATGCAAGCCATTTCCTTTCAGGTGATTTTAAAGGCTGTATTTGGTTTATCTGAAGGGCCTCGTTACGAAAAGATCAAGGAACTTTTAATTGCTATCCTCAATCCCAAAAGACCTATTGTACGGGTAATTCTACTGGTGTTACCATCACTGCGCCGGGATTTAGGTGCGTGGAGTCCTTGGGGACAGTTTCTGCGTTTACGACAGCAAATCGACGAACTCATCTATGCTGAGATTCAAGAACGCAAGGCAAAGCCTGACTCATCCCGTACTGATATTTTATCCTTGATGATGGCAACTCGTGATGAAGCGGGTGAGCCAATGACAGATGTAGAGTTACGTGATGAATTGATGACTTTATTAGTAGCAGGTCATGAAACTACAGCTACATCACTTGCTTGGGCTTTGTACTGGATTCATCATCAGCCCCACGTGTGTGAGCGACTATTGCAAGAGTTGGACACTCTGGGAGCAAACCCTGACCCCAATATTATTTTCCGATTACCTTATTTAAATGCAGTTTGTTCGGAAACACTGCGTCTTTATCCAGTCGCAATGTTGACGTTGACTAGATTAGTCAAATCACCCCTACAAATTGGAGAATATAAGTTTGCTCCTGGGACTTTATTGATTCCCTGTGTTTATTTAACTCATCATCGGGAAGATTTATATCCTGATTCCAAGACATTTAAACCAGAGCGTTTTTTAGAAAAACAGTTTTCAGCTTCGGAATATTTACCCTTTGGTGGTGGCAACCGTCGCTGTATTGGCATGGCTTTTGCCTTATTTGAGATGAAGTTGGTCTTAGCGACAGTGTTGTCGAACTGGCAAATGGAATTGGCTAATAGTGAACCAGTACAGCCACAGCGTAAGGGCTTGTTGTTTGGGCCCAAAGGAGGTGTGCAAATGTTAGTCAAAGGCAGGCGTGAGCAATATCAGCCAGTCCCTGAGACTAGTTCAGTGTAAAACCAAGGGGGTGTGGTGCGATCGCATCCCACTACAACTAGTTGCCAAATACTAAATGGTTAAAAATTTTTAGTACACCAGCACGGAAAAATATTCTTATTTTCTGATTTGAGCTAATACAGGTTTCCTTGTAGATACCACTTGCTCAATAATATCGGCGGCTCTAGTCACCCCTCCAGCTTGAAGAGTCGCTGCTTGCAATCTGAGCGCATTCTGTTTGTAAGATTGTTCTGTAAATACCCTTTTTATGACATGTTGCAACCTGGGGACGTTTAATTTCTTTAGGGGGACAAGCTCACCCACACCTGTCCAAGCAATACGTGCTGCTACTCCTGGCTGATCATTCGCAATGGGAATTGCCACCATCGGCACTCCATTTTTTACACATTCCATTGTTGTATTCATGCCCGCATGAGTAATCATCAGGGTGGCTTTTTCTAGCAATTCTAATTGCGGTGCATACTCAACTACTAAGGGATTACCAGGCAATTCTGGCAGTGATTCTGGTTTAGCAGAACCTCCCAGAGAAATTACTAACTGGGCATCTAAACCCTCACAAGCTGAGGCAATGGTTTGAAAAACCCAAGTCAGTCGATTTTGTAATGTTCCCATTGAAGCGTAAATCAAAGGTTTTCCATTCAACTTTTCGTAGGGAAAAGGAACATCTGGGCGACTTGCAGAAGTATGGTAAGTTCCTGTGAAATGAAACCAAGGAGGCAATTCTTGTCGGGGATATTCAAACTCAGCAGGCGCTTGACTGATTTGAGCCAGTTGAGAATAGCGTTCATTAGGGTGAGTGTGTAAGGGTAAGTTCCACTCTTGGCGATACTGATTAATCACATCTCCAATCGGTTTGGCAACGCGATTCAGTAACGCATAACCCATTTTGTTACGTAAATGCGCCCACCAAGTTGGGCTATACGGCCAAACAGTGTTAAAAGGAGGAACGCCAGTTTCTCGATTCAGGACGACGGCACTACATACGGTAACAAAAGGAATGCCTAGAAAGTCTGCAATAGTCCCTCCTTCTGACGAACCTTGGTTGACTAATAACGCTTCTACACCTGCTGTTTTTATTAAATCTGGAGCATCTCGAAGCATAATTGTTGCCAACTGCTTGAGTAGGTCAATAGTATATTTCAATGCATCTAATCCACTAAGTTGCCCTAGTTGTGTAAACGATTCTGCCGTTGCTCCTGCCGGAAAATCCTCCTCACCAACAGCTTGAAATTCCACACCTGCTGCCAGTGTTTTGGATTTAGCGTCAGGGATACCGAATAGAGTGACGCGATGCCCACGTCTTTGAAGTTCTTGTCCTAAAGGAAGCATCGTATTGATGGGACCAGTGGAGCCAGGACAGATGATGCCAAAATGAGTCATAATCCCTATTTTTGGTTGGTTACAAGATGTATACCAGAAAACAGGGACAGTTTACAGAAGGTCTATCAGACAGATTTTTGATAGTTAGCCCAGAATGCAGAGTCAGTAATACTTACTGAAGTTTCAAAAATTTATCTAAAGCTAGCACCATACTGGGAGGCCAACGGCGGATATTTGTTACCCAGTTCATATCCTTGTAGCGATTATCTAGTCCATAAGCTGCCACCCAATTACTTTCCGCTTCACCTTTATTGCCATTTACCCAGTAAGCTGCTGTGAGGGCGGCACGCATATCGGCAAATTGCGGATATTTGCGGACTATGTTCTTCATTTCGCGGATGGCTTGGTCAGTTTTACCAGTTTCATAAAGGGCGAGGGCATAATTAGCACGGGCAAAGGCAAAATTTGGGGCAATTTCTGCTGATTTTTGATAATCTGCGATCGCCTCTTCCCATTTTCCTAAACCTGATTGGGCATTACCTCGATTGTTATACGCCATCGCATCATTTGGATCTAGTTCCAGGACATGATTATAATCTGCGATCGCCTCTTCCCATTTTCCTAAACCTTCCAAGGCTGTACCACGATTCAAATAAGGATCGGTGGCGTTGGGAGCCAATTCTATGGCTTGGTTGTAATCTGTCAATGCAGCTTGTAACTTATTCTGACTCACCCGCGAATTGCCCCGGTTACTCCATGCGCCGGCATTGGTGGGAAATTGCTCGATAATCTGTGTCCAGTAAGTTTCCGCTGTGGCAAAATCACCTTTATTCGTAGCTGTAAAAGCCTTATTTGCTAATTCATCTCCCTGTTGTAACTGTTCTTGAGTAATGCTAGGCGGTGGGGATACTGCCATAACTGGTGTACTCCAGCCAAATATAACTAATAGACTTAAAAAAATCCCAATTATTTTAATCATTTAATTGTCTTTTATATGCAACATAATTTATCATAAAACAATCTTCAATTATTAGTTAACAATAAAATACATCTCCAGCTAAGAATATAGAAATTTTTTATTAAACTCCTCTAGAGATTTGATTTCATAATATTGTTACCAAGCATACAAACTAAAAATGTCAGAACCGTTGAGTGCGGGTTCTTGTTCAACTTTAATATTTCTAAATCCTTTATTTTTGAGCAAATTACTGATCTGGTCTATACGAAAATCTAAATCATGTACTTCCACAAACACTTGCTTAATTTTTTTCCAATCCTCATCCTTAATACCCAACAACACATCCATTTCACTTTTTTCTACATCTACTTTTAGTAAATCAATTTTTTTAATTTGCTGTTCACTAATAATTTCTGAAATAGTTTTTAATTGGCAATGAACTTGCTGTCCTTGAAAACTTGTTGTCAATTTATAATTGATAATTCGAGAAAATAAAGAATGTGGCAACCAGCGTAACCAGGAAATAGAGGCAGGAAAATGTTTGAAATTTGCTATGCTGATTTCTTGAAGTTTATTTATTTCTGATTCTTCAGTAATTGGATATACAGTGGAACCAAAAGTCATGTTTGGATAATAAGTAAAGTTCACATCACCAGCTTGTTGCGAAAGTCCACAAGGAAATAATTTGACATTTTCCAAAGTGAAACGCTTAACATTAGCATTTAATACGGCATAAATGTCGGGTATGGGTTCAAAGGCATAAATATTGATTTTATGATTAAATTCTTGAGATAACCAAAGTGTAAATAATCCAATATTTGCACCAACATCAAAAACGGTGTCACCCGCTTCTAAAGCAATACCATGTTTCACATAGTTTTGTACTTCCTTATACATTAATTGGGCTTCATTCTTTTGCAGACAAAAGATTTTCATCCCATTAGAAAGCCGAGTTTCTGGCATGAAAGAATTTTTCATATATTTATAATAGTTTCCAGATCGAGACAAACAAGATTAGGATTTACGCACTCGTCATGAAAATAAAGGCTTTGAGATTGCTAGAGCCTCCGGTCACAGTGACGAAAATACATGGTTGGTTACGTAAGTCCTGAAGATGATTAATTTACCTAGCAAATGGTAATACAAGCATCTGTGTATGCTGTGTTTTTACAGCAACG
The DNA here is from genome assembly GCA_022241785.1 of Cyanocohniella sp. LLY. Lineage (GTDB taxonomy): Bacteria > Cyanobacteriota > Cyanobacteriia > Cyanobacteriales > Nostocaceae > Cyanocohniella. Next base: position 78,249 of record JAKOMP010000001.1, on the reverse strand, counting down.
ACAACTGTTCATTAGGGGGCTTAAATCCTAAATGCTTGTAGGCAGCGGTTGTGGCTGTTCTACCACGAGGAGTGCGGCTTAAATAGCCAATTTGCATTAGGTACGGTTCATAAACTTCTTCAATTGTTTGGGTATCTTCACCTGTGGCTGCGGCTATTGTTTCTAATCCCACTGGGCCACCGTTAAATTGTTCAATAATTACACTCAACATTCGGCGGTCTGTCCAATCTAAACCGCATGGATCGACTTGAAATAGTTGCAATGCTTCGGCTGCGACACTTTCTGTAATTTCACCAGATAATTTGACTTCCGCATAATCACGTACACGCTTAAGTAATCTATTAGCAATACGGGGCGTCCCACGTGAACGACGGGCAATTTCTGTGGCTCCATCTTGTGCAATGGGAGTTTTCAGAAATTCAGCACTGCGTAAGACAATTTGGCTGAGTTCGTCAACTTCATAAAAGCGCAATTTCTGGACTAACCCGAAGCGATCGCGCAATGGTGAAGTTAAGGCACCCACACGGGTTGTGGCTCCTACTAAGGTAAATTTAGTCAGTGGTACACTTCGTATCCGGGCGCTGGAACCTTTGCCAATAGTAATATCTAAGCGATAATCTTCCATGGCCGGATAGAGAATTTCTTCAGTCATCCGCGAAAGACGGTGAATTTCATCAATAAATAATATATCGCCGGGTTTAAGGTTCACTAGTAGCCCTACAATATCCCTTGGACGCTCTAACGCTGGCGCACTGGTAATTTTGTAGTTTACTCCCATCTCCGATGCTAAAATCATGGCCATTGTTGTTTTACCTAATCCCGGCGGCCCATATAGCAGCAAGTGATCCAACACCTCACTGCGTGACTTAGCTGCTTTGATGGCAATATCTAACACATCCTTTAAGTCTTTCTGACCTATGTAATCAGCAAATCGCTGTGGCCGGATACTCTCTTCTTGCTTACCTTGTTCATCAACAGCAGCTTCTGGTTGCAAAATAGTTTCATTGGAGGGTTTGGGCGCAGACTCCTGACGCTGCTTTGGTTGTCCGTTGGGTTCTTGAGGCTGTTTTTTCGAGGAGATTATCGCCATAATTCAGCTATCAACTTTGACTTGAGGACTGTTTGAGTGCCATCGAGGCCACAATGGCCACGACTAAACACGATTGCAAAATTTTTTGTGGGAACTGCGCGCACCAATTTAGAATTTAAATTCCGGATGATTACCCAGGAGTGAAAAAGTTATTATGTTGTCTAAAAGAATCTTACCGTGTTTAGATGTTAAGGCGGGACGGGTTGTCAAAGGAGTTAACTTTGTAGATCTCAAGGATGCAGGTGATCCGGTAGAACTAGCAAAAGTTTACAACGAGGCTGGTGCTGATGAGTTAGTGTTTCTAGATATTACAGCCACTCATGAAGACCGGGATACAATTATTGATGTGGTGTACCGCACAGCTGAACAAGTTTTTATTCCTTTGACTGTGGGTGGGGGGATTCAATCCTTAGAAAATGTTAAAGCTTTGTTACGAGCAGGCGCAGACAAGGTTAGTATTAATTCTGCGGCCGTACGTGATCCAGACTTGATTGATCGGGCAAGCGATCGCTTTGGTAATCAATGCATAGTTGTTGCTATTGATGCTAGACGCAGGATTGACCCCAACAACCCCGGCTGGGATGTGTACGTGCGAGGTGGTAGGGAAAACACCGGCTTAGATGCTTTACGTTGGGCACAAGAAGTTGAAAAACGAGGTGCAGGAGAACTCCTAGTCACTAGTATGGATGCTGACGGGACTCAAGCTGGCTACGACCTAGCGTTAACCAGAGCCATCGCTGAATCTGTACAAGTTCCTGTGATTGCTTCTGGTGGTGCAGGTAACTGTGAACATATCTATACGGCACTAACTGAGGGTAAAGCCGAAGCTGCATTATTAGCATCATTACTGCATTACGGACAATTAAGCGTAGCCGAGATCAAAAATTATCTAGGCGATCGCTCTGTGCCAATTCGATTATTATCATGATGTGTTCAACATGATCGAAAAGTAATCACATCTATCACAAGTTAGATACAGTTCTCTAAAACAGTGTTAACATTAATTTACGAGTATGAATAAATATTAAGAAATATGTTGATCCCTATTTTACTATTTGATGTGGCGCTGGTAGCGTGGTCACTCCACCTCATGGAGAAAGCCGTTGAGCATAAAGAATTTTCTTTAATGCTCGCTGGGACATTGGTGGCACTTGCTGCGGCTGCTATGTTGGTAGTTTACTTTCTCATGGGACACTGTATGAGCTATTTATTGCAAGTGTCCTAGAGAGTACTGTATTAATGCAGAAAATACTCAACATAAAAAATATTAATATTCAGGCAATATTCAGAACGAATTACGAAATTCGGCTCTATCGGAAATTTTATTTCTAAGTTTAGTCCGCGCAGGAGATTTGGCGAAGCTACTTCGACCAGGCTCAGTACAAGTCAGTCGAACTGCGAACTTGGTTTATATAGCCCCAGACTTCCAGTCTTAGGGCTTTTTGCATATTTGGGATGCTCCCGTTAAACCAATTCGCAATTCGCAATTCGCAATTACGTGTTGTAACGTGGATGTAGATCCCGCCACAACACTTGCGGCTTGATAGAAGCCGGGGACTTAAACCCCTACATTTTGTTAAAACAGATTGAGAGATAATTTAGATTGCACCTGCTCGATTAAAGTCCCGCGGTTGACTGCATCTATAAATCTCTGTACAGGTGTCCAATTTCTTTGCCATTGAAATTGCCAAGATAACCATTCTTGTTGGTATTTCTGTTCGTTATGGTTACTATCCCGCTCTAAATAAATGCTTTCTATATAGTTAAGCATTCGGATATAAATTACATCAGGACTAAACCAATCTTCCCATGCCTGCCTAGCCAATTTACCCATCACCAAGGCATCAGGTTCATAGCGGCGAATAATTTCTGGTAATTCATTAACTCTACTTTCGGAAACCCGAATAGAAAACTCTTGCCAAGCAGGCCCTTCAGGCGCAACCCAATCATCTGAAAGAATCACCGGTACTCTACCCATTTTCATGGTTTCAAATAAACGAATTGATGCCGGACAATTGCCACCAGGACACAGGATAAATTTACTGTTAATCAGTTCTTCCGCATAAAGCAATTGTTCTTCAGAAGAATGATTACACCATGCATAAGTTTGTTGTATTGATATATCATTTCCAGTAAAATTTGCGGCAAAAATATTTTGGCGCACTGCTGAAGATGCAGCACCACGAAATGAAAACAACAGTTGAGGCTCAATATTCTTTTTTTGTGCGTAAACTTGTTGGCACACGGGATTATATTCTGTGAGATAGCCACCAGATCTATATCTCTGACGATTAAATTGAGATGATCTTAAACCCGTATAAACTCCAGGCATTAGTTCCCAAGAAGTATCGGCACAATCAATCACAAAACATTTATTAGGATGTGTGACTATTAACTCTTCGGAAAGTAGGGTATAAATATAAGGTCTTAACTTAATATACCCCGGCTCAACATAAACAATTAAATCTGCATCTTCGGGACTTTTAGCCAAGCTATATCTTGTATTAAAGTCGCTGTGCAAACTATTTTTCCCTAAAGAAATCAGTTTTTTTGCCTGATGGGCATGAGAATGTTGTCCTTTTGCAGTTGATGTAAACCAAACTTTCATAATTACTATAACCAGTATTATTTGTGACTATTTGGAGATGATTGACTGCAATTACGAATATGTTTCCAATCAAAATCTCAGCACATTTATCTTGTATGTGCTATGTGCATGGTATTTACATGCATCTGTGGCTTAAATAAAATAGTAGCTATATTTTTTAATTTTTCAAGCTAATATGAACCATATTTAAATTTTGGGTATAGTTGACCAATATTAGGTGTCAATTGAACCATTGATCATGAAATTGTAAATTTCACCGCATAAATCAACTCAAAAAACATATCCCCGACTTATTCAATAAGTCAGGGACATTAGGAATTTTTTAAAATACAGTTGGTAGACTATATACGCGCTAAAACTGGCTCTTGTGATATTGTACTGACATTCTTGGTTTCTGAATTTGTGCAATAAATTTCACAGGAGTTATTAGGACTTTCAATCAGTTTTATTTTGTACAGTGTAGCGCCTAATTCCTGAACAGGCGATCGCAGTAAATTACTAATGTAAAGTGCAATATTCTCAGCTGTGGGTACAACGTTGGCAAAGAAGGGAATATCTTTGTTTAAAAAGGTGTGATCAAATGCTTCTATCACATAATCTTCTATTGCCTGATTTAAAGCACCTAAATCGACAATCATCCCCGTGCGCGAATCAATTTCCCCTTTCACGGTAACTTCTAAATGGTAGTTATGTCCGTGGCCATGAGGACGGGCGCACTTACCATAAATCTGGGAATTTTCTTCGTTACTCAAGTCAGGATGAGCCAGCCGATGGGCGGCGCTAAAGTGAGTGCTGATGTTGAGGTAGGCTTCCATTCCGTTTCCTATATAATCTGCCCAAAGTTCAGGATGTTCAAATAACTGTACACGGACTAAAGGCAAGTGGGGTGCTAAACGTTGCCAGATAACCCGTGCAATATTCTCGGTGGTAGGTAGAGTTTCTTGAAAATCTGCCCACACATCATTGAGATAAGAAAAGTCTAGTTGGCTGGTAATTTCGTGCTTAATTACATGTTTCACATCAGACAAGTTCAACACCATGCCATATTTATCCAATTCTCCCGCTAGAGAGATGAATAAAACATAGTTGTGTCCATGTCCGGGAAATCTCGAACAAGCACCAAATTTCTCAGTATTCTCAGCTTCACTCAATTCTGGCAACCAATAGCGATGACTAGCCGAAAACTGAGCGCGGCGATTAACAATGCATTGCATGAGTATTTTGGAAACAGAGCTTAAAATTTCTTAAACTTTCACTATTTCCAGGATAAACTAATTTCTTGACCAGTGGATGCAGCGATCGCCTATTTTCTCGCCTTCTCAAAGGGAAATTGTGCCAAAAAACGCCACGGTTCACCTTAGTGGTTCAAAGTCATAGCCAGTACGCGAACGATTACCAGTCACTATTTGTACTAGTTGCACAGCCGCATTGCGATCGCCTGAGGGTAAAAATCGAATTGCTCCAGAAGCACCAAGAGCAGCAAAGTCAGATGACGCAAGTGCTTGTTGGACTCCAGAACGGGTAGGATTACGTTCTAATGCCACAATGAGTGCCACAGTGGCATCATAGGCCAGGGCAGTGCGCCAGCTGACATCACCACCCCATAACTGCCGCGACTCTTGGGGAAATGTTGATGTGGTATCGCCTGCAATATGCCAGGGAACTGCTACTACCATTCCCACTGCTTGCTCTCTGCCAATTTCTAAAGTTTTAACTGTGTACACATCATCGCCCCCAAGAATACTTAATTGCTTCTGGTTGAGTTGAACTACTTGTAAGGCTTTATCTAAAGTGTCGGTATTGGTTGCTAACATCAACACTTCTGCACCTTGCTGCTTGGCTTGTTCTAGACTTTGCGCCGCACTAAAGTTGGCTTGAGACAAGTCAAATTCCCGTGATACTTGTCCACCCTCTAACAAAACAGAAGAAACAAACTCAGATTTTAAGGACTGGCTGTAATTACTCTGGGAATTAAAGAAAACCACGGCATTTTTTCGCTGCAAAGTTTTTACCATATAGTTGGCTAAACTTCTAGCAGCAATAAAATCACTGGGAACCGTGCGAAAAACGTAGGGGCTAAAATTAGAAATTTTTACCGAAGTACTCGTGGGAGAAATAGCTACCAGTTTTCCAGAATTATAGATATTGCCTGCGCCTAAAGTGGTATCACTACTATTAGGGCCAACCACACCTAATATTTGCGGATTTTTGACTAAGGTAGCCGCAATTTGTTGGGCTATTTCTGGATTGTCATCGTCATTGGCGATGCCGACCTTTAAGGGTACTCCGTTAATTCCTCCAGAAGTATTAACGGCATTTTGCACTTGGGCAGTGCCACGTAAAATTTCTAAAGAAGCATTGGGGTCAGTACCCAACGGTACAGAGGCAACAATGGTATAGCTTTGAGAAGAACCAATGCGGGCATTATTTAGATATATCAGCGCTTCTGGGTCATTACGCTGGAGGTTTAATGATGCTTCTAAACGAGCGATCGCTTGAGGATAATTTTCATCAGCTAACGCCTGTATTCCCTCTTTTTTCACTGGCGTTATTTCACCAGGAGTTAAAGTTTTTTCACCAAAACTAATCCGGTCAGCAATGGATTCATTAGCATTTATTAAATTATTACTTGACTGGTTTTGGGGGAAAATTCGATTTTGAAATAACCACAAACCAGTACCTACTAAGCCTAATGTAACTAGCAAAGATATAATAAGAACAGTAGTTTCTTTCTTAGAAGACATAGCTAACTTTTTAATTTTAACTAAAATATCAAAGATAATAATTTATAAATCAGGCGAAATATTGCTGTCACGGCAATGGTCACTAAAGCAGATGCCACTGCAAAAAGTGCGATTTCTGGAACACCTAAATTACCCTGAAACCAGGGAGTAAAAACAATAATAGCGAAGGTGATTCCCGAAATTATTAATAAATCAAATTTTTCAATCCACCGCCTAGTTTGGGCAAAAATTAGTATACCTAAAATTAAGGCGGCAACTGGCAAGGTAATAATAACTTCTGGCAATAAACTAAACAAGGCGATGGCAATTAATGCCCCTTCGAAGCCACTAAAAGCGGCACCACCTAATAATTCCCAAGTGGCAAACGTCGGTTGAGATGGTGTTGCTTGGGACTGTATCTGGGGCTGGGGTTTGGGTATAACAGGGAGTGTGGATGGCTCATTTAGGGCTGTCAGCACCTCATTAGCTGACTGAAAGCGTTGATTAGCCGCTGGTAGCAGCATTTTATCTAAAATATCAGCTAGTCGAGGATTAATACTGACTTGAGAGCGCCATTTCCACTGGTTGCTATAGGCATCAAATAACTGATTTGCTTCTTGGCCTGTGAGCAAATTCAGCATAGTTACAGCTAAAGCATATAAGTCTGTTGATGGAAAGACTTGATTACCTGCCATTTGCTCAGGTGGGGCAAATCCCATAGAGTAAATACCTGTAGAAGAACCCGCACCGGCTGATGGGGCATTTGTTACTTGCTTAACTGCGCCAAAATCCAACAGAAAAAGTTTGCCATCTCGACGACGCATAATATTAGAAGGCTTGATATCTCGGTGAATAATGCGTCTATCGTGAACAAACTGTAATACTTTCAAAATTTCTGATAGTACTTCTACAACCTGCTGTTCCGAAAATTTACCATTTTGCATTAACTCTTCTTCGAGATTTAGCCCATCAATATATTCTTGAACTAAGTAAAAAAATTGGTCTTGTTGTCCTGGTTGCAAGCTATTAACTGCCACGGGAAAAAAAGCAAATAAGTCAGGTATTTGCTCATGTTCGTTGCCGATTTGGGATAAAACTTCAGCTTCTCTTTCAAACAGCTGTTGTGCTAATTGTAGTTGAGTAGCGCTTAAATTTCCCGCCGGTTGGAATTGCTTAACTACACATTCACGCATTCCGGGAATCCGGCGATCGCGTGCGAGAAAAGCTGCACCAAAACCACCTTTTCCCAGTAACTTAATGGGTACATACCGACCATCCAGCAGAAGTGGCATCCCACAGGTAGTGCAGTATTTTTGCTGTGTTGTTCTTAATGTTGTGACATCATCTAAATCCGCAAAATGATTTTTAGGGCGCGGACAGCGAGGACGGGTGCAGTAGACTTCCATTTTAGTTTTTTAGTCATTAGTCAGAATAATTCGTAATTGTTAATTCGTAATTCGTAATTGTCATGCCATCAATAAAGTTGCTTGCCATCATGATTTTTTGTTAATTAATAAATTCTGAATTTATTAACTACGAATTACGAACTACGAATTAGTAATTATAATGACTAGATTTTAGCCTGCGTCAGAGGAACTTGGGGTTGCTGCATCCAGTGTATTTACCACTAGTTTCTTGTGTGATAATTTTAACATGTCTTGATTCCAGTCTGGAGTAGCAAATTGCGGAAGAATTTCCTGACTAAAGGCTTCGGCTGCTTTGGATCGATAACGATTAGGATTAAAAATCAGCCAGAGCGTCCGCTTCACCACCACGCCTTCAATGGGAGTGCATTGTAGTACACCCATTTGTAATTCTTTAGCGATGGCGGAAGTAGAGACAAAGGCAGCGCCTAAACCTGATTGCACGGCGTTTTTAATTGCTTCTATGGAATTGAGTTCCATTTCAAATTTAAACCGCCTGGTATCGATATCAGCGCGTGCTAATACCTGGTCAATTACTTTGCGGATAGTTGATTGGGAGTCGAGGGCAATGAATTGGAGTTTATATAGGTCTTCTTTTTGGATGGTTTCGAGTTTAGCAAAAGGATGAAATACGGGCAGAATCAGTGCCAGTTCATCTTCTGCGTAAGGCACAACTTCCAAAGATTCGCCCAGTTCTGCGGGAATTTCACCCCCGATGATCGCCAGATCCACTTGCCCATTAGCGACACTCCAAGCGGTACGCCGGGTAGAGTGGACGTGTAGTTGGACTGCCACATCAGGGTACTTTTGCCGGAACATACCGATCATTTTTGGCAACAGATAAGTGCCGGTGGTTTGAGAAGCACCGACAATTAAGGTACCGCCTTGGAGGTTTTGTAAATCTTCGATAGCGCGACAAGTTTCTTGGCACAAACTGAGGATTTTTTCCCCATAGCTGAGGAGTAAATGCCCCGCTTCGGTTAATTGTGCGCGGCGTCCTCCCCGGTCAAATAAGGGTACATCTAGTTGCCGTTCTAAATTTTGTACTTGCAAACTCACAGCAGGTTGTGAGACATAAAGACTATCAGCGGCACGCTTGAAGCTGCCTTCTACAGCGATCGCTTTCAGGATACGTAACTGATCTAAAGTGAAAGGAAGGTCAGACATAAGGCTCAACCCACAAACTTGGAAAAAAGCAGCTTTGGCAACAAATCAAGTTTCATAGCTTTCTAGCCACAAATTTTTTGTTGCATTTAAAACTTGGAAGCTTGACTCGAAAAAGACAGTACCACAACATTTTGACGAAAGTTCCCTAGGGAATACTTTGTGGTATTGGTTGTACTGAATTAAATTTTTGTTAAATTCCCTCACCTATGTATATGATGCTGAATTCTTGGCTTACTCCCAGTCATTTTGTCATGTTGGGGTTACAAATAGCTTTTGCGATCGCCCACAGTGGAGGAGCCGCTCTACGTCCTTGGGCAGAGAAGTACATAGGGCCAAGGCTTTATCGCATTTTTTTTGCATTAGTTAGTTTACCGTTGGCTGTGATCTTAATTATTTATTTTTTTAATCATCGCTACGATGGCTTACAAATGTGGCAGGTGCAGGGCGTACCTGGCGTAAAGTCAGTAGTTTGGGTGTTGTCAGCAATTTCGTTTTTGTTTTTGTATCCTGCCACCTTCAATCTACTAGAAATTGCCGCTATTCAAAAGCCCCAAGTATCCCTCTACGAGACAGGCATCATTCGTATTACCCGCCATCCGCAGATGGTAGGGCAAATAATCTGGTGTGTTGCCCATACTCTGTGGTTAGGGACTAGTTTTACCCTAGTTACTTCCATTGGTTTGATATTGCACCATATGTTTGGTGTTTGGCATGGCGATCGCCGGCTAGCTTCCCGTTATGGAGAAGCTTTTGAAATTGCCAAACAACGGACTTCAATTATTCCTTTCCAAGCAATTATTGATGGTCGTCAATCTATCAAATGGCAGGAATTTATCCGTCCAGCCTATTTAGGAGTAACAATTTTTATAGGTCTGTTATGGTGGGCACATCCTCTATTGCTTGTAGCGACTAGTAGGGTAGAATGGTAATTTCAGATGATCCCCACGATCCCCAGAAAATACAAGAGTCATGAAAATTTCCCCTTATCAACTGCTACCAAATCAATGTAGGATGAATGCAAACAGCTGTCAGTGGGAGTGGGGTCAGTCAGTTTGATAGGTCGCCGTCGGTGCTAGGGAGACTTTCAAAACGCCTGTAGAGAACTTGTAAGTCCTGGAGCAATTCAGGCGGAGATCGTTGAAGCACCGAATCACGCGATTTTGAGTCGTGTGAAGTTCAAAATTTATAAAAGTATATTGCTGGTCTAATGCCTATCTGGGGAGCGCGATGGCAAACCAGTTTAATTCCTTCGGGAGCAGCAATCAGGAGTTGAAAAGCCAAAAAGCCAGCGCGACTTCACGGTGGCTTGTTTATCAAAGTTAAAATAAGAGCGGAAATAGTTGCACAATCATGTTTACCCAAAAGGGCATGATTTAGGCACTAGACAGCTTGCCAATTCCCACGACTGATAGCTAGTTTTGATATCAAAACCCTATAATTTTAGAGGCGTCATGGTGTTGTCGGTTAGTGAGCGGACATTTACTCAAGAAGTTTTAGAATCACCAATTCCTGTTTTAGTTAATTTTGAAGCACCTTGGTGCGGCTTGTGTCGAATTATTCATCCTTTATTGTTGCAATTTAATGCTCAATGTGGGGATCAAATCAAATTAGTCGGGGTCAATGCTGACGAAAATTTTAAACTGGCTAATGCTTATCAACTAAAGTCATTACCTACTTTACTATTAGTAGAAAACGGCATAGTTAGGCAGCGCCTAGAAGGTTTTCGTGGCAGAGACGATTTACGTTTGGCTTTAGAACAAATTAATCTTACTTACAGTAATCGCACTAAAACATACAACAGTGCCATGACAGCAGATTTAGAATGTCGTTCAGCATAACTAGGTGATGAAGGGTTGGGTACTGGGCGTGAAGAACACTCTTTTTTCTGAGCTAGTACTTAGTCCCCAGTCGCTAAAATATAAAACCATGCTTAATTACCCCGCCCAAAGCTCATTGGGTGGGGTATTTTATCCTCAAGGGTGTGTGTCACAATTATTAACAGTTCCGCCAAGTTAGTCAAGAATTCTAAAAGTAAGCGTCAGTGATGGAAGTAATCTATCAATATGCCTGGCTAATTCCAGTATTTCCCCTTTTAGGGGCAATGCTAGTTGGTCTAGGGTTAATTTCTTTAAATCAGGTGACAAACCGCCTGCGACAACTCAACGCTGTGGTGATCATCTCCCTGATGGGAACAGCGATGGCGTTCTCGTTGGCCTTGCTGTGGAGCCAAATTCAAGGACATGCGCCTTATATCCGCACCCTAGAATGGGCAGCAGCAGGTAATTTTCACCTGAGTATGGGCTACACTATCGACCACCTCACATCTGTGATGCTGGTGATTGTGACCACAGTAGCTTTATTAGTCATGGTCTACACCGATGGCTATATGGCTCATGACCCAGGATATGTGAGGTTTTACGCCTATCTCAGCTTGTTTGGTTCCTCGATGTTGGGTCTGGTAGTTAGTCCCAACCTGGTACAGATTTACATTTTCTGGGAACTGGTGGGGATGTGTTCCTATTTGCTAGTGGGCTTTTGGTATGATCGCCAGGCCGCAGCAGATGCTTGTCAAAAGGCATTTGTCACCAACCGGGTGGGTGACTTTGGTTTACTCCTCGGCATCCTGGGACTGTTCTGGGCCACAGGCAGCTTTGATTTTGGGGTCATGGGCGATCGCCTGGCCCAACTAGTAGAAACCGGTTCTGTGAGCAATTTTCTCGCCATTCTCTTGGCGATTTTAGTGTTCTTGGGGCCAGTTGCTAAATCCGCCCAATTCCCTCTGCATGTCTGGCTACCAGATGCAATGGAAGGACCCACACCCATTTCTGCCCTAATTCACGCAGCAACAATGGTGGCGGCCGGGGTATTCCTCATTGCCCGCATGTACCCAGTCTTTGAACACGTACCAGTTGCCATGAACGTCATTGCCTTTACCGGGGCATTTACGGCGTTTTTAGGGGCTAGCATCGCCATAACCCAAAATGACATCAAAAAGGGTCTAGCTTACTCCACCATCTCCCAATTAGGCTACATGGTGATGGCAATGGGGCTAGGCTCCTACAGTGCTGGTTTATTCCACCTGATGACTCACGCCTACTTCAAGGCCATGCTTTTCCTGGGTTCTGGTTCAGTGATTCACGGTATGGAAGGCGTTGTTGGTCATGACCCTGCTTTGGCCCAGGATATGCGGTTGATGGGGGGACTAAGAAAGTATATGCCCGTTACCAGCATTACCTTTTTGATTGGTTGCTTGGCAATTTCTGGTGTTCCGCCATTTGCTGGCTTCTGGTCAAAAGATGAAATTCTCGGCAATGCTTTTGAAGTTAACCCATTTCTGTGGTTAATTGGCTGGCTAACTGCCGGCATTACTGCTTTCTACATGTTCAGAATGTATTTCATGACATTTGAAGGCAAATTTCGGGGTACTGACGAGAAAATTAAAGCCAAACTCAAGCAAGCTGCATCCACAATTGTCTGGGAATTAGAGTCAGCCGAACCAGCGCCTAATTTTGGGCCTGGAGCGATGAAACAAGGAGAATTGGCAGCACATGATGCCCATGACGCCATAGGTCATCACAGTGATACTCCCCATGAATCACCGTGGACGATGACTTTGCCCTTGGCATTGTTGGCTATACCTTCAATGTTGATTGGTTTGTTAGGAACACCCTACGCCAACTACTTCGAGGAGTTCATTTTTCCCCCTAGCGAAACCCTCACCGAAGTGCTGGAAAAAGCCGCTGAGTTTAACCCGACCGAATTTTACGTCATGGCGGGGGCTTCTGTGGGCATTTCCTTAATTGGCATTACCTTGGCTTCGCTGATGTATTTGCAGGGTAAAATTAACCCAGCTGGCATCGCCTCGCAAATCAAACCACTTTACGAGCTATCCCTCAACAAGTGGTACTTTGATGACATTTACCATCGTGTCTTTGTCTTGGGCTTACGTCGTGTAGCCAGACAAGTGATGGAAGTTGACTTCCGCGTTGTCGATGGTGCAGTTAACCTCACAGGCTTTTTCACCCTGGTAAGTGGTGAAGGTCTGAAATACCTAGAAAACGGTCGCGCTCAATTCTATGCCTTAATTATCTTCGGGGCTGTTTTGGGCTTAGTGATTTTATTCGGTATAACCTAACTTCATGGTTGAGTGGTGAATTTGAATCCTCTTCTTACTCAAACACACCAGTTCGCCATTCAGCACTGGTTCTTCAGCACTCAGCACTGTTTTACGAGATGAAGGCAGGGTATACATTTTCCCTCCTTCATCTTTCTTTGTTTTATTAAATCAACCTAACAAGCCAGACTAAATAACCAAAAAGCTGTTACTTAATAAATAGCTAGTGTCTTTTTGCCAAACATGATTCTGATTGCAGACGAATTGCGATGAATACAGCTAATTTCCCGTGGCTGACGACCATTATTTTGTTACCAATAGCGGCGTCGCTACTTCTTCCCATCATCCCTGACAAAGAAGGCAAAACAGTGCGCTGGTATTCCCTGATTGTGGGGTTAATAGATTTTGCACTAATTGTTTACGCCTTTTATACTGGGTACGACTTTTCCAATCCAGATTTGCAGTTAGTCGAAAGTTACCCCTGGGTACCACAATTGGGTTTGAATTGGTCAGTGGGGGCAGATGGCTTGTCTATGCCCCTGATTATTTTGACTGGATTCATTACCACACTGGCGATTTTGGCAGCTTGGCCTGTCACCTTCAAGCCCAAGCTATTTTATTTCTTGATATTGGCGATGTATGGCGGTCAAATTGCCGTGTTCGCCGTTCAGGACATGCTGTTATTTTTCCTGGTGTGGGAACTAGAACTGGTACCAATATATTTTCTGCTGTCGATTTGGGGAGGCAAAAAGCGGCAATACGCAGCAACTAAATTCATTTTATACACCGCTGGCGGGTCGCTATTTATTTTGCTGTCTGCCCTGACAATGGGATTTTATGGCGATACGGTGACTTTCGACATGCGAGCGATCGCCTTGAAGGATTTCGCCTTAAATTTCCAGATGTTATTGTATGGCGGGTTCTTAATTGCCTACGCTGTCAAATTGCCAATTATTCCCTTACATACTTGGCTACCTGATGCCCACGGTGAGGCTACAGCCCCCGTACACATGTTACTAGCCGGGATTCTGCTGAAAATGGGTGGTTATGCCTTAATTCGCATGAATGCCCAAATGCTCCCCGATGCCCATGCTTATTTTGCACCGGTGTTAGTGGTTTTGGGGGTGGTGAATATTATCTACGCTGCCCTGACATCCTTTGCCCAGCGCAACCTCAAGCGGAAAATTGCCTACTCCTCAATTTCTCACATGGGCTTTGTGCTGATTGGTTTTGCCTCCTTCACCGATTTGGGGTTAAGTGGGGCAGTTTTACAAATGGTTTCCCACGGTTTAATCGGGGCCAGTTTGTTCTTCCTGGTAGGGGCAACTTATGACCGGACACACACCCTGATGTTGGACGAAATGGGTGGTGTCGGTAAGAGGATGAAAAAGATTTTTGCTATGTTCACCACCTGTTCTATGGCTTCTTTAGCATTGCCAGGCATGAGCGGTTTCGTAGCAGAATTAATGGTGTTTGTTGGCTTTGCCACCAGCGATGCTTATAGCTCCACTTTTAAAGTTATCGTGGTGTTCTTGATGGCAGTTGGAGTAATTTTAACTCCAATTTATTTGCTGTCTATGTTGCGGGAAATTTTCTACGGTCAAGAAAACGAAGAATTAGTTTCTCACCAAGCCTTGATAGATGCGGAACCCCGCGAAGTGTTTATCATTGCTTGTTTGTTGGTGCCAATTATTGGTATTGGGTTTTATCCCAAATTATTGACTCAGATGTATGACGCAACCACAGTGCAGTTAACAGAAAGGTTGCGTGATTCTGTACCGACTTTAGCGCACCGAAACGAGGCACCACAGCTATCTTTGAAAGCGCCAGAAATTGCTAATTAAGTAGCGATCGCTAGTTGAATTAATATTACTTTAGGGGCGGGTCAAAAACCCGCTCTTTTTTATTATTTTTGGCTTAATAGAATGGCATCCTGCATTTTTACGGCTGGGAAAGACTCTAGATGAGTGTGCTGCTAGATATCGGGGGTTTTGTCGCAAGTACAAGCCAAAGCCAAAATCAGAAAAGCGTAACCACTGGGGAAGCAAGCTGCTAGCAGGAATGAAGTTGAAAGGAAAGCCGAATAAAAAGAAAACATCACCAGGACAAATGAATCTGCCTTGGAACACATGGGAAGCAACAGACCAGAAATTCAGGCAGTGGCTGATAAATTTGTTATGGCGAATTGCTATCAACCATCAGGGGGGAGCGCCAGGTATCGAAAACCTGAAAACCTTGAAACGTCGTAGAAAAGTTGGCAATAAGAAATGTTTATGATTGACTGAAAGCTCTATAGTTTACAATTTACAAGTATCTGCGCGAGAGAAGAACTCTCTAGCGCATTCGCGCGCCTGCATCGTTGGCTTTATGTGTCTAGGCTTTACACCCCATTTAGGTAGGTGTCCCGTTGGGGCTTTGATACTATAATTTACGCTTGACCATTCCAATGCGTCATACATTGCTTTCCAGTCTCTTCCTTTCTGCTCGTAGATACGCTTTTGAACACTCAAACCAAAGCGACCGTCACTATATTGTACCCAAAGTTGGTCAAGAGTGCGGAGGTCAGAACAGGGAAATTTGTCAATAGCATCAACATCTAAAAATCCTTCACGTTCTCGGTTAGCTACTTTCAGCATCATTTTAGCTGTTTCCTCATCAGCCTCGCGCCAATTTCCAGCAGCTAAGTGTTCTAAAAGTTGCTTGTATTGTTCTGGCCATTGATCTTTAACAACCCTGATTCCTTCTCCATCAGTGCGATTTTCCTGAGTCCAACAGGTAAGATGTTTCTCTTCTCTGGCTGGATACTGTTTTGCTTCTGCTTCTGTTGGTAATCTATAACGAATTAGGTTGTTACCAAAATTAGAATTTAAACTCAACCAAGCACAAAACCGATTAGCAGCTGGGAAACTAATCCCGGTAACAGGTTGAGTGGGAGAAATGTTATGCACATCAACTGGTAAAAAGCCTTGTTCAACAGTATTTTTTCCAAAAGTATCTTTGATAAACTCCTGATACTCAGCCCTAGTAAGATAACTTTGATCTATTTCCTGGGTTTCATTAATTCGCAATAAATTATTTAACCTTCTGGTTAATTTCACCTGTGCTGCTATTTGGGCAATTTTCGGATCTTTAGATGTCAAACCATTTTCAAGAATATTTTCAAGTTGACGCTGAGTTTGTGGCTCTACTTTTTTACTTTCTTTCAAACAATCATAAGCCAAAGTTAAGGAAGCAACTGTTTGATTTTGTAACGCTGCTTGAATTAAATTTGTGGCATCACTTTGAGCAGCATAAAGTCGAATAGTTTCTGCCCACCAAGCATTATCAAAATTATCAATCAATATTTGTTCTTGCTGTAACTCTTTCACCTGAGACGCAGCTAAATATTCCTGAAAACTCAAATGAGCAAATTCAAATTGACCTTGCTCTCTTTCGACAATTAACCCACTTACATCTTTAATTTGTTCTAAAAATTCTCCTGGGGTTACTGTCGTATTAACTATTGTTTGTAGTTCTCTAGCAATTAAACTCTCAACTTCTGCTGGTGCAAAATTGCGAGTTTGCCTTTGGATCAAATCTAGTGCTAAGACTTGCAATACTAATTTATATTGTTCAGATGTCAGAGGTGCTTTAATTTTCTTCGCAGCTTGTCGAGTTCCTAAAAGTAAATCACAAATTTTTTGATAAAGTTCCACCCTCCGTCCTGGTAATGCACTACCACTATAATGAACAGTAGCAATCATTGTTACCAAAAGCGGATTTGTTGCCATATCAGCTATAGCACGATTATTAATAATCCGGTCAATTAAATCGGCGGCATTTGTCTCAGCTTCTGCCCTAACTGCCTGATTATTTCTACCTGCGCGACTTCTAATTTCTGTTTGCAGATACCAACTATTAATAAATTGCTTCATCTGCTCTAAAGTGAATGGTAGAACATTCAAAATAACTCCTACCTCATCCACAGGCGCACATTCATAACCATAAGGACGGGAAGTAATGATAAAAGCTGTTTGGCGATAAGTAGCCATTTGGTCATTTACCCATTCACTTACCCGCGAACGTTCACTAATATCAGCAACTTCATCTAGTCCATCCAACATGACTAAACACTTGCCATCTTTTAACTGTTGATTAAACCAGTCTGTTTGGGGGTTGAGTTCAGCAAAAGCACGTTCATTTGTCAGATATTTAGTAATTAATTCTGGTAAATTAAGAGGTTGTTGGCTGGTGATTTCTTCACGGATATCGCGCAGGTACAATAACACTGGTAAAAATTGTGGCGCTTTATATTTGCTATGACCATTTTTGGCATAGGTCAAAGTTAAATGCTTCAGCAAAGTTGTTTTACCATATCCAGGGGGAGCGATAACAGCCATGCGACGAAAAATATTTTGTTGAGAAATAGCAGCTAAAAAATTCCAAATTTCTTGATTTTCAGAATTTTGACTGGTGTGTTTACTCGAAACCATTGCACCAGAAATATTGTTTAAATTACCTGTCTCAACTTTTAACGGTACAAATACATCCTCTAAATCTAATACAGGTAAGCCAATTCTAAATCCCTCTGTCTTATAGTCACAATAAAAATCGACTAATGCTTTTTTATACTTACTCTGAAATTCTGAAATTTCAGAAATTTGTTTAATTTGATTTGGAATGTCGTCTACTTTTTTAGCAGTTAATTCTCCAAATTGTTTACCTTTTTCCTCTGCTTTAGCTTCTAGGGGTTTCATAAATTCGCCGCTAAACTTCACCCAGATTGAGTAACTAGCCGTGATAAAAGTGGAAATTACAGCCTGTGTCCATTGTTGGTTATGGAGGAAATAACCTATTACACTAGCTCCAACACTAGTAGGAAGCCATTGGACTAATGCCTGTTTAATGTTTTGCATTTATCGGGCTTAAAGGAAGGTATTAATAGGATACGCTTAAATACGTCTTTAATAAAAGTAGGACTTACGCACTCGGCATGAAAATAAAGGCTTTGAGATTGCTTCCCTACGGTCGCAATGACGAAAATACGTGGTTGGTTACGTAAGTCCTGAAAAGATGATACGTTAATTTACTTATGGTAATGAGAATTTCTGACTTTTCCTCTTAAGGAACATGAATTAAATAACATGCAAGTCTAGTTTTTGACCTCACCCCGCCTTTGACTTGCGTCATAGTCTCCCCTCTCCTTACCAAGGCTACGGTGTACACACAAGTAGTATCTGCAAGGGTTTCAAGGTTTATAGACCCTTTCAACTGTCATTACGAACGGAGCGATAGCGGAGTGAAGTAATCGCATAATCCCGTGGTTTTTGCGATTGTTTCGTCGTTCCTCCTCACAATGACTGGCTTCTTGTAGCGAGCCAACAACCCAGATCCAGACGACGAAACCAAGCGTCAGGTAGTATTTCCCGACTTGTGTGTACACCGTAGCCTTACCAAGGAGAGGGGTTGGGGGTGAGGTTCTGTATTTTATTAAATCCACATTCCTAAGTGTCTTTTGCAAGCAGCCAACCTTGGCAAAGGTAGCGACGCACTAGCACCGAAAGGGGAAATAATCAGACAAATCAGTTGTTAGGTCTAATTAACCCTTCTCGTTTTACAATTTATATTTGAAACCAAGCAGTCAAAGCCACAGCCAAAGCATCGGCCGCATCATCTGGCCGCGGAATCTCCTCTAAATCCAACTCCCGTGCCACTGCATCTTGAACTTCTGACTTATCTGCATTGCCATAGCCAGTTAAAGCTTGTTTAATTTGAGCAGGGGTAAATTCAACATACGGAAGTTGGTGTTGTGCTAAAGCTAACAATAGTACACCCCGTGCCTGTGCCACAACGATAGTATTTGACATACGATAGAAAAACAATTTTTCAATTGCCACCAAATCAGGCTGCAATTGTTCAATCAGGGTGTGCAAATCGTCGAACAAGATACACAAGCGCTGTCCCATCTCCGTGTCCGGCGTTGTCCGAATTACCCCAAAGTCAATCATATTGACTGTTGTATCTTGTACTCTTTGGGGATTTTGTGTGCAGGTAATGGCGCCAAATCCTAAAGTTGCTAATCCTGGGTCTAGTCCTAAAATTCGTTTTTCCATTAAATCTACTTTTATTGGCAATACTGGCAACTTTGACGACTTACTGGTAGTCTAAAGTCCTTGATAAATTTAAGAATTTCACATTTGATGCTAAAACCATGTAGTGTGCATTTTCTGTTAATCATTTAGTTTGTAGCACTGCTCCGAATCAGGTATGTCAATTGGTTTTCTCAGACAAGCCCTCAAAGCCCTGCAAAAGCAGTCGCGCGGCCGTACGTCCTATAGGGTCAACCAGTGGTTTAAGTGGTTATCCCCTGGGCTATCCATCAAACGCTGGCTGCTAATCAGCCTTGGCGGGGTACTGCTGGCAATTCTGGGGTTGGCTATATGGGTAAAGCTAACCCCAATTTTTTGGATGATTGAGTTAGTTCGGGGTTTTCTGGGAGTAATCGCAGGCATTTTACCCAACTATATCAGCGGCCCTTTGGTATTGCTGTTTGGTTTTTTATTAATCCTGTGGGGACAAACTCGCACCGTCGGTTCAATTACTAGGGTGCTAAGACCAGATGGTGAAGAAGAACTAATTGACATGTTGCTGGCCCATCGCCGATTATACCGAGGGCCCAAAATAGTAGTAATTGGTGGTGGTACAGGACTTTCCACGTTGTTACGAGGATTGAAAACCTACAGCGCTAATATTACTGCCATTGTGACTGTAGCTGATGATGGTGGGTCTTCTGGAAGGCTGCGTCAGGAATTTGGCGTTTTACCACCAGGCGATATTCGTAATTGTGTGGCAGCTTTGGCAGATGAGGAAAAGTTATTAACAGAATTATTTCAATATCGCTTTAAAGCTGGA
This sequence comes from Cyanocohniella sp. LLY, assembly GCA_022241785.1. Classification (GTDB taxonomy): domain Bacteria; phylum Cyanobacteriota; class Cyanobacteriia; order Cyanobacteriales; family Nostocaceae; genus Cyanocohniella. Next base: position 58,232 of record JAKOMP010000001.1, on the reverse strand, counting down.
GATGGACTGACAGGCCATAGTTTTGGCAATTTGTTTTTAACTGCCATGAGCGATATTACCGGAGATTTAGAACGGGCGGTGGCAGCTAGTTCCAAAGTTTTAGCTGTGCGGGGACAAGTTTTGCCCGCTACCCTCAGCGATGTTCGCCTCTGGGCAGAATTAGACGATGGGCGGCGTATTGAGGGCGAGTCTAGTATTCCCAAGGCTGGGGGGAAAATTGTCAAAATTGGCTGTATCCCGGCTAACCCTCCGGCTTTACCCGCAGCGATTAAGGCCATTAAAGAAGCCGACTATATTATTATTGGCCCTGGTAGTCTTTATACCAGCTTAATTCCTAATTTACTTGTACCAGATATTGCCAATGCGATCGCCAAAAGCAATGCTCCCCGCATCTACATCTGCAATATCATGACCCAACCAGGAGAAACTCAAGGATATACTGTTGCTGACCACATCCAAGCCATTGATATCGCCTGCGGAGAAAGACAATTATTTGATGCCGTACTAGTACACAAAAAATCCCCTTCAGAAAAATCACTGCTGCGCTATGCCCAACAAAATTCTCATCCAGTGTTTCTCGACAGGGAGGCTGTCACCCAGTTAGGGCGACGCATTGTGCTAGCTAATATCTTGTATGAAGATGAAATAGGTTGCGTGCGTCACAACCCCCAGAAACTAGCACGAGTTTTGTTGCGGTGGTACAGTGGCGCTCATCATGGAAAATAAAGTCAAATAATTAGGACTTACGCACTCGCTACGAAAATCAAGGCTTTGAGATTGCTAGAGCCTCCGGCACGCTACGCGGTAAGCGCAGCCATGCCCGTTAGGGCTTTACCCTACGGTTGCAATGACGAAAATAGGTGGTTGGTTACGTAAGTCCTGATGATTTTGGATTAATTCTCCAGATAAATCTGGGACTCATACCATTAAAAAAATCTTAGTCTATTAGTCTACTAAGTAGGACGGCGTAAATAATTAAAGGTTTGTAGTGAGGACTTTAGTCCTCAAATAAGGGCTGTAGCCCTTACTACGAAATGAATTTTAATTATTTTACATTGCTTAACATAGTTTGATTTTTTCTCGCCGACTTACTTAGTCAAGCACAACATCACATCTTGACCACTAATTTAGAATATTGAGTGCAGTATTTCCCCAGTCCCTATGAAGAGATTACTTACAGATGCACAGGCCACACTAAACTTGGGTATCACACTTGGCCAAACTCTCCCCACTGGCAGTGTGATTTTATTAGAAGGTAATTTAGGAACTGGCAAAACTACATTGGTACAAGGGATTGGTCAAGGTTTAGGCATCACCGAATCAATTGTCAGTCCTACTTTTACTTTGATTAATGAGTACAACCAAGGACGTGTTCCTCTTTACCATTTAGATTTATATCGCCTAGAACCTCATGAGGTCGTAGCTTTAAACTTAGAAACTTATTGGGAAGGTATTGAAGTAATGCCGGGTATTGTGGCGATTGAGTGGGCAGAAAGAATGCCCTATCAGCCAGATAGTTATATTAGCGTGGTCATAACTTATGGCGAAGAGGGCACTCGTCAAGCTGAAATTACGCCGTTCAATTGCACCATTGACAAATTGCTTCCTAGCATCTGAGATTTTGTGGATTTGGTTAAGAACTTTGTCCAATGTTTAACAGCATTCATTTGGATATGTTCTCAATCCACCATAGAGTAGGCAAAGAGCCGCACTTTATTGACTTTTGACTTTTGCAAAAAGTTGCCAGGAGGATTTCCTTTCGGGCAAACTTTTCAAGACGACTTTTAACTTACGCGTAGCGGTAATAGTGCTACTAGGGTCATATCCCAAACATTCCAAGCTCATCACAGCACTACAAAATTTTTACGAATAGTCGAGGGAGAATGCCACACTCGTTCTATCTGCCACTACCACGCTCATCCAGAAAATTCACTAACATTGTTGTCTTCATTATCCAAAAATCAATGAAATACTTTTCAACACAAGAACTGGTTATGATTAACATCTACTAGCTTTTTTGCTGCGGTTAGCTAGGATTGGCGTATTCTCGCAGATCATAATTGCAGTAGATGAATGAGAATTTGACTCAAAGCGTCCTAGAACAATATTTTTGCAGGTAATATCTGGCAATCTGCCAAATGTTTTAATACTTACCCTCAAGGAAAATTAAATTCACCTGAGAATTAATATAAACCTGTCCTCTAGGCGATTATTTGTCTGTATCGAACTGTTTGATGAGTTGTAATTACCCCTTAAATGCTGGTAATTTTCCTTCATCTGCTGAAACTATGGTTATTCCTATTGCTTCATAATTTTGATTATCTCGATAAATAGTGATTGAGTTTGTTTGATTGGATGCTTATTTGGCGTTGTTTACTGCATTTGGGGGCCAATGATCAGCTATTGAGCAAATTCATCGCCTGATACCCACTTTTCTCAGAACTGTAAGAAGTAGGTTTTAAGACCGTACAAATTAAGTGCATATAAAGTTTTTATATGGATCAAACATAGTTTTCACAGAAATTTGCCCGTTTACTTAACCCTACTAATTCTCTACAGTTATTTCGAGAAAAAATCCGGATAGTTAAATACAAAAAGATAGCGGTGAAAAGTTAAATGATTAACATTTGCATATCCGCTCGTTTAACTGCTCCTTGTATTTAGTATTCCCAGGACAGGTTCCGGATCTATAACTAGAAGGTTACTATTTGTAAATTAATTACATAAATTAAATTAATTTTTTTATTCTTAATTAGAAGAAATACTTATATCTATAGTTATCTATGTAGTTATTAATTTTATAAAAATAATTTTTACCAACAGGTCAACTGAATATTTCCGTCTAGTATTTGTACGACATTTTTCGTATAAATACTATCTTATCTATGCCAACAATATTTACATTGCTGATTTTCCATGAACGTATGATTTAGCGGTCATAAAAGAGGCGATCGCCAGACGGTGATTTGGCGATATTTTGCTCTGTAAATTCCCTCTTTAAACGAATTATTTATTACACAAAAGTTAAAGCTTCACCGCGCACTTGGGTATTTACTTGCCCTTTGTCATAAACAATCTGACCCCCAACAATAGTTGTCACAGCCCATCCTGTGAGGTTCCAGCCTTCAAAGGGACTCCAACGACACTTGGTTAACAGTTCTTCCCGCTGGACTGGTCGGTATGTGTTCAAATCTACCAGGACTAAATCAGCATCATAACCAGGGGCGATCGCTCCTTTATGGAGAATGCCATAACCCTTAGCCACAGCAGCAGACATCCAGTTAGACACTTGGGCGACAGTACAGCGCCCTACCATGGCCGCCGTTAACATTAAAGCCAGAGAAGTCTCTACTCCAGGCATTCCGGAGGGAGTATTGGGATATTCTTGCGCTTTTTCTGCCAAGGTGTGGGGTGCGTGATCTGTAGCAATAAAATCAATGACACCATCGCGCAAAGCTTGCCAGAGGACTTCCTTATCGTGGGGCGATCGCAACGGTGGATTCATCTGTGCCAAGGTGCCAATTGTTTCATAAGCACTGGTATTCAATAATAAATGCTGGGGTGTCACCTCTGCTGTCACCCAATCTGGTTTCTCCTGACGCAGTAAATTTGCTTCTTCTGCTGTGGACATATGCAAGATATGCAGACGGCAATGATATTTTTGAGAAAGTTTCAAAGCTAACTTTGTTGCTAAAAGTGCCGCTTGATTATCTTGAATTTGGGAATGAATTGCTGGATTATGAATGCCCGCAAACTCTTGACGACCTTGGTTGATTCTGGCTTGGTCTTCGGCATGAACGGCAATTAATCGATCTCCGTGACCGAATATGGGTGCCAAAGTTGCTTCTTGATCAATCAGTAATTGACCATGCATTGATCCCATAAAAATCTTAATTCCCGGTGTGGGTTGAGCCAAAAGTAAATCTGGTAAATTTTCTGAAGTTGCACCAATAAAAAAACCATAATTAACCACGCACTTATTGGCGGCGCGTTGCAGTTTGTCGTCTAAGGCTTGCTGGGTAGTGGTCAGGGGACGAGTATTGGGCATTTCCAAAAAAGAAGTAACTCCACCTTTGGCACAGGCACAACTGGCCGTAAATAGATCTTCCTTATGTTCTAACCCAGGTTCTCGGAAATGCACCTGTGGACAATGACCCCTGGCAACAAAGTTAACCCTTCTGCGTCAATAGTGGTGACTGGTGTCGTCGGAGAAATTTCTGGGGCTACAGCAACAATTTGGCGATCGCGCGTTAGTACATTCCCCTCCAACCACTCACCATCAGGAAGAATCATCCGAGTGCGACGAATCAGTAAACTTTGTGGAGATGACATAGCGTTAACAACATTTATACAGATAACTATGCTTTTAGGTTAGACTTGGTTGCACACGTTATCGTACATTTTTGCCGATACTAAAAAAAAGTTTATTTTTGACTGAACAATTCCCTTGGTGAAGATGCTAACTTGAACCAGGAAATCAGAAGTTTACTCGTTAAGATAAAAAATATCATCTCCCCCATTGAGTTCGTTACCTCTATTTTTGCTTACTTCAGTAATTTCATGCGAAATCAAGTGTCTGATAAAAACTCTAGTCAACAACCCGATAATTCCTGGCTCGCTGAACTAGCTAGAACAGTTGTATTAAGTATTGTTTTGGCTTTGGGAATTCGTACTTTCGTTGCTGAAGCTCGCTGGATTCCTTCTGGTTCTATGGAACCTACACTCAACGGTACCCCAAACCAATGGGAAGCAGATAAAATCATCGTCGATAAGTTGAGATATAAATTTTCCGAACCGCAGCGGGGAGATATTGTAGTATTTTCACCAACAAAAACACTACAAGCAGAACAATACAACGATGCTTTCATTAAACGTATAGTAGCCTTACCTGGAGAAAACGTAGAACTCAGAGATGGTACGGTCTATATCAACAATGAACCTTTACAAGAAATTAACTACCTCAGAACCCAGCAGCGTACAGCCATTGATGTTTGTACATCAGGACAGCAACAAGCTTTTTTAGCACAACCACAAACTATACCCCCCGATTCATACTTAGTTTTAGGCGATAACCGTAGTAGTAGCTACGATAGCCGCTGTTGGGGTGTTGTCCCCCGCGAAAATATTATCGGTCGTGCGGTACTGCGCTTTTGGCCTTTAAACAACGTTGGAGGTCTTGATAAGCCACCATTGTATCCATAGTCAATGGTTATTTATGGAGTTGGCAGTGGGGAATATTGAGTATTTGTTATGATTCAATATCCAGTTATCCTCATTCTCCAGCGATAGAATCACCTTGCGATGTCGTACTTAGCTAAAATCTTACTCTACCCGATTAAGTCACTAGATTGCGTGGAAGTTCAGCAAGCCAGGATTCTTGCTAGTGGCGCACTAGAATCTGATCGTGAGTTTGCCATTGTTGACGAACGGGGTAGGTTGGTCAATGGTAAGCGCAATGGCAAAATTCATTTATTAAGATCACAATTTGATATTTTCCAGAGAACTATTTCGTTACAAATCCCAAATCAGGACTCACCACAAGTTTTTCATCTGGATGAAGAACAACAAGCACTAGCCGCAACCCTAAGTGATTTTTTGGGGTTTACTGTCAGATTAAAGCAAAATTCTCTCATGGGTTTCCCTGATGATCCAAATTCACCAGGGCCAACGGTGATTAGTACCGCAACTTTAACAGAAGTAGCTTCTTGGTTTCCCGGTGTGAGCGTTGCTCAAATGCGTCGCCGGATACGTGCCAATATTGAAGTTGGTGGTGTACCAGCATTTTGGGAAGATCAACTATTTAGCCAACCAGACAATCCTGTTTCCTTGCGAGTAGGAGATATACATTTGTTGGGCGTGAATCCTTGTCAGCGTTGTGTAGTCCCAACACGTAATCCTGATTCTGGAGAAGCTTACCCAAACTTTCAAAAAATATTTGTACAACAGCGACAAGCAACTTTACCAGAGTGGGTGGACTCATCCCATTTCAATCACTTTTATCGCTTGAGCGTCAATACGCGATTAATGGCTTCAGAAACTAGGAAAATTTTGCAAATTGGTAACAAAATTGACATATTTCATTCAAGCTTGTAATATTTTTTCATAAATATCTGGGAAATTTAGAAAATAAAAATATTTTTGTGACTTTTTTCTGGAATATTGATCTGACAATTTTTAACCAGAGGTCTTGAAAGTACACAACGGCGGAGTGCGGATTTTTCCACGTCTGACTCTTGCTGATGTTGTGGCGTAGGCGAAAAACCCTAATCACCCTCAAGTTTGTGCTTGAGTGAAGGAAATTCAATCTCTCCTTTTAGGTAATTGCGAGAAGTGCCAAATCGCACTGGAGTTTTAGTGATAATAGCAACACTTCTCCTAAACTTTTATGCGTTTGTGAATCAGTGTAAATATATTTTGCAGTCTCCGTAGGAGTATATGTTGATCTATTACTAGATTAAATGTAGCAAATTAAGGTGTTATAACAAAGTTTGAAGATTATGTGTAAGCGAAAATCAACTAGACAAATGAGTAAATACAACCTTGTTTTCATATATGTTTATACTAGTATCAGTTACTTGCTTGATGCTTAAGTATGGTTTATCCAGTAATGTTACTGAAATAGAGAAGTAGCTTATAAAACCAAAACTTCTCGATTTTAGCCTTGGGAAAAATCAAACTACAATGTTATCCAAACTTCAGCCAGTCAAATTTTTTAACCGCTTAATTGGCAAACTTGATGCCAATACACACCTTAGATCGATTCTCATTGTGCCGTTTGTATTGCAAATTGGTGGGGTAATGGGGGTAGTGGGCTATTTTTCGTGGGCAAATGGACAGCAAGCGGTAGAACATCTGGCTACTCGACTACAAAATGAAATCTGCGATCGCATAGAACAACACCTCAATAGTTACTTAATAACACCGAAGCAAATCAATCAAACCAATGAATATTCGATACACCGAGGCTTACCCCAACCGTTGGATTTAAAAACTACTGAGCGTTACTTGGGGAAACAAATGCGGATTTTTCAAATTGGCCGCAACAACTTGGTTAATCTAAAAAGTGAATTTATTGGTTTTCGACTTCTGGATAATGACAACTTTTCAATCAACAAGATTTCCGCAGATAAAGGCATTGGCAAACTTTATGTTTACACCACAGATAAGCAAGAAAAGCCCGTTTCAGTCAAGACAGTAAGAGACTATGAACCCCGCCAAGACTCTTGGTATACAGATGCTGTCAAACTAGGTAAACCCGTCTGGAGTCAAGTTGATCAACGAACAGATCAACCCGATAGTTTTTCCAAATTCTCTAGCTATCCTCTTGACGATGGCACTGATCAGCTAATTGGGGTGATTGGTTTTGATTTAATGCTGTCACAAATTGCTCATTTTTTAACCAAATTAAAAATTGGACGATTCGGAAAAGCCTTTATTTTAGAACCTGATGGGCTAATGATCGCTAGTTCTACGACAGCGCCATCTTACATGATGATTGATGGACAGACAAAGCGTCTGTTGGCATCAGATAGCCAAAATTATTTAATTAGACTGACAACTGAGCATTTGATTCAGCGCTTTGGCGACCTAAAATTACTTGTAGATCAGCAAAGATTTAAATTTAAGGCAGATGGGGTAAATTATTTTGTGCAGGCAAGAAATTGGCAAGATCAAATTGGTCTTGATTGGCTAATTGTAGTAGTTATTCCTGAAGCCGAATTTGCCGATCAAATTAATCACAATAACCAAATTACTATATTACTATGCGTAGCGGCTTTATTAGTAGCTACAGAAATCAGCATTTTAACTAATCGCTGGGTAATTAAACCAATTGTGCAGTTAAGCATCTCAGCCAAAAAAATTACTTCCGGCGAATGGCAGCCAATCACAGAAGTTCAGCGTTCTGATGAACTAGGAGATTTAGCTAAATCATTTAATAGCATGGCAGAGCAATTAAAAGCATCTTTTACCAGTTTGGAAACACAACATGCTGAAATGCAAGCTTTAAATGAGGTATTAGCTGAAAGTCAGAGCCGATTGAATCAATTGCAAATCACACAACAAGAACTAATTCAATCTCAACAAATTGCTGCTCAAGGACAGCAAATAGCCGAGCGGGCAAATCATGCCAAAAGTGAATTCCTCGCTAACATGAGCCATGAATTGCGTACTCCACTAAACGCTATTCTGGGCTTTACCCAAGTTATGAGCTATGACAATTCTCTATCTAGGGAACATCAAGAAAACTTGGCCATTATCAATCGTGCTGGTGAACATCTCCTCAATTTAATCAATGACATCCTGGAAATGTCAAAAATTGAAGCGGGGAAAACTACATTGAATGTCAGCAGTTTTGACTTGATTCATCTTTTGCAAAGTCTAGAAGAAATGTTTCGCTTTCGTACTGCTTCTAAAGGCTTACAACTGATATTTGAATATGCTGCCGATATTCCTCAATATGTGCAAACTGACGAAAGTAAACTACGTCAAGTCTTACTCAATCTCTTGGGCAATGCTATTAAATTTACCACTACGGGGAGTGTGACTTTGCGGATGGGCGTCGTGGAAACATGGGGAAATTGGGAAGAGGCGGAAACTCATTACCCAATACCTAGTCCCCCTGCTTCTTCTGACCAATTCCTCCACTTTGAGGTCATAGACACGGGCGCTGGTATTTCCCCAGATGAAATTGATGTATTGTTTGCAGCTTTTGGGCAAACTGAAACAGGGAGAAAATCGCAGCAGGGTACAGGATTAGGTTTGGCAATTAGCCGCAAATATGTGCAACTTATGGGAGGCGATATTAACGTTAGCAGCACCCTGGGGAAAGGAAGCACATTTACTTTTGATATTCAATTTGGTTTAGCTTTATTTGAAGAAATTCCCCAGCCAACAATTCCCAGTCAAGTCATTGGTTTAGCGCCAGAACAGCCAGAATATCGAATTTTGGTAGTTGATGATGTGATGGAAAGTCGTTTGGTGATTGTTAAACTGCTGACAGCCATTGGCTTTGTGGTGCGAGAAGCGAAAAATGGTGAAGAGGCGATCGCTCAATGGATAGAATGGCAACCACACCTGATTTTCATGGATATGCGGATGCCTGTGATGGATGGTTATGAAGCCACAAAAATTATTAAAGCTAGGGGAATAGCTTATAAGCTGTGGAAAATTCATACCCCATTAGCTGGGGGGGTAAAACAAACTAATTATCTAGAAAATTTGTTTAGTCGTGACACTCAATGTGAGTTTCTGCCAAACACTCACTTTACATGTTGCCACTCTAATTCATTGATTTCACAACACGATGGTCTGGCTAAGACTCATACCGTGATTATTGCACTAACTGCCAGTGCCTTTGAGGAAGAACGCCAAAAAATATTAGCCAATGGTTGCGACGATTTTATTCGCAAGCCGTTCACGCGGGAAGTATTACTAGAGAAATTGCATCAACATCTAGGTGTAAAATATATCAGCCAAATAGAATCGGCTAAAATAGCTGCTATCAATCCAGAAATACATATATTGCCCAGTGAAATGGAAATTATGCGCCATTTGTCGCATATGTCACCTGAGTTACGGGAAAACATACATTATGCCGCAGCTAGTTGTAGTGATGACTTGATTTTAGAATTACTTCACCAGATGCCACCAGATAAAAGTCAAGTTTTCCGATTTTTCAGTGATTTAGCCAGAAAATATCAGTTTGAGAAAATTATGGAATTGACTAGTACAAAGGCAGAATGAATTACAAGCGGTTAGACACTAAGAAAAAAGACATTTTGATCATTGACGATATGGCAGACAACCTGCGAGTTTTGTCTTCGCTCCTCACCAGAGAAGGATATAACGTTCGCAAAGCCTTGAACTGGCAAATGGCTTTAACGGCTTGTCAAACAGTATTACCGGATCTGATTTTACTTGATATTATGATGCCGGATGTAGATGGTTATGAAGTATGTCAGCGATTTAAAGAGTGGGATCTGACCGCAGATATTCCGGTAATTTTCATTAGTGCTTTAGATGATGTTTTCGACAAAGTGAAGGCCTTTCAAGTCGGGGGAGTAGATTACATTCCCAAGCCATTTGAATTTGAAGAAGTTTTAGTGCGTGTACAGAATCAAATGGTATTAAGAGATGCACAATTAGAAATATTGAAACTTAATATAGAACTAGAAGAAAGAGTAAAACAGCGCACTTGGGAGTTAGAAAGAACTCTGCAAAAACTCCAAGGAGAAATTGCTTCCCGTCAGCAACTACAAAGTAAACTGCTAGACATGGTATTGCATGATTCTCTGACTGGGTTACCAAACAGATTTTTGTTTATTAAGCGCCTAGAAAAAGCTCTCCAATTTGCTAAGGAAGAACAAAGTTATCAGTTTGCTGTCTTATTTTTGGACTGCGATCGCTTTAAAGTTGTCAATGATTCTTTAGGCCATTTGGTAGGAGATGAATTATTAATTGCTATTGCTCGCCGTCTACAAATATGTCTGACAGCATCTGCTACTCTTGCTAGGTTAGGTGGCGATGAATTTGGTATTCTTTTAGAAAGATTACCAGATATAAGTGTAGCTATCCAATTAGCTGAAAGCATTTTAAAACAATTATCATTGAGTTTTAAATTGTCAAGATATGAAGTTTTCATGAATGCTAGCATTGGTATTAATTGGGGCAGTAAAGATTACGAAAAATCAGAATATTTACTCCGAGATGCTGATACAGCCATGTATCGTGCTAAAGCTTTAGGCAGAGCTAGATATCATGTTTTTGATCCAGTGATGTATCAAGAAGCTCTTCAGCTTTTAGATTTAGAAAATGACCTGCGTCGGGCTGTTGAACGGCAAGAATTTTTGATCTATTATCAGCCAATTATCTCTCTAGCTTCAGGCAAAGTAGCTGGATTTGAAGCACTTATACGCTGGCAACATCCAGTACGTGGTTTAATTTCGCCTACAGAGTTTATTCCAGTCGCCGAAGAAACAGGTTTAATTAATACTATTGATAAGTGGGTATTGCAATCATCTTGTGAGCAATTACGTATCTGGCAAGATTCCCTCACAACTACGCAAAAGCTGACTATTAGTGTGAATTTGAGTGCGCGATTATTTTCACAACCTAACTTAATAACAGAAATTGATCAAGTTATTGATGCAACTCAAATTAATCCAGCTAGCTTAGAATTAGAAATAACCGAAAGTGTAATTATGGAGAATAACCAAGCTGTAAAAACAATTATTCAACAGTTGAAAAATAGAGGCATTAAATTAATTATAGACGATTTTGGTACAGGTTATTCATCTTTAAGTTATTTACATAGGTTTCCTTTAAATGCCCTGAAGATTGATAAATCGTTTGTCAAAGTCATGGAAGATAGTGAAGAAAATATGGGTCTAGTACCAGCAATGATTAGTATTGCTGAATCAATGGGCATGAGTGTCATTGCAGAAGGAGTTGAAACCACAAAACAGTTAGAAAAATTGAAGTTTTTAAACTGTAATTTCGCTCAGGGATATCTGTTTTCTCAGCCTCTAGAACCTCATCTAGTACCCAAATTTATCAATGAGGCTCCTCAGTGGTGATGGCTTGTGAACGTATCCCCATCCAGACACACATATCCATTTATGCTGTTAATATGATAGATTTTGTTAGTGGTGTCTCCAAGAAGCTTCATTATCCTCCATGATAATAAATATAGCTTTTGGTTGAAAATGCATTTAAATAAAAGTAACAATTATAAAGGCAATATTTTGGTGGTTGATGATACACCAGATAATTTGCGGCTTTTGTCGGTAATGTTGACGGACAGAGGTTTTGAAGTTCGCAAAGCCTTAAACGGTAAAATGGCTTTGACTGCTTGTCAAATGGTGTTACCTGATATCATCCTGTTGGATATTAATATGCCGGGAATGGATGGCTATCAAGTTTGTCAACGCTTGAAAGCAGATGATAAAACTTGTGGAGTACCAGTAATTTTTATTAGTGCGCTGGATGATGTTTTAGATAAAGTGAAAGCCTTTGGTATGGGTGGAGTAGATTATATTACTAAACCTTTTCATGGTGCAGAAGTAATATCACGGATTGAAAATCAAATTAATTTACAATCATTACAAATAAAACTAAAAGAAAAAAATTTACTATTACAAGAAGCTCTCGACAATTTGCAAGCAGCCCAAGTCCAACAGATTCAGAATGAAAAGATGGTTAGCTTAGGGCAGTTAGTAGCAGGAATTTCCCATGAGGTCAACAACCCTATCAGTTTCATTTATGGCAATCTTCAATATGCTAGTGAATATGTGCAAGAACTAGTGAAAATCATCGAAGCTTATCAACAAGAATATCCCCACCCCACCCCCCATATTCAAAAAATTATTCAGGATATTGATCTGAATTTTGTAATTAATGATCTGCAAAACTTGATGGGTGCGATGCATAGAGGATCAGATCGCATTCGAAAAATCGTCTTAGCATTACAAAACTTTTCTAGACACGATGAAGCCCAGATGAAGCCAGTGAATATCCATGAAGGCATCGACAGTACTTTGGTAATGTTACAACATCGACTCAGAGAAACAGCAAATCGTCCTGCCATTGCTGTCGTGAAAGAATATGGTAGTTTGCCCTTAATTACTTGTTATGCCAGTGAACTAAATCAAGTATTTATGCACTTACTAAATAATGCCATTGATGCTTTAGAAAGGGGAGGTAGCGAGGAAAAGAACTCGCAAGATCAGTTGACAATGTGCGAAACTTCAGAAAATCTAGGGACTAGCCACAGTGCGGCCTTGCATTCTAGCCCTGTGAATGGCCAAAAGGAAATATCTCAAAGAGTAGAAGTTAATCGTTATATATCAAAAAATACCAGGAAGTCGGTACCAATGCCCATTGCCAATCCGCAGATTCGTATTTGCACAGAATTAGTCGAGTCTCATACTGTGAAGATTGCGATCGCAGATAATGGTCATGGTATTGATGAATTGCTGCAATCGCGTTTATTTGACCCTTTTTTCACCACAAAGCCTGTGGGTAAAGGTAGCGGCTTAGGATTGTCAATTAGTTACCAAATTGTAGTGCAAAAACATCGCGGTCACCTTACCTGTTCTTCATCTCCAGGAAAAGGAACAGAGTTTACAATTTGCATTCCATTTAATACCGCAGGGGTAGCTATTCCTGGAAAACCACCGGAAAATTCAGCTAGCTAATATGATGAACTATTATTGAATAGCATAAAAGTATAAAATACTACCATAAGTGGCTTTGTCATCAAAAAACAAGATTTTTTCTACATTAAAAACTACTATTTTTAGTTCTATAAACGCATAATAGAAATGTGACTGATTTGTTCGCCCCTTTACAATCCTTGAAAGCAGGCCACTGGTTCAAACTAATCTGTGGAGCCAGTTACCAGCATCTGCCGGCAGTCAGAAGTTTAACATTAGCCTACACATTGGCAGGCGCTGACTGTATAGATGTGGCAGCTGATCCCGCAGTAATAGCAGCCGCCCAAGAAGGGCTACAAGTAGCCAGGCATCTAGTGAAGGATGCCAAGGAGCGAGGCTACGGCTATCAAGGCAATTTACCCTTTTTGATGGTCAGCCTGAACGATGGAGAAGACCCCCATTTTCGCAAAGCAGAGTTTAATTCTACGGAATGTCCCCAAGATTGTCCTAGACCTTGTGAAAAAATTTGCCCAGCACAAGCGATCGCCTTTCACGGTGTAGATGATTTTTCGGGGGTTGAATCCCAAAAATGCTATGGCTGTGGACGTTGCCTACCCATTTGCCCATATGATAAAATTTATACAAAATCATATATGTCCAGTGCTGGCGACATTGCGCCATTGGTCATGTCAACTGGAGTAGATGCCGTAGAAATTCATACAAAAGTAGGACGTTTGGCAGAGTTTCGGCAATTATGGCAAGCAATTTCACCGTGGGTTAATCAATTAAAGGTAGTAGCTGTGAGCTGTCCCGATGGCGAGGGTATGATTGACTACCTACATGCAATTAGTGACTTAATAGCCCCATTGCGTAGTGCCTTAATTTGGCAAACAGACGGTCGGCCGATGAGTGGTGATATTGGAGATGGCACTACTTTAGCAGCAGTGAAATTAGGGCAGAAAGTTTTGGCAGCTAAGTTACCAGGATATGTGCAATTAGCAGGTGGCACTAATAGCTACACTGTTGCTAAGTTAAAGACAATGGGACTGTTGAAGAAAGCAGGGGAGAAAGAAAAATTTTTCATCTCAGCCCCCCCGCCCCTTAATCCCTTAGCCTCTGTTTCCGGAGTCGCTTACGGTAGCTATGCCCGGGTACTGCTGTCACCAATTCTTGAGCAATTAGAACAGGAGGTGAGTCAAACCAGTGTTAAGGCGCAAGTCCGCCTCGAAGAAAAACCCGAATTGCTCTGGCCAGCTGTAAAGCTTGCCCGTTCTCTCGTTTCCCAGATCAAGTCACAGCAGGAGTAGAAGTACGGCAATGCCGTGCCCTACGGTAGCTCATTCGTTATCTCTCATAACGTCACCATAGAAAGCATGACGATTAAAGAAGATCTCCAAAAGTTATTAGACATTTTGCCCCAAGACCTGCGACAAGTACTAGAAAATCATCCTCAACGAGATAGTTTAGTTGAAGTAGTCTTGGATCTGGGTCGTTGCCCAGAGGCTCGCTTTCCTAATCAAGCTGAGTATCTAAGCGCAACTCCCGTCACTCAAGCACAAATAGATGATTGTATTCAGCGAGTCGGCATCTTTAGCGGAGATAATCGAGCAGGAATTGAGCAAACATTGCATCGCATCAGTGCTATCCGTAACCGCAGTGGTCAGATTATTGGCTTGACCTGTCGTGTTGGTCGGGCGGTATTTGGCACCATTGGTATGATCCGCGATTTGGTGGAAACTGGTAAATCAATTCTCATGCTGGGACGGCCTGGTGTGGGTAAAACTACTGCCTTAAGAGAAATTGCCCGTGTTTTGGCAGATGATCTGCATAAGCGTGTAGTCATTATTGATACCTCCAACGAAATTGCTGGGGATGGTGATGTGCCACACCCTGCCATTGGTCGCGCCAGGCGGATGCAAGTGGCACAACCCGAACTTCAGCATCAGGTGATGATTGAGGCAGTGGAAAACCATATGCCAGAAGTCATCGTCATTGATGAAATTGGTACGGAATTGGAAGCTTTAGCGGCGCGTACCATTGCCGAAAGGGGCGTGCAATTGGTTGGTACTGCCCACGGGAACCAAATTGAAAACTTAATTAAAAACCCCACCCTTTCTGATTTAGTTGGGGGTATTCAGGCTGTGACTTTAGGAGATGACGAAGCTAGAAGGCGGGGCAGTCAAAAGACTGTTTTGGAACGCAAAGCTCCTCCCACCTTCGAGATTGCTGTGGAAATGTTAGAACGGCAACGCTGGGTCATACATGAAAGTGTGGCGGATACAGTAGATACTCTGCTCCGGGGCCGTCAGCCGAACCCACAAACAAGAACTGTTGATGACCAAGGTAAAGTGGCCATTACCAGGCAGTTATCTGTGGTCAACGGTCGCGGTGGACAAGTGGCGGCAGAAGAAGCATCTTTTCCCCCAGTGCGACAGAGTAATGGCTGGCGTTCATCGGGACAAATGGTAGCATTGCCACCTTTGTCTTTAGAGCGGGAGCGGGTGAGCGGACGTAGTGAATTTGACCGTTTGCTGAATGAATCCTTCAACTACTCAGAGAGTATTGATCTCAAACCCAGCAGACACTCAGGGCCAAACGGCGAAGATTTGCCACTACATATTTACCCTTATGGTGTGAGTCGTCACCAACTAGAACAGGTAATTGGTGTCCTCACTTTGCCAGTGGTATTGACAAAAGAGATTGATAATGCTGATGCCATTTTAGCATTGCGATCGCACGTCAAAAACCACGCCAAACTCAGGCAAATGGCTAAAGCCCGCCATGTGCCTATCCACATGATTAAGTCCAGCACGATACCGCAGATTACCCGTGGTTTGCGGCGCTTGTTGAACATAGAAGATCCGGACATGACCGATGACCGAGAACTGCAACTGTTTTTGCACAGTGGTAGCGATGATGAAATGGATGCCCTCGAAGAAGCCAGACTTGCTGTAGAGCAGATTGTGATTCCTAAAGGACAGCCAGTTGAGTTATTACCTCGTTCTTCCCAAGTCCGAAAAATGCAGCATGAGTTAGTAGAACATTATCGACTCAAGTCTGATAGTTTTGGCGAAGAACCAAATCGGCGTTTGCGGATTTATCCAGCTTAACTGGGGACTGGGAGTAATTCACTGAAGAGGCAGGGGGAGCATGGGAGCAGGGGGGCAGGGGAGAAAAACCACTCACAAGGAGGAGCCAGTGCGGTCTTGGCTTGTAGCCAAGGGGAGCAACTGGCGTTGGGGCTTCTCTACAAGACGCTGCGCGTAGCTTGCTTCTCCGTAGGAGTACAACCACCAGAGCAAGGGAGCTATCGCCCACAATTCCACTCGGCTTTAAACCTTATCTTTTGGTAAAAGAAGCCCCGCCCACTTCGGCAAGTGATACAGTGAGCCTGCGATGCCCTGAGCTTGCCGAAGGGTCGAACTGCTCAGTGCGCCGCTTCCAGGGCGCTTGACTAGGGCGGGGTACAAGGGACTTCCCAGTCTCTCCCCCTTGCTCCCCTGCCCCCTGCCTCTTTTGACCTGCTCCCCTGCCTCTTTTGACCTGCTCCCCTGCCTCTTTTGACCTGCTCCCCTGCCTCTTTTGACCTGCTCCCCTGCCTCATCAACTACTTGCCGTTACCGTTACTACCATTACCATTCTGGAGAAGCACACGTTCAGCAAGTTTGTCTGGTACTTCCTGGAGATGGTCATATTCCCAGTGAAAAGAACCAACACCAAGAGTAAGCGATCGCAGTTCGATAATAAAGTCATGCATCTCTGCTTGGGGCAAGTATGCAGCTACATTATCCCAGCCTGGCCAATCATTTCTGCCTTCATAGCCTAAAATTTGCCCACGTCTACCGCTGAGTAATTGCAGCACCTTGGAGGTAAATTCACTCGGTGTTGTGACTCGCACCCGCAGAATCGGTTCTAAAAGTGTGGGTTGAGCCTGGGGTATACCTGTTTGCATAGCTAGTCTGGCTGCTTGTTTAAATGCTTGTTCCGAACTATCTACGCTGTGGTAGGAACCATTGGTCAGAGTTACAGCTACATCTACGATGGGGAAACCCAAAGGCCCATGTGTGAGAAACTCCCGCACACCCATTTCCACCCCAGGGATGTATTGTTTGGGAACTACACCGCCAACAATAGTTTCCTTGAAGTTAAAACCTTCGCCACGTGGTAGGGGTTGGATATTCAGAAAAACATCGCCAAATTGTCCATGACCACCACTTTGGTGTTTGTAACGCCCATGAACTGATTCTACGGTTTTGCGAATAGTTTCTTTATAGGGAATTTGTGGCAGATGGGTTGACATGGGCAAGTTATATTTGCGGCGCAATCTGTCGAGGGCTACTTGCAAATGAATTTCACCTTGACCCCAGAGAATAACTTCGTGGGTATCCCCATGCTGTTCCCAAGCTAACGCTGGATCTTCTTCTAATAATTTAGCGATCGCACTGCTGAGTTTGACTTCATCGTTGCGTTTTTCTGGTGTAATAGCCAAGGCATACACTGGTTCCAATTGTTCTGCTTTGGGTAATTCTTTTACCTGGCCGTCTGTGGAAATGGTATCTCCTGTCTTGATACCCTCTAAACGGCTCAAAGCCACAATTTCGCCAGTCGCAGCTTCATTAACCAACTGCGATTGTTGTCCTGTGAGGCGGTAAAGTCCACCAGTCCGCATACCATTGAGAACAATGCCATCAGTTAATGTCCCCCGCCAAACACGCACTAGGGAAAGTTTGCCACCTTGGGGAGTGTAATAAGTTTTGAGTACCTGGGCTAAGGGAGTATTACCTTTGATATTTTTTAAACGACGTTCTGCTGTGGCTGTTGCTTCGGGTGCTTCTCGTTCCAGGGCTTCTAATAAAGGCCTGACACCATAGTCTTGTTCAGCCACACCAAAGAAGACGGGAACAACTAAATCTGCGCCTAATTCTAGCTTGAGGTCGTTGAGAATTTCTTCTTGGGGCGGTTCAATATCTTCTAAAAGTTCTTCGAGTAAATGGTCATCAAAATTTGCTAAAGCTTCGAGCATTTCCGCCCGTGCTATGTGTTCTTCTGCTTTTAAACTTTCCGGGAAAGGAATTAAATCGGCAGGTGCGCCGGCATGATATTGATATGCTTGTTCACTCACCATATCGATAAAACCGGTGAGTTGTTCCCCTTGCATGATGGGGTATTGGTGGGCTACTAGTGGACGACTAGAAACTGCTTTGAGGGCGTGTAGTGTGTCTAAAACGTGAATATTCGCCCGATCCATTTTATTCACAAAGACGAGATGGGGAATTTCCCAATCGTCAAGGAATTTAAATAAAGGAGCCAAGGTAAGGACACGCTCGCCTATGGGTTCACAAACTACAATTGCCGCATCAACTCCTATTAAAGCATTGTAGGTTTCTTGGGCAAATTCTACTGAACCAGGACAATCAATAAAGGTAAAACGAGTGTTGTTAAACTCAGTACTAGCGGCGCTGACTTCTACACTCATGTGGCGATCGCGCGCTTCCGCCGCACTATCTCCCACCGTGTTACCATCCTTGACATTGCCTTTGCGCGAAATTGCCCCAGTGACAAATAATAAACTTTCTAGTAATGTGGTCTTTCCACTTAAATAAGGGCCGACAATTGCAACGTTCCGCGAACCCGATTTGACTTTTTCGTTCATAAAAAACTCCCTTGCGGTAAGTCACTCTTACCCGCGTGATTCTGTAATTTATCAGGGATAAAAAAATAGTTCTCAAGAGGAAGAATCATTCCTTCCTTAACTTGACATTATCCTTCTTTTAATCACAAGTAAAAAAAATTGTAGTCTGTTGTAAGATTTAGCTTAAGAAAAGTTAAGTAACACAAACTTTCATACCAAATCCAAAACTTTTGTAAATATACTCGAAATAATCAAACTTTTAATCTAGTAAACGTAACTCAAATTGTCGCGAATCCGAGAATCAATGAGATTATCACTTGATAAATATCCCATAGTCGGCATAGTAAGTTTAATCATGCTAGGTGAAAGTTTTCTTTTCACCGCTGTTAGTTACCCCATGACCCCACTCCTAGCCCAGTATAGTCTGCCAACGGCCACAACCTTGTTAAACCAAGGCTTACAAGCAATTCAAGCCGGGAGGGTTCAAGATGCGATCGCCGCCTTTCAACAAGCAATTCAGCTAGATCCCCAGTTAGCCCCGGCGCACTACAATTTAGGACTAGCACTGCGACAAACCGGACAATTAAAGCCGGCGGCTGATGCATTTTATCAAGCAAGCCAAGCTGATCCCAAGTTTGCCTTAGCTTTTGCTAATTTAGGCGGTGCATTATTAGAAGGCAATAATTTACAGCAAGCCAGCGATTATTTACAACGGGCGTTAGAACTAGATCCCCAGTTGGGTTTTGCTCACTATAACTTGGGTTTAGTCCAACAACAGCAGCAAAATTGGGATCGAGCGATCGCCTCGTTTCAAAAGGCAATGCAATATAGTAAGAATGCACCAGAGCCTGCTTATCATTTAGGGATATGTTATCTTCAGCAGGGTAAGATTAATCAATCAAAAGAAGCCTTTCAGCAAGCAATTAAAATTAACCCCAAATATCCAGAAGCTCACTATAATTTGGGTTCTATTTTATTTAATCAAGGTCAATTAACAGAAGCATTAGACGCTTTTAGAAAATCAGCCGAAGCTAACCCTGATTATCCCAATGCTTATTATGGTGCTGGGTTAGTTTTCATGCAACAAAAGCAGTATATCCAAGCGTTACAAGTATTACAATATGCCCGAGATTTATACAATGCTCAAGATAATCCTCAATGGGAAAAAAATGCCGAGCAATTGTTGCAACAAGCACAGAATTTAAATTCCCAACCTCGCTGAAGCGCGATTACTTAATATTAGGTCACAATAGTGTTAATGGGTGGACTAGCTAGTATGGTCTGAACTTGACCCGATGGGATGAAAACTTACATGCACAAGCGCTTCAAGAGTCGATTTTTATTTTGCGATCGCTGGTTGGATCGGCATACCATTGTTCGCAACATGGAGGCTTTCCAAGACTTAATAGTGATTTTTCTGTGTTTAGGATTGTTTGCTCTCATGTTAATACAGTTGTGGGGCATATTTGTGGCGATCGTGCAGTCCCTAGACTATAAATATGTGACGGCAAAAGTACTATTTGTGTTGATTTTAGTCGAATTATTTCGGCTACTTATGGTCTACTTGCAAGAACATAGCATTTCTGTAGGAGTAGCCGTTGAAGTCACAATTGTATCTCTATTACGAGAAGTCATTGTTCATGGAGCAATGGAAATTTCTGGAGTGAAAACAGCGGCAATTTGTGGTTTATTATTTAGTTTGGGTGTGCTACTTATAGTGTGTGCTAAAACACCGCATATGGATTGTATGAGTGCTAACACTAAAGTCTGTCCTGTGATCAATCAAGAACGTAACGAGCGTAGATTTCCATATTCATCTGATGAAAATCAGCCGATTGTGTAATAAAACGCCTCAGGCTTGTAACCTGAGGCTATAAATAATCATAGTTAATTCCCTAGTTTAAAATCCTCACAGCCACTACAGGGTAAAAGCATGTCAATCAGGCTTGACACAAGTAATCAGAAGAATCTAATGTATTGGTAATGAAACAAGAACTAAGAACTTGAATCATATAATTGTTATCCATAGCGGTGCGTTTCATTTTTTGACAGAGACTACGTTTATAGGACTGTTCACGGTTGAGAGCATTAAGAGCAATACGTCTTAAAATAGAGAAATTCTGAGGACTATGGAAAGAACGAATGCGACAAGCATCCTCGGAAAAAGTACAATCAAGTGTCCAATGATCCTCGTTTTCAATGCCCCAATGCTTTCGGATAGTCTGACCGATAAGTTGAGCATCACTATTTAAAGAAGAGAGATAAAATTGAACCTCACGGGTAGTTTTATTACATTGATCTGATCAGCAAAACCCAACGCTTCACTAGAAAACGCTGGGTTGCATTCAAATTAGAGTATTTCTACTCTCTAAAACTCTCCTGCTAAAGCTGGAACGCACCGTTCACATAATAAGGGATGCTCTTGTGATTCTCCCACATGGGTAGAGTAATTCCAGCAGCGATCGCACTTCTCCCCTTCTGCATTGACTATGCCAATTTCCCAGTCTACTGTCTTGGCTGTATATTTTAATCCTTGCAGTTTCTCAGCAGAATCTAAAATTTCCACTTGGGAAGTCAGCAATAAATACCGCAGTTCGTCAATACCGTTACCTTTTTTGGGGTTAAAGGCTTTGATAGCATCGCCTAACTGTTTGTGGGGGATATGAATTAAGGCTTTCGCTTCTAGGGAAGAACCAATCATTTTTTCTACCCTGGCTTGTTCTAACACCTTGTTAACATCGGTGCGGAGTTGTCGCAGAGTTTCCCAAAATTCCCCTAAATCTGGGTCACTCCAGGCTTGGTCTACTTGCACCCAACCGGCTTCAAATACCGATTTATAAGGTGTTTTGTAGGGGATATATTGCCAGATATCCTCAGCAGTATGACACAACACAGGTGCGATCGCTCTGGCTAAATTCTCTAACGCAATCTGCAATACTGTTTGACAACTGCGGCGACGGAAAGCATTAGCAGCACTAATGTACAGTCTATCTTTGGCAACATCTAAATAGAAGTTGGATAAATCCACCACGCAGAAATTCTGCACTGTTTGGAAGAAGCGGAAGAATTGAAAACTGTCAAAAGCGGCTGTAACTTCTGTAAACACCTCAGTCATGCGGTGCAGCATATAGCGGTCAATTTCTGGTAAATCTTCCAGGGGTACTGCATCTTTTTCGGGGTCAAAATCATGCAAGCTACCCAACAAAAACCGCGCTGTATTGCGAATCTTGTTTCTGACATCGCCTAATTGCTTGATGATATTGCTACCCAGACGCACATCAGAAGAATAATCTACCGACGACACCCACAAGCGCATCACATCTGCACCATAGGGGGGTTCTTTTTTCTGGTCTTTCCCTCCGTTGATGACAATTTGGGGGTCAACTACATTTCCTTCTGACTTACTCATCTTCCGTCCTTGTTCATCTAAAACAAAGCCGTGAGTCAAGACAGTTTTATAAGGTGCAATGCCATTTACTGCTACACTAGTCAGCAAACTTGACTGGAACCATCCCCGGTGTTGGTCGGAACCTTCCAAATACATATCAGCAGGGTAACGTAACTCAGGACGCTGTTTCGCTACAGCCGCCCAAGATGAACCAGAATCAAACCACACATCCATTGTGTCTGTACCTTTGCGGTAAGACTTACCATCGTTGCGGTAAGACTGGGGTAATAACTCCTCTACCGACAGTTCCCACCAAGCATCAGAACCTTTTTCGGCAATGATAGCTTGGACATGGTTGATAGTTTCCTCATTTAATAGTGGTTCCCCAGTGGCTTCATCGTAGAACACCGGGATAGGTACACCCCAACTACGCTGACGAGAAATACACCAATCAGAACGTTCCGCCACCATTGGCGTGATGCGATTTTCCCCTTGGGCTGGAATCCATTTTACACCTGCGATCGCCTTTAAAGCTTCATCCCGAAAACCAGCCACCGAAGCAAACCATTGTTCCGTCGCCCGAAAAATCGTCGGCTTCTTCGTCCGCCAATCATAAGGATACTTGTGCGCGTAAGCTTCCTCCTTCAACAAAGAACCAGCAGCCGTCAACGCATCAATTACCGCCTGATTTCCCTCACCCAGCACATTCAACCCAGCAAACTCACCCGCCTCCTGAGTAAAATTACCATTGTCATCCACAGGCGCAAGGATAGGTAACTGATAACGCTGACCAACAATATAGTCCTCCTGACCATGACCAGGCGCAGTATGTACCAACCCAGTACCCGATTCAGTAGTAATATAATCACCACCCACAACCACCGGACTTTCACGGTCAAACAAAGGATGACGATAAGTAGAATGTTCTAAATCCCGCCCCTTAAATGTAGCCTTCACCGTTAAATCCACATCCAAAGTAGCAGCTAACCTTTCCACCAAATCCGCCGCCACAATTAGATATTCACTTTGCGCCTTAGCTTCTTTGCGTGAAACCTCCACCACCACATAATTCAAATCACCATTCACCGCCACAGCCAAATTCCCTGGAATCGTCCAAGGAGTAGTAGTCCAGATAGCGACACTCAAATTAGGCAAAAATTCCCCCAACACAGGCTTCACCGCCTCAGCCAACCCAGTGACAGGAAACGCCGCATAGATACTGCGAGAAGTATGACCTTCCGGATATTCCAACTCCGCCTCAGCCAAAGCTGTCTTAGAACTAGGACTCCAATGCACCGGCTTCAAACCGCGATAGATGTATCCTTTTAACACCATCTGACCGAACACACCAATTTGCACCGCCTCATATTCCGGCTTCAAAGTCAGATAAGGATGATCCCAATCACCCCAAACACCGTAGCGTTTAAAACATTCCCGTTGGTCATCTACCGCAGCTAAAGCAAACTCTTGTGCTTTTTGCCGCAGAGTTAAAGGCGTTAAACCTTGCCGTTCTGCCGACTTCATATTTTGCAGCACTTTCAACTCAATGGGTAAACCGTGACAATCCCAACCCGCCACGTATCTAACTTTACGTCCTTGCAGTAATTGGTAACGGTTAATAATATCTTTGAGAATTTTATTTAAGGCATGACCAATGTGCAGCGAGCCGTTAGCGTATGGAGGCCCATCATGAAGTATAAATAATTCGCCGGGGTTATTTTGCGACAGGCGATCGTAAATTTTATTTTCTTCCCAGAACTTCTGGATTTCAGGTTCGCGCTTGATGGCGTTCGCCCGCATATCGAATTTAGTCTTGGGTAAGTTTACCGTATCTTTGTAGCTTCCAGGTTCTGTCACAGTCTCATGCCTAAGATTATATGTGCAGGTTTTACTAATTATAAATCAAGCCACAAAGCCTAAAACCTCTTGCTTTAAGTTATAGACATTACGTACTGTATAATTTACTATATTAAAATATACTTAAAAAGATACCGTATGGCTAATGATTCCTTCTTTGATGAACAGAAAGAGCAATCTTTAATAAAAGCCAGAATTGTCGAAAAATATTTTTGGGCTTGGGCAAAAGTAATTATACCAACGGCAAAAAAAGCAGGTTATAAAATTGCATACATAGACCTTTTTGCGGGTCCTGGTAGATATCAAGATGGTTCCAAATCAACACCCATAAAAGTTTTAGAGAGAGCAATTACCGACCCAGATATGCGAAATATGCTGAAGACATTATTTAATGATGCTAATTCTCTGCATACTAATTCTTTGCAAGAAACTATAGATTTAATTCCTGGTATTGAAACTTTAAAATATAAACCAGTGGTCGTCAATTATGAAGTGGGTGACAATATTGTCCAAGCATTTCAACAGCTAAATTTAGTTCCCACACTATTTTTTGTAGATCCTTGGGGATACAAGGGATTATCACTACAACTTATTAACTCAGTTGTGAGAAACTGGGGCTGTGATTGCCTTTTCTTCTTTAATTATAATCGTATTAACATGGGTTTGGGTAATACAGTAGTTGAAGGACATATAAATGCATTATTTGGAAAAGTAAGAGCATATAAATTACGTGAGCAATTACAAGCACTGAATTCAGAAGAAAGAGAGTTAACAATTGTAGAAGCCATTTGCGAAGCCCTACAAGAAATGGGTGGCGAATACGTTCTACCTTTTCGTTTTAAACATGAAAATGGAAACCGTACTAGCCATCATTTAATTTTCGTCAGTAAGCACTTTAAGGGCTATGAAATTATGAAAGAAATTATGGCTAAGGAGAGTTCTGAGCAAAATCAAGGTGTACCTTCTTTTGAATATAACTCAGCTACTTCTATACAACCCTTGCTATTTGAACTTTATCGTCCTTTGGATGAATTAGAAGCGATATTACTAGATGAATTTGCTGGACAAACAATAACTATGCAAGAAATTTATATGCGGCATAATATTGGTAGACGCTACATTAAGAAAAATTACAAAACAGTCCTTAGTAATCTGGAGATGCAAGACAAAATTACAGCCGAACCTCCTGCTGATAAAAGACGAAAAATGAAAGGTGAAATTACTTTTGCAGATTCTGTTAAGGTTACATTCCCAATTAAGCTGTAAGTCCTAAGTTCTCTTTTTTAACTATTGCTTTTCGCAGAGATTTACTCCAAATTTTCTGATGTTCTTCCCAAGCATCAGGCATGTCATCCCATATTCTACCATCTAATAACCTACCACCAGCTTTAGAAGTTCTACCACCAATTTGTTTAAAGAAAAATGCTACTTCTGCTTTTTGACATTGGTCACGAATATTCTTTACCCACTCCATTTGTATAGGACGATATTTCTGTCCAGATTCTCCTCCAACTATAACCCAGTCGATACTTTTTAAGTTAAGATTTAAAGAACCTAAAAGCGGTTCACAGGAAAGAAAACGCACCGAGGCAGAAACCTGACGAAGTAAATCAATTCGATGAACATAATTTTGATTTTCAATTGATACACCCAACCAAATATTTTTATGAAATTCTAAATTAGGTGCTAAATTAACTAAGCGTTCAGGCCTTTTTGTTAATACTTGATATATATGCCAAGGTGTAGCATGAATAACTTTAAATACTTCTTGAATGAAATCTAGAGGTACTTCTTCGTGAAAAAGGTCACTCATTGAATTCACAAATATTCTGCTAGGAGTTCGCCACTTTAAAGGCTCTACTAACCTTTCCGAATGTAAAGTTAAATCAAACCCATTCTTGAAATTATTAGGAAACCTTTTAGTTAGAGCTTCTGCATAGCAGTGCAAACATCCTGGACTAACCTTGTTACAACCAGTAGTTGGATTCCAAGTTTTATCTGTCCACTCAATACCTGTGTGTGTACTAGACATGATTATGTAGCCTTATTATTATTAATTTTGCAAATTATATTATGCTATGTAAATCTCTATAATTCATATGTACTATATTATATCATATTTTTTGATAAACAAATCACTATTAGCTATTGTTTTAAGACTTAAAGATTATACAAAATGAGTAAAAATGTACTGAATTTGCTAGATATAGTGGCACTGACAGAAGATATACCCGAATATAATTTATTGCGCGGCCAAGTTGGGACAATAGTAGAAATTTTAGCCGATGGAGTTGCCTTTGAAGTAGAATTTAGCGATCGCAATGGACAAACCTATGAATCTGTTGGCTTACGTCCAGCACAAATTATGGTGTTACATTTTGAACCAGCAGACCCTAATTTAAAGCCGGAAATAGTCACAGTATAATTAATTATCGCTCAATAGCTGAATGTTACGATCAGGGAATATATATTATTACCCTTAGTTAACTATGCAACTTGAAGACTACTTTAACTTTTTAGCGCCTGATGATATTCGTCTAAAAGGTACACGCATAGGAATTGAAACAATTTTGTTTGATTATCTGTTCCGTGCTAAAACTCCAGAAGAAATTGCTCAAACTTACACATCATTGACTTTAGAGCAAGTTTATGCAACGATTCTTTACTACTTACATAACAAACAAGCAGTAGATGCTTACATAACAGATTGGTTAGAGTGGGGCGATCGCATGAGAGAAGAACAATGTCAAAACCCTAACCCAGTGGTAGAAAGACTACGTAAATTAAAAGCCGAAAAAATTGCTATAGAGTTTCTACCTTTATTTTAAGACTTGAGATCGCCTCCGGTGGGTGCTATCTAGTAAGCTTTAGACAAGGATAAATCTAATTAATAGACCAAAATAAATAATGGTGTTTGAGGTTATTTGAATTTTTCTGGTTTGGCTAGTTTAATATCTAAAATTTCGCTTACGGCAGACTCATGAAATTAAATCTAAACTTGCCACTAAAATTCAATACTATCTTGTACAGCAAGCAACGGGAGAATATCTAAATTTTTGACAAAGTGAAACCCAACGCCATATTAGGTAACGCTGGGTTTCAATCCAATTAACCAGTTTGATTATTATTCGGTGGTATTTGTTCCGATTGCGCTTCTGCTGGAGGAGCAAGTGCAGCATCCGGTGCAATTTCTTCGGCAGGAATCGGTTCTTTTTCTTCAGTCTCAGTTTCTGCTTGTGCTGCTTCCACCAATTCAGCAGATGGGGGATTTGGTGGTGTGGCTTCTGGTACAACCTCAGCTTGAGATTCAGTCTCGGTGGTAGTAACTTCTTCCTCTACGGGTTGTTCTGGTGTGGGAGTGGTTTTATCGATAATCTCCACAGCAGGTTTCTCTGCCAATACAGAAGTAATATCTTCAGGTTTAGGAGTTACGGGTTGCTTTTGTACTTTATCTTTCACGCCGCCAAAGGTGCGACCAATACCCTGCTGCACCTGCGCCAGCCTATCCTGGAGCGATAATTTAGTCACTTGCTCCTGAATACCAGTTTTTACCGTCTCAGGACTGGGTACTGGCGTTTGTTGTAGCAGTGGGGTTAGTTGCCGACGTAATGAAAGAGTTTGCCAGCCAAACCAAATCAAAAGAGCCACGCTAGCCATATGACCAAGCAAAAGACCCCCAGAAATGCGCGGTGCAAACACCCATAACATCAGGGCATAAAAAAGTCCGACACCACTCCAAATAAAATCATTCTTACGGTGGATTTCTGGAAAAAAGAAAGCTGATATGTAAAGGGCTAAACTACCAAGTCCAACCACAAAAGCTAGGACATATGCCAGCATTTTTTGGTTACTCCTTCATAAAATACGTCTTTTAATTTAGAGGCTAGAGGCTAGAGGCTAGAGGCTAGAGGTTAGAGAGAGAAAGTTTTGGACTTTGGACAAAGTTTTCTCCCCTGCTCCCGGCCACTGAGCGTAGCCGAAGTGCTGCTCCCCTGCTTCTTCCCCCAGTCCCTAAACTAACAATTTTGCAAATTTTGTCACTCAATTGTCGATTTAGATACAAAATAAAATCAATTCCCTGTGTTAGTTATGGATTTTTGTCATTTATTCAAGTCTTAAGGTCTTCTTTATAAGAGATGCGAAAATCTCGGTCTACCCTAAAGATAAAAGGATCTGCAAGAGTTAGCCAAAATTAATTTATGACACTACAAAGCTTTGGTGTGATTGGATTAGCCGTAATGGGCGAGAATATCGCTCTCAATGTTGAGCGTAATGGCTTCCCAATTGCAGTTTATAACCGCTCCAGAGAAAAAACGGACGCGTTTATGGCGCAGCGGGCGCCAGGAAGGAACGTCAAAGCCGCCTTTACCCTAGAAGAATTTGTCGCTTCATTGGAACGTCCCCGCAAAATCCTCGTGATGGTGCAAGCTGGTAAGCCAGTGGATGCGGTGATTGCCCAACTCAAACCTTTACTCGATGAAGGCGATATCATTATCGATGGTGGTAACTCTTGGTTTGAAGATACAGAACGCCGCACTCAGGAATTAGAACCCGCGGGACTGCGGTTTTTGGGTATGGGTGTCAGTGGCGGTGAAGAAGGCGCTCTCAATGGCCCTTCTCTCATGCCTGGTGGTACACCAAGTTCCTATGAGTATCTGTCACCAATTTTCAACAAAATTGCTGCCCAAGTTGATGATGGCCCTTGTGTAACCTATATTGGCCCCGGTGGTTCGGGTCACTATGTCAAAATGGTACACAACGGCATTGAGTATGGTGATATGCAGTTAATTGCAGAAGCCTACGACTTGCTGAAAAATGTGGCTGGATTAGATCACAATCAGCTACATGAAGTGTTCACTGAGTGGAACACCACCGATGAACTCAATTCATTTTTGATTGAGATTACATCCAATATTTTCCCCTACATTGACCCTGGCACCAAAAAACCCTTAGTCGATTTAATTGTTGACGCAGCCGGTCAAAAGGGAACTGGACGCTGGACTGTACAAACTGCTTTGGAATTGGGTGTAGCGATTCCCACCATCACAGCAGCAGTTAATGCCCGGATTCTATCTTCAATTAAAGATGAACGGGTAGCAGCTTCTAAGAGCCTCACAGGCCCCACGGCTAAGTTTGATGGCGATGTGAAGGATTTTGTGAATAAGGTGCGTGATGCCCTGTATTGCTCCAAAATCTGTTCTTACGCTCAGGGTATGGCGCTGTTATCTACAGCTTCCAAGACTTATAACTGGGATCTGAATTTGGGTGAAATGGCGCGGATTTGGAAAGGCGGTTGTATTATTCGCGCTGGCTTCTTGAACAAAATTAAGAAGGCATTTCACGAAAATCCGGCATTACCTAACCTGCTACTCGCTCCTGAATTTAAGCAGACAATTCTCGACAGACAAGATGCTTGGCGGGAAGTGATTATCACAGCAGCGAAATTGGGTATTCCCGTACCTGCATTTAGTGCATCCTTAGATTATTTTGACAGCTATCGCCGCGATCGCCTGCCTCAAAACTTGACTCAAGCACAACGCGACTACTTTGGCGCACATACTTACAAGCGTCTTGACAAAGATGGAACATTCCACACTGAGTGGGTTCCCATTGCTGAAGCTAAAAAGTAAACTTTCACGCCTCTAAATCGGCATATTGTGAAAGTTAAGATTGTTTAGGCTGAAGATTTGAGAGTGACTCTGAGTTTCAGGGTCACTCTCTTCATACATGAATTAAGTGAATTAATTTCTTGGTATTTCATCATAATTCGTTCAAGACACTTCACGTTCAATGATGAATTATGTAGACGCGCTCTATGGGGCTTCCCGCAGAGGATGACAAATTACGAATTAAAAGCATTTGCACTAGACTTTTCCATGAAATCTCTGCGTCCACTACCCCGATGTGGTACTGGTCTTTCTGGTTCACTAAATTGAGC
This sequence comes from Cyanocohniella sp. LLY, assembly GCA_022241785.1. Lineage (GTDB taxonomy): Bacteria > Cyanobacteriota > Cyanobacteriia > Cyanobacteriales > Nostocaceae > Cyanocohniella. The sequence continues at coordinate 28,263 of JAKOMP010000001.1, read as the reverse complement.
TTGATATTGTTGTGAACCAGAAGGTGAAAGTAATATCTCAGACGCACGATTTACTTTAGCTTGGCAATTAAAAGCTAAGGTACTGAACACCAGACTAGACACTAAAAGGGAAATTGTAGCTCGCATAACAAATGTCTATTTTTAAACTTTCTTATTTAGAGCTACTTAATTTCTTGTGGTGTGTCCGGAAATTTTTTAAAAAAGTAGTGTGTTTTACTGAAAAAAAACTACTTTAACGATACGCATTCAATTTTTTCAGCTAATAACCATTGACCAGAATGATTCATGCGGCCCCAAATAGTCAGAATTTGCCCATTTACAGCGGCTTGTAGCTGCTCATCTATATGCGATCGCCAAGTTACAATCTGCCAAGTTTGTCCATGATAAGCCTCTGGCGTTGCGATCGTGAATCGGTAATCCTGCTGATTTAGACGCTGAAAAGCGCCTGTAAAACAGTCGCTCTGCCGTGTTAACACTGAATTATCTTCTACGTAATAGTACTTATCTAAAGATGAATTAGGGTGATTGCCATTTAATGGATAAGCTTGGGTTTCATTTAAGTAATACGCCTGCCAATTAAGCCATTCCGGATATTTAGGTGATAAATCTAAATTAAATAAAGGTATAATTGTTGCAGGAGCTTGTAAATCTTTTAACAAAGCTTCTTGTAGTTGCCTAACAGGTAAATCTCTCGGCTGACAGTTCAACTCAACGCACATAGCCGCAGCCATTCCCGCCGCTTGACCGATACCCATAACCACAGGTTGCAATCTAGTCGCGCCATTGGCAATATGAGATACAGAAATATTCTTTTCACAAACTAATAAACCATCTGTAACAGCGGGAATCAAGCACCGATAGGGAATCGTAAAGGGTGTACCAGTCCAACGTCCCCCCCAGCGGATAGATTTAGGTTGTAGTGGTAAATCAAACCCAGGATAATGATGGTCGTTGGCATAGTTACCCACCGCAATGGTATCGGGGAATAGAGATGCTACCCTACCCCCCCTCATGGGCAAAATATCCTGTTCTCGCACAGTAGTTAATCCCACCAAACGGCGACTTTCGCGGTAATAAGGATGCAATGCAAAAGCACTATGGTTACAGGGAAAGACTGACTCCGCTAAACCGTAGCGTCTACCCAAGTTTTTTTGGATAAAATGAGCAAAATTTTGGCTATGCAAGCGGGATTCTTGGAAAAATTCTTGTTTATCTTGTTCTGACTTGATTAATCGTCTCACTCCTTCAGCATAGTCATTGCCACAGATAGGCCAGTTAATCATAAAATGACCTCCTGACCAACGCCCATAATTCAAAAATTTCTCTGGGCCATAATCATCCCAAGCACCAGCAAAAAACGATGCATCATAAGTAGGTGCAGCAGGAATTTCTGGGGCATCGGCTTCACCAAAGTCTTGCATAACTACTACCCAAGTCGGCGCTTGCACTGGATATTTCTCTGTGAGATGATTAAACTCTGCTGGGGCGCTTGCTTCTCCCAACTCAGATTGCAACTCCCACCCCCAACGGTGAGGTATCTCTGCTAAAGCCAATAAATCCCCTAATTCTGTACCGTCGAGAATGATCTTGGCTGTAATTGTGAAATCTGCAAAGCGCACACCAGTTATACAATTCCCTTGTTGCAATACTTCCAAAGGCACCTTTCCAGCAATCCAATGCAGATTTGATAATTTCTGCACCCAATCTGCAAAAATCTCTGCCCCAACACGGGGATCATAACTAAAGAAGCTCACCCAACTATTATCTAATCCTCCTGGCTGACGCTGGCGCAATTCTTGTAAAAATGCTCCCCATAATCCAGTTTGAAATGCCATTAATTCATTACCGTCTGGTGCAGATACCCCCGCAGAGGTGAGCATTCCCCCTAACCAAGGAAATTCACTCACCAAAATAGTTTTCGCTCCCCGTCGCGCCGCTTGGATAGCCGCAGCTGTTCCTCCGGTTCCGCCACCCACAACTAAGATATCTGCTGTATATGTCTGATGCACCATGAATAAACCCCTCTGAGTTGGCAAATTCTCCTAAGATAGCTTGGCATCAGATAAGATGATTTATGTGATTTTTCAAATATTTCTGTGTTTTGTTTCCCATGTACCGGAAATGATATGCTAGAAGTAGCATATTTAGGATATGAGTTCATCCTTGAAGCCAATTGAGTGGGTTGCAAACTCCCTTGAGGATTTAAAAGATTTCCCAGAAGATGTTCAGCAAGTTGTGGGCTATGCCTTGTACTTGGCTCAATGTGGTGAAAAGCATCCTTCAGCCAAACCACTTCAAGGATTTAAGGGTGCGGGAGTACTTGAAGTTGTAGAAGATTTTGATGGAGACACTTATCGAGCCGTTTATACGGTAAAACTGGCTGGTGTAATTTATGTATTGCACGCCTTTCAAAAAAAATCAAAGCAAGGTATCGCTACACCAAAACAGGATGTTGATTTGATTGAGTCTAGGCTGAAACGAGCAAAGGTACACCACTCGGAAAACTACAGTAAACGGAACAAGGAAGAGTAAGAGATGAATCAAGAAATTAGAGTGCAAGCAAGTAGTGGCAACGTTTTTGCTGACTTAGGTTTAGAAAACTCTGATGAATTGCTGGTTAAAGCGGAACTTGCTCGTAAGATTAGCAAAATTATTACTCAGCAACAGTTGACACAGGCTGAAACAGCAGAACTTTTGGGAGTTGACCAACCGAAGATATCCGCTTTAATCAATGGTAAGTTATCTGGTTTCTCGACTGATCGATTGTTTCGCTTTTTGAATGCTTTGGGTCGAGATGTGGAAATTGTAGTTAAAAATAAACCTCAATCTCGCTCACAAGCTCAAACACGGGTTGTTACTCCGTAACTTGGACATAAAAAAACATCTCCTTGAACACTAAAAGTAATGTAAAAATATGCCATTAAACTAAATCATCTTGGGAAATTTCTCGATCAATTTGTTCGGGATTTTGTTCGTAGTAATGCCAAGCTGCACTTAAATCTTCCGCAGTCAATCCAGGATAATTTGCCAATAATTCTTTATCCGGCGCACCTTGTTGACGATATGCGACCAAAGTCCATACGGGAATCCGTGTATTTCTAATTCGCGCTTGTCCCCCGCAAACTCCAGGTGTAATCTGAATCGGACTTTGCAACATTTGTACGTAATTTAATGCTTGGTCAACTAATTCCTCTGGTAAAGCTGCAATTACTTCGAGCAGTTGAGTCCTCTTATTCATGACAACAAAATCTCTCTCGCTTATTTGATCCTAACTTGAAATTTTATATATAGTTTAGGAATTGAATATTATTATAGACATCCTATAACTTATCAAAGAAAAGCTATTTTTAGTATTGACTAACCTAGTTACACTGTTATAGCAATACCAAATAAATTACAAACATAACTACAAATCATTTCGGCAATATTTGGTTTATCTAAGACTCTAAATATAAAGCAAATAAGATAGGATTGCGATAGTTCGATTATAATCATAGTGTTATATTATGATTTATATATAAAATAAAACATTAAAAGTAATGACAAACAAAACTATAAATTTTGACTCCAACCCACCAGTTGCGACCAATGAGTACGACACGATGGCTCAAAGGGTTCTACCTGGTTATGAAGTAATGCATACTATGGCATTGTCTGTTTTGAAAGCAACCCTACCGGAAAAAGCTAATCTGTTGATAGTGGGTGCAGGTAGTGGTATGGAGTTAGTCAAGTTTGGTAAAGGTAATTTACAGTGGCAGATGCTAGGCGTAGATCCATCGAGTAATATGCTGGCGATCGCTCAACAGAAAATAGAGCAGCATGGATTATCTGAACAAGTCGAATTATTTACAGGATATACACATGATTTAAATACGACTTCTTTATATGACGCAGCAACTTCTATTTTAGTGATGCATTTTCTGCCTGATGATGGTAGTAAACTGGCTTTTCTTCAAGATATTGCCCAGCGTCTCAAATCCTCAGCTACTTTGATTTTAGTGGATATGTATGGTGAACGAGGCACTCCTGAATTTGAACGGATGATTTCCATCATCAAAGTTTTTTGGCAAGAAATGGGAATAGACGACACAGTAAAAATTAGGGAATTCCTAGAAACAATGAACAAAAGTGTTTATCCCATTCCCGAAATGAGAGTAATGGAATTATTACAGCAAGCTGGTTTTGGTAATATTTTGAGATTTTATACAGGACTTTGGACTGGTGGCTGGGTAGCAACTAAAAATTCTTGGTGAAACCAGTTTGCAAGCATAAATCTCAAACCTCATAACCTAATCCGAACCAGTAAATGTTACATCTAGTAACGTTGAGCGATAAAAAACCAACGTGAAAGCACAGGTATTTAGAGGCGTTAATCAACTGTCATACGAAGAAATCCCAGTCCCGACGCTAGAAGCAGATGAAGTGCTGGTACAAGTGGGTGTAGTGGGATTATGTCAGTCAGATATTAAAAAAATTCGTTATCCCTTGTATGAACCTCCACGCATATTCGGCCATGAAACAGCCGGAACGATCGCAGCGGTAGGTTCTCAGGTACAAGGTTGGCAAGTGGGACAACGGGTGGCGGTGATGCATCACATTCCTTGTATGCGTTGCGCTTACTGCCTAAATGATAATTTCTCCATGTGCGATGTCTATAAAAACATCTCCACCACAGCCGGATTTAACGCTAGTGGTGGCGGTTTTGCAGAGTATGTCAAGGTTCCCGGACATATTGTGCAGAATGGGGGGTTAATTCCCATTCCTGATGACATCAGCTTTGAAGAGGCGAGTTTTGTAGAACCAACTAACTGCTGTCTCAAAGCCGTGAAAAAAGCCCAAATTGCTCCAGGACAGACTGTTTTGGTGACTGGTGCGGGACCAATTGGCTTAATGTTTGTCATGTTAGTCAAGCATTTTGGGGCGAAAGCGATCGCTACTGATTTACTACCATCTAGAATTGAAAAAGCCTTGAATGTCGGTGCAGAAGCGGCTTTTGATGCTCGTGATCCTGATTTACCTGGGAAAATTCAGGCTTTAACTGGGGGGATGGGTGTTGATGTTACCCTGCTAGCTGTTCCCAGTGACAAAGCTTTCTTTCAAGCCCTGGAATGTACCCGCAAAGGCGGTAAGATTTTGTTTTTCGCCGAATTCCCCGATGAGTTGGAAATTCCCGTTAATCCGAATATTCTTTACCGTCGGGAAATTGACTTAATGGGTAGTTACAGTTCGTCTTATCGGCTTCAGGGTTTATCGGCGGATATCGTATTTAATCGCCGGATCGATGTCACAGCCTTGATTAGCGATCGCTATCCATTACAAGATTTATCACAAGCCGTAGACCAAGCGATCGCCCCAAATCCCGAAACATACAAAATCTTAATTTATCCGTAGTCCGGGCAAACAAGATAACAGTAGAAAATATTTATAGCGCTTCTCGAGATTTTGCGATAAGTTATCACTTTTCCCTCCTCGGAGAATCGCTATATTGTTTCTTTACATCTACCCAAACAGTCAATGTCCATTACGTTAATTTTAGTCGCCCTACTAGCTTTCTACGTCGCCTGCAATCTCGGCGCTAACGATGTCGCCAACGCTATGGGAACTTCTGTCGGTTCCAAAGCTATTACCCTCAAACAAGCAATCATCATTGCGGGAATTTTAGAGTTTACAGGTGCTGTATTATTTGGGCATGAGGTATCGGCAACCTTAGCGACAAAAATTGCCAATCCCCAATTATTTATAGCTACACCCCAAATTTTATTGGCTGGGATGGTGACAGTGTTACTTTCCGCTGGGATATGGCTGCAAATTGCCACTTCACGGGGTTTGCCTGTATCATCCTCCCATGCCGTTGTCGGTGCCATCGCCGGATTTACTTGGGTGGCTTTGGGAGTCGGTGCAATTAATTGGTCGTCAATTGGCTTAATCACCATCGGTTGGATTTTTACACCAATTATGAGTGGGGCGATCGCTGCTTTGTTCTACAGTCAAATTAAGCATTGGATTTTAGATCAACCAAATCAAGTAGCCCAACTCCAAGAATGGATTCCCTGGTTGAGTGTAATTCTGCTAAGTGTATTTGGCGTAATTGTCCTCCCTTCCTTAACCCAACCCCTAACCAATTACTTGAACCAGCAACTTGGTTTAAACATCCCTGCTTACGATATCCCCTTATTCACAGGTGCATTAGCCGCCGTTGGACTCACAGTATTTAGTTGGCGACAGTTGGGAGATGAGGGGGATGGGAGGACAAGGGGACAAGGCGACAAGGAGGAAATACTCCCCACTCCCCATTCCCTATTCCCTACTCCCGTAGAACGCCTCTTCGCAAAATTCCAAGTCCTCAGTGCTTGCTTTGTGGCTTTCGCTCATGGTTCTAATGATGTGGGCAATGCGATCGCTCCTTTAGCTGCCATCGTCTATATTCATCTCACTGGTAGCGTACCTATCAATGGCATCACTATCCCCATTTGGATTTTAATCCTTGGTGGTGCTGGCATTGTGACTGGTTTAGCTATCTGGGGTAGAAAGGTAATTGCTACTATTGGCGAAAATATTATTTCCTTACAACCTAGTAGTGGGTTTTGTGCTGAACTAGCAACCGCTACTACTATTTTATTGGCATCCCGGTTAGGTTTACCTGTCTCCACTTCTCACGCTTTGGTCGGCGGTGTAGTGGGTATTGGTATAGTCCAAAATATCAAGTCAATTAAATTTCAAACTCTTCAAGGTATAGCGGCTGCCTGGATTATTACAGTTCCTATAAGCGCGCTTCTTGGTGCTGCTATATTTAGTACCGCCCGGATTTTCTTTCTCTAATATTTATGCTTGATGTGTCTTCATTAATTTAGTGTTTTTCTGTTTTACCTAAACAGCAGACTCCTGAAAAACCAAAGCCAGCGCTTGTTTTTGCAGAATAGCAGTTAATTCATTAAAATATATTGGGGATCATCATATGGGAAATTTCTGCGGATAGGTACTTTAATCCCTCAGAGAAATGTAAATTGTCACATAAGTTACATTCTGCAAATTCTACATTCAAGGTTTACAACTTTGACCAATCTAATTGTGGGAATAGACTTATTTATAAGCCTTGGATCATGAATGTTGGTAGCGGAAAAATAAGTATTGATATTGAGTGAGATGTTTTTTCCTAATCAACTCTCACTAGAGAAAAGTTAATTTAAATCAAACTGCTCACAGACTCCTCTTTGATGCTGAGGAAAACACAGTATAGTAGGCTGTGAAGCGAAAAAAATATTACTTTGCCAAATTTGTACTCAGCATGACAAAATTACGTTTATATGCGTAATTCCTGTGAAAGTTTTGAGTTTATCTGAAAAAATACAGGAAATCAGTATGAGTGCTAAGCAAGTTTACGGGAAGCGGCTTTATCTTCAAGGTGTTAGAGGTTAGAAGCTAATGGGGCGATTTGAGAAGCGACCAGACAACCCGCAAGTCAGAGGCGAGCTATCCAGAGCAGCAGAAACAGCTTTATGGGCTGTTGTAGAAGATTTGGAAAGTCTCCAGCGGAATATGCTCAAATCCTTGCAGGACGAAATAAAACAACTGCAAGCGCAAAAAAGCCGTTTATCTGATGACATTCAACAGTTGTTAGAAGAAAAGGAACACCTACAACAGGTACGGCAAATTACTGAGCAACAAGTGTTAATCCGTCAGTTGTCAGAAGCTCTGGCAAAACATATATCTTCACAACTGCAATCGTCGCTGGCAAATTTAACTAGCCAATCCGGCGGAGGTAATTCCCAACTGAAGTCGGTAGGGAATCAAAATGAAAATACCGAACAAATGCTTGGTTCTTTGGATGATACGCTCACCATTACTTTTAATTCTTTACAGCAGGAGATAAAAAACTATCAAACTACTCTTTCCCAACAGTTGTCGCGGATGCAAAGTCAACAACAACAAGGGGAAGCCATTGTAGAGGAATTGATCAATCACCTACAAGGGGAACTAGTTAAAGCCACCAAAGAAATTTCCCTAAAAGCCACAACATCGCCGCCTACTGTTTTGCAACCGACTGAGCCATATCAGCCCAGTTCCCCACAAACATATCTACAGGTGGGAGAGATTCAAAGCAGCACAGAAAACTTATCCCAGAGCAACACGGGAAATGTATTGCCATTTAGCAATCCCAATACCACCGAGCCAACTTCTGTCATCAGCAGGGAAATTTCACAACCCGATACTGAATCGCCAGAGTCGGGCAGAATTATTGAGTCTATTTCCATTTTTCCGGGAAATTTAGCTGAAGACGATCGCCAATCGCCACCACCAGAACCAACTTCTGTGATTAATCGTGAAGACTGGGAAAGCGATCGCCAATCTCCACCACCACCAGAACCAACTTCTGTGATTAATCGTGAAGACTGGGAAAGCGATCGCCAATTTACATCGTCGCCAAACATACCGCCGGAAACAACTTCTGTGATTAATCGCCGAGACTGGGAAGATGATCGCCAATCCCCATCACAGACAGAAACACCCCCAGAGCCAATTTCTGTCCTCAGTCGAGAAGACTTGAGACGCGATCGCCAATCCCCATCACAGACAGCAACTAATCAAAGAGCAAAACCTGTATCACCACAGTCACCTAGCTCCTCAAAAATATCGTCAATCCAGATCGGTTTCTTACTGGTTGTATTGTCAACAGTGGTTTCATCGCTGTACAACGTAGCCATCAAAGGTATGTTCTTTAAGGCTTACGATAATTTAGGAGTTTTAGAAATACAGGGGCTAATTTCGCCAACTTTAGGGAATATATTTTTAATTTTGACGCTGCGATTGCTAGTGGTTGTGCCACTCATGATCCTTTTAGCACCTATGATGCATCCCCAAGTATGGCAAGATATGCAAAACCTGGTGACATCAACACGTGGCAGTTCTACTTCCAATAGTAATTTAAAGACCCAAAAATTTTTGCAATTGTCCATCGCTAGTGGATGCTTTTTGTTTGTATCCCAAGTACTCATCTATCTTGCCATCAGTCAGGTAGCCACAGGCATGGCGATCGCACTTTTCTTTGTCTACCCCATTGTGAGTGGAATCTTCTCTTGGTTGCTGTTCCGCGATCAGCTTAATGGATTTCGTGCTGCTGCGATCGGGGCGATTTTCTGTGGTGAATTGTTAGTTATGGGAGGCTCTGCTGGACTAGGTACTGCAAATTTCACACTAGGAACCAGTACAGCAATTTTGGCTGGAGTAGCCTTCGCTTGCTACGTGATTTTGACACGAGTTTGTGCCGCTAAAATTCATCCGGTATCTTTTACATTAATTAACTTCAGCACAATGTTTATATTGAGCTTTATTGGATTGATGTTGCCTTTACCAAGAGATTTAAGTTTGGCAGTTGACCAGTCCAAATTGCTAGAACTTGTTTTAAGTGCCTTTATTTTGGGCGTTTTAACTTTAGTCGGCTATGTGCTGAACAATGTCGGAATTCGCAAACTAGGCGCATTACGATCAGCGATTATCGGTGCAGGCGTGCCAATTCTCACCGTGGTTTTTGCTGGTTTGATACTTCAAGAAACCTTAGCTATTGTGCAAATCATGGGAGTATTGTTCGTTACTTTTGGAGTCGCCGCTTACAGCTTTGAGAAAATGCGGAACCAGGTGAAAACTTCTAGTTCCGAAACTTGAATCACTTAATAGTAGCAAGCTTAAGATGACTAAAGTTAATTTCTAAAAGAGTCATTTTGAGCTTTTAACCTACAATTTAATACTCAGTTAGGTTTAACAAAAATACTACTATCTCATGCCCTATTATCTCTGATGCCCAGAGGAGATTCTACTTTCCCCAATTCTCAAATTTTCCGGATTTTAGTAATGCTTGATGCATAGTAGTTTCATCTATCATGCCGCTTCACCCAAAAGTGAATCCAAAAAATGAATTAAAAGTTACCTTTAATTCTTGGGTGAAATATCAGAGAATCTTTATAAACAGTTGCTGATAAAAGAATTAAATGTTAATGATAGAGATGATTAAAAGAGATTACTTTATACAAAATTAATAAAAAAAAAGACTAAAATAGACTATCATATTCTAAGAAATAAAAAGGTATTTTAGATTTGAAATTATGAGCCTTATTAGAGGGTTATAATTATCTCTCAAGTCAACTACCTATACTACTGAAAAATCGCCGAAACTTGTAAGCAGTATATTATGTTTATAATTCCTGGTTGATCCTGCTAGCATTCTCCAGTTCGGTAGATTACTTCCTCCTAAATAAATTATCATCGTCGGAAACATGTACATAAGCCACGGCTTTTCCAAGTTAAATAGCAAGTAGTCTGTAGCAAGATTTACTTCTGCTAAATGCTCAAGAACAGTTGTTGTGTGATCATTTCCCCGATGCAGAGTAATTATCAATTTTGAATACCAGTAATCCTGGTGTCAAAGGATGATGATATTAAGGGTCTGGAGTGAAGACATAAGTGTAAATTGGGTGTATACTACATAGTTTGGTGTGATGAATAAATCTGTAAACTTGCTATTCAACTGTCTGTAAATATGAGTAACGACATAGATCTGATCAAGCGTCTTAGCCCAAGTGCGATGGATCAGATCATGCTATATCTGGCTTTTAGTGCCATGCGGACGAGTGGGCATAGACATGGAGCATTCTTAGATGCAGCCGCAACGGCAGCTAAGTGTGCGATTTATATGACCTATTTAGAGCAAGGTCAAAACTTGCGGATGACAGGTCACTTGCACCACCTAGAGCCAAAACGTGTAAAAATTATCGTAGAAGAAGTCAGACAAGCACTGACCGAAGGCAAATTGTTGAAGATGCTAGGTTCTCAAGAACCTCGTTATCTAATTCAATTACCTTATGTTTGGATGGAAAAATTTCCTTGGCAACCAGGAAGATCACGTGTTCCGGGTACAAGTCTCACCAGTGAAGAAAAAAGACAAATTGAGCAGAAACTACCAAGTAACCTGCCCGATGCTCAATTGACCACCTCTTTTGAGTTTTTGGATTTAATTGAATTTTTGCACAAGCGATCGCAAGAAGTTTTGCCACCTGAGCATCAAATGCCTTTGAGCGAAGCTTTAGCAGAGCATATCAAACGCCGATTGTTGTATTCAGGCACAGTAACCCGCATTGATTCTCCTTGGGGAATGCCCTTCTATGCTCTGACACGTCCTTTTTATGCACCAGCAGACGACCAAGAACGTACCTACATCATGGTGGAAGATACCGCCCGCTATTTCCGCATGATGAAGGACTGGGCAGAAAAGCGACCAAATACCATGCGCGCCTTGGAAGAATTGGATATTCCAGCAGAAAAATGGGAGCAGGCCATGGAAGAATTAGACGAAATCATTCGCGCCTGGGCAGATAGATATCACCAAAGCGGTGGTATTCCCATGATTTTGCAAATGGTGTTTGGTAGAAAAGAAGACTAATATTTTAGGTGGGAAATTATTAAAAAGTTGTACGAGTAACGCTGTGCGTAATTCGTCATAGTGTCTACGGCACAACATGCCATCATTTCATTGATTGGGATGGATGGATGATTTAGCTTGTGTTGTACTTATCCAAATATTGGTGAATTGAACACCAAAAGATAGCAGCGAACTAGGAACAATCAAAATCAAAAGGCTTATAGAATAGGCTTTTCAGTTGTAAAATGGTATCCCTATTTACGTCTACACTGTACTCTAATAGTACTGTGTTGAAACATACGCAATAGGGTTGGTTTTTTACCTTTGCCTTGGCTCAAACAATGGTGTGGACATTTTGCCATCAGCTCATACCATTTTGGATTTTAGGCTGGGGATGATCAATACCTTTTTCTGTGCATCTGACTTTTTTCTATCCATCTATTACCATCATTTTTTCCCTTGGTATGAGATTAGCAATGTACAATTGATCAACATAAATTATTTCTGCCACACAAAATAATAGGCTGTTTGTCCAGCCTAGAAAAAAGTAGTCACCTTCAAGACTTGATAGACTTAAATTTATTGATTTATGGGATTTCCTGGCATTGGTGTCACCTCAAAAGAAGGATTAAATCCCCCACGGGGAACTTGAGTTGGTGGTGCAGCAGCAGGTAAAAGTCCAGTCACTCTATCACTGGCATCGATACAAGTATCCATTGCCTGAGTAGGCGCCATTTCAATCTCACTACGTAAGCCCACTACACATTCAGCAAAACGCACTGGCAATAAACTACGACCACAGTAATTTAAGACTGATGGATTGACAGCCCCTTCTGTATTCCTGCTGACACCAACCACACAGTTAGCTAATTCTTGGGGACGGCGAGACTGCCTACAAGAAGAGAGCGCATCTACAGGGGGAACTTGCGTTTGTTGATTAATTGTAGCCACGCAGGCAGATAAGTCCCTCGGACGCAGTGCTTTTGCACAACCTTGTGATACTTCTTGTGCCGTTAAGCCCAAATTCAAAAGTTGAGCTGTACAAACGCGGTAATCGTTAGCATAAGAGGTAGTGACAGCCATACTTGGAGCCATTGTTGATAACCATCCAGCTATCACCAAAACTGGCGCTGTCAGTCGTAATGAAGAAACTTTTTTCGCCTGAAATATCTTCACAGTAGAACTGCCTTCTTGGTTATCAGTTTTACCAAACTTTTTTTTGTACATTGCCGTTCTCCAAACACCCAAAGTTATGCTAACTCAAATATGCGGCAACTCTCCGGCAAATTAGGAAATATAGTCATAGGCAGCTTTTTCGGGGAAGCATCAATATAGGCAGCATCTATTCGGCAGAAAATGGTGTTAATATAGTCAAAATGTGCAACCAGTAGACAGCGTAAAAAGTATTTCTGAGTTAGAAATACAGCGTCAACCAATGTAGTAGTTGGATAGTCTACAAAATTAAATAAACACAAAAAACCGGTTTGTAAGAGTACGGCAAGGCAAGCCGGAATTTAGGCTTGGAAAGAAAATGTTTCGACTTGGGGGGATAAGTCCTGTCAAGACAAGCATTTTCATCAAACCAAGAATCTCCTGACTTATAATCAGGAGAGTGTCAAAATGGAATGTCTGGGTAAAAGTTAAACAGGATTAGATTAAGGAAACTCATGTCCCGATATAGAGGGCCACGCCTCAGAATTGTACGTCGCTTGGGCGAATTGCCAGGATTAACTCGTAAAAGTGCTAGACGTGCCTATCCACCAGGTCAACATGGTCAGAATCGCAAAAAGCGTTCTGAGTATGCCGTCCGTCTGGAGGAAAAGCAAAAGCTCCGTTTAAACTACGGTTTGACAGAAAAACAACTGTTGCGTTATGTGCGTAAAGCCAGACGTGTGACAGGTTCTACAGGACAAGTGCTGCTACAACTGCTAGAAATGCGCTTGGATAATACAGTTTTTCGGTTGGGTATTGCTCCTACCATTCCCGCAGCTCGTCAACTGGTAAATCACGGTCATGTCACGGTTAATGGTCGTGTAGTGAACATTGCTAGTTACCAGTGCCGTCCCGGTGAAGTAATTGCAATCAGAGACCGAGAAGCATCACGGAAGTTAGTGGAAACCAATTTGCAATATCCTGGTTTAGCTAACCTCCCTAGCCATCTGGAATTTGACAAAAACAAGTTAACTGGCAAAGTTAACAGTGTTATTGAGCGCGAATGGGTAGCGTTGCAAGTTAATGAATTGCTCGTGGTGGAATACTACTCACGACAAGCCTAACTATTAGTCCTTGGTCATTAGTCCTTAGTCCCTAGGACTTTACAAATGACTAATGACTAGTGACTAGTGAAATAACTAACCACCAATTTGCGACATGGTACGGCTATAAAGACCCGCAGTGCCAGAGTCGCGCTCTTTAAAATTAATTTCTGGCTTGATTATCAATAAATTTTTGACCTGTTGTTGTAATTGATGAGTACTTACACCAGTACGGAGAGCAGCTTTTAAGTTTATTTGACCAGTTTCATTTAATAAACAGGGGCGTAGCCAACCATCGGCTGAAAAGCGCATTCGGTTACAGCGATCGCAAAAACATTCTGACATTTGACTAATAAATCCCAGTGTCCCCTTCGCACCAGGAATTTGAAATATATCGGCAGGCCCAGCACCACAAACTTGGGATTCTGTCAAGCCCCAGGCGTCACCTATGCGTTGCCGTAAATCTGCTGAAGATACCCAACCGCGATCGCCAAACAATTGCCAATTACCAATGGGCATAAACTCAATAAATCGGACGTGCCACTGACGCTCAATAGTTAAGGCTGCTAAATCGAGAATTTCGTGGTCATTGACACCGGGGATAACCACAACATTTAGCTTCAGGGGGTCAAATCCTACCTTATAAGCAGCTTGAATCCCTTGCCAAACTTCTTGCCAACGAGAACGCCCCCGACTACCAATAATTTTATCAAAGATATGGGGATCAAGAGAATCTAAGCTAATATTGATGCGACGCAAACCAGCATCATATAGACTTTGCGCCATAGGAGCCAATAAAAACCCGTTGGTGGTCATTGATAGATCTTCAGTTTGGGGCAATGAAGCGATCGCCCTCACTAACTCCACTACACGGGGACGCAGTAACGGTTCCCCACCAGTTAACCGAAACCGAGTAAAGCCTGCGGGAATAAACACCTCTTGAATGAGGGTGAGCAATTCTGCGTCAGTTAATAATTGTTCCTTGAGTAGATAATCTAGTTCTGCCCCCTCAGGCATACAGTACTGACACCGAAAATTACAACGGTCAATGAGGCTAATTCTAAGGTAGTCTACCTGGTTCATTTGATTAACGTGAATTCGACGGAACCTAACCCCAACCCCTTCCCTACAAGAGAAGGGGCAAAAAATATCTCACGTGGTACGAAATAATAAGCCTTTTAAGCCTCTGACGCCACTTGCTACAAGTCGGCATAGCCGCCCAACGCAGTGGCTCCTCCTTGCAGGGGAGAGGTTTGGAGAGGGGTCATTTCCAGCTTATCGAACTCACGTTTGATTAGTAGTTTTGTCACCCAACGCAAAATTTCAAACTTTTGTCAAGTTATATGAGTTTGCTTGTCAGAGAAATTTTACTGACATTCTCTTAGGCTAGCGTGCATTCAATATATTTGTGAATATTTGATAATGCTCCAGAATCACCAAAGGAAACCGGAGCATTTTTGAGGTAATAATTGCTACTATTATCTAATCTCTATTGATTTTGCAAACGGTTAATTTCTTGCAAATCCAGAGCATAATTCAATCGGAGAACATTGACTCCCGGTTCGCCAAAAATCCAGAGAAATCTCCCGTCAGTATACTGATTTAGCAACGGGATAATTTCATCATCTTGTACCCCACGGGCCCGGGCAACTCGCCTCAATTGTTGCCTGGCTGATCTCACGGAAATATGTGGGTCTAAACCAGAGCCGGAAGTATAAATTAAATCAGCAAGGGGTTGAATATTTTCGTCTCGAAATTGAGTTGCTTGTTCGACAATTCGCTCCACTAGTGCGGGATTGCTAGGAGCGAGATTACTAGCACCAGATATGCCGGTGGGACTGGCCCTTCTACCTTGACTATATCTGACAAGACTGGGACGACCATGAAAATAACGCTCCGAGGTGAACGTCTGACCAATCAAAGCCGAACCAATTGGTTGGTTTTCTATATTTACCATGATGCTACCATTAGCTTGCAATGGGAACAAAGCTTGACCAACTACTAGGATGGCTAAAGGATAAATCAGTGCTGTCACTAACCACAGCACCAGAGTAATGCGAATTGCTTTACTAGCTTCTTGAATAAAATTCATCATAGGGAGTGGAAAGTAGGAAATTGCGAATAGGGAAAATGGAAATTTAAGCCAATCCCACTGCCGTAATCAGCATATCTATGAATTTAATGACGATAAACGGTGCGATCGCCCCACCCAAACCATAAATTAGAATATGGCGTTGTAGTAGCTGATTAGCTGTTAGAGGTCTAAACTGTACTCCTTTTAAAGCCAAAGGAATCAAAGCCGGAATAATCAGCGCATTATAAGTCAGGGCTGATAATACAGCAGAATTTGTGCTAGACAAATTCATAATATTGAAGCTTTGCACCTTAGCAATAGCCAGAATAGCGGGAATAATTGCCAAGCATTGGGCAAGATTATTGGCAATGGAAAATGTAGTCAAAGCTCCACGGGTAATCAATAATTGTTTGCCGATACTCATAATATCGATCAGCTTGGTGGGATCAGAATCCAAATCTACAATGTTGGCTGCTTCTTTAGCTGCTTGCGTCCCTGTATTCATGGCTATACTGATATTTGCTTGTGCTAGTGCGGGGGCGTCGTTATTGCCATCTCCGGTCATAGCTACCAGTTTGCCTGCTGCTTGTTCTTTTTGAATAACGCTGACTTTATCTTCTGCTGTAGCTTCGGCAATAAAGTCATTGACTCCGGCTTCATAAGCAATCACAGATGCAGTAATCTGGTTATCCCCAGTAATCATGATTGTCCGCACTCCCAAGCGGCGTAACTGCTGAAAACGTTCGCGGATACCAGGTTTAATAATATCTTTGAGATAAATCACACCATAGATTTCGTGATCAAGACAAACTGCTAAGGGTGTACCTCCCTGTTGGGAAATACGTTGGTATACCACATCTAGTTCTGGGGGTTCTTGTCCATTACGGAGACGCACAAATTCTCTAATTGCTCCTACTGCTCCCTTGCGGGCTTCACGTCCACCAAACATGTTAGTGCCACTCATGCGTGTTTGGTCAGAGAAGTCTACTCTGGCTGCCTGATGAGGATCAAAATCAAATCGGGCACCGAGTCTTTGGGCCATGCGGATAATTGATTTTCCTTCAGGTGTATCATCAAAGATGCTGGCAATTAAGGCAATATTAGCCATTTCTGCAAGTGAATGGCCATTGACAGGAATAAACTCCTCTGCTAGACGGTTGCCTAAAGTAATCGTGCCTGTTTTGTCGAGAATTAAGGTATTAACATCGCCACAAGCTTCCACTGCTTGTCCAGAGGTGGCAATAATATTAAATTGGGCGACTCGATCCATGCCGGCAATACCAATGACATTTAATAACCCACTGATGGTAGTAGGAATTAGTGCCACCAATAAGGCAATTAAAACTGATACGCTGACTGGAATCTGGACGTAGTAGGCGAATACAGGCAATGTGACTACAACCAACAAACAGATGAAACTGAAAACGGCTAGTAACACTGTTAAGGTGATTTCGTTCGGTGTTTTGCTGCGTTCTACTCCTTCCAATAAAGCAATCATGCGGTCAATAAACCCTTTACCAGGATTGGCTGTAATCCGGACAATCAATTCATCAGCAATAATTCGTGTACCACCAATTACTGAACTAGCAACATCCGAACCTGATTCCTTCATAACTGGTGCAGATTCTCCAGTAATGGCCGATTCATCCACCGAAGCTACACCCATGATGACTTCACCATCAGCGGGGATAATATCGCCAGCTACTAAATAGATGGTGTCGCTCTGCCGCAGACTAGTAGAAGGAACTTCAGAAATTGTGCCATCGGGGGCCAGTTTTTTAGCAGTCGTTTGTGATTTTGTAGCTCGTAAGATATCCGCTTGGGCTTTACCCCGTCCTTCAGCCAATGCTTCCGCAAAATTAGCCACCCAAACGGTGAAGAACAAAATCCCTGTTAATAAGCCGTTAAAAAGTTGGGGATTCTCTTCTGGGGCTGGCCCAAATAAATTGGGTTCAATGGTTAAAACTAGAGTCACAATTGTCCCCAGCCACACCAAAAACATCACTGGGTTTTTGATGGCATTTTGGGGATTGAGTTTGATAAAAGCATCTCTAACGGCTCTGAGGTACAGTTTTGTACTATTTAGCCTAGCTTTTTTACTAACTTTGCGGCGATCGCTCGGTCGAGAACGAAGTGATTTCACTTGAGAGGTAGGTGCAAGGTTCATAGGGGGGCAGGGAGGGGGCAGGGGGGCAGGGAGCAGGGAGCAGGGGGGAAAGATTTTCGGTGAGTACCAACATCTTTGTTTTTATCTTCCTCATCCCCTCATTTTTTTAACTACCAGATGCGAGTTTAAAGCTTTCGGCTATTGGGCCTAGGGCTAATACTGGAAAGAAGGTTAACATGGCTAAAATCAGTACTAATCCGGCGGTAACAGTGGTAAATACCAAGGAATCTGTTTTGAGGGTACCAGTTGTTTCCGGTATGGTTGGTTTACCAGACATACTGCCAGCCAATAACAAGATGGCGATCATCGGGATGTAGCGTCCTGCTAACATGCTGAAACAGGTACTGAGGTTCCACCATAAAGTGTTGTTGGTCAATCCCTCTAAACTAGAGCCGTTGTTGGCACCAGCTGAGGCATATTCGTAAACTACTTGGGAAATACCGTGAAAGCCGGGGTTGCTAATTCCCGATAAGGAAAATGGATAGGCCAATGTGATGGCACTGGGAATTAACACCACAATTGGGTGAATTAGCAGGACTACACTGGCAAGGATGATTTCCGGCTTTTCGATTTTGCGCCCTAAAAATTCTGGGGTGCGTCCTACCATGAACCCGGTTAAGAAGACAGTCAAAATTATATAAATCAATAGGTAAGCTATTCCAGTTCCCTGACCTCCCCAGACTACTCGCAAAAATAAGTTGAATAATGTCGAAAATAGTCCTTGTGGCATTAAGGAATCATGCATTCCGTTAACTGCACCACACATGGTGGCGGTAGTCATGACTGCCCATAATACTGTTTGTGCCCAGCCAAGTCGAATTTCTTTGCCTTCGAGATTGGGTTGTTCTAATCCCAATGTGCCATTAACTAGGGGATTACCTTGTTGTTCTCCACCGATGGCTATCCAAACTAAAATTACAAAAGCTATAAATACCATCCAAAATAGTAGCCAAGCCTGTCTGATGTTTTTGCTAAATACGCCATAGGTGTAAATTAAGGATGCAGGAATGGCAATCATGGCGATCGCTTCGATTAAATTAGAAGCACCATCGGGATTTTCAAAGGGATGGGCAGAGTTAACGCCAAAAAAACCACCGCCGTTATCGCCTAACATTTTGATCATCTCAAAGGAGGCTACGGGCCCTCTGGCAATATATTGTGTGCCACCTTCTAGGGTTTCCACAACCAGTGTTCCATCTAATGTTTGCGGTACACCCAATAAAACTAAGGCGATCGCTCCAATAACAGAAATAGGTAATAATATTCTGGTAATAGCACGGGTAAGATCAACATAAAAGTTACCCAGCTTTCTCCCTGTTAAGCCCCGCATCAAGGCAATGCCCACCGCTAGACCTGTAGCGGCTGAGGTAAACATCAAAAAGCCTAAGGCTCCTACCTGACTAAAATAACTTAAGGTTGTCTCACCAGTGTAATGTTGCTGCCCAGTATTAGTGACAAATGAAACAACTGTATGTAGTAATATATCCCAAGTAGGTGAGCTAAAGCCGTTCGGATTCCAAGGTAATATTCTTTGGAAATATAGCAGCCAGTATACTAAAATACCCATAATCAGGTTACTGAAAAGTAATGCTCGGACATACTCCCCGGCTGTCATATTATCTTTTCTGTTGACACCTGCTAGCAGAAAGAGGCTTCGTTCTATGGGGTTCATGAGAAAGTCAAGTAATGTTCTTTCTCCCAAGAAAACACGCGCTATGTATTTTCCCAAAAATGGAGTAATGGCTATGACAATACACAGCGTTAAACCTATTTGCAGAAAACCTTGTCCCATTGATTTTTGCTCGATTCAAATAAAGTAATGGAAAGCGTAATATTAGATATATAGGATTCATATTTGATTTTTGGAAAGCTGGATAAATCTCCACCCTAAAGGATACAAGTGAAAAATTTATTATACTTAGCAAGACTCAACTGAAATTCCTATATCCCATGAATTATGTGGCAATGTCTCATATACATAACCTCAATTCATCGACTTGTTGCAGTTATTAATATTTTTCAGATTCTTAGAAAAGTTTCCGTCAAAAATATTTAAATTTTACGCTTAGACATCTAGCTTGTTGGTTAATATTTCCTGGTTATACAATATATTCTCGAAATCTGCTAATTTAAAATTTCTTTGGTTATAAGATATATTTATTACACAAGCATGAAATTTTTGGTATAATTATATACTTTTTGTTTCATCAGCGCACCTTGAATGAGAATTTAGCAAAAAATTATATTGTATATTTAACCTTTTGAGTCAAAATAAACATCTTGCGAAAATAAACTTTAAAAATTAAGCCGTCTGTTTTATATTTATTGCGCCCAAATTTTGACCAATTTGGCATAAATTAAACTTCAGTTTTATCTGAATATCTAAAGTGCCTTTTCCGCAGGATCGTAAAATAAAATGTATCCTGTGTGCTGACTCTAGAATTATCTGAGTTCAAGAAATGAATACTGCTGTTGTCAAGATACACTCAAGCGTTAATATCAGTGTATTAGATGTGACGACTGACACCTAAAAACAATATGTTTACTCAAGAGTCTTTGACAGTCAAAGAAAAAGTATTGATTGTTGGTGGAGGGCCAGCAGGATTAGCAACTGCATTAATGTTGGCTAAACGTGGCTGGACAAATATTACAGTCCTAGAACAACGGGCTAGCGCTGATTACTATGAACCTGACAAGTCATTCCTATATTTAATTGATGGTCGGGGTCAAAAGTTCACAGATGCTTTTGGACTCACCGAACAGATATCGAAAATCAGTGTCCCCACTACAGAATTTTATTTTACCCAAATCAAACCGAATGGCAGTCGCAAAACGTCGAAATTGCCTATTGTAGATCCCCAGCGAAAAACTGCCTATTGGTTACCACGCAAAGCATTTGTGCTGTTGTTATACCAAGAAATCGTACAAAATTGGACTCACGCAATTACAGTATTATTTAAGACTAAATGTCTTAAAATTAACCAAAATCCGGAAAACCTGGA
Source organism: Cyanocohniella sp. LLY (assembly GCA_022241785.1). Taxonomy (GTDB): domain Bacteria; phylum Cyanobacteriota; class Cyanobacteriia; order Cyanobacteriales; family Nostocaceae; genus Cyanocohniella. The sequence goes on along the minus strand of JAKOMP010000001.1, from coordinate 7,355 downwards.
AGTCACTACACAATCTGCAAATGGTAGCATTGTCAAGTTTGAGCCTAGTTTTTTGGTTGGTTGTGATGGGATCAACTCTATTGTCCGTAATACCCTCAAACAGTGGGATGAATCTACATCAGAGAAGTTTGAGATGCAGCTGTTTCCTTCACCCAGTTCAGGATTGAGGTATAAAGTTTTAACTTTACCTCCACAGTTTCCCTTAGCTCACAGTGGTTCAGAGAAGGCTGTGAGTCATATGGCTTACGCTATTCGTGGAAGTTTTCGAGATCATCTGCGTTCTTTGTCTTTGGGTCTACTACCTCTGCAAAACCCAGATGAACCTCGGACAGCAAATGTAATTACCAAACCTAACCATAAAATCTGGGAATTGAAAACCAGTGAAGAAGTTTACAACTTTTTTGAGCAAGCCTTTCCCCAATTACCCCTACGTCAAATCATTTCACAGACAGAAGTTGAACGATTTGCCAAAAGTGAAGGCGGTTGCTTTCCTCCTCCGCAATACTGTTCTGGATTGCACTACTTATTAAAACCACAACCAACTGCTGTTACTGGAATAGTACTTTTAGGAGATGCTATCCATTGCTTTCCTCCAGACATTGGTCAAGGAGTAAATTCAGCATTGGAAGATGTGTGTGTTTTGCATGAAGCCCTGTGTCAGAGTCATGATGATCTTTCTTTGGCGTTACCTTTATACGAATCCTTGCGGCTTCCTGATGTCAAAGCCGTAGTACGTCTGGCGCAAACGGCGTATCCTTGGCAATATAACCAGGATCGCTTGGGCAAAAGGCTGTGGAGCATCAACTTTTTTATGAGGTTGTTACTGAGTCGGTTGTTACCCTACATTTTTAATCCGCCAGCTTTCTTGCTTATTCAAAATCATCAACTTTCCTACCAGGCGATATGGAGAAAGGCTCAACGTACCACCAAAGCCTTGTATGTACTGGGTTTAATATTGATTTTTGGGTTTTTAGCTTTAGTAAATAGCTATGTTAGGCATTATTGACGGGTAAAAATTGCTTTTTTCATCCCCATTTCCTCTATGGTCACAGGATTACCATCTTTGGTGAAATCAAAAGATTTAGTAATGCGCCCGTGAATGAACAATGTCCATGCTGGGTTACCATTTTCGATCCAGATGCAATGGTATTTTTTGGCAGACCGGAAAATGATTGAGCCTGGCCCGTACCATTTGGTTCCTTGTTCTGTTTTCTCCCAGTATCCGCCTTTTAAGATGATGCTGATATTAGCCCAAGGGTGGTTATGTAGTAAACCTTTATACCATTCTGGACGATCTAAAATTTGGTTTAGGGTAATATTGAACCAGCGATTTTGGGGAAACAAAATAAAGTGAATATACTGGCGCGGCTGTTTCTGTTCTGTATCGTTATAAGCAGTTAAGCAAGGACGAAACTCTAAATACTTGTTAAATAATTTGGCAAGCATAAAAATAGCTCCTAGTTAAAGCTTGATAGTACTAATTCGTAGTTAAGTAAATGCAAGTTTTCAGCTTGATTACATGATGTTCAACGGATCTACATCTATAGTTAAGCTAACAGAATCACAACAAAGCGATCGCACTTGTTCCCAATCAGGTAGCTGTGGTAAGGCATCAGGGGCGAATTTTAGGAGTATTTGCCAGCGATAACGGTTGGCTACCCGCACAATACTGGCTGGGGCTGGGCCTAGCACCTCAAAGCCTTCTCTATCGCTTAATGCTGTGGCGATGATTTGGGCTGTGTTCTGTACTTGGATGGGGTCAAGACTACTTAAACGTAATAAAATTAACCTGCCATAAGGCGGATAATTCAGTGCTTCCCGTTGTTCTAATTCAGTTTGAGAAAAAGATTGATAATCATGTTGTTGCACCGCTTCAATTACCGGGTGTTCTGGGGTGTATGTTTGCACAATTACTCTACCTGTATCATCTCCTCTACCAGCGCGGCCAGCTACTTGAGTTAAGGTTTGAAATGCCCGTTCACTGGCACGATAATCTGATAAATGCAACAAACCATCAGCAGCCACTACACCGACAAGTGTCACCTGGGGTAAATCTAAACCTTTGGTGAGCATTTGCGTACCTACTAATAAGTGGGCTTCCCCGTTAGCAAACCGCGTCAGCAGGGTACGGTGTGCGCCTTTGTTGCGGGTGGTATCGCTATCAAACCGGATATAACTTAACTGCGGAAACTGTCTTGCTAATTCTTGGGCGACGCGCTGAGTTCCGCTACCAAAAAATTTCAGATAGGGTGAACCGCATTCTGGGCATTGTTGGGGATGCGATCGCGTGTAGTTACAGTAATGACAGCGCAATAATTGCGGCGCTCCGTCTTCAGTCTGGTGATAAGATAGCGACACGTCACAATGGGGACATTCCATTACGTACCCACAACTGCGACAAGAAACAAAGGTACTGTGTCCCCGCCGATGAATGAATAAAATTCCTTGTTGTTGCTTTTCTTGCAGCTGATGTAAGGCTGTTTGTAGCGACCTACTAAATATAGAACGATTTCCCTGCTGCAACTCTAGCCGCATATCGACTAACTCCACTGGGGGTAAAGGGCGGGAGTTGATGCGTTGGGGAAGGGAGAGGTAGTGAGTGGGGGATGGGGAGACAAGGGGATGGGGGGACAAGGGGGTTAAGGCGTTTGTTAAGCTAACCCAACTTTCTAAGGAAGGGGTGGCGGAACCTAAGATTAAGGGACAGTTTTCTAATTCGGCTCGCCATTGGGCGACGGTGCAGGCGTGGTAGGTGGGTATGGGTGAATCTTGTTTGAAACTACTGTCGTGTTCTTCGTCTAGGATGATGATTCCTAAGTTGGGTAAGGGGGCGAAAATGGCGCTACGCGTCCCGATGATAATTTGGGGTTCTCCGGTGAGCATTTGTCGCCAAGTATCGTAACGTTCACCGTCGGAAAGGGCGCTGTGATACACACTAATTTTGTTACCGAAACGCGCGCGGAAACGATCTGTTAACTGGGGTGTGAGTCCAATTTCTGGAACTAATACTAGGGCGGATTTACCTTGGTTAATTAGGGGTGCGATCGCTTGTAAATATACTTCGGTTTTGCCGGAACCTGTAATGCCATGCAATAACACTTGAGCAAATTGATTCAATGATTGGATCATGGCTAAGGCATTGGCTTGATCAGTATTTAAGGTTTTGGGATAATCCTGCGCTAATGCTAATCCTTGTTCTGTTCTTAATATTTCTCTCTCCTCAATAACGATGTAGCCTTTATTTGCCATCGTCTTTAAGGTAGAGGGACTAGCATGACAAATTTGTAATAGTTCACTTTGCCATAACTCGCCGCCACGTCGCCGCAATACTTCTAAAATTTCTCGTTGGCGAGTAGTTAAATCATGATCAATGGTGCCAATTAATGTGACTGCTTTTTGGAGTTTTGGTTTATTTAGCCTTGGAGGTTCCAAATAACTTTCTACGAACCCCAAGCGCAATAACTCCCTCACTCCCCGATAGGCTGCTTTGATTTTTTGTTGCAGGTAGGTAAAACTGTAGTCTCCATCTGGTTGCGCTTGCAAAAGTTGGATAACTTGCTGTGCTGTGGGACTAATAAAGGTTGCTGATTGGGAAATTTGTCTATTTATTTCGGCATTTTGGCATAAGCGAATCCGACGCTGCGATCGCCCCAGCAATCCTGGTGGTAATGCTACCCGGATCACCTGAATTAGCGGCGTATAGTAATATGCGGCTACTCGATTTAATAATTCCCAATATGTGGTGGGAAAAAATCCTGCACTCACTACATCTTCAATTTCTCGGATTTTCTCTTGTGGTAAATCTACGTTTGGTTCTGTCAATAAACGAATGGCGATCGCTCCTACCTTTTGTGCGCCAAATGGCACACTTAAAATATCCCCAGGGTTGATTCTTAAATGTGTAGGTAATCGGTAAGTAAACAATCCCAGCGCTCCTGGACAATCCACCAGCACTTCTACCCATTGCTGTATTGTTCCTGACTGGTAAGATTCACCAGGTTCCGCAACCACTAAATTGAGTAAATTAATGCCATTTGTATACATAAGTTTGGAATTATATGCTCAAATATTTCTCTCGATTTCACTTCGTTTCTCGAAAATTATCTAGCTTATCCAGTTTTTATTTTTTGGAGGTAAATTGTATTTCATAATACTTTCAATCTACATAATACTTGATAATTTTCTTGTTATGTAATCTACTAGACAATTTTGTTTTAACAATACATGCCATAAATAGTTGAAAAGAGTTATAAAAAATCAAACTATGTTATTGGCTGCTTCTGAAATAGTGTGACTATCTACTAAATCTGACGTAGTATTTTTCAGCCTCTTGATAGATATTCAACTGTTTATGTCTATGAGATGCTTTTATACATACAAAATATTTTGGAAAGTTAAGCTAGCCAACTTATGTCATTTAGGAAACTTTATGAAAAACGTATAACTCCAAAAATCAAGACTATGATTGTTGTAATGATTTTTAACCCATAAAGCTGAATTTTTCATAAAAGTATAGAAAATTTTAAGCTGTTGGGGGATTTACCTGAGTTTTTTATATTTGTTAAAGTGGATAAAGGTTGAGGAAAATTGATAGGCTCAGGTATTAGGAAAAACATAAGGAATATATTCTGTTGGAACCTGAGAAGATCGTTTCTGGGTGCAAAAGCCAGTATTTGTTAGAGTTTCTATCTAACTGGAAACCAGAAATGATAGCTAAAGGCTGATTTTTATAACTGAATAAGCAATTAGCAAAAACATGTATTTTTATCACAAAGAGGTGCATTTGTTTCTTAGGGAAACTACCAAGCTTTAATCAAGCGGCTGTCAATAAGTTATGTACCAAACAAAGCAACAATCCCTAAAGTAAACTATGAACATTGCTGAATTGGGAACAATGGAAATACTGGAAACTACTACCGAACATGAAGAACATACATTAGATATATTAGAACCAGTAGTAGAAGAAGAATCCCCAATTATCGAAAATCTGGAATCAGACGAACGTGATGGGGATGAAATGGCGGCGGCGCGGCCTTCAGGATACAATAAAACCGAGCATGATGATGCCGTAGGCGCGTTTTTTAAAGAAATGGCGCGTTATCCGTTGCTCAAACCAGACGAAGAAGTCGAGTTAGCGCGGAGAGTCCGGTTCCTAGAGGAAGTTAGGGAAGTTCAAGCTGCTTTGGAATTAGAACTGGGACAGTCAGTCAATAAGGCGCAAGTAGCTTCCCAGTTCGATCTGACAGAAAAACAACTGGAAAGTCGGTTATATCAAGGACGAGTGGCGAAACGTAAAATGATTCGCTCGAACTTGAGGTTGGTAGTTTCCATTGCTAAACGTTATCTGAATCGCGGCGTACCTTTTCTGGATTTAATCCAAGAAGGCGCAATGGGTTTAAATCGCGCTACAGAAAAATTTGATCCAGATAAAGGATATAAGTTTTCGACTTACGCCTATTGGTGGATTAGACAAGCAATTACACGGGCGATCGCTAACGATGCGCGGACAATCCGTTTGCCTATCCACATTGTAGAAAAACTAAATAAACTAAAAAAAGCCCAACGGGAACTAAAACAAAAACTTTGTCGCAATCCTTCCGAAGCCGAAATGGCGGAATCTTTGGAGATTAGCGTGCAACAACTGCGCCAACTGCAACAACTAAGGCGACAAGCACTGTCTCTCAATCACCGTGTTGGTAAGGAAGAAGACACGGAATTGATGGATTTGCTAGAAGATGAGGATAACTTATCTCCCGAAGCAAAAATGAATGAAAACATGATGCGTCAGGAGATTTGGGATGTATTGGGTGATGTGTTAACTCCACGGGAGAAAGACGTGATTTCTCTGCGCTATGGTTTAACCACCAGCGAACCCTGCACTTTAGAAGAAGTTGGCAATATGTTCAATTTGTCACGGGAACGAGTGCGCCAAATTCAAAGCAAAGCTATGCGGAAATTACGCCGTCCTCATATAGCCAAACGTTTAAAGGGATGGTTGATTTAATTAGTCATTAGTCAATGGTTAGTCATTGTGAAGATTGACAAAAACAATCCAAAATCCAAAATCTTACAATTGGGAATGTCAAAAAAGTTACCAATTAATTATAGACTATGGACTGTGGATTATAGATTATTAACGAATGGCCCCACATAGCAATTTAATTTTGCGTTTTGCTGAACCTGCGGATAGCAATGTACTGTTTGATTTAATTAAGGGTCTTGCCGAGTACGAAAAATTATCTCACGCCGTTACTGGCAATGCTTTGGATCTCCAAGAACATTTATTTGGCTCCCCAAAGTATGTTGAGGCAATACTAGCAGAATATGCAGGGCAAGCTGTTGGTTTTGCCCTGTTTTTTTATAATTATTCAACTTTTTTGACTAAGCCAGGTATTTATTTGGAAGATTTATTTGTCTTACCAGAATATCGACGGCAAGGTATTGGCAAAGCTATTTTATCTAAAGTAGCGCAGATAGCAGTCGAGCGAAATTGTGGGCGGTTAGAATGGAGTGTCCTGGATTGGAATGAATCGGCGCAAGCATTTTATCGCAGCATGGGAGCATCTATTTTAGATGAGTGGCGAATTTGTCGTGTCACAGAAGATGCTTTGCAACAATTAGCTGTAAAAGAATGAAGTGTAAAAATACAAAATTCTTCATCAATTATCACAGAGAACTTTGACAGCTTGTCTTTTGACTAAGGCAATTTGTTCAAATAAAAATTATGAAGGATATTGTACCGAATCAGACGTTTTGCAGAGAGAACACGCAATGAAAAGAATTATTTCAGTACTATTGTTAGGCATAGCCATCTTCACCTTTGCCTTCAGTAGTCCAGCTTTGGCAGCAGATACTGTTAATGGCGCTAAAGTATTTGGTGCTAATTGTGCTTCTTGCCATGCAGGTGGGAAAAATCTAGTTCAAGCCAATAAAACTCTGAAAAAAGATGACTTAGAAAAGTATGGCTTGTACTCAGCAGAGGCAATTATTAGCCAAGTTACAAATGGTAAAAATGCCATGCCGGCTTTCAAGGGTCGTTTGAAACCAGAACAAATTGCAGATGTAGCTGCTTACGTATTGGAACAAGCAGATAAAGGTTGGTAGTTATCAGTTATCAGATAAAACTGTTTACTGTTAACTGTTTTCAGCCCTGATGGGGATGGGAGCATCCCAGTTTTTTGCAAAGAAGGCGAAAATCAGTCAGGATAAGTAAGACGAGTGTATTTACTTACCGATGACCCCAGAACAAAAGCAAGCTCTTCAAGAACATATTCAGGCGATCTCTAAAATATTGTACGAAGATACGTCAAAAGAAAAGCTCACAAATCTTGCAGGAATTGAAGAAGCAGTGCGCG
>JAKOMP010000128.1 GCA_022241785.1 Cyanocohniella sp. LLY | reverse complement strand
GGAAAAACCCCTCTCCAAACCTCTCCCCTGCAAGGAGAGAGGCTTTAAAACCTTTATTTTTCGTCGATATGTCATGATCTTTACTCCCCTCTCCGCGTCGGAGAGGGGTTGGGGGAGAGGTCAAAAAAACTTGTCGAACTCACGTTAATCTACAGTCAATCTTATAAATATTTATTGCTCTAAATTTGCTTCAGATAGTTTTATTTTAAAAAATAAAAGAAAAATACTATCAATAAATATGAGTAAAACTCCCAACTTAGTAACTTCTTGTACAAACTTGGTACAGAGACAATTCTAACCTTTATGCAGAGATCAGCAATCGCTCTTTTAATCTCTCCACAAAAGAGATAGTTTGGAAAATCCTGCTCACAAAAGCTAGGTTAATTGCAGACTCGTAATCTCAATTCCGGCTAATTAGTGTTCAATGAGCAATGTGACGATGGCGTTGATTAACTCATTGGGTTCCACAGGTTTTGCTACATGACGTTGAAAGCCAGCAGCGAGAGCTTGTTTTTCATTAAAGTCTCCAGCGTAAGCAGTCAGTGCGATCGCTGGTATTTGCCCGCCCTGTTCTGGTGGCAAAGCTCTCACTTGCCGTATTAGCATATAGCCATCCATCTCTGGCATTCCAATGTCACTGACGAGGATATGTGGCAGGGATTGTGTTAACGCTGCTAAGGCTGCACTGGCTGAAATTGCGGAAATGACGCTGGCCTCAGCCTGCTCTAACAAAAACACAATCAACTCTCGTGTATCGGTATCATCATCCACCACTAAAACTTGAACGCCTTGCAAATTGACAGATGACTGGGAGAATCGCTCCTTTTGATTTTCTGCTGAACTTATAGGCTTGAGTGGTAATCTGACAGTAAAAGTAACTCCTAACCCTTCACCGGGGCTATCTGCCTCAACGGTGCCACCATGTAATTCCACAAGATGATGTACGATGGCCAATCCTAATCCCAATCCGCCAAACTTACGTGTTGTAGTACTATCAGCTTGACGAAAGTAGTCAAAGATGTACGGCAAAAAATCTGGAGCAATGCCCTTGCCGTTGTCGCCGATGGTGATTTGAGCCTGATGATCCATCTGCTCTAGTCGCACCTCAACTTTACCGCCTGCGGGGGTGAATTTAACGGCATTGGAAAGCAGATTCCACATTACCTGTTGCAAGCGAGTTGAGTCTCCTAAGCCAAGTTTCACCTGAGAGTCCAAACTTGTTTCTATGGTGATGGATTTAGCGTCTGCTGCCAATCGCACGGTTTCGAGGGCAGCTTGAATAGTCGATGCTAAATTGACTGGACTGACATTCAAACTGAGTTTCCCTTGCAAAATCCGGGAGATATCAAGCAAGTCTTCAATCAGTTCCGATTGTAGCTTGGCATTGCGCTCGATAGTTGCCAAGGCTTGTGCCGTCTTCGCTTGATCTAGCTTGCCGTTCTGGAGTAGCCTTGACCAGCCTAAAATTGGATTGAGAGGCGATCGCAACTCATGGGACAGCACTGCGAGAAATTCATCTTTGACTCGGTTGGCCGTTTCGGCGGCATTTCTGGCTGTTCGTTCTGCTTTGTAGAGGCGGGCATTATCAATGGCGATGGCTACTTGATGGGCGATGTCTTCTGCTAAGGATACATCTGCTAGACTATAACGGCGATGGGATTCAGCCGTAACAAACTTAATTGCCCCTAAAATCTGTCCACGGGCAATCAATGGTGAGATAATGCCAGATTTTAAGCCCAGTTCACGTAATATTTGAAAATGTTCAGAATCTTGAGCCACCATTTCCAAGACAGTATCGGGAATTTCAGCTACCAGTTCGGTTTTCCCAGTTCGTAGCACCTTGGGTACTCCCTCTGCCTCATCTATTTGTCTGAGATATTGCTGATGAATTTTCCAGCCCAATGCCACTTTTGTGGGATCACAGTGAGCCACTGCAACCCGATGAATAAATTGATTATCTTGCAGCAAGTCGATGGTACACCAGTCCGCAAAGAATGGCACCACCAGATTCGCCACACTTTTTAAAGTACATTCATCATCCAATGAGGATGCTAGTACTGTACTGACTTCTGCGAGAAATGCTGATCGTTGCTGGTCGGTTTCTGCTTTAATGCGTGCAGTTTGCTCTTGAACCTGCTGCCGGATCAATTCGGCGCGTTCGGTTTCGGCTTGTTTACGTTCGGTGATGTCATGCATGACAACGACTGCCCCCTGTTTTTTACCCTGGCTATCAACGATCGCCTGTCCACTGGCAAGCAGTATCTTTGCCTTTCCCTGTTTGGGTGCAATCACCATTTCCACATTCTCAATTATTTCACCCTGTAATGCTCGAAATAGCGGGATCTTGCTTTTGGGCATCAGCGTTGTGCCATCGGGTAAATACAAGTCGTAGTATTCTGCCCATTGATCGGGTGGTAGTGGTTGCTCTGGCAAACCATGAAATTTTCGGGCGGCTCGATTAAATAAAGTTAAAATTCCCTCAGCATTACACGCTACGATTCCTGCCTGGACATTATCAAGCAGCACTTTGAGTAATTCCTGTTCTGTTTCCAAACCAGCTTCAGCTTGCTGCCGCTCCGCAATTTCCAAGTGGAGTAATTCGTTGGCTTGGGATAATTCAGCCGTTCGTTGGGCAACTAAAAGCTCCAACTCCTGCTGGGCTTGTTGTCGTGCTGCTTCTGTTTGCTGTCGCTCCAATTCGGTGGCGATCCGCAGAGCAAAGATGGTCAATAAAGATTCTGCAAGCTGAACATTTGTCAATGCCTTGCTATCCATCACGCCCAGTAGCCCCATAGGTACGCCTGTTGTGTCACAAAAGGGAATCGCTACATAGCTTTCCACCTTGAGAGGTTTCAGCAGAGGCGCATTAGGAAACAAAGCTTGGACTCGATGGGTATAGCAGCACAATTTTTTTGTCTGAAGTACCTCCCGGCAAGGGGTGTCATATAGCTGGTATTCAAAGTTGTCGATGATTTGCCCCTGTCCACAGGCAGCGATCGTCCGGATTGCTTCCTGCTGATCTGCGTCCACCAAACCAATGTAGCTATAATCAACCCCCAAAACTTGACTCAAATGTTCTACCAAAGCCAAGAAAAATGCTTCACCCGTCACAGCAGAAACACCTTGAGTCACTTCTAGCAACGCCGCATCGATTTGAGCAATTTGACTGGCTGCCAGTCGTAGTTCTAGTTCATCCATCACCATTGCGGCAAAATCTGCCAGGACGGCTTTTTGTTCATTAGTTAAGCCATCATGCGGTTGTGTGTCTAACAAACAAAGAGCGCCTAAGTTGAAGCCATCTGGAGTCAGCAATGGTGCGCCGGCATAGAATCGCAAACCCGGTTCATTTTGGACAAATGGATTACAGGCGAGCCGATTGTCTTGCCTGGTGTCGGGAATGACTAAAACCTCGTTAGATAACAGCGTCAAGCTACAAATAGTTGCATCTCGCTGCACCTCACATATATCAATGCCATAGGAAGATTTAAACCAGCCTCTCGATTCGTCAACCAGGGAAACCAGCGCCATCGGCATATTAAATAAACGCGCTGCCAAAGAGGTGATGCGATCAAAGGCAACTTCCGCTGGGGTGTCGAGAATATTGTATCGCCTCAGTGCCTCTAAGCGTTCTCCTTCATTTGCAGGTAAAGGGGTGGTTGTGGCAATGGGTTTAGGGGAAGTTTCAGTCATGGACTTTGAGTCATGGGCGAGTAGAAGGCTGGAAAGTCAAAAGAGGCAGGGGGGCAGGGAGCAAGGGGGCAAGGGGGAAAACCGGCACGAAGCGTGGACTCTGCCCTTTATGAGCGTCCTAGAAGAGGCGCACTGAGCAGTTCGACCCTTCGGCAAGCTCAGGGCATCGCAGGCTTACTGTATCACTTGCCGAATTGGACGGGGCTTTATACCCATGTTTCGCTCCGCTTCACGGCTTCTCTGCGAGACGCTGCGCGAACGGGCAGGGCTTGCTCTCCCTACCCCTCCGCTTCTTGGGCAATGGGAATTATCTTATTATTACCTGCTGCTAGAGTGCCTGACCAATTCACGCTAATTTAAGGAAAAGGATAACCGCAAAAAACTAAGACGTGGTAAAACAGGACGAACTTCGCAACAAATTAAAGCAAACGAGAATCCGCCTGGGTATGAGTCAGCAAGATTTGGCTAATTTGGCTAGTGTGACTCGTCAAACTATTAGTGGTGTGGAATCAGGACAATATGCACCATCCACCACCATCGCCCTGCGGTTGGCAAAAGCCCTGGGTTGTCAGGTGGAAGATTTATTTTGGTTAGAGCAAGATTTACCAGAAATAGAAGCCGTACCCGCTTACAATGTGCCCTTAGGTCAGCGTTTACGGTTAATTTTGGCTCGAGTTGGCCAACAATGGATTGCTCATCCCTTGATTGGTCAAGATGCTTTCCGTACAGAGATGGTACCAGCTGATGGTGAAGGCGATCGCCTGCCTGGGACGAAGACAATTCGTGTCCAGCTATTAGATGATCCCGGAAATTTGCATCAGACGGTGATTTTAGCTGGTTGTGCGCCGGCTTTATCTTTATGGGCGCGGGCTGCGGAACGTTGGCATCCCAATTTACGGGTACATTGGACATTAGATAACAGCATGACGGCATTGCACCGCCTACGTCGGGGAGAAGTTCACTTTGCGGGGATGCATATGTACGATCCCCAAACGGGGGAATATAATACTCCTTTTGTGCGTTCCGTTCTTCAGGGTGCGGCGGCTGTACTAATTAATCTTGGGGTTTGGGAGGAAGGAATATTAACTCAGCCAAATAATCCTCTAGGATTGAAAACCATTGCAGATTTAGCACAACCAGGTGTGACCATTGCCAACCGAGAAGAAGGTTCAGGTAGTCGCCAAGTCTTAGAGCGATCGCTTAACGATGCCAATATTCCCTTTACAGCCGTCAAAGGATTTGACCACATTGTCCACGGACATTTAGAAGTAGCTCAAGCAGTGGCTAGTGGAAAAGTTACATCTGGTATCAGCACTGCATCTGTAGCCGCTGCTTTCGGGTTAGGATTTATCCCTTTACAAGAATCACGCTATGATTTAGCGGTTCTCAAGTCATACTTAGACGAACCCCCAGTACAACAATTATTAGGCACTTTAGGACATCGCCGGGTACTCTCACAGTTAGAAGCCATAGGCGGTTATAATACTAGCCAAACTGGAGAAGTTGTGGCTACAATCGAGGACTAATTTTTATCTAATTTCTGCTAATAATTCGCTTACTTGCTCTAAAGAGTTAAATACACGATAAGCCAAATTTGTAATTTCCCAAGATGGCTGTTCTATATCGGGAATCATAATAGGACACATACCTGCTTGAAAAGCTGCTTTTACACCTACACATGAGTCTTCAAAAACTACACACTGCATGGGTGGAATATTCATCCGGCGGCTGACTTCTAAAAAAATATCTGGTGCAGGTTTGCCCTCGGCAACATCTTCACTGGTAACAATAGTAGTGAAGTATTGGTGAATACCAGCATTTATCAATCGGCGGATGGCTCTAACACGGTCTGTCCCGGTTGCTAAGCCAATTGTTACATTCAAGCTACTGAGTTGCTTCAGTAAATTTAAGACACCAGGCTTTAATGGTAGACCTTCTTGGATTTCTCGTGCATCGCCTATTTCAATGCGTTTTGCAGTCACAGAATCAAAAGGCAAGCTATCCCCATATTTCTTTTTGAGTAACTTTTCCCGCCATGACAAATCTCGACCGACAATTTTTAAGTATAAATCATCATTCATGATATACCCATAATTACTGAGAGCCTGCTTCCAAGCCCATCGAGCAATGCTTTCCGTATCAAAAAGCAAACCATCCATATCGAAAATTGCGGCTTGAAAACTTGGTAACACATTAAGTCCGTTCATAATTTACTAACGTTTGCTAACAAACTGAAATCTTCTTGCTTCATCCTGGCAGTGTCGGCACTCACCAGTCCACAAGCTGACACGGTGTGACTCACCGCGTTTTTGAGATTAATTGCTGCGTTCAAATCTCTGTCACATTCAAACCCGCAATGCTCACATTTGAATACACGCTCTTTGAGGAATAGAGATTCTTTCTTAACTCCACAGTGGGAGCAAGTTTTGCTGCTGGGATACCATCTATCAACTACTACCAACTCACTGCCGTAGAGTTTGGTTTTGTACTCTAACTGACGACGAAACTCATAAAACCCCATATCAGCGATTGCTTTAGCTAGCTTCCTATTCGCCATCATCCCAGACACATTTAGATCCTCGATTATTACCGTGCCGTGGTTCTTGGCTAGATAGGTGGTGAGTTTGTGTAATGTATCTTTGCGGATGTTAGCAATGCGCTGGTGTAATCGCGCAATCTTAGATTGCGCTTTTTTCCAGTTAGTGGAGCCTCGAATCTTATGGCGGTTTATCCATTGAAGCCTAGATAGTTTTGCCTCTAAAGTGCGGTATGATTTCGCACCTTCAAACACTTCTCTGGTCGATAATGTAGCAAGAGATTTAACACCTAAATCAACGCCTACAACGTCAACTAGCTTGAGCGTATTTGTTGGCTCTACCTCAATCCGAAACGAGATATACCAACGGTCGGCAGTGCGACTAATGGTCACAGATTTAGGTTGAACCTGGGGTAAGCTCTCGTATGTTTTGAGTACACCTAATTTGGGGAGTTGGATTTTGTGAGTGCCGCGAATCTTAATTGTTCCGTCTAACTCAAATGAATCAGACTTCCCTTTCTTTTTGAACTTGGGAGCGCCTGATACTTTTTTAAAGCATCTATCCCAAGCTGTTCTTAGTTCACGCAGTGCATATTGCGGCGCACACTTTGATACTTCAAAGTACCAAGGGTTCTCAGGCTTTACTAATGCCACCAACCACTTATGTAAATCAATTGCAGAGGGGAATTGAATTTTCTCCTCTGGATTGGCTTTATTGTGGTCGAGTATTTGCTTGGTTAAAGCTAGTCCCCAGTTCCAAGCGTGACGAGCTACACCACAGTGTTTCAATAGTTCAGTGCGATGCTTATTGCTTAAGTTGAGTTCTGTCTTAAATCCTAATATCATATACTTGTTGTACAGCATATTAGCAGACAATCAAAGACGAAAGAAGACTAACAATAAGGATTCTGCAGGAAGAACTAGATTTACTAGAGGCATACTGTGGACAGGTGTCAAGAACTAAAACTGATGTCATGCGTGAGCTTATTCGCGGATTGTCAAGGAAAGTCAGGAAAATGAGTAATTGTTAGCCTCTTGAGTGCTATTGATTAACCTTTAATTGGTTGGGAGTTGGGAGTTGGGAGTAAGGAAGAAATTTCCCCCCTGCCCCCCTGCCTCTTTCACCCATTTCCCACTAAGCAGGAATAAACTCCATTGCTACACCGTTCATGCAGTAGCGTTTACCAGTGGGTGCAGGGCCATCGTTGAAGACGTGACCTAAATGACCACCACAACGACTGCAATGTACTTCTGTTCTGGTCATGAAAAATGACCGATCTACTGTAGTGGCGATCGCACCGTCAATTGGTTGATAAAAGCTGGGCCAGCCAGTACCACTGTTGAATTTGGTTTCAGATGTAAATAATGGTTGTTCACAGCCTGCACAGATAAAAGTGCCTTCAGCATATTGTTTATCTAGTGGGCTGGTAAAGGCGGGTTCAGTTCCATGTTTGCGTAAAACACGAAATTGTTCTGGTGTTAAAGTGGTATTCCACTCTTGTTCTGTTTTGGTAATTTCAAAGTTACTTTGAGAAGTTGTCATGTTTGCTGAACCCCAGTTGATATTGCGTACTAAAAATGTGGTGCCGATGATGACTGCACTACTCTCTAAAAAATAGCGTCTGTTCATATACCTATTTTATCTTGAAAAAATATTTCGCTGTGCTGTCACCTTCTTAAAAACACAGTTGAAACTCTTCTGTCGTCACATTAGGGTTGGTTTGCAGATAATCACTCAGGCGATCGCAAGCTAAGTTTAGCAGCTGATCGAGATTTGATGTTTGCAGTTTTATTTGCTGTAAATTCCACAGTTTAATTGTGGCATCTTGACCACCAGAAACCAGCATTTTGCTGTCGGGACTAAAACTCACACTCCTGACGCCGCCGTTATGTCCTGCGAAAGTTTTTAGCAAAATACCACTGGTGACACTCCAAAGTTTAATGGTACCGTCGTCGCTAGTTGAGGCGATCATTTTGCCATCGGGTGAGAAATTCACGTTGACAACTACATCATTATGTCCCTGAAAGGTTTTCAATAGGGAACCGTCCACACTCCAAAGTTTAACGGTTCTGTCCTGGCTAGCAGATACAATGGTTTGGCCATCGGGAGAAAAATTAAGACTCCAGACACTAGCACTATGTCCTGAGAAAGTTCTCAGCAGACGACCGTTACGACTCCAAAGTTTGATGGTTTTGTCTGCACTGGCGGAAGCGATGGTTTTACCGTCTGGGCTAAATTTAACGTTAGTCACCCAACCATGATGACTGGGGAGTGTTTCTAGCAGTCCACCGTCTCGTCCCCAGAGTTTGATGGTTTTGTCAGTACTAGCAGATGCGAGAATTTGATTATCAGGGCTGAAATCCATACTTGTAACCCAGTGTTTGTGACCCTGGAGAATTTGCAGCAAAGTGCCATCGCGCTGGCGAAGTTGGATTGTCTGGTCTGCACTGGCCAAAGCTACTGTGTTGCGATCGCTAGTAAAGCTAATGCTAGTAACATGATCAATGGGTGAAGGTAATGTTTTTAGCAACTGACCCTGCAAATTCCACAGTTTCATCGTGTTGTCGGTACTAATAGAAGCAATAGTTTTACCATTAGCAATGAAGCTGACATCATTGACACTACCTTGATGTCCATACAAAGTTTGTGGTAGAGCTGTTTCTATTTTCCACAGTCGGACAGTATGGTCATCACTAGCTGAAGCTAGTCTGGTGCTATCTGGGCTAAAACTTAAACTATTGACTTCATGGTTATGTCCTGGCAAAGTACCTAGCAAGTTACCTGCGCGAGTCCAAAGTTTAATAGTTTTATCAGCACTAGCTGAAGCAATCATTTTACCATCGGGAGAAAATCTCACTTCCCAGACACTAGCGTCATGCCCTTCGATAATTCTCTGTAACTTACCATCACGACTCCAGAGTTTAATTGTTTGGTCAGCGCTAGCTGAGGCTATTGTTTGTCCATCGGGACTAAATATGACATCTAAAACTTCTCGCGTGTGTGCTGGTAAGGTTTTTAACAGTCGGCCATCCAAACTCCAAAGCTTAATTGTGCCATCATCGCTAGCCGAAGCTACAGTATCACCATCTGGGGAAAAACTGACGCTGTTGATACTGCGGCTATGTCCTACGAGGGTTACAAGTAAATTACCGTCACGAGTCCAGAGTCTAGCAGTGTTATCGTTGCTACCAGTGGCAATCATTTTACCATCTGGGGAAAAACTGACGCTATTTACACCATGCAGATGTCCTATCAGAGTTCTGAGTAACTTGCCATCACGGCTCCAGAGTTTTACAGTTTTGTCAGTACTAGCAGAGGCTAATGTCTGGCTATCCGGAGAAAAGCTGACACTATTGACACTATCACTATGCTCTGCAAGAGTTGACAGTGGACTGCCATCACTATGCCAAAGTTGAATCCTGTTGTCAGCAGTACCAGAGGCCAAAATTTGACCATCCGGGGAAAAACTGACGCTGGTGACCCAAGCATCATGAGTCAAGCGGTTACGTTCTTGTGTGCCATACACCGCTTGTTGGAGAATATTTGCAGTTTGATTTTGAATATTTTCCGGGGTACCGGGAGTAATTTTTTGTACTTCCCTCCCTACTTGAACGCTAGTGAGTAAGGCTTCTAATTGCTGATGGGAAAGGAGAAGGTTTTCTGACAAAGAATTTAAAGCTTGTATCTCTCGTAACTGCGCTTTTTGGGTTTGTTGATAAGCTAAAATAGCTAAACCAAAAGCAGTCAATCCCAGAATACTAATAATTGCCGCAGTTCTTTGGGCTTGCTTGAGTCTACTTTTTTCTTGTTGTTGTTGGCGTCGTCTTTCTACTAAACAAGCTTCAATAAAACTTTGGACATCAAAAGAAAGTTGATCCGTGTAATTGACATAAATTTCTTCAGCTTCGGCGAGGCGAACACCTTGCAATAAGAAATCAGGTTGTTCATCGCTGTTCCGCCACAAAGCAGCTGCTTGGGTAATTTGACGATGCGATCGCAATTTAGCCCGATTTTCCTCTAGCCACCAGCGCAATGTTGACCAGTAGCGAATTAGGACTTCGTGGGCTACTTCTATGGTTACTCCTGGGGATGGGGATATGGGAGGTGGAGAGGAAGTTTTTCCTTGTCCTTTGATTCCTCTAAAAGCGTTTGCATCTTCTTCTAGATTTACGACTACCAACTTGGCGGTAGTTAATGCTTGCAATGTTCTTTCCACTAAAGCCACTGGATATTTTCTGACGATTAATTCAGATTTCAATACCCGTCGTCTGGTGTCTTCTGTACCTTCACCTAATTGAGTCAGTGATAAAAAAATCCACCGCGCACATTCTTGGGCTTCTGGATCTAAACTTTCGTAAACTGTTTGTGCTTTACTTTCCAGCGCCCCTTTAATCCCACCTAAGTGCTGCTGGTAGGCTTGTAAGGTAATGACCCCATTTTCGCGGTATTCCCATAACTGTGCGAGAACAAATTCTAATAGTGGTAAGTCTCCGGGAGATTGGTGTAACTCCTGTATCAGCACCTCTACTAATTCCGGTTCGACTGTTAAACCTACTTGTTCGGCGGGGTTAATAATAGTGCGGCGATATTCTTCTGCTGTTAAGCAAGGGGGTAACAGCACACTTGACTGCTGTAAAAGCTTGGCTAATGTGGGTACTTCTAAGGAAGGGGCGATAAAGTCTGCCCGCAAGGTAATAATTAATTTAAACTTGTCTGGTGTATATTCTAATGCCCCTAAGATAATTTCTAAGAAACGCTGTCTATCTTCACTAGGGGTGAGGGTAAATAATTCTTCAAATTGATCTACTACCAAAATTACCATTGGTTCTGGGCGATCGCCCACCCAGTTCTTAAATCCTTCTACTCCCTGGTACAACATCCCTTCTATTTGCATTTGCTGGTAAGCTTTTTCGCGCTCTGTACCGCTATCTACCAGGCGACGTGATAATGTTTGCAGGGGATTTACACCAGGGCGAAAGCTTCTAATCCACCAATCTTGGCTACCTGGTAAAAGTTTTCCTTGTCGCAATTGAGCAATTAATCCGGCTTGTACTACAGAAGATTTACCACTACCGGAGGCTCCCACGACGGCAATAAATGATTTTTGAGCTAAGTTACTAATGAGTTGCTGTACAACAACTTCTCGACCGTAAAAATACTGGGCATCTTCTGCGGTAAAAGCTTGTAATCCCCGGTAAGGACAAATCCCTAAGTCAATGGCTGCTGTTGAGAGCATACTTCTACTGCTCTTGCTAGCAGGTATAATTTCAATTACACCTTGTGTCCCAGATAACCAAATATGCAGCGGTAATTCGTTGTGACAAGACAATTGCAATTGTGTAATCCAAGCGGCTGCTGACAAGCTAGGTTGTTGTTGGGCTATTTCTAAGGTAGAGTGTAAAGCCTGAGCAAATTGTTCAGGATGATTTTTCAAGGAAGCCGCAGCAATTATACATTGCCCTTGTTCAAATCCTAGTTGTAAATCTTCAACCCAATCTTGGAGGTGTGCATAATTATTTACCCCTACCGGACAATCTAAAATAATAATTTGTTGGGCATAATTGGAACGTCTTAACTCTTGTCGTAACCAAGAACGACTCAGGCGGATCTCTTCTGCTAAAACTAAGGCAGGTTCACCAGCTTCAGTTTCCTCAATTCGTCCCCGTAAATATAAAATTACTGTCCCTAAAACTGGGGAATTACTTTGTAGACAAGTTTGAATAGTCGTGTGTAAATCTTCAGTAGTAATGTTGAGACTGCGCCGCCAATACTCTAATTCAAATCCACCGACAGATCCTAGCAATTTACTAATAGCAAGGGTAGTTTGATGATTTGCTAATCCTTCTAATATTAAGGCCTTTCTAGGAGATGCAAATTCTCCAACTGCTGGTTTTAAACCCAGAATAACGTCCCCTACTCCTTCGACAATCCGCTTGGGTGTTTGCTGCGGATATTCAGAATAAACTTTGGTGTCACCTCTGGTTTTATTTTGCTGATTAATTAGCCGTAATTGCTGGTTGGTTTGTTCTATATATTGCCGCGTTTGCTGATAAACATATTGGTAAAGTCCATCAGCATTAATCAAACCTTGGGGATCAGCGGCTTCACCTCGCAATCCCCGCATCAAGTAATAAGAGAACACACCATGTCCCAATTCGGGAAATTCCCACGATTGTTGATTGGTATCACAAGAAAGCAAGGCATAAAATCCTTTACTTTGTTTTGCTCGTTGGCGTAATAATTCCACCATCTGCTGTGTGGGGTTAGACAAAGATGGCTTATGGGTTTCACTTCTTGCACCTCGGAATGTCAGTCCACCGCTATGACAAGCATCCAGCCACACTAATTGAGTTTGGACACCGCTATTTTCTAATACTTGTAATAGTTCTTGTAACCCTAAACCTGTATTAATTAAGTCATCTGTTTGAGTATCTGTTAGACACAAAAATGCTTGCTGGGAATTTGGCTCTAGCATCCCGTGTCCAGAAAAATAAAATAAAATCGTATCTTGTGGTTGAGCCGCATCCGTAATTTGGTTTAAGCTAGCACGCACTGTAGCCAGGGTGGGTGGCTGAGAAGTCAAATCATGATGAACCCGTTCTTCTGTATGGGGAAATTCTTGGGTAGCATCAGCTAAGGCTGCGGCTAAACCCTGACAATCAACAGCTGAGTAGCGCAGTGGGGGTAATCTCTCATCTTGGTATTGATTTACTCCCACCAACAACAGCCAGAGTTGTGCTTCTCCTATTTCCAGGACATGCGTTAAGTGACTGGTAGCGACACCGAGTGGAGACATTTTAAGGTTAATTAGGTAATTTAGCTGTTTTAAATGAAGATTTTCGGCACATCAGCCAAAGGCTATGCCGTTTTCAGTGGTATACCACTAGTAAACTTACGATCCCAGATATGCATCATCAACATTGATGAAGCCCAGTGGCCAAGTGCGATCGCCTCGTAAAGACGGGGGATCGCTGACAGTAAATGCTCTTTGTGCGATGATCTACGGCGGGGCGTAGGCGATTGCGCGGAGCGCATTGCCGCAGGCGATCGCCACCCAAAAACCCTGATGATCTCTAGCAGTTGTCCTACACACACTATTTTTACACACTGTAGTCTTCGCTAACCCAAGTTCAAGCACAGCTTGACGACCATCTAGTTAAAATTTGGTTTTTTGCTCAGTCAGGGAGAATTATATTACTGGGGTTGCGTCGTCCGTAAGTTGTGGTATTAGCAGTTTGCACTAACATTACACAACTAACAGTTAATCCTCAAAATTTAGTTGCCAGTATTCTGTTTATCTTAATACCTATCGGATAATTATTAAAGTGTTCTGGTTTATTTATTTGCTAGGTTAGCTGCCGTTTCTTTATGCAGCATTATACCTAGAGTCAGCCAAAAAATTCATTAGATGATACATAATTGCGGTAAGTTTTACCTGCTGATATTACCTGTATAAGCTAATAAATTTGCAAAAAAACGCCAAATTGGCGAGATCTATTAAATTATCTTTGTTAGATTATTAATTGTAAAAGACTTGTGGGCTTTATAGTCCAGGGTTTACTACACTTCAAGAGCATAGACTATAGAACTAATTGCATTAGTTCGTGAGGATTGTGCTTGATGAATTGAAGATTGCTACTATTTTTCTGTAGTAATCTCCAGAACCCCTTCTTCTCGCAAAAGGGACAAATAGAATCATAAGTCCTTGTTGATTTACTCCTATCCATACCTCGTTCATCCTTATGGGCGAGGTATTTTTCATGAAAGGAGATTAAGGACTGGGGACTGGGATTATTTTTGAAGGTCACTTATGTCTCATTATTTTAGGCAATAAATTCATTTGTAACTCATTTAGGGCTGCTAGATATGCAATTTAAAACTCTATTTTTCATAAAAACAAATATTGATAGTATTGCTATTTTATTAGGACTTACGTAAACTCTACAAACTCAAGACTTACGTAACCAATCACGTATTTTCGTAGCGAGTGTGTAAGTCCTAGAACTCTTGGCGTCTTGGCGTCTTGGCGGTATGCGCTTCGCGCACGATAAATTAGACTTTTTGGCTATTTTTGCGTAAGTCCTGTTTATTTTTGCAATAATTAGATATGCTTATCGGCTTCGGTTTACCGAACTAAATTGAGTGTAGTTTGCCGCACATTCTTGTGATATATACTTGGGTTCGGTAATCATCATTAAGAAGTGATAAAAACCGAATTTACACTAGTTTTGTTTTTGCCTAGGATATAAGCATAAAACTTAAGTTTGTCGGTCATAAATACTTGTTACGAAGAGGTGTACATATGGCAGTAGTACGTTGGAATCCTTGGCAAGAACTTAACACCCTACAACGCCAAATCAATAACTTGTTTGATGAAGAAATGCTACCTTCAACATTAGTCGAAAGAACCTTAAATAGATTCCCTGCCGCTGAGTTACAAGAAACCGAAGAAGCAATTCACTTGAAACTAGAACTACCAGGCATTGACTCTAAGGACTTAGATGTGCAGGTGACAGAAAAAGCTGTTTATGTTAGTGGAGAACGTAAGTCTGAACATAAATCTGAAGATAAAGGGGTAATTAAAAGCGAATTTAGTTATGGCAAGTTTCAACGTGTAATTCCTTTGTCTACGCGCATTCAAAATACCAATGTTACCGCAGAATATAAAGACGGTATTTTGACTTTAACACTACCTAAAGCCGAAGAAGAAAAGAACAAAGTCGTCAAGATTAATCTCTAATCGCCTGGCTGCGATCGCTTTCTCTGAGAATGCGAATTGCTAAGTAAATACAGGGCTAGTTTCTTCTAGCCCTAGCTGTTAAAAAAGGCAGAAATACAAGGGCAAAAGGTTGTATTTAAAAGGGGATTAAAAACCTTACTAAATAAGCAGCCCCAAATTAAAAATTTGGTAGTAGTCTTAAACCCTTACTCCCTCCAGTCGTGGGTAGAGAGCAGGAAGTAGAATTGCCCTCTGCCCTCTGTTTTTTTTGATAAAATCTTCAAGATTAGTATTATTTCTTAATGTTTGGCTCTGTATAAATATATTTTAAATATGTTTCGCGCGCATAATCTTACGTTCATCTAGGCTATTTTTGATAAAACTGTTACCTTTAAGTATTGGTGGCAAAATTAGTTCTATTTTATATCAGTATTGACTCATAATTGAGGCTCTCCTAGAGTCGTTATGATAAAATACTATAAATAAAATAGATAACTGCTCATATTTTTATAATAAGAAACATCTCAAAGCGAGTCTAGGGTAGAGATACAAAAATAATTAGAACTAGAAAACATAAAAAAGGTTGAGATAAGAATTAGTGATTTAATAAAAATGCCATCTAATCCCTTGCTGCACTTTAT
>JAKOMP010000244.1 GCA_022241785.1 Cyanocohniella sp. LLY | reverse complement strand
AAGGTCAGTAAACTGGTCATAACTAATCCCCAAAAGTTGCTTTGCACGAGAGGGATACTTTTGTATATAATCAAAGATACTAATCATTTAATTAGATGTTGGTAGAGGGTCAATTTTACTTTCTACCATTTTTTTGTACCCAAATCATATTCCGGACGTGTCTATTTGGCAAGGCAGAATTTATAGTCAAAGGTTCTCCTGCATCGGTTCAGATAAATGGGATTAGCAATAGTTAATCCACCTTGGGGGTGCATTTTACACAAACCCAAATCAATCACAAATTGAATATCATCGTTGGGTATATCCCCCAATTCTAAACCCGCTAACATCGGCTCGATAATCGCTTTTATCTTTGGTTCTCGTAAGCGTTCAGCTAAACTATCAAAATGAGTATCTTGACGAGCAATTAATATTTCCTTTGCTTGTAAAATGTGTTCTTTTGTAATAGCAATACTTTTATCTTTAACCATTTTTTCCACAACTTCTTTAGCTAAAGCATTGACTAACCAAGGTTGTCCTTGGGTTAAATCAAAGGCTGTTGCTGTGGCTTCTGGTGTGAAAATTTGTCCTGTATCTTCTGTATGTTGTTGATATAATTCTTGCACCTCTACAGCATTAAA
>JAKOMP010000243.1 GCA_022241785.1 Cyanocohniella sp. LLY | reverse complement strand
CTACTTCTGGCATGACATGCTTCTGCATTTGACTCCGCACTGCTTCTTCAATTCCTGCAAGATTTGTGAGCTTTTCTTTTGACGTATCTTCGTACAATATTTTAGAGATCGCCTGAATATGTTCTTGAAGAGCTTGCTTTTGTTCTGGGGTCATCGGTAAGTAAATACACTCGTCTTACTTATCCTGACTGATTTTCGCCTTCTTTGCAAAAAACTGGGATGCTCCCAATAAAAGTAATTAGAACAGTTTCCAATGATCCTCTTGTAACAAAAGAACTACTTATTCAGACAATTGAGACTAACCGTGACCGCGTGAGGGCTTCAGCTAACATGTTGCTGACGTTAGCTGGGATAGTGATATCAGCTTGTTTTGGGTTTTTACTTTTTGTAATCGACAAAAAACTTGGGAATTCTTTTACAATTTTACTTTTTTTAATGGCATCTTTTTGGGTTCTTCAGTAGCTGTTATGCCAAACTATTAGTTATAGCCTCCAGAGAAATATTAAAAGCGTATCTTTTTTTATCTAAAGCTCTTATAAATATTGACATTTAAAGAGTATTTATTGTTAGCTGTAAATACAAACTGATTATTTTTATATAAATTTACAATTATGGCTAGCAGA
>JAKOMP010000127.1 GCA_022241785.1 Cyanocohniella sp. LLY | reverse complement strand
TTGATGTTCCGTTTACCAATAATCAAGCAGAACGTGACTTGCGGATGATGAAGTGTAAGCAGAAAATTTCCGGTGGTTTTCGCTCCTTCGATTTTGCGGTTTCATTTGTCAATATTCGTTCTTTTCTTTCCACWGCATCTAAGCGTAATCTTAATCTATTGGAAGTTATTACTGATGCGTTACTTGGTAATGTCTCTGTTTTCCTTTCTTCAAATCCTACTAGCTAGGCAGTTACAAATTAATTACAAATAATCACTTTGCTAAATTAAAATAAAACCCATTGGTACACATTTGTCTTAATGCTAGGAAGCGATTATTATTGAGGTCATCAAGTAATTACTGATAATTTGCTCCCAGCGCTAGAAATCACCCCCCACGCCATCTTTCAACGTGCTGGAATAAATACTTAAACTCCCAAACTAAAACCGTAATTCAGAAGAAATGATGATTACATTTGTAACGCTTTAAACCAGCGACTAACAACAGTGTTAATGGTTTGTTTAATTTGATGTTGGCGATACCATTTTTGAAAAGCTATTTCATACTCTTCACCTTTAGTTTGAAAAGTATTCCAAATATCCAGACCTAATGTTAGTCCACAAAATAATAAAATAGACAACGACCAAGTTAGACCGCCACCCGTAACTAAATCTAGCATGATTAAAAAACCATTGACGATCGCATAATTGCCAACGCGTTTTTTAAATCTGCTGATACGGTAAGTCTTAAATGCCTGGCGCTGCTGGATTTCGCTGCATTGCGATCGCCAGTCCTTTTCCGCCAGATTTAAAGAACTTGGTGATATATCTAACTCCGTAGCAATTTCCAACAGTTGCTCATAAGAAAATTCTTTATTTTGATCGTCAGCTTGACGAGCGATCGCTAACTGTAAAATACGCTGTACATCCTCTTGACTATAAGAATAGAGGCTTTTAGGTTCTGTCGTCATAATTATTTTCTCTTAATGTGACCTTTACTAAGAACTTGTCACTGACCAACAATATCGACTGGTACTATCCCTAGACTAACAAATTTAGTCATTAGTCATTTGTTATTGTCATTGCTAAAAACTTTCCCTAGTCCTTACTCCCCACGCCCCAATCTCCATGACGCAAAGCGTAAATATCCTGGATAACTTGCACCCAACCATTAGACACAGATTCGAGGATGCGATCGCCTTTTTCTTTAGTTGCAGTTGTAGCATCGCCAATGACACCACTTTTACTGATATCTTTTGTCACCCAAGATACAGGTAACTTCCCCTCTAAACTCAGTAAACTGCTTTGTGTTGGTTCCGGTGGATACTCAGCAACAGCTTGAGCCATTTTTACTTGTTCCGGCAAAATCGCCAGCATAATACTAGTTTCCGCATCTCCCGCGTGCATTCCTTGAGAGGCTTCCTTGGGAGTTAATAATTCTTTAGTAATATTAGGCACACGCCAAGTAAACAAAGGAAACACCAAAAAATCTTCATACTTAACATGCAAATCTCGCGCCGCCATTTGCATCACCTGGGGTTGTCCACCGTGGGAATTCATCAACACCAATTTTCTAAACCCAGCACGGTAAATACTTTCACCCATTTCCATAATGGTTGCTGTCAAAGTTTCCGTACTCAAAGTAATCGTTCCCGGAAAATGCCAATGCTCATTCGATTTACCATAATAAAGAGTAGGTAGAGCATAAGCGGGAATCCTAGCATCCAACTTTTTCAGGGCCTCTCCCAAAACTCCTACACCAATGGCAGCATCAACAATCAGCGGCAAATGAGGGCCATGTTGTTCAATGGCCCCAACTGGTTGAATGATCACCACATTTTCCTTATTTGGCATAGCCTGAATATCAGTCCAAGTGAGGTAGGGAAAAAAGCGTTCTGGGGGAATAAAGCTGTGCATTTTACTACTGTCGCGTCATTTTTATGTTACCGGGATTTGGGGGAAGAGGCAGGGGAGCAGGGAGCAGGGAGCAGGGGGGAAATACTTCTGGCTATAACCAAAATCTTACCTAGTCCCCAGTCGCTAACCTCTAGCCCCTAGCCCCTAAAACACCAAGCAGTAAACAAAAGGACAAAACTCAATGTTGGAAGATAACGGATCTATTCGTACCCTATCTGTGGATATTGGTGGTAGTGGTGTCAAAGCGATAGTTTTGGATATCACTGGTACTCCGGTGACGGAAAGGAAGCGTTTAGATACTCCCCAACCTGCTAAACCAGAGACAATTATCAATGCCATCGCCGTGTTAGCATCTGCCCAAGGTGAATTTCATCGTGTGGCTGTAGGTTTTCCCGGTGTGGTACGCTGCGGTGTGACAGAAACAGCAGCCAATTTAGATCGAGATTGGATTGGTTTTGATTTAGAAACAGCATTGTCACAATGTCTCAACCAGCCTGTAAGAGTGATTAATGATGCTGATATGCAGGGATTTGGCGCAGTTGCAGGTAAAGGTGTGGAATTGGTAATAACTTTAGGTACAGGGTTCGGTTCGGCTTTATTTGTAGATGGCAAATTGGTACCGAATATGGAAATGGGACATCATCCGTTTCGTAAAGGAAAAACCTACGAAGAACAATTGGGACGTGCAGAGTTAGAAAAAATTGGTGAAAAAAGATGGAACAGACGTTTAGATAAGGCGATCGCTTCTTTACAAAGTCTGTTCAATTATGATTACCTTTACATTGGCGGTGGTGAAGCTGTGCGGGTAAATCTTCAGCTACCTTTAAATGTCAAACTCATCCCCAATATTACTGGTTTATTGGGTGGAATAGCTTTGTGGCGAAATTAGAAATTAGCGAGTAAAGGGGTGCTGGGGAAGCAAATCCAAGAAACGCCGGAAAATGCGCGTATTTCTTATCCAGTAAGCATTGTAGCCATTTAACCAGCAATAAGAATTATTTTCTTTTCTCCCCCGCTCCCTACTCCCCACTCCCTACTCCCTACTCCCTACTCCCTACTCCCTACTCCCTACTCCCTACTCCCTACTCCCCCGCTCCCCTATTCCCTCCCGATTACGGTAAAGTTGCAGATAACCGTGTATATTCGGAGGAAAAATTTGTGAAAGCAGTCTTAATGACAGCCGCTGGTAGTCCTGAGGTTCTGCAATTACAGGAAGTGGTAAATCCTAGCGTACCTTTAGGAAATACTGAACTTTTAGTCCGCCTAGTCGCGGCTGGTGTAAACCCCATTGACACCAAACTGCGTCAGAGAGGTACTTTCTACCCTGAACAAATGCCTGCCATTTTAGGCTGTGATGGTGCGGGAATTGTTGAGGCGGTGGGTGCTGGTGCGGAACGGTTTCGCCCAGGGGATGCAGTATTTTTCTGCTATGGCGGTTTAGGCGCACATCAAGGTAACTATGCTGAATATACAGTTGTTGATGAGCGGTTTGTGGCACGTAAACCCGCTTCAGTCTCTTTTGCAGAAGCTGCTGCTGCACCTTTAGTCTTAATTACTGCTTGGGAAGCTTTGTATGAACGGGGAAGGTTGGAACCTGGGGAACGGGTTTTAATTCATGCTGGTGCGGGTGGTGTTGGTCATGTCGCCATTCAACTGGCGAAACTTAAAGGTGCTTTTGTCGCTACTACGGTGAGTTCTCAGGAAAAGGCGAATTTTGTCAAGCAACTCGGTGCTGATGAAGTAATTTTTTACAAACAAACAGACTTTGTGGAAGCAGCTTTAAATTGGACTGGTGGTGAAGGCGTAGATTTAGCTTTTGACACGGTTGGTGGTGAAACCTTTCACAAAACCTTTCCGGCGGTGCGGATATATGGTGATATTGTGACGATTCTAGAACCAAAGGCTGATACTGTGTGGAAAGCTGCCAGATTACGTAATCTCCGTATCGGCTTGGAGTTAATGTTGACTCCCATGTTAGAAGGTTTGGCAGAAAGTTTACAGCATCATGGGGAAATTCTAGAACAGTGTGCAACTTGGATGAATGAAGGAAAATTAAAAGTTCAGGTGAATCATCAATTTCCGTTGGCGGAAGCGGCTAAAGCACATCAATTACTGGAAACTGGCTCTATCACGGGTAAAATTGTTCTGCTAATGAGTGATGAGTGAGTGTTAAGCCGTTTGTTTAATTTTTGGGAGAACCGCAAAGAATGGCTGAGGGATACGCAGAGGAGCGCCAAGAAATATCTCTGTGTATCTCTGCGTTTAACCTCTGTATGTTTGTGCGTTTTCATTCTTTTATCACTCTTGTTACCTGCTGGGGCAATTTCTACTCAGCCAGAACGGACAATTTTAACTCTGGAATTATTACAAGAACGAGTCAGTAAACCGACCATCCGCGAAGGTAATTTGACTGTAGATTTGCGGGAAATGATTATTGATTTGCGACCAGAGAATGCAGAATTTAGGGATAATTTTTACCAATTGCTGCGAAAAGAACTGCAAAAATCTGGGATAAAGCCTTTGGGTTTAGATCTGAGTAATTCTCTGATTCAAGGGGATTTTGTCGGGAGTGATTTGGGTTTAAGAACTCCTCTTTATGCCCCAGTTATATCTAGTAAAGAGTCTGCGAATGTTTATGCGCCGATTTTAACTGCCAATGAACAAGCACAACTGAAAAACTTACGTTTGGTTTGTTTACAGTCTCTAGCGATCGCCTTACCTGATTCTAAGGACTGTCGGGCACTTTTGGGAACTCAGCCGAGTGCATCTAGCGAAATTAGTGTGTTTCGTGGTTCGCTGACGCTGGTGAAAACTCGGTTTAATGGGGAAGTGCGGTTTACCAATACATACTTTTTTCAGGCGGTGGATGCCGAAAATGCTAGTTTTCTACAACCGACTAACTGGAATGAAACGCGCTTTAGTCGTTCTGTGAGATTCACTGGAGCTAAATTTTGGAAGTCAACTAGTTTTCAGACGAGTGTGTTTTTTGATCAGGCTAATTTTAAAGAAGTGCAATTTCAGGATAATGTTGATTTCCAAGACAGCACTTTTCAAAAACTCAGCAAATTTAATGATGCCAATTTTAAGCAAGCAGCTAAATTTAATAGAGTACATTGGCAAGAAAACGCTGACTTTTCTGGGGTGCGTTTTGTTAATCAAGCCCAGTTTACTCAGGCTAATTTTAATCAATATCTTTTCCTGAAAGAAGCGATTTTTGAGCAAGCTGTGATTTTTCGAGAAGTGCAGTTTAACCAATCTGTAAGTTTACGTGGTGCAAGTATTTTTAATCAAGCAGATTTTAGTGATGCGAGTTTTGCTCAGGCTGCTTTTTTAAATGTCCCTGGTTTAACCTTTAATTCTAATCAAGCCAAAATCTTAGGTAATCCTGGTGAAATTGGCAAGATATTCTACATTCCTAGCTTGCAAGGTAATCAAAATATTTTGCGAAATTTAGGTCAAAATTTCCGTCAACAGCAGCAAATTGCCGATGCTAATCAGCTAGAGTACACAAAACAAAAACTGCGCTTGAGAGAATTAAGCCATGTTTTGGTGGATACAAATATCAATAGTGCTACCCGAAAAACTTTGATGCATCTGGGTTTTAGTGTGACTCAGACAGAAGCGATTGCCAGTCGTCGCGTGATGAAACCGTTTCGTAATAACAATGATTTATTAATTCTAGCAGACATCGATTTAGATACATACAACCAACTAAGCGATCGCTTGGTAATTGCTGAACCACTTCCACCAGGGGGGTGGTTACTGCTAGCTGTGCGATGGTTGGCGTTGAGTGTACTGCTGCTGTTGAGTGGCTATGGTACCAGCTTTTGGTTAGTGTTTGGTGTGGGAGGGGTGGCGATCGCTTTTTTTGGTTGGCTATTTTGGTTAATAGATCGCTATCGTCGCTTACATCCAGTCCCCATTATTCCTACATATTATGAAACTGTATGGATATTTGCCGGGTTTAGCATTTTAACACTTTTTAGTTTATTAGCTATTTTTCGCAATGCTGAACATCCTTGGCTGACACTAGCATGTCTTTTGCTCATTATTGTACCCTTACCAGTGACTTTAATCATCCGACTTTACCAACAAGGACGCTATCACGATTTAATGGATGTTTCTTATTTCACAGAAGACGGTACTTTTCGACAATTAAGATTGTTGATTGGGCGATTACCTGTAATACCCAGAAATCAGATGTTTCGTGAGCGATATATGCATTTGTTATGGAATCGCCGTTGGAATTGGCTAAATTACTATGATTTTAGTCTAAATAATTTAGTCAGGTTAGGATTTAACGATATTCGGCTGCGAGATGAACATTTACCAGGAATTATCGCCACCCTTGCTTGGTATCAGTGGAGTTTGGGTGTTCTTTATATTACACTAGTTTTATGGACGCTTTCCCGCACCATCCCCGGATTGAATTTACTAATTTATCTCAAATGATCAATCCAGGAAATACAGCAGTGATCCCATATTCCAAACTCTTTGTATCTGCGTACCAGCATTTTGATAAGTTAGTACATAGTTTGCAACATTGTAGTTAAAACAAAGAGGGGATTACGTTGAGTCAACATCCAGATGCCATTGCACCCCACGGTGGACAATTGGTTAACCGTATTGCGACACCTGAACAAAAGGCAGAATTCCTCTCCAAAGCCGACTTTTTGCCGCGAGTGCAACTAGATGAGCGGGCGGTTTCTGATTTAGAGATGATTGCCATCGGCGGTTTTAGTCCACTCACGGGTTTTATGAACCAAGCCGACTATAATCGTGTCGTCAAAGAAATGCGGCTAGCCAATGGTCTTGTGTGGTCAATACCGATTACACTCTCAGTTACCGAAGAAGTAGCATCCCCACTCCAGGAAGGTGAACTGATTCGTTTAGATAACCCCAAGGGTGAATTTATTGGTGTTTTGCAACTCACGCAAAAGTATATTTACGATAAAAACCTTGAGGCCATTAACGTTTACCTGACTGATGAAGCAAAACATCCAGGTGTACAGGTAGTCTATAACCAAGGTGCTGTCAATCTTGCAGGTGACATTTGGTTATTACAACGTGATCCCCATCCTCATTTTCCTGCTTACCAAATCGATCCCGCTGCTTCGCGGCAGATGTTTAAAGATCAGGGTTGGAAAACCATTGTCGGCTTTCAAACTCGCAACCCCATCCACCGCGCCCACGAATATATTCAAAAATGCGCTTTAGAAACCGTTGATGGTCTATTTTTGCACCCATTGGTAGGGGCGACAAAAGAAGATGATATTCCCGCCGATGTGCGGATGCGCTGCTATGAAATTTTGCTAGAACACTACTACCCCGAAGACCGGGTGATTTTGGCAATTAATCCGGCGGCAATGCGCTATGCGGGGCCACGGGAGGCCATATTCCATGCCTTAGTACGAAAAAACTATGGTTGTACTCACTTTATTGTCGGACGAGATCATGCCGGGGTAGGTGATTATTACGGTACTTATGATGCTCAATACATCTTTGATGAGTTTGAGCCTGGTGAATTGGGCATTGTGCCGATGAAGTTTGAACACGCTTTTTACTGCACACGCACCAAACAAATGGCTACGACTAAGACTAGCCCTAGTAAACCAGAAGAACGCGTTCACCTGTCGGGAACCAAAGTTCGGGAAATGCTGCGCCGGGGTGAATTACCACCACCAGAATTTTCTCGTCCGGAAGTGGCGGCAGAATTGGCTCAGTCCATGCAAGTCAAAGTCTTGGCTTAAAAAAGTTTGTTAATTGGCAAACAAATCAACTTTCAATTTACACTACCGGCGTCAGCCCTTTAAGCTAATAGCTGATGGGCTGATGACTGATGGTTAATTATGAAGCGTCGGACTTTTTTACAACGAATTGGTTCCATACTCGCGGTGTTGGGTGTAACTGAAGCCGAGTGGTTGACTTTAAGCGATCGCTATTCCCAAGCTTTGGCACAACCTAGTACACGGAAATTAGCATTATTGATAGGCGTTAATCAGTACCAAAAAAGTCCCTCTTTGAGTGGCTGTCTCACTGATGTCGAACTGCAAAAAGAGCTATTGATTCATCGGTTTGGCTTCCAACCCTCAGATATCCTGACATTAACTAATGAACAAGCAACCAGGAAATCCATAGAGGCGGCTTTTTTAGCACACCTGACTCAGCAAGTTAAGGCTGATGATGTTGTTGTGTTCCACTTTAGTGGCTATGGTACCCGCATTAAATCGGGTAAATTTGTGGATACGGTGCAAAATGCTTTAGTTACATCTCATGATCGTCAAGAATCACAAGATGAGAAAATAGTCAATACCAATTATTTATTAGTAGAAACCTTAGAGCTATTGGGGCGATCGCTGCCTACAGAACGTGTGACAGCTGTCTTGGATACTAGTTACCATGCTCCTAAGACACCCCAGCCACCAGGATGGCGCATTCGCGCCCGTCAAGAATTAGCAGAAGCACATCTGGCCACAGCAGAATTGGAGTTGCTACAACAACTCAAAAGTAAAAACACAGATGCCAATACGGGTATTGTGCTATCTGCAACTTCAGATCCCCAGCAGTTAGCCAGGGAAGTGCTATTTTCTGGTTTTAGTGCGGGGTTATTTACTTATGCCTTAACACAATATCTGTGGGAAACCACATCAGCAACGACAATTCAATTCAGCCTTTCTCATGTGGGCAGTTCGATGTACAAACTGGGTAGCCAACAGCAACCAGGATTGATCAGTGGGTCAAAAAATCAACAGGGAACTGTCAGCATCCAAAATTTACTTCCAGATTCCCAAATGGGTGCAGAGGGAGTAATTACAGCCATCGAAGACGACGGGAAAACAGCCGATTTGTGGTTGGGTGGCATACCGCCGCAAGTACTAGAATACTACGGAGCTAATTCCCGAATTACCTTATTAACTGGAGAGCAATTAACATTGCGATCGCGTGCTGGGTTAACGGCAAAAGCCCAAATATCTAGAGTAAAACCAGAAACACCCCTCCAAGTTGGGCAACTTTTCTGGGAAAAAGTTCGGGTGTTACCGCGAAATCTCAATTTAACCGTGGCTTTAGATACTGGACTAGAAAGAATTGAGCGCGTAGATGCGACAAGTGCCTTTTCCGGCGTTGCCCATATTTCCACCATCGTAGCGGGAGAACAACCAGCTGATTGTATATTTGGTAAACTCCAAGAAACTCCTAGTCGCTATGGTTTATTTACTCCAGGCGGCGAACTAATTCCCAACACAGCCGGGGAAGCGGGAGAAGCGGTGAAATTGGCAGTACAAAGATTATTACCCCAATTACCAACTTTATTAGCAGCCAAGTTGTGGCGACTCACAGAAAATGAGGGTTCTTCTCGCCTACCAGTCAAGGCAACTTTAGAAATTGTTAACGGCTTATCATCTCGCGTAGTCATGCAACGCGAAACTACACGAACTCTGAATGCCGAAAAATCCACCAGCAAATTACCACTAACAGCCCTTAGTAATCCTACTGTGCCTATCGGGAGTAAGATGCAGTATAAATTGCAAAATAAGAGCGATATCCCGGTATATTTAATGCTCTTAGGATTAAAAAATCATCACAGTGCTATCGCTTTTTACCCTTGGACATCCCCTGAAGAAGCTAATAGTGCCGACTCTAAACCAGTATTTCAACAAGTAATAATTTCTCCAGGACAGACAGTGGTATTGCCAAAAAGTTTTACCACCTCTGAATGGATGATTCCTGGGCCAGCTTACGACTGCGAACACCAAATGATTCTCAGTATTGCTCCCTTTACAGAAACCCTGAAATCTTTAGAAACCTCTAAGTATCCAATTACAGACCAAAGACCG
This sequence comes from Cyanocohniella sp. LLY, assembly GCA_022241785.1. Taxonomy (GTDB): domain Bacteria; phylum Cyanobacteriota; class Cyanobacteriia; order Cyanobacteriales; family Nostocaceae; genus Cyanocohniella. The sequence goes on along the minus strand of JAKOMP010000127.1, from coordinate 6,764 downwards.
TTTGGTGCATTAGTGAATCCGTTAGAAATTGCCCAAGCACTACTCCAAGATTTACATAATACCAATGCAGTGAAATCTGATACTAGTAGCAACACCTCTACTGACTCTTATATGTTAGATGTGAAGTCTTGGGCTAGTTTCAACTTTGATTTTCAAGTTGATTGAGCATCTTAGTCCGGGCAAAAAATAGGTATAAATTGCAAAAGTTGCCCCGACTTATTAGCCTAGGCAACTTCTGCTACACCCCTTGCACAATAAAAAAGATACCATTTTCCCAAAATGTATGTATGCCAAATTGCCACAAACCCATATTTGGCTGACAATCATGCTAAATATTCGTCTCTTGAGCCGTGGTATGATTTTATCCGAACACTCGGATAAATACTAGAAATTTCGCGCCTGTCTTATGTTAAGTCCTGTATTAACACTCAGTATCTTTCAAAAACAACCCGATCCTCAAGCATTTTCCGCAGGTCAAATCATCTTTGAAGAAGGACAGGCTGGAGATTGTATGTTTGGTATTTTAGATGGAGAGTTGACACTCTCCGCCCTATAAGTGCGGAGATTCTTGCTTCACGGGGATTCCAATGAATTTACCCGCGCTAACGCGCCGCTCCGCTAACAGCAAGCATCTTGACCGTATGCCCTACGGCTGCAAGTCCTCTAACTAGAACCACCTGTGCTGCTGCCACATCTCTATCAGTTGTATAGCCGCAATTTGAACAAGCATGAGTACGTTCTGATAATTCTTTTTTACCCGTTTCAACACCACAGTTAGGGCAAATTTGACTAGTTTTGCGGCTGTCTACTTTTTGGAAATAGACACCACGCTTGAAACAAATCTGCTCTAAGATGTTGAAGAATTGACCAAATCCAGCATCTAAACAATGCTTGCCCAACATCCCACGGGATAATCCAACCAAGTTTAAATCCTCAACAAACACCATTCCGGTATCGTCGCAGATTTGGTGAGACAGCTTTCTATGCCAATCTTTACGACAGTTAGCAACGTACTCATGCAGTTTCGCTACTTTCTTTTGAGCTTTCTGCCAATTGTTCGAGCCAATACGTTTTCTTGAGACACGCTGTTGCAGCAATTTCAGCTTGCGCTCGGCATCCACAAAAAACCTCGAACGCTTGATAGTTAGTCCATTAGAAGTGGCGATAAAGCTAGTTAGACCTACATCAATTCCTACTCCTTCTCCATGCGGTAACGGTGATGGTACAGATACGTCCCATTGAACGGTCAGCATCACATACCATCCAGAAACACGTCTGACTACACGCGCTTGCTTGATTGTCCCACCATCAGGAATATCCCTTGACTGACGGACTTTGACCGCACCAATAACAGGCAGTTTCACATACCCATTAAGCAATGGGTATGCCCCCAATTGTGGGAAAGAAAAAGACCGCATTCGCCCAGCTTTTTTGAATCTTGGGAATCCGTGATTTTGCTCCCACATACTTACAAAAGCCTTTTCAAGTCGTCTCAATGTTTGCTGTAAAGATTGAGCATTAACACGTTTTAAGTATTCACTTTCTTTACGTGCAGCAGTTAAAGACTTGCACTGGCTAGCAAATGTTGGGCGGGGAGTATCGGCAGAGATGATGTATTCAGAATGAAGTGAACAAGCATTAACCCGACAGCTACGAGATTTATACCAATCCTTGCGCTCTGCTAAGGCATAATTGTAAACCCGTCTATGGGTTTCTAACCATTCCTCAAACATCGCAATTTGAGTCTGTGTTGGTTTTAATTTAAATTCGTAAGTTAGGTTAAACACGCGCAGCACCTCCTAACTTATTTTAACATATCTAATAATCGTTATTGCGCTTTTTAGAATAAAGTTGCCCTAGAAGGGCAAGGCTCTAACCCCAAAATTTTCGGTAGAAATATTAGTCAATGGTAAAATTGTAGACAAAATTGGGGAAGGTGAGGTTTTTGGCACAGGTGTACTAGTAGGGATAAAAGCTAGAACTTATACAGCGATCGCTAAGACTAACTGTAAACTTGCGTTCGTAGATGAGACAGGGTTTCTCTTTGCTGTTCAAGAAACACCTATGTTTGCCCTCAAGGTGATGAAAAGTTATTCAGAACGTCTGAATCGCTTGCAGCATAAATTTTACGCCTAATGCAAGAATCAATACCAAAACGGCAAATCAGCAATAAATAATTAAAAAAACAACGAGTGCTTATGCTGATGGGGGAGCAAATTGAGCAAAAACTTCGGCTCCCGTCATATTTTTTGTTTGATTTGAAAAGCAATAATACGCAGGCTTTTCATCAATGAATACCTGATGATCAAGAACAAAATCTTGAGGGTGATCGAATAGCCCAGCAGGCATTATGTACTGGTTGTTTTGTTTCAATCTATAAAATAAATGACTTCCACATTGATGACAAAACCCACGTTCAGCCCACTCAGATGAACTAAATACGGTGATATTTTCTTTACCTTCAAAGGAAACATCACTCCCGCAATCTACCGCGAACAAAGGGCCACCTGTCCATTTTCTACACATTTGACAATGACAGACACCAATGTTTTTACTCATGGTTTTAACAGAGATACGAGTTGCTCCACATAGGCAACTTCCTTTCCCCTCACTAGCTACAAAATCAGCTTGATCCGTTAAATTTGCCATTTTTACCCCCAATATTTTTAATTTAACCAGTACAAATATATTACTATAATCTTGCACAGATGCAAAAATCAGCATTTCAATCACAGGCGTGGCCAAGTTATACTTGAAATAAAGATAAATTTAAGCTTTAAGCAACAGTGCGATCGCGCAGTTTAATGAAGTATCGCCAGGCTAAACCATGACTGAGCAAAATGATACTCAACATAACTCAGTTGATTCTCAGCAAACTAGTGAAACAATTGATCATGTGGTGACTAAATCGGATAATGCTTGGTCAAGCCGCATTACGGGAATCTGGAAGCAAGCTACAAAAAACTTAGTTAACCTCCTACCCGTAGAGCAAGTGACACAGACCATTGTGCAATGGTTTAGTGTGAGTGAAGCGGAAATTGCCGAGATTTTAGACACAGTTCGCGCAGAATTACCCACCACAGAAGCCTTGCTGATTGGTAAACCCCAAGCTGGTAAAAGTTCAATTGTCAGGGGTTTGACGGGAGTTTCTGCCGAGATTGTTGGTCAAGGATTTCGTCCCCATACCCAAAATACCCAGCGTTACGCTTATCCTTCTAATGACCTACCCTTGCTGATTTTCACGGATACCGTAGGACTAGGAGATGTTAGCCAAGATACTCAAATAATCATTCAAGAATTGATTGGTGATTTGCAGCAGTCAAGTCGCCGTGCCAGAGTTTTAATTCTCACAGTGAAAATCAATGATTTCGCTACTGATACACTGCGACAAATTGCTCAACAACTGCGTCAGCAGTATCCTGATATTCCCTGTTTACTAGCGGTTACCTGCTTGCACGAAGTTTATCCCCCTAATATTCTTGATCATCCTGATTATCCACCAGACTATGAGGAAATTAACCGAGCTTTCGCCGCTATTGAGCAAGATTTTACAGGACTGTGCGACGGCTCCCTTCTCATTGACTTCACTTTAGAAGAAGATGGTTACAATCCTGTTTTTTACGGCTTAGAAGCATTACGGGATTCTCTCGCCGACTTACTCCCAGAAGCAGAAGCCCGGGCAATTTATCAATTATTAGATGATGTAGCTGGCAAACAACTAGGCGATGTCTACCGTGATACTGGACGGCGTTATATTTTACCATTTGCTGTGATGGCAGCGGCCTTGGCGGCTGTACCTCTACCATTCGCCACCATGCCAGTTTTAACTTCTTTGCAAGTATCAATGGTGGGTTTGTTGGGCAAATTGTATGGGCAAACCTTGACTCCATCCCAAGCGGGAGGTGTTGTTAGTGCCATAGCTGGAGGATTTTTAGCCCAGGCTGTGGCACGGGAGTTAATCAAATTTGTGCCTGGTTTTGGTAGTGTCATCGCTGCTTCCTGGGCTGCTGCTTATACTTGGGCCCTGGGGGAAGGTGCTTGTGTGTATTTTGGTGACTTAATGGGGGGCAAGAAACCTGACCCTGAAAAAATTCAAGCAGTCATGAAAGAAGCGTTTCAGAAGGCCCAAGAAATGTTTAAGGGCATCAAAAAATAGAAGATTTACTTTCTAGAGCTTGCACAAATGCCTCAAACTGACCATCAGGTGTCCATTGAATAGCGCCATCGTCTCTAGTAAAAAATATTTGTGTCTGGTGTTTACTCAATTCAGATAAGGTTTTGGCATCAAGATTAGCAGCAGAGGCGATGGCCACCTGTGGCTGTAATATCTGTACTAAATCTTTCAAAGACTGGGGACTACACCACAGCACTTGGGGACGAATTAAATTCCCTGTTTTCACTAGCTGTTCCACTTCTTGAGACTTGACATTCCCCACAAGTAGCCAATTCTGACCTTGAATCTGCATTTGTAAAATAGGCAACTGCTCATTAATTAACTGAGTAATTACCGAACCAGTATTTATAGTTTGACCGGGTGCTAATGGTTGGTAGATACCTTTTTGTTTTTGGACTTCTTGTTGAATTATTTGAGTAGCAATGGTGCGTTGGGGATTGGGTGAATATTCATAAAAATTTTTGATTGACAGACCTTGTAAAAGTTCCAACCAAGCATTACTTTCTTGATTGTGAAAATTACTCGCGATCGCCCAATCAATTTGATTCACACCATGCTGTTGTAAAAACGGTAAGATGGTGAATCTTCCAGTACCCTCATCGCCGCTATTAATCAAGGTTACCGTTCCGCGGTCTTGAATCACTATAACTGGTTCGGCCCCAGTCGCTAAGACTGTAATTCTAAATAATGTATTTGCCGAATGCCACATGGGAACCAGCACCAAACCAATGGCAATAAAACTAGCAAACCACCACCGTTGCTGCCACCAACGCATCAACCAAACTAAGATAACCAGTGCATATATGGCCAGTAACTGCCACACAGATATACTGCCTACAGCCAAAGAATTACCCGGCAAGTTACTGAAAAATTCCACTAACTTAATTAACCAATCAATAGGGAAGTGTAAAACTCCAGCTACAGCACTACCAGCAGCTGGCCAAATTAAGGCGGCGATCGCACTGGTAATGCCACCAATACTAATCATCGCAATCAAGGGTGTGCTAATAATATTCAGTAGCAAACCATAAGCAGGTACAACCCCAAAGACAAACAATTGCAGGGGTAACGTCCAAATAATTGCCGCCAGAGGGACAGCAACTAAAGAAGCGATGGCCAGTGGTAACCAATCTAAGCGTTTAACTAGTGAGGGAACTGTGACGATTAACCCCAAAGTTGCTAAAAAACTCAATTGAAAACCTAAATTCCAAATCCATAAAGGGTTAACTAGTAATAATAAGGTTGCCGCTAATAGCAAAGAGCCAAATTGTTTGACCTTTCTTTTTAATAGCAACCCAATTAACGCCGCAAAACCCATAATTACGGCTCGCAGTACCGAAGGTTGAAACCCTGTCAAACTCAGGAAAATTAATAACCCTAAACAGCCAAAGGTAAATTGTGTTCCCTTAGATGCACGCCTTGTCAACTGTAAAATCAAACCCAAAACCAAAGAAGTTTGAAAACCGGAAGCTGCCAAAGTGTGAGCCAATCCAGCTTTCACAAACAAATCGCGGATATCGTAGGGTAAATCAACAGCTTTGCTACCCAACACCATTGCACTCACCAGTGGCCCTTCAGGAACACCAAGCCAACGGACTTGCGATCGCACAATTCGCTGCCGAATTTGCCACCATCCCCATTTACGCTCTTCATCCACATCTAAAATATTTATTTGCCGTCCAGTCAAACCCGCAAAAGTTCCTTCTTGCTGAAGAAACTTCTGAAAATCGAAAGCCCCAGGATTTGACGCTGTTCTTGGCTTATATAAAACTCCAGTCACATCAATTTGTTGCCCAGGGTATAACCCAGTAGCCTGAAGCATCGGCACTGTTACATACAATTTACCCGTTACCCCTTTAGGGACATCTGCCGGGCCTTTTTCATTTTTCACCTCATCCAGTTGAGTTGCTGCTAACCAAAATTGACCACGTTGGCTGCGAGTCAACCGGGGATTACTGACAACTTCGCCACGCACAATTACCAATTGCTGTTGATTATTATTTCCTGAGTCCAGCAATGCACTAATATCTTTCTCTCCGGGTTGTGGTACCCGCCATTGAAAATATAAAGTTGCTAATAACCCTACTAAACCAGCAACAAGCCATACTCGTGGATGGGGAGGTTGCCAAGTGTTGGGTACTGTCTTAGTTTTACTACCACCGTTTTCCGGTGTTTGTCCAAATTTCCCTGTTCTGCGCCTAATAGATAGAATTGCTCCTACTGTCCCTAAACCTAAAACCCAAAACCCACCCCCAGGAACGGCTGTAAACAGCAATCCTAAAATAAAACCAAGACAGATCACCACACCACTTGTCTGAATCATAGATACAGCACTTTCCTAAATCATGAAGTACAGTAGCAGCAGTTAGCAAACCAATTTCGCAGATGCATAGGATTGATGAGGTTTAAAGCAACTGCAATCAATACATCCACCATTTGAGTAGTTTTTGGAGAAAAAGTTTTGATAAAAGCTTTAAGCTGTGACCACCAATGTTCAATGGGATTAAAATCTGGAGAATAAGGAGATAGATTGATGACACTGGCACCAACAGATTCAATTATGGGTGTAATTTCATTGATCTTATGGGCA
>JAKOMP010000126.1 GCA_022241785.1 Cyanocohniella sp. LLY | reverse complement strand
ATGTGGCTATCGAAAGCTAAAAAATATTTCCCAAATAGCAACAATACTATTATTCGTTGGTTTGATGAAATTATTGCTTACTTTGATTATGGGACAACTAGTGGTGCTGTGGAAGGTATCAATAACAAACTCAAGCTGATTAAACGCTCGGCTTATGGATTTAGAAACTTTGAAAACTTCCGAATTAGATGCTTGTTAAACTGGCATTTCAATTGTTAGTTTAGCATAATAAGTACTGAAGAGCCACTTAAATTTCTGACAAATTCATATTCGCCGCGTAGCTGAGTGTTGTACTGGTAAAGCTCTTTTTTGCCAACACCACGATTATCTATCCAATATCTAAGTACTTTGTTTCTGACAAATTGGCTTGTACGGATAGCTTCATCTATGGCTTTTAATTGGGCTTTTTTAGCTACTGCTTTATATTCCAATACCAACACTCTTTAATCACCTTCCTTGCATTTGCTAGACTCTATTTAGTATACACGGCATTACTAAACATGACAACTAAAAAGCGATTAAGAAACATACCTATTTTGCATGATGAAGTGAAGGCGAAGAGAACTGTGGTACTCACTCCTACGGCTTGGGAAAATATTAAAACTGAGGCAATAAGCAGGGGTGTCAGTGCTAGTGAGCTAATAGAAGAATGGGGACGGCGATTAAAATCGCCAACGGCTAACCCCCATAAATGAATTTAGGGGCTAGCCCGCCGTTGCTATTCTGGTCTATCCGGCTTTCACCGATGGACCTGGCTGTCTTTGCCTAATTTTACTAAAACAATTGAGGACATCTAAATATTTAGACTGCTGACAAGACTAAGGCCAGAACTTCAGTACATTACTTTCATGACAACTTCGACAGTAATGAAAAAACTATTTATAGCTAGTGCTGGAGCGACATTTTTTGCTTTAACTACATTAACGTTAGGCAAGACAGAAGCAGCAACAATTGTACTTGATTTTGAAGGAATTGGCCAGCTTAACCCTGTTGGAAACTTCTACAATCAAGCACCTAATAACTTTGGTATTACTTTCTCTTCCAACGCTCTAGCTCTAGTTGATAGTGACGCTGGTGGTACAGGTAATTTTGGTGGTGAACCTAGCCCAGATACAATTTTATTCTTTCAAGAAGAATCGAGTGTAATTCTCAACGCACTTAACGGTTTTGATACTGGGGTTTCGTTTTTTTACACATCCCTATTACCTAGATTTCCCGGACTTGTCACAGTATATGACGGACTCAATGCCAGTGGAAATATACTTGCGACTTTAGAATTATCACTAACACCATTTAACGAAGCGCCCGATGCCACTGGCGACTATAGTCCATTAGTGCCAATCGGTGTATCATTTTCCGGGATAGCAAAATCAGTTGAACTCCAAGGGATACCTGATCAAATTGGTTTTGACAATATCACCATAGGTTCTGCCATCCCTATTGTGATTCAAGCTGTACCTGAACCAACTGCGATGTGGGGTATCTCAGCGTTAGGTGCTGTTGGTGCTACTACTGCACGGAAAAAATATCATAGCAGTAAGCGTTCATGTTAGCGTGCCGGAAGCTCTAGCTCTGCCCGTAGAGCTTATCGCCTAAGGAAAACTCACATATCACCCCACTCCTTTTTTTAAGGAATTACTAAGGTCGTTGTGTCCCCTTCCGGTGCTAGAGTGAAAGATGACATTGCATAATCTTATGTCTTCCAAGACCCTATCTGAAATATAGCTTCAATTATTAGGCTCAGCATGGTCACCACAGCAGAAAAAACAAACATTGGCTACATTACCCAAATCATCGGTCCAGTTGTAGACGTTAAATTTCCCGGCGGTAAACTGCCACAAATCTACAACGCTTTGACCATCAAAGGCACTAACGAAGCTGGACAAGAACTCAACCTCACTGTTGAAGTACAGCAACTTCTGGGCGACAACCAAGTGCGGTCTGTTGCAATGAGTTCCACTGATGGCTTAGTCCGTGGTCTGGAAGTTGTTGATACAGGTGCTGCCATCAGCGTACCAGTCGGTAAAGTTACCTTGGGCCGGATTTTTAACGTCCTGGGTGAACCTGTAGACAATCAAGGCCCTGTCAGTTCTCAGGACACTTTACCCATCCACCGTCCTTCTCCCAAATTCACTGAACTAGAAACCAAACCTTCGGTGTTTGAAACTGGGATTAAAGTTGTTGACCTCCTGACTCCCTATCGTCGTGGTGGTAAGATTGGTTTATTCGGCGGTGCAGGCGTCGGTAAGACCGTAATCATGATGGAGTTGATTAACAACATCGCAACCCAGCACGGTGGCGTGTCTGTATTTGCTGGTGTGGGTGAGCGTACCCGTGAGGGAAATGACCTTTACAACGAAATGATTGAATCTGGGGTAATCAACAAAGATAACCTCAATGAATCAAAGATTGCTCTAGTTTATGGTCAAATGAACGAGCCACCCGGAGCGAGAATGCGGGTTGGGCTGTCAGGCTTGACTATGGCAGAATATTTCCGTGATGTTAACAAGCAAGACGTACTGCTGTTTATTGACAACATCTTCCGGTTTGTACAAGCAGGTTCTGAAGTATCGGCGCTGTTGGGTCGGATGCCTTCAGCGGTAGGATACCAGCCAACATTGGGAACCGACGTCGGTGCATTACAAGAACGGATCACCTCAACCACAGAGGGTTCAATCACCTCGATTCAAGCAGTATACGTACCGGCGGACGACTTAACCGACCCCGCACCTGCAACCACCTTTGCTCACTTGGATGGAACCACAGTACTGTCTCGTGGTTTAGCTGCGAAGGGGATTTATCCCGCAGTTGACCCATTGGGTTCTACCTCCACCATGTTGCAGCCTGAGATTGTAGGTGACGAACACTACAACACTGCTCGTGCTGTGCAGTCAACCCTGCAACGTTACAAAGAACTTCAAGACATCATCGCCATTCTAGGTCTAGATGAATTGTCTGAAGAAGACCGTCTGATCGTAGCACGGGCACGGAAGGTTGAGCGTTTCTTGTCACAGCCATTCTTTGTAGCTGAAGTATTCACCGGTTCTCCTGGTAAGTATGTGAAATTGGAAGATACCATCAAGGGCTTCCAAATGATTTTATCTGGTGAATTGGATGAACTACCAGAACAGGCTTTCTACTTGGTGGGTGACATTAACGAAGCGAAGGCCAAAGCTGAAAAGCTGAAGGGTTAATTCGTAATTCGTAAGGCAGTCCGGTCTTGGTGGTTCCCCCAAAGAGGAACTGCCGCACCCGGAGGGTAATTCGTAATTCGTAATTATGTTTCTGATTACGGGTTATGGATTACTTGTTATTAAGTAGTCACCAATGAGAAATTAGCAATATGCCTCTAACTGTTCGTGTAGTTTCCCCAGATAAGACAGTATGGGACGCTGTGGCTGAAGAAGTGGTTCTACCTAGTACTACTGGTCAGTTAGGTATCTTAAGTGGACACGCACCTTTGTTGACGGCTTTGGATACAGGTGTGATGCGCGTCCGTGCTAGCAAAAATGACAATTGGCAAGCGATCGCTTTATTAGGTGGCTTTGCTGAAGTCGAAGAAGATGAAGTGACAATTCTGGTTAATGGTGCTGAACGTGGCGACACTATTAAACTTGAAGATGCTCGTACAGCTTATAACCAAGCTCAAACACGTCTGAATCAAGTTCCAGCAGGCGACCGTCAAGCACAGATTCAGGCATCCCAAGCCTTTAAACGCGCCCGCGCTCGTTTTCAAGCAGCTGGCGGTTTGGTCTAAAATTTGACACTAAATATCACAAATTAGGGTGGGCTATCAGCTCACCCTAAGTATTTTAATACTTAAAAAAGACATTACGAATTACGAGTTACCAACTGCCAACATTGTTGAGCGATCGCCCAGTCTTCTTGAGTCTTAATAACTAATACTCGCACTGCTGAATCCTCAGTGGCAATATCTACATCAACAGGCTGCTGCTGATTCTTGGATGGGTCAATTTTCAATCCCAAAAATCCAAAGGCTTCGCTGGCGGCTTGACGAATCCCTGGGGATTTTTCACCGATACCTGCGGTGAAGACTAAAGCATCTAATCCTCCTAAACTGGCTAACATGGAACCAATACCAGCCCGTAGGCGATGTACATACATATCCCAAGCTAATTGAGCGCGGTAATTACCTTGGGCGATCGCCTCAATTACCTGGGGTAAGTCGCTGGACACTCCCGAAATTCCACGTAAGCCTGAATCTTTATTTAATACATAATCTAATCTTTCGGCCGAGTAATTTGATTCTCTTAATAAATAAATTAAAATCCCTGGATCAACTGCACCGGAACGGCTACCCATCATCAACCCATCTAGGGGTGTGAATCCCATCGTTGTATCAACACTGCGACCATTTTTAATTGCCGCTAACGAGCAACCATTACCCAAATGACAAGTAATTAATCGCAGGGATGCTAAATCGCGGTTAAGAATTTGAGCCGCACGTCTAGAGCAATATTGGTGACTAATACCATGAAACCCATAGCGGCGGATACCTTGCTCTACCCACTCATAGGGTCCAGGATAAATAGCAGCTGCATCAGGAAGACTGGCATGAAATCCGGTATCAAACACTGCCACTTGGGTAACATTTTCCAAGCTTTGCTCTATGGCTTCTATGCCTTCTAAAGCTGCTGGATTGTGTGCAGGAGCCAGACTAGACAGGTTAGATATGGTCTGTTTCACATCTTCTGTGATGATGACACTTTTTCTGTAGTCCTGACCACCATGTACTATGCGGTGTCCCACCACATCAATTTCTGAAAGATGATCAATGACCTTGGTGGCTCCCCGACTGAGGGTATAAAGCATATAGGCGACGTGGGCGCGGCGCGAATCACCATAGATGGATTCTTGCAGAGTTTCACCTGTAGCTGTTTTCACTTCAATTTCTGCCACACTCCGGTCTTGAGTCCAGTTAACTTTTCCTTCCCAGAGGGGTTGGGGTGCTTGAGGGGGAAGTTTATGATCTGCAATTTCATACAGACAACTTTTTTGACTACTAGATCCAGCATTCAGAACTAATACTTTCATTACTTTTACCTATTTGACGTTTGTGAACAGTTAACTATATGAGTGCCAATTTTCAGCTATTAAATATACTCATTACCACTAATTCAAGAAAGGCAAAACGTGAAAAGTTTCCAGAAGCTGTATTCAATTACAATTTTGCTATTTGCCTTCATCTATCCGCCGGCTATAGCTGAAGCTAAAGATAGTAACAATAATGTTCTTCATCAGCAGAATGTGGAACTAGAGACAAATTTAATAGGGGAAGGAGATACCAGTCCAGAACTTTTGTTAGCTCAGAGACATCGTAGAAGACGCTATCGTAGTAACCGTTCCACACGACACCGCTATAACCGGAGAACGCGTAATCAACGACATTATCGTGGCAGAAGAAGATATCCACCACGCATTAATTACAGTGGACAATCCTATCGTCGTGGACGATGGAAGTTAGTGCGCGATCGCCGTGGCAGATTAATGTATGACTGGCGAAGACGTTAAATGGGGAGTAGGGAGTAGGGAGTAGGGAGTAGTGAGTGGGAAAGTAAGGAAGATAGATGCTCTTTTTGTCCCCTTTTTCCCTGTTCCCTAACTACCTTTAGAGCAACAGGTTGAAGATGTCCCCAACCTGTTTTTTTATACTCAGAATAGTGTCTTTAGTGGCTGGCGATGACTTCTTCTTCTAGGCGAGTTAGTCGTTCTGCCAATAGTTGTTCTAAAGAAACTAGTGCTTTGGTGAAGCCATCAATACCTTCTGCTAGTTTGTCAGATGCCATGCGGTCAGCAGCGTGCATCTTGTCAAAGGTAGCTTTATCAACGGAGATTTTTTCAATTTCCACGTTAGCTACTTTAGCAGCATCAAGTTTGCGTGGTAGTTCGCCAATGGTAGCTTGCAATTCCGCCAACAACGCTGGAGAAATGGTCAGCAAGTCACAACCAGCAAGTTCGGTGATTTCGCCAACGTTACGGAAGCTAGCTCCCATAACTTCGGTTTTATGGCCGAATTTCTTGTAATAGTTGTAGATTGTGGTGACAGATAATACTCCTGGATCTTCAGCCGCGGGGTAGCTATCTTTGCCTGTATCTTTTTTGTACCAGTCCAAAATCCGACCGACGAAGGGCGAAATCAAGGTAACACCAGCTTCAGCGCAGGCGATCGCTTGGTGCAAACCAAACAACAATGTCAAGTTACAATGAATACCTTGTTTCTCCAGAATTTCCGCAGCTTTAATACCTTCCCAAGTAGCGGCAATTTTAATTAGCACGCGATCGCGGTCAACGCCAGCAGCTTTGTACTGAGCAATTAATTCTCTAGCTTTGGTAACGGTAGCTTCTGTATCAAAAGACAAGCGGGCATCTACTTCTGTAGAAACGCGACCAGGAATAATCTGTAAAATCTTTAACCCGAAAGCCACTGCTAAACGGTCAAAAGCCAAAGTAACTATATCAGCTTGGCTTGCACTAGAGCCGGCGTCTTTCTTGGCTTGCAGCAAAGTTTGGTCAACGATTTCCTGATATTCTGGCATCTGTGCCGCCGATGTAATCAAGGAAGGATTCGTTGTGGCATCTTGGGGTTGTACCTTCTCAATGGCTTTGATATCCCCTGTATCTGCAACCACAACTGTCATTTGACGCAATTGCTCTAGTAAACTTTTAGACATAAATTTCTCCGTGAGTTGTGCTTGTTCAGGACTTACTTAACTTCCCTTCTTGGTTACTTTGTCCTATTCTGTGAAAATTCTGATTTTGGCAATTTTACTTAAACATCGCCTAAATTTACCAAAAAATAAGGTTTAAAGCCGAGTGGAATTGTGAGCGATAGCTCCCTTGCTCTGTTGGTTGAAACCCCACTCTTTGTGGGTGGTTTTTCTCCCCTGCCCCCTGCTCCCTGCCCCCCTGCTTTTTCACTGGCAGTCTAGAGCCTCAGCCCTATTCTAGGCGTGTTAAGCCAAAATTGGCTGTCCAATAGAATGCACTTTAATTAAACTGGTTGTGCCGGATTTACCAATTGGGACACCAGAGGTAATTACTACCTTATCGCCATGTTTTGCCAAACCCATTTCGACAACTGTGTTCACCACATTCATAAACATTTCTTCTGCCTTGTAAACCGGAGGAATCAGTAAAGATTCTACTCCCCAAGAAAGGGCTAATTGGCGATAAGCAGTTTCGTCAGGAGTCAGGGCAATAATCGGTGTGGAAGGACGATATTTAGATACTAATTGGGCTGTACCTCCGGAAGAAGTATTACAAAGAATTGCGCGAGCGCCAGTTTCGTAAGCTATTCTACACACTGCTTCTGCCACAGATTCGGTAACACTAAGATTACCTGCTTCATGAGACCAGGAATGTCTACTACCTGCTGGTAAAGATTTTTCTGTACACACAGCGATATCATGCATCATTTGCACAGCCGCAATCGGATATTCTCCCACAGCCGTTTCCCCAGAAAGCATAACTGCATCCGTACCATCCAAGATAGAGTTAGCTACATCAGTGGCTTCAGCACGGGTGGGATCGGGGGCGCTAATCATCGACTCTAGCATTTGTGTGGCAGTAATCACCGGCTTACCAGCTTGATTACAACGGCGAATAATGTCCTTTTGAATCATGGGGACTTGATGGATCGGCATTTCCACCCCTAAGTCGCCACGGGCAATCATAATCGCATCTGCAACCTCAAGAATCGAGTTAAACCCTTCTACCGCCTCAGCACGTTCAATTTTAGCAATCAACCGAATCGACGCTCCCGCAGCTTCAATCATCCGTCGAGCAGGTTCTAAATCTTGAGGCGATCGCACAAAAGACACCGCCACCAAATCCACGCCTAACTGGATGCCAAAACGCAAATCCATCAAGTCTTTTTCGGTGATAGAACTCACAGGTAAAGGAGTTTCTGGCAAGTTAACACCCTTATGAGTGGAAAGTAACCCACCAATTTTTACCAACGCCCGGATTTTATCAGCATCACGCTCCGTCACAATCAACTTCACGCGACCATCATTAATTAAAATCGGTTCCCCTGGCCGCACCATTGCGAACAAAGTCGGCAAAGGTAAAGGCAGTTCATCGATGCTTTCACCCTTGTCTTGCAAAACAAAAGTTACCTCATCACCTGCTTCCACCTTAAGACCTGTCGGTGGTAAAGTTCCCAAACGAATTTTGGGGCCACACAAGTCTTGCATAATCGCAATTGGTTTTTGCTGTTCAGCGCTAATTTGTCTGAGATACCGAGCAGTTTGGGCATGGAACTCATAAGCGCCGTGGGAAAAATTCAACCGCGCCACATTCATTCCCGCTGCTACCAAAGCTTGCAATTTTTCCGGTGCAGAGGTAGCAGGCCCAACAGTACAGATAATTTTGGTTCGACGCATAAAGTTTAGGGGTTTTAAAATAGCCTGGGGCGAATAATTCGTAATAGAGCCTACGGCACGCTAACGCGGTAAGCGCAGCTATGCCCGCTAGGGCTTTACGTAATTCGTAATTCGTAATTCAGCCCCATAACCTGCGACTATGGATGCTTTAGGCGATTACCTCACTTAATACATCCAAATTCGCCTGTGTTTCATATCGCTCCTTTACTAAGTAAAAATGCGTTTTTATTCCTGTAAAAACCAGGGGGCAGAGTATTCCTAGCCTCTAGCCTTTAGCCTTTAGTCTCTAGCCTCTAGCCTCTAGCCCCCAATTCCTCAAGCCACAGCAGCAGTAAGTTGTTCTTTCTGTGACATCGATAACATTAAATCAACTACCCGATTCGAGTAGCCCCACTCGTTGTCATACCAAGCAACCACTTTAAAGAAGTTGGCATTTAATTCAATTCCCGCACCTGCGTCGAAAATGCTGGAATGGGTATCACCCTGAAAATCAGTGGAAACTACTGCTTCATCTGTATATCCTAATACTCCTTTTAATTCACCTCCAGCAGCCTTTTGCATCGCCGCGCAGATTTCTTGGTAGCTGGTAGCTTTGGCAGTTTTAAAAGTCAAATCAACTACAGAAACATCGGGGGTGGGAACCCGAAAAGCCATACCAGTTAACTTACCTTTCAATTCTGGCAAAACCAATGCTACTGCTTTAGCCGCCCCTGTGGAAGAAGGAATAATATTTTGGGCTGCACCTCTACCACCGCGCCAGTCTTTTTTGCTGGGGCCATCTACAGTAGGCTGAGTAGCAGTCATGGCGTGAACTGTGGTCATCAACCCTTCGGTTAAACCAAAGTTATCATTGATAACTTTAGCAATGGGAGCTAGACAGTTGGTGGTACAGCTAGCATTGGAGACAATTAAATCTTTGGCTGGGTCAAATAAATGATGATTTACACCCATCAAAAGCGTTGGTACCCGCTCTGGATCTTTTGTAGGAGCAGAAATTATCACTCGCTTGGCACCCGCTTGCAGATGCTTAGAAGCCCCCTCATAATCAGTGAACAGTCCAGTAGACTCTACAATATAATCTGCACCCAATTTGCCCCAAGGTAATTCAGCCGGATTCCGCACCGACATACAAGGGATAAAATGCCCATCAATGACGATACCGTCTTCTTTCGCTTCTACTTTACTTCTCAACTGACCGTGAGTTGAGTCGTACTTGAATAGATAAGCCAGGTTATCTGGTGGTACTAAGTCATTAATCCCCACAAACTCGATATTGGGGTTATCGATACCAGCACGCAACACAAGTCGCCCGATCCGACCAAAACCATTGATGCCAACTTTTAACTTAGTCAAGATTAAACCTCCTGTTGTGGGAGTGGAACAAAAGGCGAAAAGTAAAAGAACATGACTTTTACCCTTTATCTTCTGATCCTGACAGTCTTAACTAGCTAAGGCATATTTGCTTGGCATCTTTTAAGGTTTGATCCACTCATTATTATTGGTGTAAATATAAAGTATCAATTATTCAAATATTTTTGATACTTGTAAAAATTAATATACCCATGAGTCAATTATGTGTTTTTTTTATAAGTAAGATATGCAAATTTTGATTCGGTGTCAGTCACTGATAATGCTAACCCAGGGTAACAAGTATGGCTAAAACTCAGAAATCAGAAAACGTTCCCAATGCAATGCAAGAAAAGTTCAATAGCATTGTGGCCATTACGGATGATTTTGCCAAACAACATTTAAACGATGAATATAGCCAGTTGATTCGATTTGCCACAGCCGCCCTGTGTCGTAAGAGACCATCGCCATTATCAAAGGGTAGGGATAATACTTGGGCTTGTGGAATTACTCATGCGATCGGTATGGTCAATTTTCTCTTTGACTCATCGCAAGATCCTCATATTAGTGCCAAGGATTTGTACCAGTGGTTTGGTGTCAGTTCTAGCACTGGTCAAGCGAAATCAAAACAAGTACGAGATACTCTGGACATGCATCAGATGGACCCTAATTGGTGCCTACCCAGTAAGTTAGACGACAACCCCATAGCTTGGATGATTTCTGTTGATGGATTTATCTTGGATGCCAGGTCTGTACCTCGACAAATTCAAGAAGAAGCTTATGCAAAAGGCTTAATTCCTTATATTCCAGACAATGGCGCACCAGAAGATATTAGTGAAACGCCAGCATCACCCCAGGAACCAAAAGCAGTTAACACTTCTCCTCATGCTTTATATGTGCTGGATGTATTTTTAATAGACGGCCCAATTACAGAGGAATTCGTTGCTGAAAATTCAGTGGTATCTCGAACCATTGAGATTAAGGGTAGTAATACCTTGGTGGATTTGCATAAAATCATCTTCAAGGCATTCGACCGAGAAGAAGAACATATGTACGAATTTCAAGTGGGAGGAAGTGGCCCGCAAGATCCCAATGCCAGACGGTATGGCTTAAAACAAGCATTTTCCAGCTTCGATTTGACAGAAGCGCCTACAGGGGAGGTTGCTAGTACTACAATTGCTTCCCTAGGCTTATCTATTGATGATGCGTTTGGTTACTGGTTTGATTTTGGTGATGATTGGTGGCATCAGATTGATGTTACAAACATTGTAGATAAAGCTCCATCAGGCAAGTATCCCAGAATCACTAAACGAGTTGGGTCTAGTCCTCCTCAATATGCAGATTTTGATTAAGAAAAAAGTCTAAAAAATTATCAGGTGCTATTGTGAGCGAGTATCAATACTACGAATTTTGGCATTAAAGCTTCAGCAACTGATGTAAAATCTCAGTTGAAACCAACATAACAAGCATGGGTGGCAAATTAATTGTCTTTGAAGGGGTAGAAGGCTGTGGCAAAACCAGCCAAATGCAACTGTGTTGTCAATGGCTGCAAAATCTAGGTATCTCAGTATTTGTCACGCGTGAACCTGGGGGAACAGAGTTAGGTTTGCAGTTGCGCCATTTATTACTAGATAAGGGCGAAAACAAATCAATTGCTGAATTGACAGAATTACTTTTATATGCTGCTGACAGAGCGCAACATGTAGAACAAGAACTGAAGCCAAATTTAGCAGCGGGAAAATATATATTGTGCGATCGCTACACTGACTCTACCACTGCCTACCAAGGTTATGGACGGGGTTTGAATATGAGTTTAATTAATCAACTTAACTATATTGCCACTGGTGGTTTAGAAAGCGATTTAACTATCTGGTTAGATGTTGATGCTGAAGTCGGACTAGCTCGCAAAAGAGGAAATGAAGACGATTTCGACAGAATTGAACAAGAAACCATTGCTTTCCATCGCCGGGTACAGCAAGGATACGCAGAGCTAGCTGCATCTTTTCCATCTCGAATTGTGCGGGTAGATGGGAACCTAAGTCAAGAAGCTGTACAACAAGTAATCCAGGGAATTTTAGGCGATCGCCTGCAATCTTGGGACTAAAAATTTCTGATTTATTCATGACAAATGATCCATTTGCACCACTTTTAGGGCAACCACAAGCCATAGAATTACTCACTCAGGCTGTAACACAAAGCCGGGTTGCTCCTGCTTATCTTTTTGTAGGGCCCGATGGCGTGGGTAGGAGTTTAGCCGCCCGGTGCTTTGTGGAATTGTTGTTTTCTAGTCAGACGCGTAATATTGACACTTTACAAAGTCGTTTGCGTCAAGGCAATCATCCTGACTTGTGGTGGGTGCAGCCAACATACCAATTCCAAGGACAACGATTAACAGCCGCAGAAGCAGCGGAAAAAAAACTGAAGCGCAAAGCACCGCCGATAATTAGACTAGAGCAGATTCGGAAAATTACTGAGTTTCTCGGCCGTCCTCCCTTGGAAGCACCGAGAAATATTGTAGTGCTGGAAGAAGCGCAAACAATGGCAGAAGCAGCAGCTAATGCTTTACTGAAGACTTTAGAAGAACCTGGACAGGCGACGATAATTTTAATTGCACCATCTCCTGAGTCTGTGTTGCCGACTTTGGTATCACGCTGTCAACGCATTCCTTTTTATCGTTTAGATACACAGTCTTTAACGCAAGTACTTACCCAAACCAACCATGCGGAAATTTTGCAGCATCAGGCAGCGTTACGTATAGCAGCTGGTAGTCCAGGGAGTGCGATCGCATCTTATGAACAATTGCAGACAATTCCTGATAATTTACTCCAAGATGTCACCAAAGCGCCTTCATCTTACCGCCATGCCTTGGAGTTAGGCAAAAAAATTGATCAAGAATTAGATACAGAAGCGCAACTATGGTTAATCGATTATCTTCAACAATCCTACTGGCAGCAATGGCATCAACCAGAAATTATTAACCAGCTAGAAAAAACACGTAAAGCCTTACTTTGTTATGCCCAACCACGTCTGGTTTGGGAATGTACATTCATCGCTATGTTCAAGACTTTAAGTTAACTTTTATACTATAAACTATGCGAGCCTTGCCTGTACTTCATGCTATATATCTTACTTATTTTATAGAAAGTTTCATATAAAATGGATGATAATCAGGATACTCAAGAAATTCCTTTACGACCTCTTGTTTGGATAGGAGACTCTCTCAAAAATATCCGCTCATTTCCTGAAGAGGTGCGTGCATCAGTAGGTTATGCGCTGCAATTGGTACAAGCAGGAGAAACACCAATGGATGCCAAGCCTTTGAAAGGGATTGGAAGTGGCGTGTTTGAAATCGTCAAACGCTACGATACCGATACTTACAGGGCAGTCTATGCCGTAAAAATTGGAGGGAAAATCTATGTCCTGCACGCTTTTCAAAAGAAATCAAAGCAAGGAATTAAAACTCCACAGGTTGATATTGACCTGATTAAACAACGCTATAAGGACGCGGTAGGTAGGGAGAAACAATAATGACAGAGGAACAGAAACCCGTTTTTGAAGAAAGTAGTGGTAATGTATTCGCTGACATTGGTTTATCAGATGCAGATGAACTTTTTACACGGGGTAAGATTGGGATTCAGGTACTGCGCCTTCTAAAACACCGTAACCTGAAACAGCGCGAAATCAGCGAACTTCTTGGCATTCCCCAGCCAGAGGTATCTCATTTGATGAAAGGAGAGTTTCAACGGTTCAGTGAGGGTAAACTCCTCATTTTCCTCAAGCGACTCGATACAGAAATCACATTACATCTTCGTTCTCGTCATGAGCCGGGCCAGTCTGCTGAAACTGTGATATCGCTATAAAATTATGGGGATGAGAAAGTAGATTTTGTAGAAGTTTGCCTAGAGGCGAACCAGCGCCAGTCATTCAATTTGGGGTTTGGAATGTTCACAAAACAAATCTCAAATCTGGAGACAAGACTGTCTGACAGCAGCGCTAGCTCATTCCTCCTGGCGACTTCTCTTAGCAACGCAGTAGCTCTTAACGCAGTGTCCTCTGGAGGGCGGCTTCTCGTAGAGTAGGGGCCTTCTCATAGGGTACGTGGCGAAACAAAGTACAGATGCGTAGATGAGCTGATGGTGGCTTTTCGTGGAGTAGAGTTAGTGGGGTTAAAGTGTACTTTGATAGATTTGCTACACAATTTCCGTTCACATTCAGTATAGTTAAGACTTCACTCAACCACTGATGCTGAGGCCCCCTCATTTGATGGCGGTAAGCTAGGCAATTCTAGACAGTATCCAGCACCATACACTGTTTTGATATAGCGAGGGTGACGGGGATCTGGTTCTAGTTTGGTTCTCAAGTGGCGGATATGCACGCGAATGGTTTCAATGTCATCATCTGGATCATATCCCCATACTTCTCGCAAAATTTCGCTGGGGGAAACTGTCTGACCATGACGTTGTAGCAAACAGTGGAGTAACTCAAATTCTAAGTGAGTTAATTTCACAGTTTCATTGAACCATATAGCCTCAAATCTTTCGGGAACAAGAGTTAAAGACCCATAGTTGAGAATTTCGCTGTGTTTTGCTGCTTGGGGAATACGGTCAGTCCGCCGTAATAATGCCCGTACCCGCGCCAGCAACTCTTCTACTTCAAACGGCTTGGTGAGATAGTCATCTGCTCCAGCGTTGAAGCCTTCTACTTTATCCTGTGTTTGGCTAAGTGCGGTCAGCATCAGCACGGGAATCTCGGCCGTGCGGTCATCTCGGCGTAAGCGTTGGCAAACTGTAAATCCGTCTACTCTAGGCAACATCAGGTCAAGCATGATCAAGTCAGGTTGTAGCTGGAGAGCTAGCGCTTGACCTTTGATACCGTCTTCCGCTTGGCTGACATCGTAGCCAGCCATTTCCAAGTTGACGGCAACAAGTTCTGAAATGGCTGGGTCATCGTCTATGACAAGAATCCTTGGCATTCTTAAAAAAATATTACTACTGATTAAGGATAAATAAGAACCTTTGGTAGATACAAAGATTTCTGTCTTGATTATAAAAAAGATTTGAAACCTGACATAAACATTAAAACTGAAGGATGGTGTAATCAGAACTAAATTACCCGAAATTCGAGAAATGTTGTGTGACTCCGCCTACAATCCGGCTCGCTTTCTGAAAAATGGCATAGCAATGACCGTCTACACCTCTTTATGGGGAAGTCGTTATTGGCAAACAACAACTCCACATCCAGAACCTCTTTACCATAAAACAGTTTTTATGGGCGCTCAGAGTGTGCCACTTTTTAGCTGGGTCGCCATCCCCGAAAATGCCCATAGTACAATTATCGGGACTTATGGCATTACAGGTGATCTGGAAGAAGAATGGTTTTTGCGACTCTTAGGGCGTAAAGCTTATGCCCAAGGATATGCTGTGGTGTTATTTGATTGGCGCGCCCACGGTAAAACAGCCGAATTATCTCCTACTTTGACCTCAGATGGCTTGTATGAAGGTGAAGATTTTGTGCGGATTGCGGCGGCGGCGGCGGCTATGGGATGCCCAAGTAAGTTTTGGTTTACCGGGTTTTCCTTAGGAGGACAATTAGCCTTATGGGGATTGAAAGCGGCTACGGATTTACCCAAAACCCATGAAAATTTAGGAATAAAAGACAGTGACATTGGTGGTGGTGTAGTTATTTGCCCAAGTTTGGATTCCATGCGATCGCTTGCGTATTTAGTTAGACAACCTGTGGGAAGATATTTAGAAAAGGCGATCGCTCGTAAATTAAAACAACTGGCATGGCGAATCCATGATGCTCATCCTGGCACAATTGACCCTGAAGCAATTAAACGAGCCAACAGTATTTGGGCTTTTGACAATGAACTGGTAATTAGCAGATTGGGTTTTCCCTCGGTGGAAGCATATTATGAAGCCAGCAGCGCCTTACAAATTTTGCCCCAGATATCAAAACCGACTTTAATTTTATATGCTGCCGATGACCCCTTGTTTCACCCAGACATTATCCCGGAGTTACAAGCAGCTTGCGCCAGTAATCCAGCGCTAGATTTGTTACTTACCAAGTATGGAGGTCATGTTGGTTATTTGAGTAGCAAAGAATGTCAAAGTCAAGCACAAGATCCTGATATCTGGTGGGCTTGGAATCGGACTTTACAGTGGTTAGAATCCCAGCGACATCAATAATAAATGCTGTCTACTTTCTTCTGTGTTGACGTTTTACCAGGATGAATAATGCTGCTGCACTCACACCTAAAATCCAGCCGCCGGTAGGTTCAGGGATGCTGGTTTTTAAGGGATTATGAGGTTTGGTGAGAGTTTCTTTACCATCTTCTATTTTGCGGTCAAAGCGATCGCTTGCGGCTTCGGCTTCTTGGAGTAAGCGTCTTTGTTCATCGTTGACTAAAACCAACATGGAAGAATAAGGACTCACAATCTGATATTTTTTGGCGATCGCGTGAATTGCATCTAAGCCGTTAAGGTTGTTCTAAGCTAATTTGTTTACTCAAGCCTAAAATTAATTGACTTCTGCTGTAGCGATTCTCAAGTTGAGTTGTTCTACAGATAAATCTGGGTGCTTATACCATTAACAAGGAACTATAGCGGTTCTCAGTTGGGTGCAATATAGTAACAGCAGTGGGTAAACCATCCAATAATGTCTTTTTTAGTTACTGCATTCAGAGCATTTGTAATGGCCTCGTCTAACTGTTGATATGTTCTAGCAGCTTGCGATCGCAAAAACTCTTTCACCTTCGACCAACAGTTTTCAATCGGTGAAAAATCAGGAGAATAAGGAGATAAGTACACCA